>JAHENF010000038.1 GCA_024643255.1 Ilumatobacteraceae bacterium
AACACCGGCCACCAACGGTCACTCACGGTCAACAACGGACACTCGAAAAACGGTGCTGAGCAGGGGTGCAACGCTCTGACCAGGGCGGGGGAAGATTCGTGCAAGGTGGTTCGATTCCCCCAAGCTCCACGAAGGGGTCCTCGGAGAATTCGAGACCCACGGGACTCGACGACACCGCCGACACGACAAGCCGGGGCGGCGTCGGCAAGAATCTCGTTCCATGTCGATCGCTGACGAACCCATCCACACCCTCCAGGGCGAACCCACCTCCCTCGCCGCATACGCCGGGCAAGCCATCCTCGCCGTCAACGTCGCCTCGAAATGCGGACTGACCCCTCAGTACGCCGGACTCGAGGAGTTGCAGAAGACGTACGGCGATCGGGGCTTCACGGTCATCGGCTTCCCCTGCAACCAGTTCCTCGAACAGGAACCGGGCACCGCTGAGGAGATCCAGACGTTCTGCTCGACGACCTACGGCGTCACGTTCCCGATGATGGAGAAGATCGACGTCAACGGCGACAACCGCCACCCGATCTACGACGAGCTCACCAAGGTCGCCGACGCCGAGGACCACAGCGGTGACATCCGCTGGAACTTCGAGAAGTTCCTGATCGCGCCGGACGGAACCATCACCCGCTACTCCCCGCTGACAGCCCCCGACGACCCCGGGCTGATCGCCGCCATCGAAGCCAGCTTGTAGAACCGGCGGCGGGCCCACAGCGCCACGTACACCAGCCCGACCAGGACCGGCACCTCGATCAGCGGGCCGACCACCCCGGCGAGCGCCTCGCCCGAGGTCACGCCGAACACGCCGATCGAGACAGCGATCGCGAGCTCGAAGTTGTTCCCTGCGGCCGTGAACGCGATCGACGTGTTGCGTTCGTACGGAAACCCGAGGCGGAAGCCGAGGAAGAACGAGCCGAACCACATGACCGCGAAGTAGGCGAGCAGCGGAAGCGCGATGCGCACCACATCCCACGGTTCGCTGGTGATCTTGTCGCCCTGCAGCGCGAACAACACGACGATCGTGAACAGCAAGCCGTAGAGCGCGACCGGGGCGAGACGGGGCAGGAAGCGTTGTTCGTACCATTCGGTTCCCTTGGTCCGCTCCCCGATCAGGCGGGTGAGGAACCCGGCGGCGAGCGGGATGCCGAGGAACACCAGGACGACCTTCGCGATCTCCCACATCGACACATCGAGCGCTTCGGTGTCGAGCCCGAGCCAGCCCGGCAGCAACTCGAGATAGAACCAGCCGAGCAGCGAGAAGCACGCGATCTGGAACAGCGAGTTGATCGCCACGAGCACCGCCGCCAATTCCCGATCACCGCAGGCGAGATCGTTCCAGATCAGCACCATCGCGATACAGCGAGCCAGGCCGACGATGATCAGACCGGTCCGGTACTCGGGCAGATCCGACAGGAACAACCAGGCCAACGCGAACATGACCGCCGGTCCGACGACCCAGTTGAGCACGAGCGACACCGTCATCGAGCGACGGTCGCTCATCGCCTCGTCGAGCCGTCGATAGCGCACCTTGGCGAGCACCGGATACATCATCAACAGCAGACCGATGGCGATCGGGAGCGACACCGTGCCGACCTTGACACTGTCGAGCCAATCGTCGAGCTGCGGAATGGCCGCTCCGAGCACCAGCCCGAGCATCATCGCCGCGCCGATCCACGCCGGCAGGAACCGGTCGAGCAGCGAGAGACGATGCAGCACATCGGCCTCGGCGACCTGCGGTTGATCGGTCGCGGTCATGAGGTTCCCGTCGACACTCGCGATTCTCCGACGGTGCGTGAATTGTCCACCACCTCAGTGTGCGATCGGTTGTGGGTGTTCCTCAGGGCACAAGGTCACGTCCGAGGACGGCCGGCTGCGCCCGAGGGCGCTTCGCCGAGCTCGTTCATGGAATGATCGGGAGATGCCACGACTCCAACCTCTGGACTCACCTCTGCGCTTCGGGATCTTCCTGCCGCCGATGCACAAGACCGGGGTGAACCCGACGCTGGCACTGCAGCGCGACCTCGAACTGATGGAGCACCTCGACCGGCTCGGCTACGCCGAGGCATGGATCGGCGAGCACCATTCCGCCGGTTCGGAACTGATCGCCAGCCCCGAGGTGTTCATCGCCGCCGCCGCCGAACGGACGAAGCACATCAAGCTCGGCACCGGAGTGAACTCCCTGCCGTATCACCACCCGTTCGTCCTCGCCGATCGAATCGTGATGCTCGACCACCTCACCCGCGGGCGGATGATGTTCGGCGCAGGACCCGGCCAACTCACCTCCGACGCGATGATGCTCGGCATCGACCCGATGCAGCAACGGCCGCGCATGGAGGAATCACTCGACGTGATGATGCGGTTGTTCGCCGGCGAGACGGTGACCGCGAAGACCGACTGGTTCACCTGCGACGAAGCGGTCCTGCAGATCCGCCCGTACAGCGACTTCGACATCGCCGTCGCATCGAGCATCTCGCCATCGGGATCGAAGCTCGCCGGTCGGTACGGAACCGGCATGCTCTCCATCGCCGCCACCGAGCCGGCCGCGTTCGAAGTGCTCGACTACAACTTCAAGGTCTGGAACGACGAAGCGACCCACCACGGCCACGTCGTCGACCGCGCGAAATGGCGGCTCATGGGCCCGATGCACATCGCCGAGACCGTCGAGCAGGCCAAGGAGAACTGCCGCTACGGGCTCCAGTGGGTCTTCGAGTACCTCAGCCACATCATCCCGATGGGCGACCCCTCGGCCCCACCACCACCGTCGGACTACGACGAGTTCATCGACTACGCCAACGAGTCCGGCCGCATGGTCATCGGCACACCCGAGATGGCGATCGCCCAACTCCAGCGCCTCCAGGAGAAGACCGGCGGGTTCGGCGCGTACCTCTTCCTCGGCGCCGACCTCGCCAACTGGCAAGCCACCAAGGACAGCTACGAACTGTTCGCCTACGAGGTGATGCCGCACTTCACCGGCCAGGCCGCACCCGTCCAGACGAGCTACGACAAGATCGTCGGCGCCGGATCGAAGTGGGTCGACGCCACGCTCGGCGCCCAGCTCACCGCCATCGCCGACTACGAAGCCCAACGGACCAAGAGCTGACGACGACGTCGAACTCAACGGTCTGGTTCAGGCCGGAGACCGGCGGGCCGCCTGCGCCGCGAGTTCCGATCTGCTCACCACGCCGAGCTTGGTGAAGATGTGGCCGAGGTGGACCTTGACGGTGCCCCTCGCGATGAACATCTTCTCGGCGATCTGAGGGTTCGTCAGGCCTTCGGCAACCAGTTCGACGACGCGGAGTTCCGTCGTTGTCAAGCTCGCCCAGCCGCTGCTCGGGCGCTTGCGCTCGCCTCTCGCCCTCGACACGTACTCGACCGCTTCGTCCAGGGTCAACGCAGAGCCCTCGGCCCAGTGCCGGGCGAAATCCTCCTCGCCGAGCGACTCGCGAACGAGGTCGGCCTCGGCGCGGACGAATTCCGCGTCGGGCGGCAGCGGAACAACCGACATGACATCACGGAGGCCCGCGGCTGCCGCGAACACACGAACTGCCTCGACCTCGCTCTCGGCTCGACGAGCCAAGCACCCCAAGAGATCGAGCGCCGTCGCGACATCGAGGCGTTGGCCCATACGCACGAGCGTCGCCAGCGCGTCGTGCACCTGACGTTCGGCGAGGTCGAGGTCGTCGCGTTCCATGGCGACACAGCTGCGCTCCAGCTCGATCCGGGCCAGCATCCAGTGGTTGTCGAATCCTGACGCCAAACCGGCGAGATCGTCGAGCAACTCGATCGCTGCGTCCCGATCACCGACCCGGCGACGAGCCGAGGCCAAGACGGTTCCCACGAGCACGGCCGAATAGGGGATCCCGTGCTCGCGATACTCCGTATACCTCGGCGCAAGGATCTCGATGGCGCCGGCGGCGTCGCCGCGCGCGATCGCGACCCACGCCAGGTTGGTCAAGAGATCGGGAACCGCCAACTCGCCGCCCGTCGCGCTCGCCCGTTGGAGGAGGGTCGCCGACTCGGCCTCGGCCTCGGTGAACTTCCCCTGTGCGATGTCGACCGACCAGAGCCAGGCCCGAACCATCGAACCGGTGATCGGCTCACCGAAGCCGTCGCACAACTCGATCGATGTCTCCAGGTTCAGCCGCGCCGCGGTCACGTCGCCACGGCGAGCGAGGAACATCCCCACCAGGCCGTGGTACCACGCCAGGAAATAGGCGGCGTCGAGCCGGGTGGCATCCAGCCGCAGTTGCTCCAGATCATCCGCCGCCGCGACATCGTCGTGAGTCACCCAACACGTCACCGTGAGCATCTTGCGGCTGTTGAGCACCGACCAATGGTCACCGCTGCGAAGCCCGAGCTCGATGCTGCGTTCCAGCAGCGGCGGCGCCTCGTAGGGCGTCATGACCCCCGTGGCGAAGCCGAGGGTGTTCAGCGCACGAGCGAGGGCCCAGTCGTCGCCGGCCTGTTCGGCGATCTCGAGCGCCTCGGGAGCCCGTACCGTCATCGTCTCGAAGTCACCGCCGTACAAGGCCACGTGAGCGGCGCCCCAACAAGCGCGTGCCCGGTGACGTGTCGGCTCGACGTCGGGCTGGTCGAGCAATCGGGCGAACCATCGACCGGCTCGCCCCAGATGGCCACGCAGCTCCCAGAACAACGTCAGGGCAGTCGCCAGACGCAGTGCCTGCTCGCGACGGTTCGAACCATCGGCGAACTCCAGCGCCAATTCGAGATTGTCGTTCTCGGACTCCAATATCGAGAGAAGCGCGGCACTCTCGCCGAACGCCACGTCCGGAGCAGCGGTCTCGGCCAGCGAGAGGAAGTAGTCGAGGTGTCGCTCGCGGACTGACGTCATCTCTCCGGATTCGAGCAGCCGCCGTTGCAGGTACTGACGCACCGTCTCCAGGAACCGGTAGCCGACATCCGGTCGCCCGAACTGCACGATCGACTTGTCGACGAGACGCGTGAGCACGTCGAGAACCGCGTATCGGTCGAGCAGATCATCACCAGCGATCTCCTCCGCGGCCTCGAGCGTGAACCCGTGCATCACCGAGAGCCGGCGGGCCAGCAGCTGCTCCGCCTCGTCCAGCAGGTCATAGCTCCACTCGACCGATGCCTCCAGGGTCTGCTGACGGGCCATCGCCGTGCGACTTCCGCCCGTCAGGAGTCGGAATCGGTCGTCGATCGCTCCAGCGATCCGGTCCGGACTCATCATGCGAACCCGAGCGGCGGCCAGTTCGATGGCCAGCGGAATGCCGTCGAGGCGGGCGACGATGTCGCCGATCACGGAGAGTTCGGCGGAGGTCGGATCGAAGCCGGGGCGTGCGCTACGAGCCCGTTGCACGAAGAGTTCGATCCCGGTCGATTCGTCGAGCGACGGCACCCGCCACGTCACCTCGCCGACGAGGCCAAGGGCCTCGCGGCTGGTGGTGATCACCCGAACCGCCGGGCACTGTTGGAGGAGCCGCTCGACGACCGTCGACACGTCGCCGAGCACCTGTTCACAGTTGTCGATGACGATCAGGGTGGTCAGGGCCTGGAGCTGTCCGGCCAACGTGTCGATCATCGGCCGGCCGAACTCCTCGCGGATCCCGAACGCTCCGGCAATCGCGTGAGCGACGAGGTTGCCGCTGGCGACGGCAGCGAGTTCGACGATCCAGACCCCGTCGTCGAACGCACCGAGCTCGGCCGAACCGACCTCGCACGCGAGGCGGGTCTTGCCGCAGCCACCGGCACCGGTCAGCGTGACGAGCCGATTGTCGGCGATGGCCCTGCGGATGACGTTCACCTCCGACTCCCGGCCGACGAACGTGGACAGCGACGCGGGCAGGTTCGTGAGCGCAGCACCGACCGAACGAATCAGGGGGAACTCACGCTCCAGTTCCGGATGGGTCAACTGCCACACCCGTTCGGACCGATCGAAGCCCTTCAGGTGGTGCGAGCCCACGTCGAGGAAGTCGACCTCCGACTCGTGCGCCTCGGCGACCACCGTGCGGGTCGTGGCAGACACCAGGACTTGTCCGCCCGAAGCGAGCGACCGCAACCGGGCGCAACGGATGATCGTCGGCCCGAAGTAGTTCCCCGAGTCGCGCAACATGATCTGCCCGGTGTGCACCGCCATGCGCACCTTGATCGGCGTTCCACCGGACCAATTCTCGGCAGCGAACGCTCGCTGGACGTCGAGCGCGCAAACGACCGCGTCGGTGGCACTGCGAAAGGCGGCGACCACGCTGTCACCCTCGCCCTGCTCGACGGGCCTCACGCCACCATGCAGGTCGATTGCGGCGCGCATCAACTCGTCGTGTCGGGCCATCGCCACCGCCATCGCCGCCGGGTCGGCCTCCCAGAGCACCGTCGAGCCCTCGACGTCGGTCATCAGCAGCGTGACCGTCCCATCGGGGAGCGTTGCAGCGACGACGGGCACTTGGGCCATGGGCGATTCTGACGTGCGGGTGAGGCGGTTGTCCATGTCGCCATCGTGATGCCGTACTGCACTCACGACATCTGCCAGGTGGCATATACCGCACGAGCCGGCGGCGGCGACCGAGGAATATGCCAGCTGGCCGATGTACCCGACGCAGACGGGGCGCACCATCGGGGTCGTCCGGAACCACCGGACCAACCAACCACAGGAGCACGAACATGTCCGACACCACCCTGACTTCCGATGCCACCGTCCACGAGGCCCACGACGCATACGTCGATGCCATCAACTCGAACGAGACCGCCCGGTTCCTTCTCACCGTCACCGACGACATCGTGTTCATGCCGCCCAACAGCGAGCCGATCGTCGGCAAGCCGGCGGTCGGCGCGTGGGTCGACGGCTACTTCGCTGCCATCGAGACCGCCTGGACCAAGACGACGACCGAACTGGTCGTGGAGGGTGACCTGGCATACGAGTGGTACCGCTTCCGCTCCGTCGACACGCCACGCGCCGGCGGCGAACCCGCCGTCGACACGGGCAACGGCATCAACATCTATCGCCGTGACTCCGCCGGGGCATGGCGGGTGTGGCGTGACATCTGGGCCGCGGATCACTGACCCGGGCGGGATCATCTTCGGCCGACACGGTCTGACGCTTCGGCACGAGCGACGAGGGAAGCCATCGGCCGAGGCGTCAGATCAGGCCCTGCGCACGGAACATCCGGTCGTAGATCTCCCGAATGACGAGTTGCTTGCGCCGGTTGTAGTCCATACCGCTCTCCCCTGCCGCCGTGGCCGCGGTCGCCGCATCGAGCTTGACACGCTCATACATGGCGAGGTCGTCAGGGTGCGTGGCCAACCAGTCCCGGAACATCCGGTGCCGGATGACCTCGGGGCAGCCCGGCGAGAACACGTGCAGGTGGCTCCGAGGGTCGTCGCCGAGCAGCATTCGGTGCTCGTGCCAGCCCCGTTCTCGGATGATCAGACGGAACCCGGCTCCCTCGAGCGCGCCGACGTACGCGTCCTCGTCGGCGGAGTCGGCGACGGTGAGGTCGACGTCGATCACCGCCTTCGCCGACAGGCCCGGAACGGATGTCGATCCGACGTGATCGAGTTCGAGCACGAGTCCGCCGAGCGCGCGACGCACGCGCCGCACGACCGCGGCGTAGGCCTCGGGCCACGACGGATCAGGATCGACGACCACGATGGGCGCGCTGGCAGGTTCCCCACCGACCCAGATCTCCTCGCCAACGGGCGGATCCCATTCGTGATGTCGCGTGATCTCGGCCGCGCTCGGCACAGCCCGAGCGTACGCCGACCGCACCGGCCGGCGCTCAACCGATCGGTATGTAGCGAGCGAACCCGTCGTCGACGTGTCGCTGCAGTTCGCCCAGTTCGCGGAGGTGCTCGAGATGCGCATACGTCTCGCTCTCGGCCATCTCACCCCACGAACGCTCCTTGAACAGCACCCGCATGAAGTCGGCGACCGTGCCGTTCGGAAGATCTGCACGCGCATCGCGGATGACGTCGAGACGTTCCTCGTGATGCTCGATGATGTGCTCGGCCCGACCGCCCAGATCCTCGAACGGGTGGCCGTGCGCAGGCAGAGCGATCGACACATCGGCCATCGCTGCCATGCGTCTCAGCGAGTCGAAGAACTGCGCGAGCGGGTCGGCCTGCGGTGTCAGTCCACTGATGTGCGGCGTGATCGACGGGAGCACGTGGTCGCCGGTCAGCACCACGCCGAACTCGGGGTCGTACAGACACAGGTGGTCGTAGGTGTGGCCCGGCGTGTGCATCGCCACCCATTCGCGTCGCGCCAGCTTGATCGTCTGACCATCGACCAAGGGCTGCGTGGGCCGTGGCGTCGCGAAGATCGATCCCGCCGATCCACCGGCCTTGCGCATGCGCTCCATGAACTCGGGTGACGGACCGGCTCTGCGCCCTCCCCACGGTGACGGCTTGGCGAAGTACCGCTCCATCGCGGCATTGCGGTCGTCGGCGGAGTTCACGTCGAGCTCCTCGGAATCCTCGTGGTCGTCGAGGTCGGACGTGTCGAAGATGGTGCGAAACGTCTCATGGGTGACGATCTCCGCGCCGGTCTCATGGTGGAGCCGCATCGCCCCGCCGAAATGATCGGGGTGCGAGTGGGTGATCACGACCGTGTGCACGTCGTCGACGACGTAACCGGCGCGGGCGAGGCGATCGACGAGATGGCCCCACGAGTCCTCCCCGGGCAGGCCGGGATCGACGACGGCGATCCCCCGTTCGTCCTCCAGCACGTAACAGTTCACGTGTCCGAGCCCCGGCATGCTGATCGGGAGCTGGGTCCGAACAACCCCCGGCGCGACCTCGCTGACCTCGATCGACGCGTCCTCCTGCTCCTGCTTCGGCTTCCTCGGCGCCGCCGATTCGTCGGCGCCGGCGACGTGAGCGGCGTGGTGGTCGTGGTGATCGTGATCGTGCTGCATGAACGTGCCGGCCTCCGCCGGAGTCGCGACCTCGCTGGTGGCCCGCCCGATCATGCTGCCCGATCCCCGCTGCGCACGCCGCACCAGAGCACGGGCACCCTGCGATCGCGACGGCCCAACCCCCACTCCGATGAGGTTCGCGCCCACCTGTCAGGCCGAAACCTCATCGCAGAACCAACCAACACCCGTGCGATGAGGTTCGCGCCCACCTGTCAGGCCGAAACCTCATCGCAGAACTCATCGCCGCTCAGGCGACGGTGCACCTCTGGGAAATCCTGGAAATCTTCGGCGACGAGTTCACCGGCACGTCGTCCTACGCTGCGGCCCAGACCGGGGAAAGGACACCCAATGGAACCATCACCGACACGGGGGTCAGCGAGCGTGCGCATCAACGCGTCGCCGCACGAGGTGTTCGCCCACCTCACCGACCTGACCAAGCTGCCCGAACTCAGCCCCGAGAACATGCGCTGCGACTTCCACGAAGGCTTCGATCGCCTCGCCGTCGGCGTGTCGTTCCGTGGCCACAACAAGGCCGGCGACTACGAGTGGCACGCCGACTGCGTCGTCACCGACTTCGAGCCCGACCGGTACTTCGCGTACGCGGTCCCGCCCGACTTCGAGCACGCCACCACCTGGAGCTACCTCGTCGAACCGGACGGCGACGGGTGCGTGGTCACCGAGTCGTTCGACGCTCCCCTGCTCGCCCACCCCGAGATCTACCCGGGGCGCATCGAGGGCCGACGCGACAACCTCGAACAGGCCTGCGAGACGACCCTCGCCAACCTCAAGGCGGCCATCGAGGGGGAGGAGCCCGGCGTCCGGCCCGGCGCCGCTCAGCCTCTCGAGTCGTAGAGCTCGCGAGGCCAGTACCGCACGGGCTCGATCCCATCTCGCACGACCAGCTCCACCCGCACGCGCTCGTAGTCGTAGCAGTTCAGTTCGTACTGATTGCCCCACGGATCGGCCAGATCGAATGCCCAGCACATGTCGAAGTCGATCAGGTCGTCGGCAACGAGTGGTCGACCGCTCGGGCTGTTGATCGCACCGGGAAGTGAGCGAGCGAAGGCGGCGAAGGTCTCGACGTCGACGCTGAAGGCGACACCGGTCTGCTGGGCGACCATCGGGTGTCCCTCGCTGGTCTGGAACAACGCCAGCATCGTCGTGCCGCCATCAGCGGAGATCTGCAGCGGGCCGCCCTCGACGTCCGTGGCCCAGAATTCGTACTCCTCCACCGGCTCGAAGCCGAGATGTTCGAAATACCAGGCTGCGGCCTCGGCGCGGTCGGGAACTCGAATGTGCACGTGATCGAGCCTGCCCATGCGAAACCTGCGAGATCCGGTCACGTCGCTCACCCTAGATCCACAGGCGCCAGATCCACAGGCGACGACGTCGGAACGAGTCGCCGCCTTCGGCGGTCACGGACTCGTCGTACTGTCGACCAGATCCGGTGCGGCCCAGACGAGCGCCTCGTCCTGATCGCCGTCGCCGAACGGCGTGGCCGTTTCACGGGTCATCGCGACCACGGCGGGGCGGCGACGACACAGCAACCACGACCAGAGCGGTTCCAGATCGGATCCGATCACGATCCTGAACGCCCACCGACGGTCGTACGCCCAGCGCAACAGCGACGTGGTGGCAACGACGACGCCCAGGAACGTCAGCATCATCGCCGGATCCTCGATCACCTTCGCGGGCTCGATCGTGGTGATGAACGGCACGTTGATTGCGGCAAGTGCCAACCATCCGACGACGAAGCCGAGCGTGCGCGTCGAGGGTTCGCTACGGCGATCGGCCAACAGCCCGACCGACACCCCGTAGAGCAACGCCGCCTCCATGACGAGGTAGAACGCCGAGGGGTTGACGCGTCCGGCCAGGACGAACACGACGTTGAGGACCACCGCGCACCACAGGGCGAGTCGAAGGGGCCGGCCGAAGAGGATCGCGAGCCCGATCAGGATCTGTGCGACGGCAACGATCGCCGCGACCTCGACGGCGAACGGAGCGATGACGTGCTCCATGACCGGATGGAAGTACGGCAGCGCGACATCGTGCTGTACCTCGAGAAACGAGCGCAACGTGTCGCCGCGCCACCAGGCCGGTTCGATGATCTTCTCGGCACCGGCGCGCAGCCATCCTGCGATGAGGAACAGCCGGATCGGGAAGAACACGATCGCCGACGACACCGCGTCGCTCCGTCGGGGATGGTCGAATTGCGCACGACGGGCTCGACGAGCCGTCCGAACATGATTTCTGAGGTCGCTGAACGACATGGGATCTCCTCCTCGGCCGCCCGACCATTGTTTCGATTTGATGTCTTTTATTGCGGTTTGATGACGCCCGCGTGAGGATACCCACCACCGATTTCGGATCAGGTCGGGGCTCACCAAACCTTTGCCTTCGTCGCCACGTACCGCGGACGCGTCCCGAATACGCCGAGACGCGTCGGTCCGGTCAGTCCCGGGCGTCGAGTTCGGCGATGCTCGATCTCGGCGCTGTCAGCCGGTACGAAGCGTCCAGCAACTCGGCGATCTCCGACCAGTCGGTGGCGTCGTCGAGGTCGATGCCGATCCAACCGGATACGCCGAGATAGGCGGGCACGAACGTTCGTGAGTCTTCGAGCAGCGCCCGCCGATCGCTCTCGTCCGGGCGCAGCATCAACGACTGGGGATGCTGGATCCACTCGCCGTCGACCTTCAGCGACCCGCCGTAGTACGCGAACACCTTCTTGGTGAAGAAGGCCGGGCGTCCATGGGACACCTTCTCGTCGGAGCCGGGCAACGCTGCCGCCAGCTCGCGAACCCGTTCCAGAACGGAGTCATCGTCGTCGAACATGTGCGGGTGCGCCATGCCCGGCGAGCGTAGGCGAACCCAGGACTCACGATGCCCGCCGCGACACATGGCTCTCCGTTTGCATCGCGGCGACCTCGGAGCGCTTGACTGTCGTCGTGCAACACGACCTCAAGCGACCGTACTCGGCCTCGGACCGCCGCATTCCTCGCACGATCATCCAGCCGGCTCAGCAGTTCGCCGCCCTCGAAACAGCCGGTGGCGTCGTCATGCTGGCCGGCGCCGTGATCGCGCTGATCTGGGCGAACTCACCGTGGTCGGCCTCGTACCGGGAACTCTTCGACACCGCGATCAGCTTGCGCATCGGCGACATCGTCGATCTCGATCTCTCACTGCACGACTGGATCAACGATGGGTTGATGGCGCTGTTCTTCCTGGTCGTCGGGCTGGAGATCAAACGCCAACTCGTCCACGGCGAACTACGCGACCGGCGCGCGGCGGCACTGCCTGCACTCGCAGCCCTCGGCGGGATGATCGTCCCCGCCGCGATCTACATCATCATCAATCTGGGTGGAGCGACCGGCGGTTTCGGAGTACCGGTCGCAACCGACATCGCATTCGCCGTCGGCGTGGTGACGCTCGTGGGCAGCCGAGTACCACTCGGTGTGCGCATCTTCATCCTGACCCTCGCCGTCGTCGACGACATCGGCGGCATCATCGTGATCGCCGTCTTCTACGCCGAAGGTGTGAGCCCCATCTGGCTCGGCGTCGGCGCGGCATGCGTCGGCGGTGCCGTGATCGCGCGGAAACTCGAGATCCGCTCGCTCGTTCCGTACATCGTGCTCGGCACGGTGTGCTGGTACTCGTTCCACGAAGCCGGCGTCGAAGCTGCGATCGTCGGAGTCATCTTCGGCCTGCTCACACCAGCGGAACCGTTCCACGATCCGAGCCGCATCGGCGAAGCCATCGAGGAATTCGTCGAGCACTTCGAGCAGGACGAGCATCCGGTACCGACGCAGATCACCGCCTACGTACGCGAAGTCGCGTCACCGCTCGACCGGATCGAACACCGACTCGGACCCTGGGTCGCGTTCGTCATCGTGCCGATCTTCGCCCTCGCGAATGCGGGCGTGAAGGTCTCGACCGAAGGGCTCGATCAGAACGTGTTCGCCGGGGTGTTCTTCGGTCTGGTCGTCGGCAAGCTCGTCGGTGTCGTCGCGTTCACCTGGCTCGCCGTCCGCCTCGGCGTCGGACGACTCCCGCCGCGAACAACGTGGGGGCACGTCGTCGGCATCGGAGCGACCGCCGGCATCGGGTTCACCGTCGCGTTGTTCGTCGCCGGGCTCTCGTTCGACGAACCCGACCTCTTGCGATCCGCAAAGCTCGGCATCCTCGCAGCCAGCACCGTCGCCGGTGTACTCGGCTACATGCTGCTCCGGCGTGCATCTCGCTCCGACGCCCCGGTCGGCGCGCTGGACACGGTGGACGCCGTCGCCGAGGCCTGAACGCCCGGCGAGCATCGGTCCTTGGCCCCTGTCGTCGCCGACTTCATCGGAGTAGACGTGGAGTGATGGCGTACTCCGACTCCGAGGAGACGACGATGCACCTCGACCTGTACTGGATCCCGCTCGGGGCGGGGGCCCGCACCGTGCGATTCAGCGGCCGCACGTTCGAACTGCTCAGCGCGATCGCTCAGCGCCGGCCCCGATGCGATCTCTACCACTCGGCGCTCATCGCGTCGGACGGCGCCACCCTCACCACCATCGAGATGGCACCGGTGCCCGACGAGCACGGTCGCACGCAGCGCGGCGTCGTGGCCGAAGGGTGCGTCGGCCTGCGACCGCTGGGAGCGCTACGCACCTTCCGCTACGAAGTCCGGCGTTGGCCTCACGGGCTGATCCCTGATCTTCCGTACGCCGTCGGCAGCCCGGTCCGCATCGCGAACGACACCGCATCGGTCCGCCACGTTCTCGACGTCCTCGCGTCGGTGCCCACCCCCGTCTGGGGGCGCGACGAACTCGATGCGGGCGAGATGTGGAACTCCAACTCGGTGATCTCGTGGACACTGGCACGCGCGGGCATCGACACCTCCGTGCTGCGAAGTCCCGATGGAGGCCGCGCGCCCGGATGGGATGCCGGCCTGGCGGTCGCCGCACGATTGCCCTGAACACGCCGGTCGCTCCGATCAGGTCTGGATGCCACCGAACCAGAGCGCCAGCCCAACGAATGCAGCGATCACGAGGGCAACAGCAACCACGAGGCGACGAGACGGTCGCCAACCATCGCGCACCGGCGCCGTCGTGGGCCACGTCGCGGCGACGACGACGGCATAGATCGCCAGGAACGCGACGATGCGGGCGACCGAGACGACACTCCAGCCGTGATCGTCGACGATGCCGACCGAGACGAACACGACGCCCGGCAGCGCGAGCACGGCGAAGACCAATCGGATCGCGAGTGGCGCACGGGGGCGCCAGACGGCCAGCGATCCGAACAACACCGTCGGCAGCATCACCGCCCCGGCCGCACCGAACAACCCGAGCGACAACAACGCGGCAGCCACCCTCGAGCACGCAACCGTGCCCGGGCGTGCGCAACGCCGACGCGCGATCGCTGCCGACGACTGCGCGGCGCCGAACACACCGAACGACGCGACGATGCCGATCGTGCCTCCCCAACTGAACTCGGGCTCGGTCGAGATCCAGCGCATCCACAGGCGAGCAAGCACGCCGAGCGCGCAACCGGCCAACGCTCCCAGCGGGACCGACCACCACGTCGAGAACCAGCGGCGTCGATCGTCGATGACCCTCACTCGCTCAGCCCTCACCCGTCCCCCATCCACTCGTTCGCCACCGAACCGTTCACACCCAACTGTTGCGACCATGTGCCGGCCCGGTTCACTGTCGGTTCGATGCCCACCGACACCGCTGACGCGCAGTCTTGACCACCCCATGTCCAACGAGCCACCAACACTGCGCGCCGACTGGCGGGACACACCTCACCCTCGTCGGCTGAAGGCACGCGACCCGCAGCGGGCGGAGATCCTGCGGCGTCATGCCGAGGCGGTCGGGCGGGGCACGCCGGTCTACGCCGATCCGACCAGTGGTCTGAGCGTGTTCACCTCGTGCTTCCTCGCCGATCGTGGCTACTGCTGTGACAGTGGCTGCCGGCACTGCCCCTATCTCGCCGACCCACCCTCCTGACCCCTCCGGTAATCATCGCGGAAACGCGGCCACCTACGATTCGAACACGCCCGCCGTGCCGCGGGATCACCGCACGGGGAGCACACAGACACATGAAGTTCGGACTCGCGTTCGCCAGCAGCATCGGAATCGAGCAGGACACAGCGCTGGAGATCTGTCGAGCCGCCGAGGAATCGGGCTTCGAGTCGCTCTGGGGCGGCGAACACGTCATCCTTCCCACCTCGATCGAGTCGAGCTACCCGTACACCGCCGACGGCAAGATCCCCGCCGAGCCCGAGACGCCGATCCCCGACCCCCTCATCTGGCTCGCGTTCGCCGCCGCCGCCGCCCCCACCATGCGCCTCGGCACCTGCATCCTCATCGTTCCCCAGCGCAATCCACTGATCCTCGCCAAGGAGCTGGCGACACTCGATCGTCTCTCCGGTGGCCGGGTCGAACTCGGCCTCGGTGTCGGCTGGATGAAGGAGGAGTTCGACGCGCTGGGTGTGTCATGGGAGCGGCGCGGCGCCCGCAACGACGAATACATCGCCGCCATGCGGGCGCTGTGGGCAGGCCCACACGCCGAATTCCACGGCGAGTTCGTCGACTTCCCGCCCGTCACCTGCAGCCCGCGCCCCGTCCAGGAATCGATCCCGGTCCTCGTCGGCGGCGACAGCGACGCTGCGATCTCACGCGCCGTGCGGATCGCCGACGGCTACTTCCCCGGCGAAGGCGACACCGAACGCCTGACCGCACTGCTCGCCAGGCTCAACGCCGCGGCCGAGGCCGCCGACCGTGATCCCGCCGAGATCGAGATCAACGCGATGTTCTCCAACCACATGGGAGACCCGCTCGCCGGCGTCGAGCAGCTCACCGAACTCGGCGTCGGACGGATCATGGTCCCCGCCTTCTTCTTCGCCGGCCCCGGCGGCATGGATCGACTGCGCGACTTCGGCGAACGCGTCATTCCCCAGACCAACTGAACACCCGCACACCCCCTCACCGACACATCAAGGAGCACCATGGAAGCGTTCGATCTCACCGGCAAGGTCGCCGTCGTCACCGGCGGCGGTCAGGGCATCGGCGAAGGCATCGCCAAGAACTTGGCGAAGGCCGGCGCCGCAGTCGTGGTCGCCGCCCGCCACGCCGACCGCATCGCACGAGTTGCCGATGACATCATCGCCGCAGGTGGCCAGGCGCTCGCCGTGACCACCGATGTCACCGATCGAGCCGCACTGATCGCGCTCGCCGATGCCGCCGTCGACACGTTCGGTGGCCTGCACGTCTGGGTGAACAACGCCGGCGGGTCGACGATCCGAACCCCATTGAAGGATCTCGACGAGGACGACTGGGACTCATGCCTGAGCTTGAACCTCACCGCAGTGTGGCGGGCCTCGATCATCGCCGCCGAGCGCATGACCGATGGTGGCAGCATCATCAACATCTCCTCGCCTGCCGGTGACCGTGGCGTCCCCGGCAGCGGCCACTACGCCGCGGCGAAAGCAGGCGTCAACTCGCTCACCAAGACACTCTCGCTCGAACTCGCCCCGACGAT
Organism: Ilumatobacteraceae bacterium; assembly: GCA_024643255.1. Classification (GTDB taxonomy): domain Bacteria; phylum Actinomycetota; class Acidimicrobiia; order Acidimicrobiales; family Ilumatobacteraceae; genus Sva-07. Next base: position 16,422 of record JAHENF010000038.1, read on the forward strand.
CCGAGTCAACGGGATCTCGCCGGGATACGTCCCGACCGAAGTGATGATGATCGCGCTCGACACCGACGAAGCGCAGTTGGAACAGATGGCCGAGAAGCGCGTGCCGCTCAAACGGCTCGGCACACCCGACGACATGGGCTCGACCGCGGTCTACCTCGCCAGCGCCGCCGGCAGCTGGATGAGCGGACAGACCCTCATCGTGGCAGGAGGACTCTGACATGTTCGATCAAGTGATCAAGGGCGGCACCATCGTCGACGGAACCGGCACCGCGCCCGTGCGCGGCGACGTCGCCGTCAAGGACGGCCTCATCGTGCAGGTCGGTGGAACCATCAACGACGCCGCCGCCGACACCATCGATGCCGACGGCGCGATCGTCACGCCCGGCTGGGTCGACGTGCACACGCACTACGACGGCCAGGTCAGCTGGGACGACGTCATGGACCCGTCGGCCGGCAACGGCGTGACAACGATCGTGATGGGCAACTGCGGCGTCGGGTTCGCTCCGGTGCGACCGGGCGGAGAGAAGTCGTTGATCGAACTGATGGAGGGCGTCGAGGACATCCCCGGCACCGCCCTCTACGAAGGCATGGAGTGGGGCCAGTGGGAGACGTTCCCCGACTACCTCGACTACATCGCCGGACGGGAGTACTCCCTCGACATCGGCGCACAGATCGCCCACGGCGCCGTGCGTTACTACGTGATGGGCGAACGGGGCTCCGACAACGAGGACGCCACCGCCGAGGACCTCACCGAGATGGCCCGACTCGTCCAGGAGGCCTTGGAGGCCGGTGCCGTCGGCTTCAGCACCTCGCGCACGATCGGCCACCGCTCGCTGTGGGGCTCACCCGTGCCGGGCACGTTCGCACCCGAAGAGGAACTGCGAGCGATCGCACACGCGATGAAGGCCGCCGGCAGCGGGGTGTTCGAGATGATCCCGTCGGGCACGGTCGGCAAGCTGGAGGGCCTCGGTGGCGAGCGCTACTCCCCCGCCGACGAGCTCACGATGATGGACATGGTCTCGCGCGAGAGCGGACGACCGGTGACCTTCACGCTCGTGCAGTCGCCGGACTACTCGCCCGACATGTGGCGCGAGATCCTCGCCACCACGTTGGAGATGAACGCGACCGGCGCGCAGCTCTACCCGCAGGTGTCGTCACGTCCGATCGGACTCGTCACCGGCCTCTCCGGCTACCACGCGTTCATGCGACGCCCCACGTACATGCGCCTCGCATCACTCCCACTCGCCGACCGCGTTCGCGAGATGGCCAAACCGGAGATCAAGACGGCGATCATGTCCGAGGACGACGTCAAGGTCGACGAGCCCGGTTCGATGTCGAATCTCTACACGCTGTTCCAGATGGCTGCTCCGGTGATCTATCCGTTGGCCGACCCCGTGAACTACGAGCCGGAGATGTCCGAATGCCTCGGCGCACGCGCCGCCGCGACCGGCGCCGAGATCCTCGACGTCCTCTACGACTTCCTGCTCGAACAGGACGGTCGAGTGATGGGCGCGCTGATGGGCGGCCTCGACGTCAACCAGGTCCAAGACGTCATCCGCGAGATGCTCACGCATCCCACGACCGTCACCGGCCTCAGCGATGCCGGTGCTCACGTCACGCTGATCTGCGACGCGACGATGCCGACCACGCAGCTCACCTACTGGACCCGTGACCGTCAGCGCGGCGAACGCATTCCGCTCGAGTTCCTGGTCGCCAAGCAGACCGCACGCAATGCGGCGCTGTACGGGATGACCGATCGCGGGTCGCTCACGCCCGGCCTGCGGGCGGACATCAACGTCATCGACCTCGACGGACTGACCGTGTCGCCCCCGAAGGCGTTCCACGACCTGCCCGCGGGCGGCACCCGACTGATCCAGCCGGTCAAGGGCTACCTCGCCACGATGGTCAACGGCGTGGTCACCCGCCGCGACGACGGCGACACCGGTGCCCGTCCGGGACGGCTCGTGCGGACCTGACAGCGGCTCAGGACAGGACGCGGCGCTTGAAGTTCCTGATGCCCACCCATGTGAAGAGGGCCGAGAAGGCGATCATCACCGGGTAGACGACCAACAGGCTCATGTGGCCGACGTTGGTCAGGGCAGCGCGGAAGCCCTCGCACATGTAGACGAGCGGATTCACCAGGACGAGCACCTGCAACCACGGAATGGCCTCGAGCGACTTCCACGGGTAGTAGATCGCGCCGAGGAACGTCAGCGGCAGCACCACGATGCCGAACAGCAGCGGCACGGTTCGCGAATCGAAGATCGTTCCGAATGCCAGGCCGAGTGCTCCGCACATGAAGCACGCGAGCGGGGTCAACGTCAGCAGCACCGGCCAGTCGATGGCGAGGTGCACAGGAGTGGCCGGCACGATCGCCGCGATCGGGAACACCAGCAGCGCCGCGAACAACCCGTTGAAGGCGCCCGATGCAACCTTTTCCATCGCCACCAGCGACACCGGCATCGGAGCCAGGACGCGGTCCTCGATCTCGCGCGTGTAGCCGAATTCCTGGACCATCGGCAACGCCACCGACTGGATGCCCTGGAACATGATCGCGAGGCCGACGACGCCGGCGACGAGCATCGTCGAGAACTGGGCCTCACCGCCGGTCGTGCCACCGACACCCTGGCCGATCTTGGGGAACACGTAGGTGAAGACGAACACGAGCAGAAACGGTTGCAGCAGGGTTCGCGGCAGGAACTGTCCCAGCTGTTTGCGCAACACCGCGAGATCGCGGAGAAACAGCGCCATGAACGCCTTGCGGGTCGCCGTCCTGGTGCTCGATGCGAACTCGGGCGTCGACGACGCCGTTGGTGCGATGGTCATTCGCGCAACTCCTTGCCGGTCAGGCTGATGAACACCGTTTCGAGCGTCGGCTCCGTCGACGACAGGTCCGACACCGCGAACCCGTTGCGTTCGGCGGCCTCGATGATCGCGGGCAGCACACCGCTGAGTTGCCGGACCCAGACCCGGACATGGCCGTCGACGGCCTCGACGCTCGTCGCCGCCGAGATCGACTCCCCCAACACCGTGGCCAGCTGATCGAGGTCACCCGCCGCGGTCACGGTCACCATCGCATCGATGCCGACCGACTGCTTCAACTGACGTGGTGTGTCGAGGGCGAGGAGCTTGCCGTGATCGATGATCGCCACGCGGTTGCACAGCGCATCGGCCTCCTCCATGTAGTGCGTCGTGAGCAGGATCGTCTGGCCGTCCACATGCAGCTCACCGAGGATGTCCCACAGTGCGATCCTGCTCTGCGGGTCGAGGCCGGCCGTCGGCTCGTCGAGGAACAGGATTGCCGGACGGTGCATGATCGCCCGGGCGACCATCAAACGTTGGGCCATGCCACCCGAGAGCGAATCGACGACGACGTCGGCGCGGTCGGCGAGCCGGAACTGGTCGAGCAGTCGCGAGGTTTCGGCCCGCGCGGTGCTCTTGTTCATGCCGAAGTAGCGGCCGTGGAAGTACAGATTCTCCGAAACGCTCAGGGCGCGATCGAGCGTGTTCGTCTGCGGCACCACGCCGATCACCTGTTTCGCGGCGGTCGGATGTCTGACGACGTCGATCCCGCCGACCAGCGCCTCCCCGCTCGTCGGGATGACGCGCGTCGTCAGCATCCCAGCGGTCGTGGTCTTGCCCGCGCCGTTCGGCCCGAGCAACCCGAAGATCTCACCGCGGCGCACCGAGAGGTCGAGCCCATCGACGGCTCTGACACCTCCCGGATACACCTTGGTGAGGCTGTTCGTGACGATGACCTCGTCGATGTCGGAGAGAGGCACCGGGCAAAGTTAGCGAGAACTCGCTCCCGGCCGCCCAGCGGTCAGTCGGCGACGGACGACGGGATCCAATTGCCGTGGAAACCGAACGGGATGCGGGGCAACTCGATCGAGGCGACCGGCGTGTCGTCCATCGTCGAGGCATCCATCACCACGTAGCGGCTCGAGTCGGAGTCGGCGTCGTAGACGAATGTCATCAGGTAGCCGTCGTCCTCGTTCTTGCCGCCCTCCGCGGGCACGAACACCGGCTCACCGGGCATCTGACCCAGGCCGAGATCGATCTGCGAACGCTCGCCGGTCTGGCGGTCGTACTTCACGATGGATCCGCGGTTGGTCGCGGCCGCCTCGAGGCTCGGATCGTCGGGCAGACCCATCATGTAGCCATAGCGGTGCGGCAATCCGACGACGCTGTCGGCGACGCGCGGGAACTCGCCCGGCTGGTCGTCGACCTGCTCCTCGTGGACCTTGCCGGTCGTCGTATCGATCGTGAAGCGCCAGAACTCCGGCATGGGGAAGTCCATCATCGAGTCGCGCCAGACGTGGGTGAGACGGGCGACGTCGAGGACGATCTTGTCGCCGTCCTCGTAGGCGTTCATCGGATGGAAGACGTAGCAGGGGTTGATGTCGTACCAACGAACGTCGGCGTCGGTGCCGTTTCGCGGCATCACGCCGAGGCGTGACGGGTAGTCGTCGTCCCAGTGGATCGGCATCTCGCCGCGCATTGCCGCTTCGAGGTCGAACACGGCAGGAAGGTCCATGAACACGATGTTGTTCCGGGTGACGTTGAAGTCGTGCATCATCGTCGGACCATTGACGGTGATGTCCTCGTTCTGCACCAGGGCGCCGTCGGCCGACACGCGGTAGTACCGGAGATACGGCTCGAACGGCGAGTAACCGAACGCGAGTAGTTCGCCGGTCACCGGACAGATCTTCGGGTGGGCCGTGAACTGGCTCGCCAAGGCCCCGCCGAAATCGGTCGGCCCGACCGTGCCGAGCTCGCCGTCGAGCACATAGGGAAGATGTCCTTCCTCGAGTGCCAAGATCTTGCCGGCGTGGCCGAAGACGTGGGTGTTGGCCTTCGACGCCGTCATGTCGACCGCGACAGCGGGGTCGAGGATGTTCAGGTCCGGGTTGGCAATGAACGGAGTCTGCACATAGCGATTGCGATACCACTCGGCCCGACCGTCACGCAGACGCATGCCGTGCACCATGCCGTCACCGAAGAACGGGTGATCGCTGTTGCCCGTGAACGGATTGGCGCCATTTCGGATGTAGCGCCCGTCGAGTTCGGCCGGGATCGAGCCCGTCACCTTCAAGTCGGTGACCGTGCGCTCCTCGGTCACCGGGCGGCCATTGCCGCGCAGATGAACGGGGGTGTTGTCGTCGATGAGTGTCATAGGAATCTCTTTCTTCTCAGGGGAGGTAGTCGAACGCCGAGACCGTCTCGATGCCCTTGGCCGGTTGCAGAGTCCCATCCTCTGCGTATTCGATGACCGGGAATTCGAACGTGCAGATCGCCGGGTAGGCGGTCGCCTTGCCGCACTCGGCCGGCAGGCCGGTCGGCCAGAGCGATGTGGTGGTCGAGCCGAAGTAGTCGTACAGCGACTGACCGGTCACCTCGCCACCGTCGGTGACGATCGTGTCGGCGAACTGCGCCAGCGTCATCGCCTGGATGATGCCGAGCCCGCCGAGGCCGAGCGCGCTCGGGTCGACCTCGTCGGCGGGCACGTCGAGAGCCGGCGCCATGATTTCGCGGATCAGCGTGTTCGCCGGTGTCTCCTCGTTGGTCTGCGCTCCGAGGAAGATCCAGCCGAGCGCGTCGTCGCCGACCTGATCGATGACTTCCTTGGCGGCGCACGAGCTGGCAGCCAACACCGGGGTGGTGATGCCCAGCGCCGTCCGGCCGCGCATCGTCCCGATGCAGCCGGGGCCGTCGTAGAGCGACACCAGGAGGTCGGGATTGTCGGAGTTCGCCTGGGCCATCAGACCCTGGTAGCCCGCATCGGTCTCCTCGTTGCCGCCCTTGATCGAGACGTAGGGGATCCCGACCTTGTCGAGCGATGCCTTCAGCGCCGACTCGGTGCCGTTCGCTCCCGGGTTGTCGGCGCTGATGATGCCGACCGACTTCGCATCGAACTTCTCTTTCGCGACACCGGCCATGCCGGCGGCGAGGGTGGCATTGCCTCCCGTGACGAACAGCGCATTCGCGGTGTAGTCGCCCGGCAGGATCGGCAGCAGCCCGATCACCGGGAGTTTGCCGGCGTCGAAGGTCGGATAGCCCGGGAACAGGTCGAGTCCGAGCAGCACGAGTTCGACACCCGCGCCCGAAATCTCCTGCGCACACGCCTGCGAACTCTCCGGCGATCCCTTCGACGCACACGTCTTGAGCTCCAGCGGTCGCCCGCCGAATCCTCCGTGCTCGTTGAGATAGTCGAACGTCGCCTGCATGTCCTCGCGGATCTGCGGGAAGTCGAGGCCCGGGACCCCCTCGGAGTTGATCAACCCGATCACCATCGGCTCACCGGTCGGTGGTGTCAGCGTGACGACCTTGGCGGTGAAGTCGCCGCTCTCGGCGACATCGGTGGTCACCGGCGCGTCGGTCGCCGTTGGCGCCTCGGTCGAAGCAGGGGCATCGGTGACCTCGGGCGCCACCGGGTCGGTCGGAACCGGAGCAGTCGTCGGGTCCGACGAACTGCCGTCGCTGCTGCACCCCGCAGCGACGAGCGAGACGACCACGAGGCCGACCGCGAAGCGACGGTGCCAGGCCGTCGACCCCCGGGCGATCACTCGAGTCCTGTCGAACCTGTGGTGTCAGCGGCACTCTGCATCGTCGGACCCCCATCCAAACGGCATGACCTTCGGCGATCACCGAAGGCCATGACAGTAATTTACTCTCGGTAACTTAGCACGTTCCAGGGCCCACGCGAGCGCGCACGGACTCCTTGTGGGAGCACATCTTCGACCGCCGGAACAGCCCGACACCGGCATGGCTACGTGTGGAGGTCCGATTGGAGCAAGACTGGGTGCGTGGACACACCAGCGCCGGCCATCTACGAGCTCTCGGCGATTCCGGAGTTCGGCGCGTTCATGCTGTCCGCGCCCTGGCTCGCCACCGCGCCTCGGGGCACGGGCCGCCGCGTGCTGGTGCTTCCCGGCTTCACCGCCGGCGACGTGTCGACCGCCCCGCTGCGGCTCGCGCTCCGCGCCCTCGGACACAAACCGTCACCCTGGGGACTCGGACTCAACGTCGGGCCCGACGACGAGACCGTGCGGCAACTGCTGCGCCTGCTCGAACGACTGGTCCAGCAGAACGGCGGACCGATCGACATCGTCGGCTGGAGCCTCGGCGGCATCATGGCGCGCCTGCTGGCGCTCCATCACCCTGATCGCGTCCGCCAGGTGATCTCGCTCGGCAGCCCGATCCGCATCGAAGACCCCCAAGCCAACGTCAGCGAGGCCGTCCAGCGTCTCGCTCAGCTGTCGGGGCTCCAACGCAACCGGCGCGGCCACGACCTGACCGAGGTACCCGTTCCATCGACCGTGATCTTCTCACGACAGGACGGCGTCGTCGCTGCGGCCTCGTGCATCCAGCCGGTCGGCCCGACAGCGGAGAACATCGAGGTGCGCGGCGCGCACATCGGGCTCGGCCACAACCCGTCGGTGATCTGGGCGGTCGCCGACCGACTCGCCCAGCGCGACGGCGAGTGGCAACCGTTCGAGCCGCCATCGCTGCTGTCGTGGTGCTACCCGAGCCTCGACGGCGTCGTGGTGCCCGGCGCCCGAGTTGCGGGAGCCTGACCGCCGTGCCGACCGCACAGATGCAGGGCCGCCACTCCCGTCTGCTCGCGATCGAGACGCCGACCGCGCTCGGGCACACGTCGACCCTCACGGTCCTGAACGCGGCGACGGCACCACACCGCATCGATGCCGCGCTGCTGCGGCGCGAGGTGAATGCCCGACTCGACGAGCTGCCGATGCTGCGCCAATCGCTCGTCGAGGTCCCGCTCGGGCTCGACCGGCCGTGGTGGCGCGACCACCCCGGCTTCGACCTCGACTACCACCTGCGGTACATCGCCGTCCCTGATCCCGACGACCCCAACTCCCTCGCCGAACTCGTCGCTCGAATTCACAGTCGACCGCTCGATCGCAACCGGCCGCTGTGGGAGCTCTACCTGATCACCGGACTCGCGGACGGCCAGGTCGCGCTGCTGTTCAAGATGCACCTGGCCGCACTCGCGGAATCGACGGGAAACTCGCTGTGCGCGGGCCTGATCGGTACGTCTGCGGACCTGCTCGGCGATCCCGACAACCCACCGGCCGACTGGCGACCGCGGCCCGGGCCGTCGTTGCACGACCTCAGCACCCGCGCCTGGCTCAACGCGGTGTTCGACCCGATCCGCACCTTCCGCAACGTGCCACGCACGCTCAACACGGTGCCCGGACTCCGCAGCATCCTCAACCCGGCGCTGGCCCTGATGAACCAGCGAGCCCAACGCTCGATCGTGATCGCCGAACAATCGGGCATCACGCCACGGACGTCGTTCAACGCCCGGATCGGCGCGCATCGCAGGTGGGCCAGCGCCGACCTCGACCTCCGACGCATCGCCGACATCCGCGCCCGCTTCGACGTGAGCACCGTCGACGTGTTGACGACGATCTGCGGCGGGGCACTGCGGTGGTGGCTGCTCGAACACGACGAGCTCCCACGCGAGAGCCTCAAGGCCCTGGTGCCACTGTCGGTCAGCGACCCCGAAGCGATCGAGGGCATCGCCGGCGTCGTCGTCAGCCTCGAGACCAACGTGCATCGGATCCCCGATCGGCTCGCCGTCGTCCACGAACAGATCTCCGAGGCGGTGACCCGACACGGGGCGATGACCGTCGCCGAAATTCGCGGCATCGGCGGCGGCACCCCGCTACTCGGCATCGTCGCGTCCCGGCTGCTCGAACGCAGCCCGCTCGCGGAACGCCTGATGCCGCCGTTCAACACGACGATCACCTCGGTCCCCGGATCGAGAGAACCGCAGTACGCCCTCGGCGCAGAGGTCGCGGCGATCTACCCGATCCTCGGTGTCGTCGACGGCATGGGACTCCACATCGGTGCGATCTCCGTCGATGAGCGCCTGTGCCTGAGCCTCGTCTCCGACCGCTACCTGATCACCGATCTCGATGCCCTGGCGGCCCGCCTGCCTCACGAACTCGATCTGCTCGAAGCCTGCGCGCTCGACTGACGCCGCACAAGTCCAACGGCACCGACCCGGTGCGATCAGCTCGAGGTGGTGCGACTCGCTCCCAGCGATGAGTTCGAGCGCGCACAGGTCGCGTCGAAACTCATCGCAGCGTTCTGACGCGCTCACACGATTCGGCCCAAACAGCACATCTGGAGCGCGAGGGAGCGGGCGGGGTCAGCTCAGCCAGTCGAGCACGCGTAGCTG
>JAHENF010000097.1:0-30697 GCA_024643255.1 Ilumatobacteraceae bacterium
TCCATGGCGCGCGTGATCTTCTTCGTCGCCCGAACGCTGCGGATGCGTTCTTTGAGGATTCGCTCCTGACCACCAGCCATCTAGATCACTCCGTGGCGAGGGTCTTGTTGGACTTGGCGTCGCCGACCTCATCGACGTCGAGCGCGGTCGGGTCGACCGCGTACTCGTTGGTCGACGGGGTGAACGATGCCTTGAACGACTCGATGGCCCCTGCGAGGCCGTCGGGCACGCCCGCGGACTTGATGTCGGCGAGCAGGCTGCTGTGGGTGGTGCGGACGTACTCCAACAGTTCCTTCTCGAAGCGCACCACGTCGCTGACCGGAACGTCGTCGAGGTAGCCCTTGGTGCCCGCGAAGATCGACACGACCTGCTCCTCGACGGGCATCGGGCTGTTGAGCGGCTGCTTGAGCAGCTCCACCAACCGGTAGCCACGCTCGAGCTGAGCGGCCGAGACGGCGTCGAGTTCCGAACCGAAGGTCGCGAACGCTTCCAGCTCACGGAACTGGGCGAGGTCGCCCTTCAGCGTGCCGGCAACGGCCTTCATCGACTTGATCTGGGCGGCGCTGCCGACTCGTGACACCGAGATGCCCACGTCGACGGCGGGGCGGATACCGGACTTGAAGAGGTTGTCCTGCAGGTAGACCTGACCGTCGGTGATCGAGATCACGTTGGTCGGGATGAAGGCGGCCACGTCGCCGGCCTTGGTCTCGATGATCGGCAGGGCGGTGAGCGAACCGGCGCCGAGCTCGTCGGACAGCTTCGCGGCCCGCTCGAGGAGGCGGCTGTGCAAGTAGAAGACGTCGCCGGGGTAGGCCTCGCGGCCCGGGGGGCGACGCAGCAGCAGCGACAGCTGGCGGTAGGCCTCGGCCTGCTTGGAGAGGTCGTCGTACACCACCAGGGCGTGCTCGCCGTTGTCCATCCAGTGCTGTCCGATGGCGCAGCCTGCGTACGGGGCGAGGTACTTGAACGGTGCCGGGTCGGACGCCGAGGCGACCACCACGACGGTGTACTCCATGGCGCCGGCCTGGCGCAGCGTGTCGACGGTCTGCGACACGGTCGAGCTCTTCTGGCCGATCGCGACGTAGATGCACTTCACGCCGAGTCCACGCTGGTTGAGGATCGTGTCGATCGCGATCGCGGTCTTGCCGGTCTTGCGGTCACCGATGATCAGCTCACGCTGGCCACGGCCGATCGGTGTCATCGCGTCGATCGCCTTGATGCCGGTCTGGAGCGGCTCGTGGACGGGCTTGCGACCCATGATGCCCGGAGCCTGGATCTCCATGCGGCGCTGCTCGACGCCGACGAGGTCTCCCTGACCGTCGATCGGGTGGCCGAGGGCGTTGACCACTCGGCCGAGCATGCCGTCACCGACGGGCATCGACAGGATGCTGCCGGTCGACCGCACGGTCTGGCCCTCTTCGATCTTGTCGACGTTGCCGAGCACGACGGCGCCGATCGAGTACTCGTCGAGGTTGAGGGCGAGGCCGACGGAGCCGTCTTCGAACTCGAGGAGTTCGTTCACGGCGGCATCGGGCAGCCCGCTCACGCGGGCGATGCCGTCACCGACGGACGCGACGCGGCCCACCGTGCGGGCCTCGACCGACGGCTCGAAGCCGTCGAGGTTGGTCTTGAGCGCCGACGCGATGTCGGCGGCAGAAATGGTCAGCTCAGCCATGGTGTGGTCTGTTTCCTTTGTGAGCGGGCGCTCAGAGCCGGCTCTTCAGCTGGTCGATGCGGGTGCGGACGGTGTCGTCGATGACGACGTCACCGATGGTGGCGACGACGCCGCCGAGCACGGTGGGGTCGACGATCGTCTTGAGGTTCAGGCTCTTGCCGGTGGCGTTCTCCAACGCCGCCTTCAGGCGCGCCTGCTGGTCGTCGGTCAGTGCCACGGCGGTACGGACCTCGGCGAGATCGAGCTGCTTGGCGCTCGATGCCCGCTGGACGAGGCTGTCGACGATGGCAGGCAGGTCGCGGCTGCGGCCGGAACCGACCACCATCGACACGAGCTGGACCGTGGTGGTCGTGGCCTTGCCGTCGAGGAGGTCCTCGACGATCGCCTGACGCTTGTCGGCGGGAACGTGCTCGTCGGTCAGCGCGTTGCGCAGCGCGTCGCTCGACTCGTAGGAGCGAGCGAAGCGGAACAACTCGTCTTCGACCTCGTCGAGCGTGCCTTCGGCTCGGGCGACCTCGAAGAGTGCCCGTGCGTAGCCTTCGATCAGTGCGTCACTCATGATGCGACTCCTGCTCCCACTCGTGCGATGAAGCCTTCGATGAGGTCCTGTTGTGCCGCGTCGTCGAGCGTGCCCTCGACGATGCGGTCGACCGCATCGCCGGAGTAGCGGGCGATCTCCGCACGGAGCTCGTCGGTGCCGCGCCCTGCGGCCGCGTCGATGTCGTGGTCGGCACGAGCTTCGAGCTCGACCATCTCGGCATCGAGGCGAACACGCCCGTCGGCGAGCAGCGCTTCGGCCTGTGCGTCGGCCTCGGCGAACAGCCGAGCACGCTCGGCGTCGATGTCGCCCTGGGCCTCGCGGATGCGAGCCGCCTCGGATTCCGCAGCCACCTTGGCCGCAGCGGAGTCGTCGAGCTGCTTCTGGATGCCGGCGGTGCGGTCGGCGAAGCTCTTCTTGATGATCGGTCCCGCGAACTTGTACAGCAGCGTGAAGACGATGATCGATGCGATCGAGCCGGGGATGAGTTCCTTCCACGGCGGCAGGATCGGATTGACGGTCGTGTAGCCCTTGTCGTCGAAGGGGATCTCCTCCGATGATGGCAGCAGGCGACCGGCCGCGAGTGTGGCCACGGTGTAGAGGTTCATGCCGACACCTCCTGACCCATCGCCCGGGTGACCGCAGCACGAACGACATCGTCGGACGGGCGACGACCGGCGGCGAGTTCGCCGAGTCGGGCCGAGACGTCGGCGACTGCCGATTCGACCTGGCCTCGCGCCGCCTGCTTGGCGGCATCGACCTCGGCGGCGGCCGCGGCACGCTTCTCAGCGATGCGGGCGTTCGCGGCAGTGAGCCGCTCGGCTCGTTCGGCTTCGAGTGTCGCCCGGGCAGCGTCGACACGTGTCTGCGCCTCGGCGCGCACGGCGGCGACCTGGGCGTCGTACTCGGCGACGTCGGCGCGAGCCGATGCCGTGAGTGCGTCGGCCTGCTCGAGATCACCCTCGATGCTGTCGTAGCGCGACGTCATGCCGTCTCGCACCTTGCTGAACAGGAAGAGTCGCAACACGAGTGCCAGCACCACGAAGGCACCGAAACCCCAGGCGAGTTCCTTCAGTTCGGGCGCGATCGGGTTGAGGTCACTCGTTGGACCCGTTGCTTCCGATCCTTCTTCGGCGGTGACGAACGGTGCGCCCTGGAGGGCAACCGCGAACGTCGGGCCGGAGAAGGTCACGACGGCTGTCAGCACGTCATCTCCTTACGATTCGACACGTGAATGGACTACTCGCGTTTCAGGCGAACTTGAGCAGAATGAAGACCACGAACCCGATGAGGGCGAGGGCTTCGGTGAACGCGATGCCGAGGAACATGGTCGTGCGGACCATGCCGGCGGCCTCGGGCTGGCGGGCCATCGCCTCGACGGACTTGCCGACGAGGTAGCCGATGCCGATACCGGGGCCGATGGCGGCGAGGCCATACGCGTAGCCGGCGCCTGCGGCGGCGGCGATGTTCTTGGCGTCGGCGGCTGTTTCTCCGCTCGCCTGGCCGACGAGAACGCTGAATGCTTCCATGGGGTTCTTCTCCTGTGTGCTTTCGGTAGATGGGAGATCGGTGAGATCGGTTGGTGTTGAAATCGGTTGACGAGCGGGGTCGCTCAGTGCTCTTCGGCGTGGCCGACCGTGGAGTTGTTGATGTACACGGCGGCCAGGATGGCGAAGATGTAGGCCTGCAGGAAGGCGACGAGGATCTCGAACGCCGTCAGGAAGATCAGCATGGCGAACGGCAAGATGCTCATCGGGACCAGGAAGAGCTGGCTGGTCTGCGCCCTGAAGAGCGCCGTGGTGAGCAGGCTGAACGTCACGAGCAGGATGTGTCCGGCGAGCATGTTGGCCATGAGACGTACGGTGAGCGAGAACGGCGTGACCAGGATGGTCGAGATGAACTCGATGATCCCAACGAGCGGCTTGAGTGCCGTCGGCACCCCGGGGGGCCACAGCAGGTGGCCGAAGTAGGCCAAGCCCTGGTGCTTGATGCCGGTACCGATGTAGATGACCCAGACGAGCAGCGCCAGCGACAACGGGATGGCGATGCGCGCGGTCGCCGGCATCTGGATGATCGGGATCACTCCAGGGATGTTGCAGAGAAAGATGAAGAGGAACAGGCTCAGCAGGAACGGCGTCCACTTGAGGCCGGACTTGCCGAGCGTCTGCATCACGACGCTCTCCTCGATGAAGTCGATCGTGACCTCGGCGAGGTTGCGGACTCCCGTCGGAGCGACCATCGGGTCACGCCGCGAGGCGATGAGGAACAACACGATGCTGATCAGCGCCGCAGCGACAGCGATCAGCGCGATCTTGTTGAAGGTGGGGAAGATGTCCTGCCAACGCAGGAGCTCGTTGATTGGCGGAAACTCGAGTCCGAGCACGTGGTGTCCGTTTCAGTCGTGAGTGTGGGTGTGTACGAATGCGGGGGCGGTAAATGCGGGGGCGGTAGAGGTCAGGAGTCGGTCGGCTTCAGTCCGGGATACGCCAGCGAGATGGCGACGTACTTCATTTCCCAGAACAGCAGTCCGAGGTGCGTGACGATGATGGTCGATCCGAGCGCGGGAAGTGAAATCCAAGGGGTGTCCTTCACGAGCCACACGGCCAGGAAGATCAGCGCGAGCCGGATCAGGTAGCCGAAGAGAACGGCTCCCATCATCAGCCCGATCGAGATTCGCGCGGTGAAGGCGATGAGCGCGGCAGCGAGGCCGAAGTTGGCGAGCACGATGGCGATTCCATAGGCGCTCGACAATGCCCCGTCGGTGCCCCAGATGACGGCACACGCCGCGATCAGCAGCGGCGCGACCAGGAGTCCGCGCTTGATCATGTCCTTCGAGACGGCAACTTCTGGTGCCGGGCCCTCGAAGCGAGTCGTGAACGCATCGCCGGTCGCTGGGGTGGTCATCGTCACGCCGCTTCCCGCTTGTGTTCGGTCGACGAGCGTCGCTGCTCCTCGAGCTCGTCCATGCGGTCGTCGTAGCGGTACTTGAGCTTCGCGAACAACCCGACGGCGCCGAGGAGTGTCATGACGATCATGAACACCGGCATCGTGCCGAAGATGCGGTCGAGGACGTATCCGAAGCCCAGGAACAGCGCGATGACGACCGCGGCTTCGATGCCGAGGCCGAGTGAGTCCTCGGTGTTGACGCGGGGTTGCTTCGGAAGGAGCTTCATTGATCCAGATGCGGTTCACCGGCCCACGATCGGCGGAGTGCATGACCGTGTTGCTTGTGAACGCGAGCACAACCTAGTGGTCGACCACCGCCGACGGCAACTCGGAGGAACCGGTTTGCTCGCCGACGGCCGTCGTCGTCGGCCTCGCCTCCCCGACGACGTCGGGTGCCACGACCGCGTCGGCGTCCGGGTCGGCGTCCGGATCCGAGAACTCGGGGTCGGGGTCGGGTGCCGCGTTCTCACGGCGCCGCGCTCGAACGCTCGGATGCAGCACCGTGTAGAGGACGATCGCCGCAGCGATCACGCCGAAGGGTAGATAGGTCGGGTTGCGCCCGGTCAACGTCGGGTACAGCACGAATGCCGACAGCAGCGCCGTCCACCCCCACAGGATCACGACGCTTCGACGATGACCGTGACCGAGATCCATCAGGCGATGGTGGAGATGTCCCTTGTCGGCGGCGGCGAACGACCGACGACTCGACACCCGTCGCACGATCGCGAACGCCATGTCGAAGAGAGGAACACCGAGGATCAACAGCGGGATCGCGAGGGGCGCCAGGAAGAAGTACGTCTGGCCGATGAACTCCTGACTGAACGAGTCGGCGCGACCGCCGACCACGCTGGTCGAGACCGCCAACAGCAGCCCCAGGAACAGCGCTCCGCCGTCGCCCATCATGATGCGCGCCGGGTTGAAGTTG
Organism: Ilumatobacteraceae bacterium; assembly: GCA_024643255.1. Lineage (GTDB taxonomy): Bacteria > Actinomycetota > Acidimicrobiia > Acidimicrobiales > Ilumatobacteraceae > Sva-07. The sequence continues at coordinate 6,085 of JAHENF010000097.1, forward strand.
TGCGGCAGGAACCCGACGCACACACCCACGGCGGTGATCGCGAGCAAGGGTCCGATGTTGCCGATGTCGAGCAGACCGCTGTCGGTCAGCTCCTGGCTGTAGAGGAAGAACGCGAACGCCGCGATGGCGACGATGCCCGCCGCGAGTCCGTCGAGTCCGTCGATCAGGTTGATCGCCTGGGTCATGCCCACCAGCCACAGCACGGTCACGAGCGGCGCGAGGTCCGCCAGCACGATCGGGCCGTCGTAGAACGGCAGCCGGAACGAGTACATCACGACACCGAACTGCACCAGCACGATCCCCGCCAGCACCGTGCCGGCGACCTTGGCGGGGGCCGAGACCTCACGGATGTCGTCGATGAATCCGACCCCGAAGATGATCGTGGCCGCGATCAGCACCCCGAGTGGTTCGGAGTTGTTCTCGAACAGGACGTCGAAGGCGTCGACGAGCCACGCGGTGAGCATCGCCGCGAGGAACCCCGCGAACATCGCGAGACCGCCGACGTCGGGCAGCGGGGTCTGATGAACGGTTCGGTCGTTCGGCAGGTACACCCATCCACGCCGGCGGGCGAGCAGGCCGACCAACGGCGTGGTCGCGAACGTGACGATGGCAGCGACGGCTCCGATCAGGAGAAAGGAACCGGTGTCGGGCACGGTCGCTCAGTCTACGACGCCGGGTAGGCCGGAAATCGCGAGCACAGTTCCGCGACCTCGGTGCGCACCGCCTGCAGTTCGGCGGGATCCTCCCGATGGCGCAACGCCCGAGCGATGAAGGCGGCGATCAGTGGCATCTCGGCTTCGGTCATGCCCTGGGTGGTCACCGAGGGTGTGCCGATGCGGACGCCGCTCGTGACGAACGGGCTCCGAGGGTCGTCGGGGATCGTGTTCTTGTTCAGCGTGATGCCGGCCTCGTCGAGCGTGGCCTGGGCCTCCTTGCCCGTCAACTCGGCGTCGAACGGCGTGAGGTCGACGACCATCAGGTGGTTGTCGGTGCCACCCGACACGAGCCGGAACCCCTCCTGGACGAGGGCGTCGGCGAGGGCGGAGGCATTGGTCACGACCTGACGGGCGTAGTCGGCGAACGACGGGTCCATCGCCTCGCGGAACGCCACGGCCTTGCCGGCGATGACGTGCTCGAGGGGCCCGCCCTGCCAGCCGGGGAACACCGCCTTGTCGATCGCCTTGGCGTGCTCCTCCTTGCAGAGGATGCATCCGCCGCGAGGGCCGCGCAGGGTCTTGTGGGTTGTGAAGGTCACCACGTCGGCGAACGGCACGGGATTGGGGTGGGCCCCGCCTGCGACCAGGCCGGCGAGATGGGCGATGTCGAACAGCAGCAGGGCACCGACCTCGTCGGCGATCTTCTTGAACGGCTCGGGGTCGAGGCGGCGCGGATAGGCGGTCGTGCCGGCGACGATCATCTTCGGTCGGTGCTCGAGCGCGAGGGCGCGCACGTTGTCCATGTCGATGCGATCCTCCGCACCGGTCCCGTACGAGACGAAGTTGTAGAGCAGGCCGCTGGCGTTCACCGGTGAGCCGTGCGTGAGGTGGCCGCCGTGGTCGAGGCTCAGGCCGAGCACGGTGTCGCCAGGTTCGAGGAGCGCCTGGTACACGCACATGTTGGCGTTGGCGCCCGAATGCGGCTGGACGTTCGCATGGTCGGCGCCGAACAGCGCCTTGACCCGATCGATCGCGAGTTGTTCGATGCTGTCGACGATCGCGTTGCCGCCGTAGTAGCGCTTGCCCGGGTAGCCCTCGGAGTACTTGTTGGTCAGCACCGAACCCACGGCGGCCATCACTGCGGGCGACGTGAAGTTCTCGCTGGCGATCAGTTGGATGCCGGTGATCTGTCGTTCGAGTTCACGGTCGATGAGACCGAGGACTTCGAGATCGGGGTCGGTGTCGGAAGGAAACGGCATGGGGGTACCTCGGGTCGGTCGGGGCGAGAGCGGTTCAGAAATGGGCTTCGAGTTCGGTGATCTGGTCGACTCGACGAGCGTGGCGTCCGCCTTCGAAGGGAGTCGTCAGGAAGATCTCGACGATCTCCTCGGCGAGCCCCTCACCGACGACGCGGGCGCCGATCGAGAGCACGTTGGCATCGTTGTGCGACCGCGCCATGCGGGCGGTGTACAGGCAGTTGCACAAGGCGGCTCGCACACCGCGCACCTTGTTCGCCGCCAGCTGCTCGCCCTGGCCGCTTCCGCCGAGCACGATGCCCAGATCGGCGGCGCCGTCGCGCACCGTCCGTCCGACGCCTGCGCAGATCTCGGGGTAGTCGACCGACTCGGTCGAATGCGTGCCCTGATCGTCGACCTCGTAGCCCTGCCCGAGCAGCATCGTCACGAGGTGTTGTTTCAGGTCGTAGCCGGCGTGGTCGGAACCGATCGCGATGCGGCGTGTCGAACTGGCCTCGGCGACGTCGTCCATGTCCGCCGAGTGTAGGTGCTCACACCCCCACACCCCGTTTGCGTCGCACTTCGGTGGGGACGGGTCAATCAAACCGCACCGCAAACGAGGTGAACTCCGCCCCCTCTTCGTTTGCGGTGCACCTCCGTTGGGACGGATCAACCGAAGTGCGACCCAAACGGGGTGGGGGGTGGGTGTCTATCGTGCGGGCGGTGAGCCCGCGACCCGTTCCCCGCCCGCCCGACGATCACACGCCGGTGATCATCGGTGTCGGCCAGTTCGTCCACCGGGCATCGTCGCTCGACGATGCGCTCGAACCCGTCGCACTGATGGAGCAGGCGGTGCTGGCGGCCTCGACCGATGCCGGCCTCGACGGGCCGCCGATCGCCGATGCGGTGCGCGTCGTCGGCCAACTCTCGTGGCGGTACGGCAACACTCCACGATTCCTCGCCGAACGTCTCGGGCTCACGCCGCGCCATCTCGACTACACCACGATGGGAGGCAACAGTCCCCAGTCGTTGGTCAACGCGACCGCCGTGGAGATCCAGGCCGGGGAGATCGACATCGCCGTGCTCGCGGGCGGCGAGGCGACGAGAAGCCGTCAGCGCGCCCGCAAGGAGGGCATCGAACTCAACTGGCCCAAGGCCGAGCCTGGTGACGAACCGCGCATCATCGGCGAGGACCTCCAGATGAACTCGGAGGTCGAGACGGCACGGGGCATCTGGATGCCCGTTCAGATGTATCCGATGTTCGAGACCGCGATCCGCGCCGCCGCCGGACGCAGCGTCGACGAACACCGCGAACACCTCGGACGGCTGTGGTCGGGGCTGAGCGAGGTGGCCAGCCGCAATCCCTACGCATGGATCCGCGAGGCGAAGACACCCGACGAGATCACGACGGTCACCGACGACAACCGGATGATCGGGCTGCCCTACCCCAAGCTGATGAACTCGAACAACCAGGTCGACATGGGCGCGGCGATCATCATGTGCTCGGTCGAGTCGGCGCGCCGGCTCGGAGTCCCCGAGGACCGGTGGGTCTTCCCCCATGCCGGCACCGACTGCCACGAGCACAACTTCGTCTCCAATCGCGACACGTTCGCGCGGACCCCGGCGATCGAGATCGGTGGCAAGCTCGCACTCGAACTCGCCGGGATCGACATCGACGACGTGTCGATCATCGACCTGTACTCGTGCTTTCCCGCCGCTGTTCAACTCGGGGCACAGTCGCTCGGCATCGACCTGCGCCGTCAATGGTCGCGCACCGGTGGCATGACGTTCGCCGGCGGTCCGTGGAACAACTACGTGATGCATGCGATCGCGACCGTGGTGACCGAGTTGCGCGAACGACCCAGCGAGTTCGGGCTCGTGTGGGGCAATGGCGGCTACGCGACCAAACACGCATTCGGCGTGTACTCCACGATGCCCACCCCGAATTTCCGTCACGACAAGCCGCAGTCGCGGATCGACGCACTCCCCCGTCGCGACGTCGCACTCCCGGAAGACGCTGCCGGCCCGGCGACGATCGAGGCCTACACCGTCATGTTCTCCCGCGACGGTGCTCCCGAGCAGCCGATCGCGTCGTGCTTGCTCCGCGATGGGCGGCGGGCCTGGGGGATGTCGAGCGACGCCGGCCTCGCCGCAGCGATGTCTCAGGGCGAGTGGGTCGGCACCGAGGTCACACTGTCCGCCGACGGCACCCTGCACGCCGACTGAGCGGCGCCGACGATCATTCGTCGATGATGTCGTTCCCGCCGAGGATGCCCTGGTCGGGGCAGTTCGCCCCGATGTAGGCGATCGTCATCGGTGCCGCAGCATCGGTGACGAGGCTCTGATCGGCGGCGATCGAGGGCACCGCTGCCGAGAAGTCCGCCACCGCCTCGTCGAACGCCGGCTGGAAGTCCGACGTCACGACGACGACCAGGTCGGGATCTCCCGCTCCCTCCGCTGCCGCGGCGAGCCACAGGTCACCGAGCTCATCGACGGCCTCCGGCGCGAGGCCGGCAGCGAGCAACGCGTCGCGGGCCACCGTGGCACGGACCGTGAACGGACCGAGCAGTTCGTCGAGGAACACCCCGCGTTCGCCGGCGACTTCGGGCGGCAGTGACGTGGCGAGGTCGGCGGCAGCTCGGGTGACGGCCCCCGAGGCCGCGACCTCCAGGCGGAGGGCCGCTCGCGGGTCGCTCCCGAGGTTCGATGCCAACGCGAGGGCCTGGAAACTCCCGGCGAACCGACTCCACGCACGACAGAAGGGATCACCGCTGTCGATCCCGGGGACCCCCGCCTCCGGCACGGTCGCCAACGTGTCGGCCGACGCCGTCGCAACCGGCACCGTGACCTCGACGGGAGCGCTGGTCGGCCCGGCCGGTGACGACACCTCGGTCGACCGACCTGTCGAGGGATCGGGGGCGATCGCAGTGTCGTTCGAGCTACTGCACCCTGCGGCGACCGACGCGGCCACGAGCACGATGGCGACGCTCCTGCGGATGATCAGCATGAGCACAGTGTGGCCGCGCTGGTGGCATGCTCGACGGCATGTCGAACACTCCACGGATCCTCCTCGACTGCGACCCCGGCCACGACGATGCGATGGCGATCGTTGCGGCAGCGCGCTACGCCGAACTCGTCGGCATCACCACGGTGTCCGGCAACGCGCCGCTCGAACGCACGACCTACAACGCTCGGGTGATGCGTGATCTGCTGGGCATCGACGTGCCCGTGCACTCCGGCAGTTCCCGACCGCTGCTGTCCGAACCGCACTTCGGCGCGTTGGTGCACGGCGACAGCGGCCTCGACGGCGCCGACCTCCCTGCGCCCACCACCGCACTCGATGGCACCGACGCCGTCACGTTCATCATCGACACGTGCCGGTCGCTCGACGATGTCTGGTTGGTGCCCGTCGGCCCGTTGACCAACATCGCACTGGCATTGCGGAGCGCTCCCGACATCGCGGCGCGGATCGCCGGCATCTCGCTGATGGGCGGCGGGACGTTCGGCAACCGCACGTCGACCGGCGAGTTCAACATCTGGGCCGACCCCGAAGCAGCCGCCGTCGTGTTCGGATACGGCGGCAGGCTCGTGATGGCGGGGCTCGACGTCACCCATCAATTCCAGGCGACACCGGAGCGGATCGCGCGGATCGCCGCGCTGCCCGGAACGTTCGCCGCCGTCTTCGCCGATCTGTTCGAGTTCTTCAGCGGCAACTATCTGGCCCGACACGATCCCGGTTCGCTCCAAGGGGCCGCCGTCCACGACCCGCTCGCCGTGCTCGTATTGACCCACCCGCACCTGTTCGAACGAGCGCATTACCACGTCGCGATCGAGACGCGCGGGGAGTTCACGCGCGGGATGACCGTCATCGACCGGCGACGCATCACCGACCGGGCCGCCCCGAACTGCGATGTGCTGACCCGGGTCGATCACGACGCCGCGTTCGACCTCCTCATCGACGCCGTCGACCACTTCTCGCACTGACCCGCACCGTCCTCGCGGTTCTCGCCGAAGGCAACATGGCGACAATCGACGGCGCTTCCTACAGTGGGGAGGTGACCGACACCTTCCCCCGCCAGTACGCCCGGACGCAGCGGCTCACGCTCGGCGAGCCCCGCAACATCACGGTCTCACCTGACGGTCATCGAGTCGTCTTCCTGCGCAGCTCCAACGGCAGCGATCCGGTCAACTCGCTGTGGGTGCTCGACGCCGAGACCGGCGACGAGCGGCTGGTTGCAGATCCGAAGGCGTTGCTGGCCGGCGACGACGACGACGACCTGCCGGCCGAGGAGCGCGCCCGCCGCGAACGGGCCCGCGAGGGAGCCGGCGGCATCACGTCGTACGCAACCGACGCATCGTCGAGCGTGGTGGCGTTCGCACTCGGCGGTCGTCTCTTCGCCGGCGGGCTGCTGTCCGGGCAGGCCCGCGCCCTCGCCGTCACCGGCCCGGTGTTCGATCCGCGTCCGGATCCACTCGCTCGACGGGTCGCGTACGTGAGCGGTGCGACACTGCGGATCGGTGAACTCGACGGGTCGTCTCGGGTACTCGTCGGCGATGACGAACCCGACACGGTCACGTGGGGCAGCGCCGACTTCATCGCCGCGGAGGAGATGGGACGCTTTCGCGGGTACTGGTGGAGCCCCGACGGCGAAACGCTCGCGGTCTGCCGTGTCGACACGGCGCCGGTCGGCACCTGGGTGATCGCCGATCCGGCCCACCCCGATCACGAAGCGACCACGATCCGTTATCCGGCGGCAGGCACACCGAATGCCGATGTGACGCTGCACCTCGTCGGCCTCGACGGGTCGCGAACGACGATCGACTGGGACCGGGACTTCTTCCCGTATCTCGCATCCGTGGCGTGGACCGAGGCGGGTCTGGTGATGCACGTGCAGTCACGCGACCAGCAGGGTTCGATGGTGCTGCGCGTCGATGTCGGCGACGGCCCGGGCCGGGGCGAGAGCGCCGTGCTGTCGCACGACTACGACGACGCCTGGGTCGAGCTCGTCGCCGGCACGCCGGCCCTGCTGCCCGATGGTCGCGTGGTCCACGCCGCCGACCGCGACGGCGCTCGACGGCTCACGATCGACGGCGAGGCCGTCACCCCGGTCGACCTCCAGGTCCGCAGCGTGCTGTCGGCGACCGACGACGGGATCGTGTTCCAGGCGAACCCGATCGACGACGCGACCCAACTCCACGTCTGGCGGTGGGCCGACGGGGAGCTCCACCCGATCACCGACGAACCCGGCGTCCACAGCGCAGCGGTCGGCGGATCCACCACCGTCGTGCGGTCTGCCACGATTGACCGGGCCGGCTCCACCACCCTCGTACGCCGTCGGGGCATCGACGATCTCACGATCGAATCGCTTGCCGAGTGGCCCCTCGTGTCCCCGAACGTGGAACTCCTGCACGTCGGCGATCGACGGCTCGCCACCGCGGTGCTCCTCCCCCACGACCACGACGGCTCGCCGCTGCCGGTACTCCTCGATCCCTACGGTGGCCCCCATGCGCTCCGGGTGACGCAGTCACACAACGCGTTTCTCACCTCGCAATGGTTCGCCGACCAGGGTTTCGCCGTCGTCGTCACCGATGGCCGGGGCACGCCCGGTCGGGGCAGCGAGTGGGAGCGGGCGGTGCACGGTGACCTCGCGACCGCGCCACTCGACGACCAGATCGAAGCGTTGCACGCGGTCGCCGAACAGGTCGGGTGCCTCGATCTGAGCCGGGTCGCCATCCGCGGCTGGAGCTTCGGCGGGTATCTCGCGGCGCTGGCCGTGTTGCGTCGACCCGATGTGTTCCACGCCGCCGTCGCCGGTGCGCCGGTCACCGAATGGCGTCTGTACGACACGCACTACACCGAGCGGTACCTGGGTGATCCCGCGACCGGTGCGCAGACCTACGACGCGAGCTCGCTGCTTCCGCTCGCGGCCGACCTCACCCGCCCCCTCCTGCTCATCCACGGCTTGGCCGACGACAACGTCGTCGCCGCCCACACCCTGCAGCTCTCGTCGGCCCTGCTCGCGGCCGGCCGCCCGCACGAGGTGCTCCCACTCGTCGGCGTCACCCACATGACACCGCAGGAGACGGTGGCCGAGAACCTGATGCTGCACCAGCTCGAATTCCTCCAGCGATCGCTGGCAGCGCCCGCGGACGCGGCGTCACCTAACGTGAGAGACGAGGAACCATGATGGACCGCCAACTTCTCGACCTGTACCACGGCGTGGCCGTGCACGCCACCGCCGATCTCGAACATCGTGCCGCGCTCGACCTGCTCGCGCTCGTGATGCTCGCGGACCAGAACATCAGCGACGAGGAGGTCGAACTGCTCCGCGAGATCAGCGTCGAGTGGCGCGACGAAGGCGCCACGTTCGAGGAGTACATCCGCCCGGCGATCGAAGAAGCCCGGCATGCGATCGAGCAGGATCGGGTCGACGAATTCCTCGACTCGATCGACGCCCGCATCAGCAGTCGGGTGCTTCGTTCGGCATTGTTCTCCGCTGCGCGCGACATCGCCGGTGTCGATCACGACGTCACTCCCGACGAAGGCACGATTCTCGCGCAGGTGGCCGTCCGCTTCGACTGAGCACCACTCGTCGAGTCATCGATCGCGCCGGTTCAGGGTCGGCGGCCGAGTGCGATGCGATCGAGGCCGGCGAGGTCCCGGCGGATCTCCGCATCGACGAACCCGGCAGACGAGAGCAGGTTCGCCACCGCATCTCCCTGGTCGGCGCCGATTTCGAGCACCAACCAGCCTCCGGGCCGCAGCCGCGCCGGCGCGTCCGCGATGATCCGACGGATGTCGTCGAGTCCGTCCGGCCCGGCAAACAGCGCGGCGTGAGGTTCCCAGTCGCCGACGCTCACCTCGAGATCGGCAGAGCCGACGGCCACGTAGGGCGGGTTGGCAACGACGACGTCGAACACGAGCTCGGCCGGCAGCGCATCGAACCACGAGCCGTGGGCAACGCGCACGTTGACGCCGGCAGGTCCGAGGCCGGCGATGTTCGCCCGCGCGACGTCGAGCGCCTCGGTGCTCGCATCGGTGATCCACACCATCGTGCTGTCGAGCGGCAGCTCGTGGGCGATCGACAGGCCAATGGCCCCCGATCCGGTTCCGAGGTCGGCGACGAGACGGGTCGGACCGACGGCTGCCGCCTTGGCCAGGGCCACCTCGGCCACGAGTTCGGTCTCGGGTCGCGGGATCAACACCCGTCGATCGACCGCCAGGGTGATCCGTCGAAAGCTCCACTCACCGAGTACGTATTGCAGCGGTTCGCCGGCGCGCAGCCGCGTGGTCATCGCGTCGAGGTGGCCGACCATGCGCTCGGTCGCCTGCTCATCGAGCCGGGCGAGGAACTCGTCACCATCGACCGATCCCGACGCCACCTCACACAGCCAACGGGCATGCGCGCGATCACCGATCAGGTTCGACGTCTCGGCCCACAGCTCGCGCCACGTGATCGTGCCCTCGAGCGACTCGGCGTTCATTCGCCGTCCGCGAGGAGCCGCGCACGCTCCTCGGCTGCCAGCGCGTCGACGACCACTTGAAGATCGCCGGCGAGGATTCCCGCCAGCCGGTACACCGTGAACCCGATGCGATGGTCCGTGACGCGGTTCTCCTTGTAGTTGTACGTGCGGATCTTCTCGCTGCGACCGCCGCCGCCGACCTGCGAGCGGCGCTCGGCCGAGAGTTCGTCGCTTCGTTCGCGCTCGGCGAGTTCGAACAGCCGCGCCCGCAGCACCAGCATGGCCCGTGCCTTGTTCTGAAGCTGAGAGCGCTCGTCCTGCATCGACACGACCACGCCGGTGGGGCGGTGGGTGATCCGCACGGCGGAGTCGGTGGTGTTGACACTCTGGCCGCCGGGGCCACTCGCACGGAAGACGTCGATCTCGAGGTCACGGTCGTCGATGTGCACATCGATCTCGTCGACTTCGGGAAGCACCGTGACCGTGGCCGACGAGGTGTGGATCCGACCTTGACTCTCGGTCACCGGTACCCGCTGCACGCGGTGCGGTCCGCCCTCGAACTTGAGATTGCGCCACGCCGTGTCGCCTCGGACCTCGAACGTCACGTCGTTGAACCCGCCCATGTCGCTCACGGCCGACGACAACGTGGTCACCTTCCAGCCCATCGTCGCGGCATAGGCGATGTACATGTCGTAGAGGTCGCGGGCGAAGAGGTTCGCCTCCTCGCCACCCTCTGCGCCGCGAATCTCCATGATCACGTTCTTGCCGTCGTGGGGATCCGACGGCACCATCAGTTCGCGGAGCTCGTCCTCGATCGCGGCGACGTCGGCCGTCGCGGCGTCGAGTTCCTCGACGAGCATGTCGCGCTCGGCACCCGAGGCACCGACGAGCATCTCGCGCGCCGCCTCGGCGTCGGAGAGACGAGTCTCGTGGCGCCGGTAGGCGTCGACGACGGGGCCGAGCTCGTTGTACCGCATCGAGAGGCGGCGGAGCTGGTCGGAATCGGCGAGCACGTCCGGATCGGACAACTGGTGTTCGAGCGTCTCGTACTCGTCGACGACGTGGGCGAGGCGGTCGAACATGACGAGTCGAGGCTACTGGCCGATCGGCGCCCGACCGGGACCGCTCGTCACACGGTGCGCACGTCGACCGGTGCCGCCAGCAGACCGAGGAGATCCTGGGCGATCGGCATCCGGTCGCGCTCCTTCAGGACCACGATCACCGGATCATCGGTGGTCGCCTGCACATCGGCGACGAATCCGACGAGGTCGAGGTCGACGCCGACGGAGCAGACGATGGCGTGCGATCGACCGTCGGGGCCGACGCCGGTGGCGACGCACGGGATCGGATCCTTGAGGTTCGCACGAGGGAGCGGTGGCTGCGCCGGTTCGACACGCTGCATGCCGACGAGCTCGGGGTGCTGCTCGAGGTGCCATCTGAGGTAGCGCTCCTGACCGAGACGGTTGAGCGGGTGCTGTGGCGCCTCGGGCGACCGGTGGTCGGCGACCGCCTCGACGACCACCGCGAGCGCCTCCGGTGTCGGAATGTCACCGTGCAACAGCCGGAAGGCTTCACGGTCGTTGGCGCCGACGCCCACCTCGAGCAGGATGCCGTCGTCGACGAGTGCAGCGGCGAGCGCGGCCGGATCGACATCACCCATCTCGGCGATGTGTCCCGTGGTGGGCTCGTCGACCACCCGACAGACCTCGAGGCCGCGCACCTCGCCGAACACCACGCCGTGCTCCGCGTTCGGCGTCGCTCCGGCGGACTCGATCATCTCGCTGAATGCGAGGTGGGCGGCTGACGGCTCCGGCGGTTCCGGGAGCGGTTCGGCAACCGCTGGGAGCAGTGTCCGTTCCTGCGCGAACCAGATCGAGACGGGGAAGGCCAGCCGCGCCGCGCGCCGCGCGAGCAGCCCTGTGTGGGACTCGGCGATCACGTTCAGCGATGCTGTTCGACGCCGCACCGCCCAGGCGAGCGCACCACCGAGCGAGCGCGCGGCAGGGCCATCGATGAGCACCCACGCGGCACCGTCGGCCACGAGCGCAGCGCCTGCCGGGAACGCGCCGATGTCGACGCTGTCCGGCTCGCGCCCCAGGTGCTCGACGACGAGTGCACGCAGCTTCATGCCGAGCAGGCGGCTGTGGCGGTCGTCGCCGTCCGAGGAGCCGGGAACGTCGGTCATCGACCCGACGCTACCGAGCGGTCCGCCCACGACGGCATGCGCTCGGTCAGCCGAACCAGCCCATCACATCGGCCACGAGATGTGTCGAGCCGGCGTGGTTGTAGAGCCGGACCTTGCCGTTCGTGCCGACCTTGCAGAACACGAGATTCGCGACCGTGTCGCCGGGATTGACGTTGAGGCTCGACGCCGTCGGACGGCGGACACCGCTCGGATAGACGATCACGTGCGAGCGCGACGAGACCTGTGTCGCCGTGACGTTCAGCACCACGCCCTTCGCCGTAGGGGCGACGGCACCGACGCCGACCACGGTGAGGTCGATCTCCGATGTTGCGCCGACCGGGCCACGTCGAGCGCCAATGCCCGTGCGGGTGTCGAGCAGCCGCGTCGGCGCCACCGATGCCAGCACGGGAGCGCCGGCGGTGAAGTAGCCGACGACGTCGGCGATCACGTCGAGATCACCCGCGTGGGCATAGGTGGCGAACTTGCCGTTCGCTCCGAGTTTGCAGATCACGAGGTTGGCCACGTTCCGGTCGCTCGAGTAGTTGAGATTGGAGATCTTCGGCCGTGATTCGCCTGCCGGCCACACCGACAGGAACCCGGAGGCGCTCGGCGACACGGCGGCGACGTTCAAGACCACCGCGACCGCTCCCTTGGCCGGAACTCCTCCTCGGCCTGCAGCGGCGACCTCGATCGTCGAGCCGCCACGAAGCCGTCCACGTCGTGCACCGGTCCCATCGCGCGTGTCGAGCAGTCGACTCGCGACGAGTGGGACGAAACCCGCAGAGGCGGCCTTCGTGAAGTAGCCCATCACGTCGACCACACAGTCGCTCGACCCGTTCTGGTTGTAGACCGTGATCGATCCGTTCCCACCGACACCGGCCACGGCCATGTTGGGCACGGCGCGGCCCGGACGAGGATTGAGACTCGACGCGGTCGGCAGCACCCCGCCACTCGGAAAGGCGGTGAAGAACGTGTTCTGGGTGGCATTGACCGACGTGATGTTGACAGCGACCGCACGGACTCCCGTCGGAGGGATGCCGAGCCTTCCTGCGATCTTCACGTCGAAGCGGCCATCGGCGCCGATCGGTGACCGACGGCCGCCGGTGCCGTCGCGTGTGTCGGCGACACGAACGGGCGAGATCGGCACGAAGGTGAGCTCTGATGCCAGCACCCCGCCACCTGCTCCGACGGGGGGAACCGCCGGCGGCCGTCCGGGCCCACGGGCGAAGAGACCGAGGTCCTGGACCGCACGGCCATCGAGCACGTCGGAGCCACCGCCGCCGAGCCATCCATCGATGACGCTGCCGTAGTAATCGCGGAAGTCGACGTGGAAGTCCATTCGATCCCAGCGCCGCAGACCTGCCAGCGATGGCCGCTGCCCGCGGAATCCGCCGCGAACATTGGCGCCCAGCACGAAGTGTGGCGCCGACGTGCCGTGGTCGGTGCCGGCACCGTCGTTGCTCCAACTCGTGCGACCGAACTCGGAGAACGTCATGATCGTGACCCGATTCGCCCACGACGGATCGAGCACCTGGAAGAACCTGCCGATCGCGGCATTCAGCTCCTGCATCCGCACGGGATGCATCCCCGGCTGGCCGGCATGGCTGTCGAAGTCGCCGAACCCGGCGCTGAGCACGCGGAATCCGAGGTTGGCGTTGATCAGCCGCGCCATCACTTCCATGTCAGCGACCAGCTCGGTGCTCGACAGCTGGTCTTCGGCCGGCACGATGGGGGCGAGCGTTCGGGCGACGTCGAGCTGATCGATCATCGCCTGCCCGACGCGTCCTCGCCAGGTCGCGGGGTCACCGACGCCGAGTCGTCGCACGGCGGCGTAGAGCTTCTGGCTGCGATCGTCGGTGTCGGCACCGAACGACGGTCGCCCTGCCGGCACCGCAGTCCCTTGCTGGCGTTCGCCGATCAGGTGCAAGGGCACTGACTGGCCGATCTCGGCGGCGGCGTAGAGGTCCTTGCCGTCGCCGAGGAGACCGTCGAGCCAGCGTCCGATCCACCCCGACGAGGCGAGGCCCGTCGGCCGGCCCGACATCCACTTGGCCATCGAGCTGAAGTGGCTGAGGTCGGGATCCGGATAGCCGACGCCTTCGACGATCGCGAGTTGTCCGAGGTCCCAGAATCGTTTGAACTCGGTGAGCGCCGGATGCAGACCGGAGTTCGCGTCGAGCGGAAGCGTCGACTGGCCGGCGATCGCCAACGAGCCCCGTTGCGTCCGATAGTTGCCGTCGTTGAACGGCACGACCGTGTTCAGGCCGTCGTTGCCGCCGAACATGCCGAGCACGATGAGCACACCGTCGTTGGGGCCGATGGGGCCGGCGGCCCACACCGACGGATCGAAGCCGGGCAGGTCGAGGTTGAGCAGGGATCCACCGTTGCTCGCGATGACGCCCGCTCCGACTCCCATGCCGACGAGTTGGAGGAAGCGCCGACGGTCGACGACGAACTGGTCGGTCTCGGCGGTCCGGAGGTGGCCGAGCGCTGCGGCGGTGGAGATGTCGGGATCGAGCATGTCAGGCCACGTGCATCTCCGGGGCGACCAGCAGGAGCATGAGCGCGTCATTGCGCTCCCATACCGAGGCGCCGTTGGCGTACTGCAGGACTTCGGCTTTCGACGTGGCGGTCAATCGGATGCCGGTGTACGACTCGAGCAGGTCGATGTACGCCGTGTTCGAGAGCGTGGGAACTCCACCGGAGTTCGCCGTCACCTGCGAGTTGGTCAGGCTGCCGTTGCGCAGCGAGATCAGACCGGTCCCACCGTTCTGCCAATAGGTGCGCGTCGCCGCCCAGACGAAGCTCTGCGCGGTCCGCGCCCGCCCTTCCATCGCGCTCGCATTCACCCAGTACCCGTTGGGCCGCCATCCGCTGACGTTCGGAGGGAACAGCGGTCGTTGGCCCATCGACTCCATCAACCAGATGGCGTTGACGAAGGCCGAACGCTTGCCGGTGGCATGGAGCAACGCGACCGCGTACTCGACGGGCGTGCGGACCAACCCCTCCTTCACGGTGTCGGTGTAGAACGCCGGGTGCGTCAGCATGGCGGTCACCCACGGTCCGATCGCGAAGTCGTTCGACACGAGCGCCGTCCGCATGGCATCGAGCGCGTCGGCCGGCGGGGCGCCTTCGGTGGCGAAGTTGTTCCACAACTTGCGCGACAGGAACTCGGCGGCGACGTCGCGCGTCGGACGCCCCCGGTTGGCGACGTTGTCGGCACCTGGTGGCACGACGCCGGCGCCGAGGACGACGTCGATCGTCTCCGGACCATGGAGCGGCCAGACAGCCGGTGTGGCGTCAGCGTTGATCGTGCGTCCGAGGTACTGCTTCGGTCGCGAGTCGTGCCAGTCGGGTCGCCACCGATACGGACTGACGTCGTCGTTCCATTGGTCGGAGTGTCCGGTCCACGCCGCGGTCGACGCCTCGACGTCGGCCTCGGTGTAGTTGCCGACGCCGAGCAGGAACAGTTCCATGAGTTCGCGGGCGAAGTTCTGGTTGGGTGACGACGCACGGTTGTCGTTGTTGTCGAGGTAACGGATCATCGCCACCTGCGTCGACATGGTCGTGGCGAGGGTGCGAACGTTGCCGAGCCCGCTGAGGCGCCACAGGTCGATCTGCTCGCGCATCAAGATGGCGGACTCGACCTTGCCGAGGTCACTGCAGAAGTGGCCGTGCCAGAAGAACGCCATGCGCTCCTGGAACGGCCGGGCGGCGTCGTGCGCCATCCGGTCGAGCCAGAAGTGTGTGAGTTCGACACCGCGTTCCCAGTTCGACGTCGCGGTGAACGCCGCCGTCGGTGGCGACGCGTCGACGCCGAGCACGTTCTGGACGGCCTCGGCGATCGAACTCAGGGCGAGCAGATCCGACACTCGCTCGTTCCGGTCGACGAACTCGGTCCGACGCAGGAGGTGTCGAATGTTCGCCTCGTTCAGCGCAGGCTCTGGCATGTGGGACCTCTACGGCTGTATCGGTCGCCCACACGGCGCGCTTGAGCACTTCGTCGAATGAATTCTCGTGACGCGCCCGCGGCGCGTGGTGCTCAGCCCTCGTCGGGGGTGGCAGGCGCGTTCTTGCGCTGCCCGTAACGCTTGTTGAAGCGCTCGACGCGACCGCCGGAGTCGACGAGCTTCTGCTTACCCGTGAAGAACGGGTGACACTCGTTGCAGAGCTCGACGGTGAGGTCACCGTTGACCGTCGACTTGGTCGTGAACGTGTTGCCGCACGAACAGCGAACCGTGGTGTCGGTGTACGTGGGGTGGATGTCGGCCTTCATGTCGGATCTCCTGTGGGTGGCTGATCGGGTGAGCCCTGTGCTCCCGATCGTCATCCGGATCGGCGCACCACGCTACCGACCCACCGATGAAATGAGACGCGGGGTCAGACCCGCGTCTCGTTCACATCGAGGGCTGTTTGGCGATCTCGGCGAGGAACTCGTCGTTGGTGCGGAACGTCTTGAGCCGATCGATGAGCAGCTCGAGTCCGGCAGCGGCACTGCCGTCCTGGGCCAGGCCGGACAGCACTCGACGGAGCTTCCAGACCTGCTGCAGCTGCTTACGATCGAAGAGGAGTTCCTCGTGACGCGTCGACGAGGCGTCGACGTCGATCGCCGGGTAGATGCGCCGCTCCGCGACCTTGCGGTCGAGGCGCAGCTCCATGTTGCCGGTGCCCTTGAATTCCTCGAAGATCGCCTCGTCCATGCGGCTGTTGGTGTCGACGAGCGCCGTGGCGAGGATGGTGAGCGAGCCACCCTCCTCGACGTTGCGGGCCGAACCGAAGAACTTCTTCGGCGGGTACAGCGCACCGGCGTCGATACCACCGGAGAGGATCTTGCCGCTCGCCGGTGCGGCGAGGTTGTAGGCCCGGCTGAGGCGCGTGATGCCGTCGAGCATGATGACGACGTCCTTGCCGGCCTCGACCATGCGGCGGGCCTTCGCGATCGTCATCTCGGCGACGTGGGTGTGCTCGTCGCTCGGACGGTCGAACGTCGAGGAGATGACCTCGCCGCTGACACTGCGACGCATGTCGGTGACCTCTTCGGGCCGCTCGTCGATCAGCAACACCATCAGGTGCACTTCGGGGTTGTTGAGTTCGATCGACTTGGCGATCGTCTTCATGATCGTGGTCTTGCCGGCCTTGGGGGGCGACACGATGATGCCGCGCTGGCCCTTGCCGATCGGCGACACGAGGTCGATGATGCGAGCGGTCATGTTCGCCGGGTCGCTCGGGTCCTCGAGTGTCAAGCGCTGATCGGGGAACAGCGCCGTCAGGCTCTCGAAGTGCGGTCGCGACTTGGCCAACTCGGGATCGCCGCCGTTGACGGTGTACACCTCGAGCAGGCCCGGATTCTTCTCGTTGCGACCGGCGGGACGCACCTTGCCTGTGATGTGGTCGCCCTTGCGCAGGCCGTACTGGCGCGCCAGCTTCAACGGGATGTAGGCGTCGGCCTTGCTCGGCAGGTACCCGTCGACACGCAGGAAGCCGTAGCCCTCGTCGCGGATGTCGAGGTAGCCCTCGACGTCGACCGGCTCACTGCTCTCGAAGCCGTGATCCTGCTCGATCAGCTCGACGTCTTCACCCTGAGGGCCGTCCTGTCCGCCGCGGCCCTTGCGACGACGCCGGCGGCGCTTGTTGCCTTCGCCGGTCTCGTTGCGGTTGCCGCCCTGATCGTTGCGGTTGCCGCCCTGATCGTTGCGGTTGCGGCCGGCACCCTGCTGCTCGTTGCGATTGCGGTTGGCACCCTGCTGGTCGTTGCGGTTGCCGCCCTGTTCGCCGCGGTTCGCACTCTGCTCGCCGCGGTGGGCGCCGTCGGCGTTTCGGCCGTCGGCCTGCTGATCGTTCGATTGGCGCTCGGGTCGCTTGCGATCGTTGCGCTGCGAGTCGTCGCGGCTGGTCGCGGTGTCGTCGACGGCTTCCGTCGAGACGAGATCGATCTCCCAGTCGGCGAGGGGTTCGCCGTCGGCCCCGAGCGTGACGCCGCTGGCCGGCGCAGGCTCGGGTGTCTTCTTGTCGGCGTCGGCCGGCGAATCACTCGCGGCCGGTGCCGACGAGCCGTTGGACGAACCTGCAGGTGCGTCGACCTTGGGGGCCGCTGCGGGCGCGGCAGGACCGGAGCCGGTCGTGTCGAGAATCTTGTCGATGATGTCCGACTTCTTGAGCCGGGCGTTGACCTTGACGCCCAACGCTTTCGCCATCTCGAGAAGGGTGTCTTTGTCCTTCGATTCGAGCATGGACTGTTCGAGTGCCGCTGCGGCCACGAGGGTTCCTCTCTTCTCGCCCTCCGAAGTCGGCAGGGCGAGTGTTGGAGTACCAGGGGAAGGGGGTGTGTGGTGGCGCAGTTCGCGCCGACAGACGAAGATCCCCTGGAAGAATTCGCACACGACCGAGAACTCGGGGTGCGGCTCGGGTGAACCGAGCGAGAGTCACCATACCAGCCCTGCGTGCTTCCACCACGCATCCCGCACCTCCGAAGTTCTCCTGCGGATGCGCGCCCAACGCGCACTGCGAGGGGAACTCCGGAAGGAGACGGGAGGGTCAGGGCCGGGTGAGGCGCTCGACGAGTGCCTGCACCGCAGCGAGGTCGTTCGCCACGGTCTCGGTGCGTTCGGGTCGATCGAAGAGATCGGCGAGGTGCTCGGGGAGCGCCGGACGAACTCCGGTCGCGCGCTCGACCGCCTCGGGGAACTTCGCCGGGTGGGCCGTCGCCATCGTCACGATCGGATGATCGGGGCCGTCCAGCCCGGTGAGCAACGCCGCGGCCGCCGTCCCGGTGGCCGAGTGCGGGTCGAGGAGCATCCCCGTCTCGCGGTGGATGCGAGAGATCTCGGTCACGGTGGCATCGTCGTCGAACGACGCAGCCCTGAAGTGGCCGGTCACGAATCGGTCGCGCTGGTCAGGCTCCACGGCAAGGTGCCCGGTCACTCGGAACCGGGTCAGCTGCTCGGCCGTCAGCCCACCGTCGCGGCCGTTCATCTCGAACAGCAACCGTTCGAAGTTCGACGACACCTGGATGTCCATCGACGGGCTCAGCGTCGGCACCACATCGCGCGTCGTCATGTCACCGTCGTTGACGAACCTCGACAGGATGTCGTTGGTGTTCGACGCGACGATGAAGTCGCGGATCGGCGCCCCCATCTCGCGAGCGATCCAACCCGCCAACACGTTGCCGAAGTTGCCCGTCGGCACGCTGAACGTCACCGGGTCGGCGAACGTCTCGGCCGCCGTGACGTAGTACACCGTCTGGGCCATGACCCGTGCCCAGTTGATCGAGTTCACGGCCGACAACTGGTTGCGCTCGCGGAAGTCGACGTCGTTGAACATCGCCTTGACGAGATCTTGACAGTCGTCGAACGTCCCCTCGACGGCCACGGCGTGGGCGTTCGGTTGATCGACCGTCGTCATCTGGCGCCGCTGTACGTCACTCGTCCGACCGAGCGGATACAGGATCACGATGTCGACGTGCTCACAACCGGCGACCCCGTCGATGGCCGCCGAACCGGTGTCACCACTGGTCGCGCCGACGATGGTGACGCGCCGGCCGCGCTCGGCGAGCACGTGGTCGAACATGCGACCCACGAGTTGCAGGGCCACGTCCTTGAAGGCGAGCGTCGGCCCGTGGAACAACTCCTGCACCCACTGGTGATGCTCGATCTGGACCAGCGGCACCACCGCAGGATGGCGAAACGTGGCGTACGCCTCGGTGCAGAGCTGTGTCAGCGTCAGCTCATCGAGATCGGGCTCCACGAACGGGAGCATCACCTCGACGGCCCGTTCGACGTACGTCACCGCGGAACTCGCAGCCAGTTGCGGCCAGCGCTCGGGCACGTACAGCCCGCCGTCGGTCGCGAGACCGGCCAGGAGCACGTCGGCGAAGCCGAGTTCCGGAGCGCTGCCGCGTGTGGAGACGTAGCGCACGTCAGTCGCCGATCACGCGCAGCAGGCCACCGACGTTGCGGACCACGTCGAGTTCACGCAGCTCGCGGACGGTCGCCTGCACGTCGGACTCGCGGGCTTCGTGGGTGATGAACACGAGGCGCGCGTCGGGACCGTTGCCCTCCTGTTCGGCGGCGCGAATGCTCACTCCGTGCGTCGCGAACACGCCGGTCACCGCGTGCAGCACGCCGGGCCGGTCGGCGACGTCGAGGCCGAGCAGATACTCCGCCGAGGTCTCGTCGATCGCCCTGACGGTCGCCGGCTCCAACACGCCCAGCGAGCCGTGCGTGCCGTTGCGCAGGTTGATCGCCGCATCGACGACGTCGCCGAAGACGGCGCTGGCCGTCGGCGCCCCGCCGGCGCCGCGGCCGTAGAACATCAACGAGTCGACGAACTCGCCCTCGACGAACACCGCATTGAAGCTGTCACGCACCGACGCCAACGGATGCTGCAACGGGACCATCGTCGGGTGCACCCGCACGCTGATCTCGCCGGAATCGGCGTCGCGCTCGACGATGCCCAGCAGCTTGACGACGTAGCCGAGGCGATGCGCGATCGCGATCTCGGCTCCGGTGATCCGGCTGATCCCCTCGTGGTAGACGTCGCCGGCGACGACTTTGGCGCCGAACGCGAGCGTCGCGATGATCGCCGCCTTCGCACCTGCATCGAATCCCTCGACATCCGCGGTCGGGTCGCGCTCGGCGAACCCGAGTCGCTGCGCCTCGGCGAGGGCGGTCGCATAGTCGGCCTCGCCGCCGCTCTCCACCGCATCGGTCATCTTCGTCAGGATGAAGTTGGTCGTGCCGTTGATGATCCCCAGCACCCGCCGGATCGGCTCGCCGTGCAAGCTCTCCCGCAGGGCCCGCACGATCGGGATACCACCGGCAACAGCCGCTTCGAACAACAGGTCACGACCGGCCGCATCGGCGGCGGCGTACAGCTCGGCGCCCACGTTGGCGAGCAATTCCTTGTTTGCCGTGACGACGGGCTTGCCGTTGGCGAGCGCTGCGAGGATCAGTTCGCGGGCCGGCTCGATACCGCCGATCGCCTCGACGACGAGGTCGACGTCGGGGTCGCTGACCAACCCGTGGGAGTCACGCGTCAGGACACCGTCGGCGAGTTCGACCTCTCGAGGAGCCGACAGGTTCCGCACCGCAACGCGAGTGACCTCGAGCCGCAGACCGGTGCGGCGTTGGACGAACGATCGCTGCGCCTCGACCAGCTGGACGAACGCGGCACCGACATTGCCGCAACCGAGAACCCCGATACGGACCGTTTGCACATCGCTCGTCACGAGCGTGGAGGCTAGGGGATCGGATACCTTCAACCCCATGACCGTTTCCGAGCAACCTCGCCCGGGATGCGAACTCCCCGCCCCGCGTCGATGAGGTTCCGGTCCGCTGCGGCGGCGTTGAGCTTCGCCGCACTGGCAGCCACCGCCTGCTCCGACTCGGGTGATGTCGCCTCGCCATCGACACCGTCGACGGTTGCTCCGACCACCGCGACGACCGGCTCGTCGACGCCCTCACCGGCTGCGACCGGCAGCACGACGAGCAGCACGCCGACCCCCGGCACGTCCGAGTTCAGGGCGTCGACGCGGTCGTACGACTTCTCGGCGATCTCACCGGTGGTGCAACGGTTCGTCGACGAGCGCGGGCTCGACGGCGCCGGACTGGTGATCGTCGACGAACGCGATGGCATCGTCGACGAGGAGTACTGGGGCGAGTTCAGCGCCGACCGGGTCTCACTGATCGCGTCGTCGAGCAAGATGATCACCGCCGGGGTGCTGATGTCGCTCGCCGACCAGGGACTGCTCGATGTCGATGCACCCGTTGCCGATGCGGTCGCATGGGGCGCGGGCAATCCGCAGATCACCCCGGTCCAACTGTTGTCGAACAGCTCGGGTCTCGTGGGCCTGCTCCCGGACATGCTGTACGAGCCGTATGCCTGCCAGATGTCGGCCGCCGGCAGCCTGCAGGACTGTGGTGCGTCGATCTTCACGACAACCGCCGACGACGCCGACGTGGTCGCGCCGGACACCGAATTCCGCTATGGGGGCGCACAGTGGCAGGTGGCGGCGGCGCTCGCCGAGGCCGTGTCGGGGAAGTCGTGGAAGCAGTTGATCGACGACACCTACGTCGAGCCGTGCGGTGTGGATTCGCTGGCCTTCAACAACCAGTGGACCCAGTTCGGCCGCCTCGCGGCCTGGTACCCGAGCGAGTTCGCTGGCGATCCCACGACCCTCGCGCCGACGCTGAACCCGAACGCCGAAGGTGGCGCCTACATCACGGCGCCCGACTATGCCCGCTTGCTGTTGATGCACTTGCGCGGCGGGATGTGCGGCGACACCCGGGTGATCAGTGCGAGCGCGATCGATCGGATGCACACCGACCGGATCATCGACGCCTATGGCGGGCTCGGGGGGACGAAGGGCTACGGCCTCGGCTGGTTGGTCGAGCACGACACCGGTCGCATCATCGATGCCGGCGCCTACGGATCGGTACCGTGGCTCGACCTCGAGCACGGGTACGGCGCGTACCTGGTGGTCGAGTCGAGCATCGCCGACGGCGACGCCCTCGCGTCGCTGCTCTACGACCCGGTGGCCGAGGCGATCGCGAATTCTCGTTGACACGACGTCTCGCCGCGATCATCGGTCCGTTACCTTCCTGCCATGATCACGACCGACAGCCTGCAGACCGTTTCCGACGGATTCAGCGGCCTCGTGCGCTCGGTGGGCCACGACCAGTGGTCGCTGCCGACACCATGTGACGGCTGGACGGTCCGGCAACTCGTCGGGCATGTGGCGTCGGGCTCGGAGATGGTCGCCGTACTCGGTGACGGCGCGAGCCGCAACGACGCCATCACCGTCCTCGGGGTCGACCATCTCGGCGATGATCCGGTCGCCGCCGTCGACGGTGCGCTGCAGCGTCAACTGACCGTGTTCGATCGACCGGACATCGACGTCCAGGTGTTCCATCATCCGGCGGGCGACATGCCCGGCTCGATGGTGTTGATGTTCCGGGTCAGCGATCTGCTCGTGCACCACTGGGACCTCGCCCGAGCGATCGCTGCCGACGAGTCACTCGACGCATCGGTGGTACGCGAGGTGTGGGAGAGCGTTGCGCCGATGTTGCCGATGATGGCCAGCAGCGGCGTCTTCGGCGAGGGCCCGAGCGGCACGGTCGGCGCGGATGCGCCGCTGCAGTCGAGACTCCTCGACGCGATGGGCCGGCGCCCCTGAGGCGACGACCGTCCTGCTCTCGGCGTCAGGCCGGGGCGATGTCGTGGAAGCGGGCGACGCCGGCGACGACGTCGTCGAAGTGGTTGCGGGCCAGGACCGCACCCTCGCGTCGCACGGCGTCGGGGTCGATCGAGAGCAACTGATCGACCTTCGCGAAGCTCGGCCGCCCGTCGCGATCCCAACTGCCGGTTCCCACCGGGATCTGGTCGTCGCGGTCGTGATCCTTGGAGGTGAGTGGGACCCCCGCGAGGTCGTCGCCGGTACGACCGATGATCACGACCGGGCGATCCTTGCCCTGGCTCGGATCGTCCTCGTAGGGCACCCAAGTCCACACGACCTCGCCGGGGTCGGGGTCGCCGTCGATGTCCGGGGTGTACTCGACGCGCACACCCTTGGAGACCGGCCGGGTCCTGCTGCCGGCGCCCGTCGTGGGCGTGCCGGCCGGGGTCGACCTGCCCTTCGAGGGCGATGAGACGCTGCGCAGCGCCTGGTCGAGGAGACGTCGGACGGAACCGAACAGTGAGGCCATCACGGCAGGCTAGGTCGACCATGTGCACGATGTGCCAGACACATCGTGAACGAGGCACATCAGCCGAGGTCGGTGGCGAGGAGGTCGGCGTAGGTCTCGCGGCGGACGACGAGACGGTGCTCGCCGTCGGCGACGAAGACAACCGGCGGACGGGTGATCTTGTTGTAGTTGGAGCCCATCGAGTGTCCGTACGCGCCGGTGACCGGCATCGCGAGCAGGTCGCCGACGGCGATGTCGGACGGCACCTGAGCTGCAAACGCCAGGACGTCGCCCGACTCGCAATGCTTGCCGACCAGGCGAACCGTGAGCTCGCGTTCGGCGTCGAGCGCGCGCGGCAGGAACGACTCGTACCCCGACCCGTACAGCACCGGGCGCGGGTTGTCGCTCATCCCGCCGTCGACGGCGACGTACGTCCGAAGGTCGGGGATCTCCTTGATGGTGCCGACGGTGTAGACGGTCAAGGCCGCGGCGGCAACGATGGCGCGTCCGGGCTCGACGCTCACCCGCGAGCGCACCCCGAGCGCCGCGCACGCGTCGAGGAGCACGCTCCCCCACTGGGCGATGCTCGGCGCTTCCTCGTTCTCCAGATAGGCGACGCCGAGGCCTCCGCCGAGGATCAGTTCGGGGAGATCGAGCGGCACGGCGAAGTCGGCCATCACCTCGGCTGCCTTCGCGAACGACGAGGCGTCGAACACGTTGGAGCCGATGTGGCAATGCACACCGACGAGTTCGACCGAGTCCGAACGTCGGGCGCGGTCGACGGCGCGGAGTGCGTCGCCGTTGGCGAGATTGAAACCGAACTTCGAATCGTCCTGTCCGGTGGCGATGAACTCGTGGGTGTGGGCGTGCACGCCGGGGGTGATCCGCAAGACGACGCGCGGTGTCGGTCCGACCCCGGTCGCGGCGAGCACGTCGAGGCGATCGAGCTCGTCGAACGAATCGACGACGATGTAGCGCACCTCGGCCTCGATGGCCTCGCGGAGCTCGGCGCCCGACTTGTTGTTCCCGTGCAACGTGCAGGCGCTCGCCGGGACGCCCGCGGCGAGGGCGACGTGCAGCTCCCCACCGGTGGCGACGTCGAGCAGCAGCCCCTCGTCGTGGGCGAGGCGCGCCATCGCCCGGCACAGGAAGGCCTTGGTCGCGTAGATCACCCGGTCGGGCCCGAAGGCGGCGACGGCTTCGCGGCAGCGGGCGCGCAGGTGCGCCTCGTCGTAGACGAACAGGGGCGTGCCGTACTCCTCGACGAGCTCCTCGACCGAGCAGCCGCCGATCTCCAGCATCCCGTCGTGGCCGACCGCCGCGGTGTCCGGCAACAGCTTCCGCGAGATCGCCGTCACCGGACGCCCCTCCTCTGCCCCGCCATCTCGTTTG
>JAHENF010000097.1:30797-173374 GCA_024643255.1 Ilumatobacteraceae bacterium
GTGGGGGGTCACATCTGCTCCGGGGCGTCGATGCCCAGGAGGTCGAGACCGTGCGCCAGCGTTCGGGCGGTGAGGTCGGCGAGCGCCAGCCGGCTCGTCCGAATCGGCTCGTCGGCCTTGAGGACCGGACAGTGTTCGTAGAACGCCGTGAAGTCGGTGGCAAGCTCGTACACGTACGTGCACAGCTTGTGGGGGCTGTAGGTCTCGAGAGTGGTGTCGATCGCCGTCGGATAGGCGAGCAACCGCAGCGCCAACCCTCGTTCCTGCGGCGTGTCGATCAGGATCGGCAGACCCCGCACCGACGAGCGCTCGATGTCCGCGCGCCGGAAGATCGAACAGATCCGCGCATGGGCGTACTGGAGGTACGGCCCGGTGTTGCCGTCGAACGACAACATCCGGTCCCAGTCGAAGACGTAGTCCTTGACGCGGTCGGTCGACAGCTCCGCGTACTTGACCGCGCCGATGCCGATCATGTGGATGGTCTCGCCCCGTTGATCCGCCGTCAGGTCCGGGTCCTTCTCGTCGATGGCGACTGCGGCACGCTCGAGCGCCTCATCGAGCAATTCCACGAACTTCATCGGCTCACCCGAACGGCTGCGCAACCGCTTGCGGTCGGTCCCGAGAACGATGCCGAACGCAACGTGCACCGCCTCACGTGGCGGCGCCAGCCATCCCGCCATTTCAGCGACAGTGAACACCATCTGGAAGTGCTGCTGCTGGCCCGCATCCACCACATACAGGATCAGATCGGCACCGAGTCGCTCGACCCGGTCGATCACACAGGCGAGGTCGCTGGTCGCGTAGTTGAACCCGCCGGCGCCCTTCTGGACGATCAGCGGCAGCGGATCGCCGTCTCGGTTCGTGAATCCGGGCGGGAAGACCACGTCGGCGCCGTCGGATTCCGTGAGGAGGTCGAGCCTGCGGAGTCGCTCGATCACTTCAGGCATCAGCGGCTGGTACGTGCTCTCACCAGCGAGATCGTCATCGGTCAGATGAACCCCGAGCATCTCGTAAACCGTGTTGAAGTGCTTGGTCGACAACTCGACGAGCAGCCCCCACAATCGTTGCGTCTCGGCGTCGCCTCCCTGGAGCAATACGACTCGCTGTCGCGCCCGGGCCTGGAACTCCTCGGACGCATCGAACGCAGCCCTTGCCTCCTTGTAGAAGCCGTCGAGATCCCCGAGCGACAGGTGCGCTGCGGCACGTTCCTCACCGAGGTCGACGAGGTGCTCGATCAACATGCCGAACGGCGTCCCCCAGTCGCCGATGTGGTTTTCCCGGATCACGCGATGACCCCGGAACTCCATCATCCGCACCAGCGCATCACCGATCAACGTGGTGCGCAGGTGGCCGACGTGCATCTCCTTGGCGACGTTCGGGGCTGAGTAGTCGATCACCACCGTCTTGGGGACCGTGGTGGCGGGCACGCCGAGACGATCGTCGGCGGAGACCTCGGCGAGCTGGTTCGCCACGAACTCGGGCGAGAACGTGACGTTGACGAACCCTGGCCCGGCGATCTCGAGTTCGCTCGCCACAACGTCGAGCACGCCGGAATCGACAACCGCCTGTGCGATGTCCCTCGGATTGCCGCCGATCCTCTTCGCGAGCGGCAGCGCCCCGTTGACCTGGGCATCGGCCCGATCCGACGGGCGCACGGTCGGGTCGGCGGACTCGCCGCCGTTCAACGCGGCGAAGATCGGTGCGAGCAGGTCCGAGATCGTGGCGATGGGGTCCGACATGGTCGGCCCAGTCTGCCGGATGGCGCACCCGACCTCACAGGCCATTCGCGAACGGTCACCGATCGTCGATCGATCGGGCACGGGCCAGATGCGCGGCGAGATCCCGGTACCCGACGAGCCTGCGGTCGAAGCCCCGGTGGGGCCGCTTGCGTCGACTGGGATTCGTGAGGAGGTGGAGCTCGGCGCTCTCCGGCCACTCCCGGTCGAGGCCCGGCCCGCTCGACGACCTCCGAGGACGTGGAGCGGGTACAGGGTCAGGCCCCGAGGCCCGAGGTCTTGCGTGAGAACACTTGTTCTCATAGAGTGAGGATACTCATTCTCACAGGAGGAACCGCAACATGGACACCGACACCCGACCACCGGTCCCGCCGTTCGACGAGGCCTCCGCCGAGCGCAAGGTCCGCGCGGCCGAAGACGCCTGGAACTCACGTGACCCCGAACGAGTCGCCGGCGCCTACACGCCGGACTCCGTCTGGCGGAATCGTTCGGAGTTCGTCGAGGGCCGTGACCAGATCGTCGAGTTCCTGCGCGCCAAGTGGGAGCGCGAACTCGACTATGCGCTCCGCAAGGAGCTGTGGGCGTTCCACGACAACCGGATCGCCGTCCGGTTCCACTACGAATGGCACGACGCCGACGGACAGTGGTTCCGGTCGTACGGCAACGAGAACTGGGAATTCGACGACGCCGGATACATGCGCCGGCGCGAGGCCAGCATCAACGACGTCGCCATCGCCGCGTCCGAACGCCGCATCCACGGCCCCCGAGCCGAGGACGACACGAGCGGACTCCCGCTGCGATGAGCCCCGCCGCAACCATGACCGTCGACGACTCGCGGCGCTCCGTACTGCGTGCGGCCGACGAGCTCTTCTACTCGCGCGGCATCACCGGCGTCACGATGGGCGACATCCGCGACGTCTCGGGCGTCTCGATGCGGCGCCTCTACTCGATGTATCCGTCGAAGGACGATCTCGTCGCAGGTTGGCTGACCGACCGCCACGAGTCGTGGATGAGCTGGTTCACGGCGACTGTGGATCGGCACCTCGCTGACGGCACCGATGCCGTCCTCGCCACGTTCGACGCGATCGGCGAATGGGTGACCACCCCCGGCTACCGCGGTTGCGCCTTCATCAACTCCCTCGCCGAGACGAGCGAGACCACCCATCGGACGATCATCGCCCGCCACAAGCGTGAACTCAACGACCACCTCGCCGGCTTGGCCGCACGGGACCACCCGACCGCACCCGAGTGGCTCCCCGCAGCACTCGGCGTGATCCTCGACGGCGCCATCGTCCAGTGCGCCGTCTTCGACGACACCGACCCCCTCGACGCGGCCCGAGCCGCGACCCGCCACCTCCTGGAAACGATCCCGACATGACCCTCACCGTCGGCGCCCTGTGGCGCTACCCCGTCAAGACGCTCGCCGGCGAGCAGCTCGACGTCGCCGAGATCACACCGAACGGCATCGTCGGTGACCGTGTCGTCCACGTGCGCGGTCCCGAGGGTGTGCGCACCTCGCGGCGTCATCACAACCTGCTCGGACTGCACGCGGTGCTCGGCCCCGACGGCGAACCGCTGGTCGACGGCGAACCCTGGATGTCGGCGACCGTCCTCGACCGCGTCCGCGCTGCCGCGGGAGCCGACGCCACCCTGGCCCGTTACGACGGCCCCGAACGCTTCGACGTGCTCCCGCTGCTCGTCGCGACCGACGGCGCCGTCGGCGAGTTCGGCCACGACGTCCGCCGGCTGCGGCCCAACATCGTCATCGACGGTGTCGACGGCATGGACGAGATCGACTGGCCCGGCTCCGAGCTCCGCATCGGCGACGTCGTCATCGCGGTCGACTCGCGGCGCGGCCGGTGCCCGATGACGACCGTCGACCCCGACACCCTCGAGGTCGACCGCGACGTGCTCAAGGACATCATCCGACGATTCGACGGCAAGCTGGCGCTGAACGCCGACGTGATCCGACCGGGCACCATCCGCGTCGGCGATACCGTCGAACTCGTCTGAGGTCGCCGACCTGTCGACAACGAGGTGGCCACCGCCTGCATGGTCACAGCGGCCCACGACGGGAGCGCACGGCAGGCCGAGCGTACTCGGAGACCAGCAGCGCCCTCGGCAGGATTCGAACCTGCGCACACGGCTCCGGAGGCCGATGCTCTATCCCCTGAGCTACGAGGGCTGGAGCCCGGCAGGTTATCGCTCCGGCCACTGTTCCGGCGGCGGGCTCGTCGATGGTCGCGTCTGCAACACTGAGCCCGCGATGAACGAGCAGCTCGAGTTCCCGACCGGCTTCCTCTGGGGTGCGGCCACGGCCAGCTACCAGATCGAGGGCGGAGCCCGCGACGGTGGCCGCGGCGAGAGCGTGTGGGACGT
The DNA here is from genome assembly GCA_024643255.1 of Ilumatobacteraceae bacterium. Classification (GTDB taxonomy): domain Bacteria; phylum Actinomycetota; class Acidimicrobiia; order Acidimicrobiales; family Ilumatobacteraceae; genus Sva-07. The sequence goes on from JAHENF010000097.1 coordinate 34,913, forward strand.
GTTCTCGCACACCGAGGGCAAGGTGGCACACGGCCACAACGGCGACGTGGCATGCGACCACTACCACCGCTTCGACGACGACATCGCAATGATGGCCGACCTCGGCCTCCAGACATACCGGTTCTCGATCTCGTGGTCGCGTGTGCTGCCCGAAGGTCGCGGCCGGGTCAACCGCGAGGGGGTCGACTTCTACCAGCGGCTCGTCGATCAACTGCTCGCACACGGGATCGTGCCGTGCCCGACGTTGTTCCACTGGGATCTCCCCCAGGGTCTGGAGGAGATCGGCGGGTTCCGCAACCGCGACACGGTCAGCTGGTTCGGCGACTACGCCGCGCTGATGGCCCGCGAGCTCGGCGATCGGGTCCACATGTGGTCGACGTTCAACGAACCGTGGTGCTACGCCTATCTCGGCCACGCGGCGGGCGTCCACGCACCGGGGCTGACCGACCCGCACGCCGCCGTCACCGTCGCTCACCACGAGCTGCTGGCCCACGGACTGGCGGTGCAGACCATGCGCGCCGAACGCGACGACCTGCGACTCGGCATCGTGATCAACCCGTCGAACATCGTCAGCGAGACGACCCGGCCCGCCGACGACGGGCAGATCCGTCTGATCGATGCAATCCACAACCGGTGGTGGTTCGACGCCATCTTCCGAGGCCACTACCCCGCCGATCTGCTCGACTCATACGGCCCGCTCGCCGACGCGATCCAGCCAGGCGACCTCGACACCATCAGCCAACCGCTCGACTGGCTCGGCATCAACTACTACTTCGACATCATCGTGCGCGGCCTCGACCACGACGACGACGCCACGCGACGGATGCTGGCGTACCCGACCGTGCACGGCGTCACCGAAGCCGACGAGGCCGAGATCCACACCGACATGGGGTGGCCGATCACACCTGACGGACTCACCGAACTGCTCGTGCGGCTCCGCGACGACTATCCGGATCTCCCACCGATCCACATCACCGAGAACGGCTGCGCGTACGACGACCCGGTGATCGGTGGCCGGTGCTCGGACCCGCGCCGCATCGACTATCTCGATCGCCACCTTCGAGCGATCAAGGACGCGATCGACGCCGGTGTCGACATCCGCGGCTACTACCAGTGGTCGCTGATGGACAACTTCGAATGGGCGCTCGGCTACGACAAACGTTTCGGGCTCGTGCACATCGACTTCGACACGCTCGTTCGCACCCCCCGCGACAGCGCCTACTGGTACCGCGATGTCATCCGCCACAACGGTCTCGTCGAGCGCCGAACCGGCGCTCAGTAGCTCGACGTCCCCGCGACATCCGCCTCACCGGCGATCACGGCGAGCAGCGAGTCGAGCAGCCCGCTCGCTCCGAAACGGAACGTCGCGGGCGTCGCCCAGCCCTCCCCCATCACCGAGTCGGCGAGGCCGATGTAATCCAGCGCCTCGTCGAACGTACGGATCCCTCCCGATGGTTTGAGACCCACCCGGCGATCGGCGCCGGCGATGACGGCGAGCATCGCCGCCGCCGCTTCGAGACTGGCGCCTGCCGGGATCTTCCCGGTGGAGGTCTTCACGAAGTCGGCCCCGGCATCGATGGCGAGCTGCGCCGCCGACGTGACCACGGCGTCATCGCCGAGCGCACCGGTCTCCAGGATGACCTTGAGCAATCTTGGCGCTTCGACCATGTCCCGCACCGCCGCGACCATGCCCGCAGCGCGATCGGTGTCTCCGGCGAGCAGGGCTCGGTAGGGAAGGACGACGTCGATGTCGTCGGCGCCGTCGGCCAGGGCGGCAGCGACCATTGCCGTGACGGTGGCGATCGGTTCGTCGCCCGACGGGAAGTTGACGACGGTCGCCACCCGGACGTCGGTGCCCTGCAACCGGTCCGCGCACGTTGCGACGTACTCGGGCCAGACGCACACGGCGGCCGTCGCATGCTCACGGGCTCGACGGCACAACTCGTCGATGCCTCCGGGTGCATGGTCGTCGGCGAGGTCGGTCAGGTCGATCAACCCGATCGCCCGGCGCGCTGCGGCAATTCGTTCGAGGTCAGTCATCGAGACCGACGGTATCTGCTGGCGGCTCGCCGTCGAACCGGAGCTGACGCTCCTCCGGCGCAGTCGGCAACACGCCGGCGAGGTAGTCGGCGAGCGCATCTGTGGTCCTGACCTCGCCGCCGCGCCGCTCCGCCATCAGGTAACGGTGTTCGAGCAGCTGATGGAAGAGCTCCGGAGGCTCGAGGTGCGAACGCATGTCGGCGGGGATCGCGTCGACAACCGGCTGATAGACGTCGGCGAGCCATCGAGCCGTCGCCACCGCGCGAGGTATCGACACCTGCTCACGCCGCTCGAGCCATGCCCTGTGCTGGTCGATGTCGGCGAGCAGCCGTCGAGCCTGATTCTCCTGCACCTCGAGTCCGGTCCGCCCGCGCAGTTCTCGGGAGTGATGGCCCTCCTCGATCAGCACCGGCTTGACGGACAGCGTGCGCCCGTCGCGGCTGATCGACAGCTCCTCCACGTCGAAGCCGAGGTCGTTGATGCGCCTGACCCGCTGCTCGATCCGCCACGAATCGTCGAGATCGAACTCCTCGACACGCGTGAGTTCGCCCCACAGCGCCTCGTACCGGGTCCGCAGGGTTTCCGCGATCTCGACGTGGTCGACCTCGTAGCCGATGCGCCCGCTCGCTTCCAGCTCGAGCAGGCCGCCGACGATGTTCTCGACCGCGATGTCGATGTCGTACGCGCGCATCCGGTCCGAGATCGTGGGTCGCCGTTCGGTGGTCTCGGCGTCGACCAGATAGGCCATCATCGCTCCGGCATCTCGTCTCCACAGGATGTTCGAGAGCGAGCAGTCCCCCCAGAACACCCCTTCGAGATGAAGCCTGACGAGCAGCACGACGCCGGCGTCCATCAGCCGGTCGGCCAGCACCGGGTCGTTGCGGCCGAGGAGGTACCAGTACGGCAGCGAGAAGTCGAGATACCGGGTGATCAGCACGGCGTCGCCCGTCCCCGGAGCGTCGGACACGACACCCACCGGCTCGACGACCGGGAGGTGGTCGTCGCGCATGTCGCGCAGCACGCGGTACTCGCTCTGCGCCGCGGCGATCGATGTCGCCTTGAGCGCGTACACACGCTCGTCGAATCGCACGAACCGCACGATGTGACGACTGATGCCGTGGGCCATCTTCACGAGTCGGGGATGCTCCCACTCGACGAGCGGCACGTCCCATGGCAGATCGAGGAAGGCCGGATGTCCCTGCTTGGTCACGATCTCCATGAAGGTCCCTCTCCGGTACGGCGCCGACTCAGGACGTCACCCCCGAGTCCAGACTGCCGTGTCGACGGGGAGTCGTCCGTCATCGAGCGGACCCGAGGCGAGCAGCACGTCACCGGCCGGCATGGGCGACGAGTCGCCGCTCATGTTCACCGTGCACACGAACGACGGACCGCGGCGGAACGCAAGTACCCCGTCGGGGCTGTCGATGAGTTCGAAACCGGTCTCGTGTTCGAGAAGCGCACGCCGCAGTTCGAGTGCACTGCGGTACAGCGCGAGCATCGAGGCCGGGTCACCGTCTTGGACCGACGCGGAGAGCGATGCGAACGCGGGCGGCTGGGGCAGCCAACCCGGACCGTCGCCGAAGCCCAACGACGCCCCGGTCGCGTCCCACGGGATCGGGACGCGGCAACCGTCGCGACCCTTCACCGTGTGACCCGAATCGTGCCAGATCGGATCCTGGAGCACGTCGGGCGGCAACTCCCACGCTTCGGGCAGTCCGAGTTCGTCGCCCTGGTAGATGTACGCCGAGCCCGGAAGAGCGAGCGTGAGGAGTGCCGCGGCGCGGGCGCGACGGGTCCCCTTGGCCTCGTCGAGGAGTTCGTGCGGCCCGTCGAGCAGCCAGAGCCCGGGTTCGACACCATCGGGGAGTCCGTATCGCGTGGCGTGCCGGACGACATCGTGATTCGACAACACCCATGTCGGATTGGACCCGACCGCGTCGGCCGAGCGCACGCTGGCCTCGATGATCCGCTCGAACTCGTTCGCGCTCCACGGGGCCGTGAGCAGGTCGAAGTCGAACGCCTGGTGGTACTCGTCGGGGCGGAGATAGAGGGGTCGACGCTCGGCGGCCACCCATGCCTCTGCCACCATCATGCGGTCGTCGTACTCGTCGAGCACCCTGCGCCACTGCTGCACGATCGGATGGATGTCGTCACGGTCGAAGTACGGGAGCGGATCGAGGGTGCCGCGTCCGTCGTTGAACTCCCGACCAGCGTCGGGATAGCCGGGCGCCTTCGTCAGCGAATGAGCGACGTCGATGCGAAACCCTGCCGCTCCCCGGTCGAGCCAGAACCTCATCACGGCTTCGAACTCCGCGGGCACGTCCGGGTGCTCCCAGTTGAGATCCGGCTGGCTCTCGTCGAACAGGTGCAGATACCACTGTCCGTCGGGGACCCGGGTCCACGCCGACCCGCCGAACACCGAGTGCCAGTCGTTCGGTGGGAGTTCCCCGTCAGGGCCGCTGCCGTCGAGGAAGTGGTACCGACCGCGTGCGGACGATCCGGGCGCGGCGACCAGCGCCTCCCGGAACCAGACGTGCTCGGACGAACTGTGGTTCGGCACGAGGTCGACGAGCACCCGGATGCCGTGTCGTCGGGCCTCGGCGATGAACACCTCTGCCTCGGCGGTCGTGCCGAACTGTTCGTTGATCTCGCGATAGTCCGCGACGTCGTACCCGCCGTCGCGCAGGGGCGACCGGTACCAGGGATTGATCCAGAGCGCATCGACACCGAGGCGTTCGAGATATGCGAGGCGACGCTGCATGCCGGCGATGTCGCCGGTGCCGTCACCGTTGCCGTCGGCGAAGGATCGGACGTAGATCTGATAGACGACCGCGTGGCGCCACCACTCACGAATCGACGGCGTCGGCTGGGGGGATACAGGCTCCGTTTCCAAGACGTCCGAACGTACCGCACCCGGTCGCACGTGCGCGGTCCTGGGCACTCGCGGAACCGCCCGGGCGCGGGCCGGCGTGTTGTAAGCGCTTACACTCGTGCCGCTATGGGACCGATCACCGAGCCGACCACCCCTCGGCCACGTCGGCCACGGATCGAGGACGTTGCCCTCGAGGCCAACGTGTCCGTCGCCACGGTGAGCCGTGCACTGCGCGGGCTGCCCAACGTCGCCGAGTCGACGCGCAGCCGGGTCCTCGAGGTCGCGACCCGCCTGCGCTACGAGCCGGATCCGGCGGCGGCACGCCTCGCTGCCGGGAGGACGCACACGGTGATCGTCGTGGTGCCGCACCTTGCCAGCTGGTACTTCTCGACCGTCATCGCCGGCGCGGAGGCGGTCTGCAACGAGTCGGGCTACGAGTTCCTCGTCGTGGGGGTCGGCAACATCGCCGAATGCGATCGCCTGCTCGACGAGCAGTACCGGATCGAGCGCCGGACCGATGGGGTCGTGCTGGTCAACATCGTGGCGACCGACGCCCAGGCACAGTCGCTCCGCGAGCGCGGCGTGGCGCTGTCGACGGTTGGGACGCGAGCCGCTGGTTGCCCGTCGGTCTTCATCGACGACGTCGAGGTGGGCCGTCTGGCCGCCGAGACGCTCGCGGGACTCGGTCACCGGCGCATCGGTCTGATCAGCGGCCTCGGAGAGGACCCTCTGAACTTCGACGTACCGAAGCGCCGACTGGCGGGGTTCACGATCGGCCTTCGCGAGTTCGGATTGAGCCTCGATGCCACGCTCGTCGTGGGAGGGAACTTCGGGATCGACGGCGGCGCCGAGGCGATGGCGCACCTGCTCGACCTCGGTGAGCCGCCGACCGCCGTCTTCGCGATGTCCGACGAGATGGCCTTCGGCGCGTTGATGGAGATGTCACGCCGTGGCCTTCGACCCGGAGTCGACGTGTCCGTGCTCGGCGTCGACGACCACGAGGTCGCCCGGGTCCTGTCGCTGACCACCATTCGTCAGCACGTTGCGTCACAGGGCGCCGCCGCAGCTCGCTCGCTGATCGCCGTCATGGCCTCGACGCCGGTCAGTCTCGAGCCGGTGATCTCACCGATCGAACTGGTGATCCGCGCCACCACCGGACCTCCCGCCTGAGCCGGGCGCGACGCGCCGACGTCTCGCGACGCAGGGTGGTCGCATCACCTCGGAGCCGACTCGTCGCCAACTTCGTTTGCTCTGGGCTTGACGGTGAGGGGTCGCGTCTGTAAGCGTTTACATCGCCGAAACACTTTTCGGTGACCAACCATCAGAGGGGGAGGACCCTATGAACAAACGCTGGCTGAAGCTGGCTGCTGTACCGGTTGCTCTGTCGTTCATCGCCGCGGCTTGCGGCAGCGACAGCAGCTCGAGTAGCGACAGCACATCACAGAACACGACCGCAGCAGGTGAGGGCGGCGACTTCGGAGGCGTGACGGTCACCATCACCGGCCCCGAACGCGACGACCCGTCGATCGCCGCCATCAACGACACGCTCAACGCGTGGGGCGAGACGGTGAACCTGAAGGTCGAGTACACCGGCGACGCCGACTGGGAAGCGAACATCAACACGCAGGTCGAAGGCGGCAACCCGCCCGACATCTCGTTCTTCCCCCAGCCCGGCAAGCTCGCCGACTTCGCACGCGCCGGCTACATCGTGCCCGTGACGGACGAAGTGAACACCACGCTCGATGAGTTCTGGGCCGACGGCTTCCAGAAGTACGGCAACGTCGACGACGTCCAGTACGGCGTTCCCGCCAAGACCGACCTCAAGTCGCTCGTGTGGTACCAGCCGCAGGCATTCGCCGACGCCGGCTATGAAGTGCCCACCACGTACGACGACTTCGTCGCCCTGGTCGACCAGATGGCCGCCGACGGTGGCCCGAAGCCGCTGTGCGTCGGCATCGAATCCGGTCAGGCGACCGGCTGGACCTTCACGGACTGGGTCGAGGACATGGTGCTGCGTCAGGCAGGCGCCGACGTGTACGACCAGTGGGTCAACCACGAGATCCCGTTCGACGACCCGCAGATCGTCACGGCGATGCAGACCGTCGTCGACCTCTGGACCCCGGAGAACGTCTTCGCAGCCGGTGGCTCGATCGCCGCGACCAATTTCGCGGACAACGGCCAGCCGCTCGTCGACGGGCAGTGCTACATGCACCGTCAGGCGAACTTCTTCGCCGGCCTGTTCCCCGAGGGCACCACGTTCGCCGATCCGTCCGATCCGACGGCCGTCGACGTGTTCTACTTCCCTGACATCAACGGCGACAAGCCCGTCCTGACCGCCGGCATCTTCGCCTCAGCGTTCAACGACGATCCCGCAACGATGGCCGTGATGAACTACATCGCCACGGCTGACTACGCCCAGACGCGTCAGAAGAACCAGACCGAAGCCGTCGGCGGCGGTCTGTCCGGCTACCTCTCGGCAGCCATGAACCAGGATCCGGCGGTCTACCAGCCGCTGGAGCAGAGCTTCCTGACGATCCTCAACGCGTCGCAGATTGCACGCTTCGACGGTTCCGACCTGATGCCCGCCGACGTCGGCGCCGGCACCTTCTGGTCGGAGGGCACGTCGCTGGTCAACGGCGACACCACCGCCGCGGATGCAGCTGCTGCCATCGAGGCCTCCTGGCCGAAGTGAACACGGCCACCTGACCCGAGATCTGGGCAGGTATCGCACGCGACGGGGCACTGGCACTACGGTGTCGGTGCCCCGCTGCGTTTTTCACGTCATCACGCCGGGGTGGACACACCGGGGAAGAACGATCAACGAGGGGGTCGCAGCGTGGAAACGCTCGAACGCACAGGAGCCGACGAAGGCGCGCCGGACCAACCCGCAGCGAGCGCCGGGGGTACGGCGCCAGGCGCAGGACGTCCCACCGAGCTGTACGTCAAGATCGCCGGGGGATTCGTCCTCGCGCTCGGGGTCCTCTACTGGGCCGTGGTCGAGGAGAAGATTCGCAGCACGCTGCTCACGGTCATCATCGCCGTCGCGGCGAGCGCCGGCATCTGGATCGGCGCCAACCTGCTGTTCAACCAGGTCCGTGGTCGATGGCAGATGTTCAACACGATCGCCTTCGCCGTCGTCGGAGCCGTCCTCGGCATCGTGCTGCACGGCAACCTCGTCACCATCGGGTCGGGCAACGGCTTTCTGACCTGGGTCATCGGACCCCTCGCCGGCGCCGCCGCCTTTGGCGGGCTGGGCTTCGCGCTCGCCCAGACCGACGATCCGAGCAAGCGACGAGCGATCGCACTCGGCAGCAGCATCGCGATCGGACTCGTCATCGGCGCCGTCATCCGTGACGCCTACCAACCCGGCCTCGATCCAGTCGCGATCGTCGTCTACACGCTGGTCGGCATCGCCGTCGGCGCCGGTCTCAGCCTCCTGCTCAAGCACCCACCGCTCGGCGGCGCGCTCATCGGCGCGGCGCTCGGTTGGGTCCTCGGCGCCTGGGGCGCGGCCGATCTCGGAGACGGATCGATCGGCACGTCGATCATCGCCGCCCTCGTGCCGGCCGTGCTGATCGGGTTGCGGCTCGGCATGACGAAGAACCCGGACTACAAGGCCCGCGTCGCCATCGACAACCGATCACGAGCGGTGATCTTCATCGGTCCGGCCCTGGCGTTCATCTCCGTGATGCTCGTGATCCCTGCGATCCGCACGGCGTATCTGTCACTGCTCAACAAGGACTCGGTCGACTTCGTCGGCCTCGACAACTACAAAGCGGTCTTCGACGACAAGAACAGCCTCGATCTCACCAACTGGACGAACATGTTCACGAGCGTTCCCTTCATCCTCGGGGTGATCCTGCTCGCCGTCGCCGTCGTCGTGGGTGTCTCGATGCAGAAGCGAACCGGTCGTGCGGTCGAGATCGGGAACCCAACCGTCGCCCCGCTCGTCGTGGGCCTGCTGTTCGTGTGCTTCGGTGCCTTCACGGCGATGCGCGGCACGCTGATCAACAACCTCTGGTGGGTCGTCGTCGTCACGTTCGTCTCGACGGCCATGGGCCTGGCGATCGCCGTCCTCGCCGATCAGCGAGGCGGTGAGCGCGTCGCGAAGTCGATCATCTTCATGCCGATGGCGATCTCGCTCGTCGGCGCATCGGTCATCTGGCGCTTCGTCTACACCGCCCGCGACACCTCGACCGAACAGACCGGCGTGATGAATGCCTTGTGGATCGGTCTCGGACGTCTGTCGACCGGGTCGGGACTCCCGACCATCATCGCGACGATCTTCCTGGTCCTCGTGCTCGTCGGGCTCTTCATGGTCCTGGCCCGCATGCTCGTGAGATACGGGCCCGGGCGAGCGGTGGTCCCGGGGATCTTGATCGTGCTCGTGGGGTGGCTGTTCATCCGGTTCACCGGCATCGTCGGTGGCGGCGTCGGTGGGTTCCAGACCCTGCCTGACGGCTCCGTTGGCGGCCAGACGGTCTTCTTCGTCCAGGAGACGCCCTACAACAACTTCTGGCTGATGGTCATCATGATCTGGATCCAGACAGGGTTCTCGATGGTGATCCTGTCGGCCGCCATCAAAGCGGTACCCACCGAGCTCATCGAAGCCGCGAAGATCGACGGCGCCACGACCAGCCAGGTGTTCTGGCGGGTCACGCTGCCGCAGATCGCCACCACCATCGGCGTGGTGGTCACCACGTTGATCGTCGGAGTGATGAAGGTCTTCGACATCGTCAAGGTCACGACCAACGGGCAGTTCGGATCACAGGTGCTCGCCAACCAAATGTTCGCGGAGGCATTCAGCTTCCAGAACAAGGGCAAGGGTGCTGCACTCGCAATGTTGATCTTCGTCGCCGTCCTCCCCGTGATGATCTACAACATCCGCCGCATGCAGAGGGAGAGCTGACCGATGAGCGCAACCACCACCACCCTCTCGGGTACCGGTCAGCCGGGACCGTCCAGTGCCGGGCAGTCCGGCGGCATCGTCGACCGCGCGTACCAGTTCCTCCGCCGTATCCCGACCGGGGTGCTGTGGCTCATCGTCGTCGTCTGGAGCATCCCGACGCTCGGGTTGTTCATCAACTCGTTCCGCGATCGCGATGCGCAGCGAGCCACCGGCTGGTGGAAGGTGAAGCCGAGCGAGTTGACGATCGACAACTACGACACGATCTTCAGCGCCCGGGCCGGTCTCGGCAGGTCGCTGCTGAACTCGGCGGCCATCGCCATCCCAGCGACGATCATCCCGATCGCGATCGCAGCCTTCGCGGCCTACGGATTTGCGTGGATCCCGTTCCGGGGCCGGAAGGGCCTGTTCATCGCCACGGTGGCCCTGCTCGCGATCCCGTTGCAGGTCGCGCTCATCCCGTTGCTCCAGATGTTCGTCGGTGGAGCCAGCGTCACGCTGCCACTGCTCGACAAGACCATCGTCTTGATCCCCGACTTCGATCTGGCCGGCACGACCACGTCGGTCTGGCTGACGCACACCGGCTTCGCCATGCCCTTCGCGATCTTCCTGCTGCACAACTACATCAGTTCGCTCCCGAAAGATCTGTTCGAAGCGGCGCGCATCGACGGCGCCGATCACTTCACGATCTTCTGGCGGCTCGTGCTGCCGCTGTCGATCCCCGTACTCGCAGCGTTCGCGATCTTCCAGTTCCTCTGGACCTGGAACGACTACCTGATCGCGAACACGATGATCGGCGCCAACGCCAGCCAGCAGCCGACGACCATTCTGATCGCCAACCTGGCAGGCGACTTCGGACGCAACGAGTACATCCTGCCCGCAGGCGCGTTCGTGCAGGCGTTCGTCCCGCTCGTCGTGTTCTTCGCTCTCCAGCGCTACTTCGTGCGCGGCCTGCTCGCCGGCTCGGTCAAGGGATGATCGGACGCGACTAACGTCCGATCGTGAGCCTCGTCCAGACCCATCGCCGTCAACTCGCCTCCCTCGGGGAGGTGGGTCCGCTCGCGTTCGGTCTGTGGCGCTTCACGAACGCTGACGTCGCCACGGCCCAGGGAATCCTCGAGTCAGCGCTGGACGCCGGCATGAACCTGGTCGACAACGCCGACGTCTACGGCTTCGACTGGGGCGGCTCGGGGTTCGGCAGCGTCGAGGAGATCCTCGGCTCGGTGCTCGCCGTCGCGCCGAGCCTGCGCGACCGGATGGTGCTCGCCACGAAGGGGGGCATCCTCCCACCACTCCCCTACGACTCGTCGCCCGAGTACCTCCGCCGGGCGTGCGAGGCCTCGCTGCGCCGGATGCAGACCGACGTGATCGACCTCTACCAGATCCACCGCCCCGACCTGTTCGCGCATCCCGCCGATGTCGCCGCGACGCTCGCGGCGTTGCGCGACGAGGGCAAGATCCGCGAAGTCGGCGTCTCCAACCACACGCCCGCACAGGTCGCCGCGCTTGCTGCGCACCTCCCCTTCCCCCTCGCAACGAACCAACCCGAATACTCCGCGCTCCACCTCGACCCCATGCGCGACGGCACGTTCGACGACTGCATGCGCACCGGAACGGTCGCGTTGGCATGGAGTCCGCTCGGCGGTGGGCGTCTCGCCACCGGCGACGACCTGCGCCCCGAACTGCTCGACGTCCTCGACCGGCTCGCCGGACGCGAAGACGTCGATCGCGCCACGATCGCGATTGCGTTCGTGCTCGCCCATCCGGCGGCACCGATCGCGATCATCGGCTCGCAGAATCCTCAGCGCATCGCCGCCAGCTCGGCGGCACTCGACGTGACGCTCACGCGCGAGGACGTGTACTCGATCATCCAGGCTTCCGAAGGAGTTCCCCTGCCATGAGCACGATCGCCCGACCCGACGTCCCCGAGATCTCGTGGTTCAGCGCACTGTGCGACGACGACTACGAGTTCCTCGGAGTGCCCGATCCAACGCTCGCGAGTTCGTGGGAGCACTGCTCGGACATCGTCGCGACCGCCGACCGCAACGGCTTCGACAACGTGCTGCTCCCGTCGGGCTACACGCTCGGCATCGACTCGACAGCGTTCGCCGCGGCCATCGCCACCCACACCGAAGACATCAACTTGCTGCTCGCCGTGCGGATGGGCGAGATGTGGCTGCCGCAGCTCGCCCGTCAGATCGCCTCGATCGATCAGTTCGCGAACGGACGGCTGTGCATCAACATCATCTCCTCCGACATCCCCGGTGAGGAACTCGAGTCCTCGCCCCGCTACCAACGCACCCGCGAGTGGATGCAGGTGCTCCGTCAGCTGCTGAACGGTCAACCGATCGACTTCCACGGCGAGTTCGTCGACCTCACGCTCGACCCTCCGCGCGCCACGACGGTCAATGGCGCGTGTCCACCGATGTACTTCGGTGGATTCTCCCCCGCGGCCAAGGACGTCGCGGCCGGCGAGGCCGACGTGTTCCTCACGTGGCCCGACACGGTCTCGTCCGTTGCCGCGACGGTCGAGGAGATGACCGCACTGGCGGCTGACCGGTACGACCGCTCACTCGTCTACGGCCTGCGGGCACATGTGATCGTGCGCGAAACCGAGGCCGAGGCGCGCGCCGCCGCCGATCGTCTCGTGTCCCGTCTCGACGCCGACACCGGCGAGGCGATCCGCAACAAGTCGCTCGATGCCGCGTCGGTCGGCGTCCAGCGTCAGGCGTCGCTGCGCGAGAACGCGAGCGACGACGGGTTCGTCGAGGCGGCACTGTGGACCGGAGTGGGCCGCGCCCGCAGCGGTGCCGGCGCGGCGATCGTCGGCGACCCAGATCAAGTGGTCGCGAAGATCAGGGCCTACCAGGACGCAGGCATCGGGGCGTTCATCCTGTCGGGGTACACGCACATCGCCGAATGCGACCTGGTCGCGCAGCACGTGCTGCCCAACATCGAACACGCACCCCTCAAGCGTCGCTGGAGCGCCTGAGCACCCCCACCGGTTCGGGGCGGTCAGCCCTCGATGGTCTGGCGGCTGTCGAGGTCGAAGAAGTGCATGTTCTCGGTCGAGACCGCGATCTCCACCGTCTGACCCATGCGCACGGTGGACCGCGGGTTGAAGCGACCAACGGCATTGGCCGTCCCCGCGCCGGCCTTCTCCTCGACCGCATCGGGATCGCCGGAGTCGACCGTCGTCGCGTCGATGCGGAAGTGGACCATGATCTCCGAGCCGAGCGCTTCGATGAGCGACACCTTCGACGTGATCCGCTGGGACTCCGGCACGTTCGGCGCGAGCGCCGCGTCTTCGTAATCCTCTGGACGGATACCGATGATCACCCTGCGGCCGTCGTAGTCGCGCAGCTTGGGGTTCTTGACGAGGCACTCCGCAGGGAGTCCGAGCACGTTCGAGCCCAATGTCACCGTCCCCACGTCACCCGACAGGCGAACGTCGGCCTCGAAGAGGTTCATCGACGGCGAACCGATGAAGGCCGCAACGAACACGTTCACGGGATGGTCGTACAGGTTCTGCGGGGTGTCGACCTGCTGGAGGTAACCGTCCTTCAGGACCGCGACGCGGTCACCCATCGTCATCGCTTCGATCTGGTCGTGTGTGACGTACACCGTCGTCACCGCCAATTCACGCTGGAGCGAGGCGATCTCCGCACGCATCTGCACACGAAGCTTCGCGTCGAGGTTCGACAACGGCTCGTCCATCAGGAACGCCGCAGGCTGGCGAACGATCGCACGGCCCATCGCGACGCGCTGGCGCTGGCCGCCCGACAGCTGACCCGGCTTGCGTTGCAGATTGTCCTCGAGTTCGAGGATCGCCGCCGCCTTGCGCACGCGGCTGTCGATCTCCTCCTTCGGCACCTTCGCCAACTTCAAGGCGAACCCGATGTTGTCGTACACCGTCATGTGGGGATACAGCGCGTAGTTCTGGAAGACCATCGCGATGTCGCGGTCTTTCGGCTCGACCTCGTTGACCACTCGTTCGCCGATGCGCATCGTGCCACCGGAGATCGTCTCCAGGCCTGCGATCATCCGCAACGCCGTCGACTTGCCACAGCCTGAGGGCCCGACCAGGACGAGAAACTCCTGATCCTCGATCTCCAGATTGAGATCGTGAATTGCGTGATATCCGTTCTCGTACACCTTGTTGATGCCCTCGAGTTGGACGGTCGCCATGCGTTGTCTCCCTTGTCGTCGTCGCGATCGATTCATCCCCACGAACGCGTGCACATCGAACTTAGCCGATCGGCGCCCGCCGACGCAGAGGTGTGCTCCCTGGCCTGTCCGAACCGTCAACCGCTGACTTCGACGGCGCACAGATAGCGTCGAGCGACGTGAATCAGATGAAGAACCGGATGCAGGCGCTCGGCCTGCTCGATCGCTCGTTCAAAGCCGCCACCGACGAGGAGCTCGCCACGGCGATCGAAGCGCTCGATGACGACCACCGCGAGGGGCTCGAGTCATTCGTCGACGCGCTCACCCCCGACGCACTACGCGCCGGCGTCAAGGCCGGTCGCATCGATGGCGGCATGGAGGCCATCGCCGCCGTGCTGACCGATCTCTGCCTCGCCGACTGCATCACGGAGCTCGGCGATCATGCCGACAGCCCCTCGACCGCTCAGCTGCAAGACGTGCTGCCCGGCGTCGTCGAGCGCCACGGAGTCGCCGTCAGCCGCATCATGCTCGCCTCCACGGTCGCCGGCGAGGCTCCGGCGTCGGCGATCATCCGCGACCTGCTGAAGAGCGACGAACTCGTCGCCCTGCCGAAGGTCGACGAGATCACGATCGCTCCGCTGATCGACACCCAGAAGCGCTCCGCCGAGGAACAGGCGGCGATGAAGGCCAAGCGCGCCGAGGCGAAGGCCGCCAAGAAGGAAGCCGAGCGCGCCCGCAAGGCGCAATCGGCCGCGGCCCGCCACCGCGCCTGACCGGTGACGCCAGTGCCAGGCACCGGCGTAACCCATCGTCACAGCAATCCACGTTCGTGATCGAGAAGCCAGGCTTTCGTGCCGATGCCGCCCGCGAATCCGGTGAGGGCTCCGTTCGCGCCGACCACTCGGTGACAGGGCACGACGATCGAGATCGGATTGCGACCGTTCGCCGCGCCGACCGCTCGCGCCTTGCGGCGATCACCCATCCGTGAGGCTTGTTCGCCGTAGCTGACGGTGGTGCCGTACGGGATCGTTCGCAGCGCCATCCACGCCGACAGTTGGAAGTCCGTGCCGATCGGATCGAGCGGCAGGTCGAATTCTTCGCGCTCGCCGTCGAAGTACTCGCCGAGCTGGGTGATCGTCGCCTCGATCACCGGGTGCTCAGGCTCAGGAGACGCCGCCGGCAGTCGGACCCGGGCCGCATCATCGTCAGGCCACAGGATCGCGCGTACTCCGCGGTGCGACGCAACGATCGTGATCGCGCCGACCGGCGTGTCCATGACGGCGGAGAACAGTTCGGCATCGGTGTTCGGTTCGTTGTTCACGGTGTGTCCTTCCCAGGTGGATCGGAGGGCGACAGACTCGCCCAGAGATGGTGGACGGCGTATGACCTCCAGGGCGCCCAGTGGTCCGCCCGGTCCGCGCTGACGCCGACCGCCTCGAGGGCATGGCGGACGCCGAGGTCGGCATCGAGGAACATGTCCGGGTGGCCGAGGCCGCGCATCACGACGTAATCGGCCGTCCACGGTCCGATGCCGCGCAGGCGCAGGAGTTGTTCGCGGGCGACGGAAGGATCGGCACCGACATGCAGTTCGACGGTTCCCTCCAGGACGGCATCGGCGAGACGGCGAATCGTGTCGCGGCGCGCGTGGGGCATGGAGAATGCGTCGTCGGGCGCCGACAGGAGTTGCTCGGGCCGGGGGAACAACCGGGTGACGCCGGTGCCAGGCATCGGCGTCACCAGATCGATCGGGGAGCCGACCGCCTCGACGATCCGCCCGGCGACGGTTCGTGCACCGGTGACCGACACCTGCTGGCCGATCACCGCACGCACCGCCGTCTCGAACGCATCGACGCTCGCCGGCGAACGACGACCGGGCACGAGCGTGACGAAGCGATGCATCACAGGGTCACGTCCGAGCGCCTCGTCGACCGCCGTCGGGTCGGCATCGAGGTCGAGCAGCCGCCTGACGCGCTGGACTGCCGCCGCGAGGTCTCCCCACGACCTCAACGCGAAGCGCGCCGCGACGTGGTCGGCGGCGGCGACGAGGCCGACCACACCGGCACCGCCGGGAAGATCGAGACTGCGCCGATAGGTCGTGCCGTCCCATGACTCGGTCCCGGCGATCGCCCGCTCACCGATGAACGTCATCACCGCGTCGGCCGCAAACGGTTGACGAACCGGCAGCCTCACCGTGATCGCCCCCGCGCCACCCACCCCCCCTGTCGGAAATTCGGAGCGGATGTAGCGCTGAGCGGGACGTTCGCTCCGAATTTCGGGGTGGGATGGGTCGGGCGAGTGGCGTCGGGGTTGGCGGGGTTGGCCTGGGTGGCGGGCGGATCGCAGGGCCGTCGGCGAGGTGGCGAAGACGGCGCGGATCGTGTCGTTGAACTGGCGCACGCTGCCGAAGCCGGCGGCGAACGCCACGTCGGTGAGCGACATCGTCGTCGTCTCGATGAGCAGCCGGGCAGTGTGTGCTCGCTGAGCCCTTGCGATGGCGAGCGCGCCGACGCCGAGCTCATCGGTGAGCACGCGATTGAGATGCCGTTCGCTGTAACCGAGCCGACGAGCGAGCCCCGGCACCCCGTCGCGCTCCACGAGGCCATCTGCGATCAGGCGCATCGCCCGAGCGACGACGTCCTGTCGGACATTCCACTCCGGAGACCCCGGCGACGCATCGGGTCGGCACCGCTTGCAGGCCCGGAAGCCGTGTTGCTGGGCGGCGGCAGCGGTCGGGAAGAAATCGACGTTGACTCGTTTCGGAGTGATCGCCGGACAGCTCGGTCGACAGTAGATGCCGGTCGTTCGCACGGCGGTGACGAACCAGCCGTCGAACCGTTGGTCGCGGCTCTGGACTGCGACGT
This sequence comes from Ilumatobacteraceae bacterium, assembly GCA_024643255.1. Classification (GTDB taxonomy): domain Bacteria; phylum Actinomycetota; class Acidimicrobiia; order Acidimicrobiales; family Ilumatobacteraceae; genus Sva-07. The sequence continues at coordinate 51,759 of JAHENF010000097.1, forward strand.
AACAGTGGTCGGGATCGAGCGGCGGCACGAGACCATCATGCCCGACCGACAAGCCTCCCACTAGCGGAAATCGGACGCCTCGGTCCGAGGGTTCGCGTCAGTCGCCGGCGACGGGGATGTACACCGCGGCGTGCTCCACCACGGTGGGGCCGGCATCGGGCGATCCGGCCGGAACAAGGCGGTAACGCAACAGGTAGAGCCCCAACACACAGAACATCACGCCACCGAGGAACCCGAGCTGCTTGCCGACGACCTGGGCGAACGCGCCGATCAGCAGTCCGCCGGCGACGGAGCCGACCTCGAAGAACATCGTGAACGAGCTGACGGCCCATGCCCGGTCGCTGTCGCTGGCGCGATTGACCGTGAGCGCGAGGAGCGACGGGTAGTTGAACGCCATCCCGAATCCGACGAACGCCGCCGCGACCCACAGCGCGGGGATGGTCGGGAACGACGCGAGAATCGTCAGGCCGATCAGCACGTTGCCGAGCGCGATCGTCACCGCGCGACGAGGCCCCAGGCGTTCGGGAAGGGTGGCTCCGAAGATGCGCACGAGCACCGAGACGAGCGCATAGACCGCGAAGAGCCCGCCCGAACTCGCCATGCCGACCGAGCGGGAGTAGTCGGGAACGAACGCACCGAACGCCGAGAACGCGGCGACACCACAGGCGAGCACCACACCCGGCATGATCGCCGCCGGGTGGATGAGCCGTCGACGTCCGTCGGCAGGTACCGCAGACGCAATGGTGTCGTCGACATCGACCGGGGTTTCGACCCGTGCCGGAGCGAACAGGGCGACGATCGCGGCCAGGAACGCGAACATGCCCGCCACGATGAACGCCCGCTGGAAATTCGTGTCGTCGAGCAGTGCCTCGCCGATGATCGGCCCCATGCCGATGCCGCCGAACACCGCGACCGAGAAATAGCTCGCACCTTCGGCGCGCCGGTCGCGAGGCGACATGTCGGCGATCAGGGTGGCCGCGCCGACGAAGAGCGCGGCCTCACCGACGCCGGTCAACCCACGAAGCAGCAACAACTGCCAGAACTCCGTGATCTGGCTCGAGCCGATCCCGCTGAATCCGGCAAGCGTGGCCCCGCCGACCATCAGCACTCGCCGGCCGTACCGGTCGGCGAGCCGCCCGAGCAAGGGTCTGGCGCAGATCGCGGCGAGCGCGAACACGGCGACGGTGAGGCCGATCCCGAACTCACCGGCATGCAGCGGACCCTCGATGAAGAGGGGCACGATCGGGATGAGAATCCCGATGTACACGAAGAACACGAGCGCCGTCGCCGTCACGATCAGGAACGGGCGCGTCAACAACGACTCGCGCTCCGCTCCAGGGTTCGTGACCGTCGACATCCCCTCATCCAACCCGAAATGTGCACAGATATGCCCGCTCAGCGGTCACACCCCTCCAGATTTCGGGAGGTTCGGGACGTTCGGGACGTTCGGGAGGTTCGGGACGGGACGTTCGAGACGTTCGCGACGTTCGGGAGGTTCGCGGCACGCGAGGTCCTCAGATGCGGGCGACGTCGACGGAGACGGCGAGCGACTGGGCCGACGACGGCCCGACGACCACACCGCGCACCGGTGCAACGTCGGCATAGTCACGACCCCAGCCGATGGTGACATGCCTCGACGGCGCGACGATCCCGTTCGTCGGGTCGAAGTCGAGCCAACCGTGGTCGGGAATCCACACCGAACACCATGCGTGCGACGCGTCCGCACCGATCGTCTTCGGCTCACCCGGTGGCGGTTCGGTCTCGATGTAGCCACTCACGTATCGAGCCGCGAGGCCGAGCGTGCGCAAACCGCCAACTGCGAGATGCGCGAAATCCTGACAGACACCGCGTCGGTCCGCGACGACGACGTCGAGCGGCGTGCTCACCTCGGTGTACGAAGGGTCGAACCAGAACGTCTCGAAGATCTCCGTGCAGAAGGCGGTCGTCGCCTCGACGATCGGACGTCCCGGACGGAACGACGCCGTCGCGAGGTCGTACAGCGCCAGGCGATTCCGATCGACGGTCACGAACCGCGACGGCGCAGCGAACGGAACCACGTCGAGCGCAACCGGTCCACGCAGTCCGGCCACGGTTGCCGCCACGCGTTCCCACGCCACGTCCGCCCGTGGAAGCTCCTGCTCCCAGACGATCGCCTCGGTCACCGCTTCGACGGTGAGCCCGTCGTGCGGGCGGTGCAGACCGAACTGCACGACCCGATTGCCGAAGATGTCGGTTCGCTCGTCGTACTCGTCGGGCTCGGGGCTCGTGGTCACCACCGACGACGTCACGCTCTGTGAAGGCGTCTGGCGGGCCAGCACGCAGGCGACGCTGTAGCCGTCGGTCATCGTGGCGCCGTAGCGGTACTCGGTGCGGTGGATCACCCGATAGTGCTGGCCGGGCATGTCAGCTGCGTCCCATCAAACGCGGGTCCACCGGCGCAGCCAGGTAGGAGCCGACCACGTCGCGGGCGAGAACGTCGCACCCGGCGAACACGTCGGCGAGCGCGGCCACCGTCGCCTCGATCGAACCGAACGACACGCCGTCGATCATCGTCAGCAAGTCGGTCGTCGTCTCGACGCCCTGCTGCCATCCGAGCAACTCGGCCTCATGACCCACCGCGCGAATCGCCGACGCTGCCGCTCGCGGGTTGTGCACATCGGCAACGAGGAGATGCAGGGCCGTCTCGAGTTCCACATCGCTGCGATGACGGCGACGATACGCAACCAGGCTCTCGTTGGAGGCGAGCACGATCTCGACGAGACGCTGTCGTTGGAAGTCGAGGCGATGGTGCGCGTACTCACCGATCGGATCGTCGACGGCCGGGACCTCAGGCGGGAACACCGCGGTGCCCGCTCCTGCATAGAGGCCGAATGCGCCGCGCACGCCATCGATCACGCCGAAGGCCCGCTCGAGACGCCGACCGACCTCGCCGAACCGCCATGCGGGACCATGAACGACACTCTCGTTCCAGAGCCCGACGAGTGAGGCGAGGTCGACCAGAATCGATTCGAGGTGCCGACCGTCGATGCGGGCAATGTCGACCACCGACGGCGACGAACCTTCGTTGCCGAGCAGCCATCGCAACTGCGCTCGGGATTCGGCGAGCCTGGCGAGCATCCGGCCGGCCGTCACCGAGAAGAACTCGCGCACGCTGGATGCCTCGGCGAGGAACGATCCGAGTTGGTGTGCGAGGGACTCCACCGCCAACGCGAACGTCGCGCCGGCACGATCGGTCGTGTTCGGATCGATGCGTTCGGTCACGCCGGCGACCGCCGAGAGCATGTCGAGCCCGTGCACCACCCACGGTTCGGCGACCTCGGCATCGACGAGCCCGCTCGTTCGATCGAGCACGACCTCCATCGCGCGGGCGATGAGCTCGGCTCGTTCCATCGCCCGCCCTGCCCAGAACAACGCCTCGGCGGCTCGTGTGGGAACCGATGCGATCAGGTCGACCTGCGGCAGAGGGTCGCGACGACGGACCTCCGGAGGCGCGACCGTTCCGCCGACGACCCAGACGTCCTTGGCCGTGGCGAGCGTCGGGCGCATGGGATCGTCACCGGCGGCGAGTACACGAGCGCTGCCACCTTGGAGCACGTCGATTCCCTTGTCGCTCGCCACGAGGTGCAGCCGCAGCGTCACCGCCCGGTCCACGAGCTCGCGTCCGTCGAAGCTCGGGACCGTCGCCCACGCCGTGGTCGCCCGTTCCTCCGCGGACATGAACGGCAGCGGCCACGTTCCCTGATAGTCGGCGGTACGACCGGTCAGCCACGCACCCGCCGCGTCCCAGTACTCACCCAGTGCAGGATCCTCGAGCACTCCACAACCGTGGGCATTGGCGAGGCTGACGCCGTGCGAACGGGCGGCGAGCAGGAGTCCGGGGACGCCGACGCTGCCCTCGGCGTTGACCTCCATCGGGTCGACCCGATCGTCCTCGAGCCGGCGGAACAACACGTCGACGGGCTCGAGGCCACCCAACGAGCGCAACCAGACGCGTCGTTGTCGCACGACGAGATCGGCACCCTCGGCCAGGTTCAGCCCGAGGCGGGTCGCGAGATACGACTGCTCGACGTACGAGGCGTGATCGACGCCGCCCGACAGCACGACGATCCGCGGGTTGCGCGTGGCCGCGACGTCGGCGAGGCCGTCACGGAGGCGATCGGCGAAGGGGTCGAGCGACCGCAGTGCCCGACCGCCGGGCAGACGCGAGATGACATCGCGGTGGACACGGCCCGACACCGAACGGCCGAGCAGGGCATAGCCGACCCCGGCCGGGGCGTCGGTCAGATCGCGCACGACACGCCATCGACCCGAGGCGTCTCTGATGACGTCGACGGCATAGTTCGTCATCCATCGTCGATGTGGACGGGTGCCGAATGCTGCGAGCCGATACTTCCCACTCCCCCACAGCACCGCCGGGTCGACGACCGCATCCTGGAGCACCGTGCGCGCCCCGTAGAGGTCGACGAGCAGCGCTTCGAGCATCTGCATGCGAGCAATCGCACCGTCGGCGAGCGTGACGAACTCGTCGCCGTCGATGACGAGCGGTATCGGATCGAGCCGCCACGGTCGCGACTCGAGCCCGACCATTCGCCCGTCGGTGCGCAGAGGAAGATCGTGAACGATGTGCCCGGAACCCTCGGCCGCGATGAGTCGGTCGTGGTCGACCTGTCGGGTGTAGAGATCGGCGAAACCGGCGATCGACGACATCAGGGCATTCGCGTCGACACCACCGGCACTGAACCTTCCCGGAGGGAGGCCGGGATCCGGCGCACCGACGTTCGCCTGGAACTGTGTGTGCTCGGTCATCGCTCAGTGCACGACGTACTGCTCGTGCATGACCCTGTCGAGTCGAGCCAATGCCACCTGCACGCCCTCCATCGCGGCGTCGAGTGCCGCGCCGTCGTCGGCCGCCGGGCGGCTGCGTCGCAATTGACGGTCGGCCGCTTCGACGGCGCCGAGCACCGTCGAGTACTCGGGAAGTCGAAGGATCGACGTGCGCATCTCCGCCAGACATCCGGCCACCGAACGCGGAAAGCGGTGATCGAACAGCAGGAACCTGACGACGGACGGACCGTCGATCGGGCCGCGTGTCGAGCGTTGGTACATCTGCAGCGCCGAGAGCGATCGCAGCACTCCCATCCACTGCACCTCGTTGAACTCGTCGGTGGTTCCCGCCGGTACCGAGAGCAGCGTCGCGGCGCGCACGCCGAGCACACGGGTCGTCATGTCGGCGCGTTCGATGTACCGGCCGAGTCGCCACATCTCGAACACTTCGTCGCGCGTCATCGTGGAGATCATCACACCGTCGAGACGACGGCTCTCGTCGACCACCCGTGCCAGGAACCGGTCGCGGCGGCGGCGCTCGACCGACGTCACCGCCGCACCACGCACGTAGATCGACAGGTCGTTGACGGTCTGCCACGCCTCACGTGGCAGCACTTCGCGACACGTGCGCAGGTTCTCCCGGCTCGAGTCGACCGTGTTGACGATGCTGTTGGGGTGTTCGCGTTCGGCGATCAGGAACTGTGCGACCTGATTCTCGTCCGACCCGCTGACCGCCGGCAGCTGGACATCGCTGCCCGAGATGGTCACCAACGGATGCCAGCGCGACGTCGTGATCGGGAGGTCGGCGAGCACGTCGCCGTAGGCGCGAAGCACCCGTGCCGAGTCCTCGGCGCGTTCGATGTAACGCGCCGCCCAGTACATCCGGTCGGCGACCCGCGACAACAGTGCCATCAGCGATCGCCCTGGCTCTGTGACTGCACGGCCTGCTCGGTGTGCCCGTTCGCCGGACCGTCTGATTCGTCGCGATCGACGATCCAGGTGTCCTTGCTGCCGCCGCCCTGCGACGAGTTCACGACGAGCGACCCCTTGGTGAGCGCCACCCGGGTCAGGCCACCCGCCGTGACGTAGCTGTGCTCCCCCGTGAGGATGAACGGCCGGAGATCGAGGTGCCTCGGCTCGATCCCCTCGTCGACGAGCGTCGGAGCGGTCGACAGATCGAGGATCGGTTGAGCCACCCAGTTGCGCGGATCGGCGCGAACCGCGGCCGCCGCGGCCTCGAGCTCGTCCACCGTCGCGCGATTGCCGATCAAGATGCCGTAGCCACCGCTCTCGTTGGCCGGCTTGAGCACGAGATCACCGATGTTCGCGAGCACGTGCTCGCGTTCGTCGTCGTACATGCAACGGAACGTCGGCACGTTGGGAATCAGCGGCTCTTCACCGAGGTAGTACCTGATCATGTCGGGCACCCAGGCGTACACGCACTTGTCGTCGGCGACACCGGCACCGGGGGCATTCGCGATGGCGACGTTGCCGGCCTTCCACGCCCGCATCAACCCGGCGACGCCGAGCATCGAATCGGGCAGGAAGGCCTCGGGGTCGATGAAGAGGTCGTCGATCCGGCGGTAGATCACGTCGACACGTTCGAGGCCCTGGATCGTCTTCATGTAGACGCATTCATCGTCGCCGACGACGAGGTCCTGGCCCTCGACGAGCTCCGCGCCCATCCGCTGTGCGAGGAACGAGTGCTCGAAATACGCCGAGTTGAAGATGCCGGGCGTGAGCACGACGATCGTCGGGGTCGAGCGGTCGGCCGGCGCGAGCGACACGAGTAGCTTGTTGAGCTCATCGGTGTACGCGTCGACCGGACGGATCCGGTGGCGCTGGAACAACTCGGGGAATGCTCGCTTGGCGACGCCTCGGTTCTCGAGCACGTAGCTCACGCCGGACGGGACTCGCAGGTTGTCCTCCAGGACGTAGAGCTGGCCGTCGCCTGCACGCACGAGGTCGGAACCCGAGATGTGGGCCCACACTCCGAACTTCGGGTGCACGCCGCGGCATTCGGGACGGAAGTTCGCGGAGTCCTCGAGCAACGCCGCGGGGAATACGCCGTCGGCGATGATCTGCTGGTCGTTGTAGACGTCGTCGATGAATCGGTTGAGCGCTCGCAACCGCTGAGCGAGGCCACGCTCGACAACGCTCCACTCGTCGCCGCCGATCAGCCGGGGGATGATGTCGAACGGCCACGCCCGGTCGATGTTCTCGCCGTCGGAGTAGACGGTGAACGAGATGCCCATCGTGAGGATCTCGAGATCCGATACGCGCTGGCGTTCCCGAACGTCGTCGAGTCCGATGCGGTGCAGCAGTTCGATCAGATCACGCGCGATCGGCCGGGGGCTTCCATCGGCATCGAGCAGTTCGTCCACGCCCGCCGACCGTACTCTGCAAATCCCCTGTTCCGGGTGTGCACCGTTGCGACTTCGTGAACAAGGTGGACGGGTCAGGACTCGTCAGGGGCCTTTGGTTCCTTCGGGAGGCCGAGCACCCGCTCGCCGACGATGTTGCGCTGGATCTGGCTCGTGCCGCCCCAGATGGTCTCCGAGCGCGAGAAGAAGAACGACGACATCATCGGGCTCACCGGATACCCCTCGCGTCGCTGATCCCGTGCCGCTCCCGGCCAACCACCGGACTCGGGGCCGGCATCGATGAGCATGCCGTCGGCGCCGTAGATGTCGACGGCCAACTCCATCGCCCGCTGGTGCATCTCCGACCAGAACATCTTGTTGGTGGCACCGAGCACGATCGTGCCCATGTCGCTGCCGCCGCTGAGCGTCGCCGACAGGTTGCGCAGCCCGTTGATGCGCAGGATCTGGATCTTCGTCCAGTACTGCATCAGGCGTTGGCGGATGTGCGGCTCGTCGATCACGCCCTTGTCGGTGGCCGCTTCCACGAGCAGGCGGTACTCCTCGGCGAAGCGGCGATAGCCGGTGGTGGCCGACTGGCCACGCTCGAACGCCAGGGTCGAGTTGGCGACCTTCCAACCGTTGTTGACCCCACCGACGACCGCGTCCTTCGCGCACCGCGCGTTGTCGAAGAACACCTCACAGAACTCGGCCGTTCCGTCGGGCTGGGTGATGCCGCGTACCTCGACGCCCGGCTGGCGCATCGGGACGAGCATGTAGGAGATGCCGGCGTGCTTCTTGACGTCGGGATCGGTGCGGGTGAGCAGGAAGCAGTAGTCGGCGTGATGGCCCTGCGTGGTCCACACCTTCTGGCCGTTGATGACCCACTCGTCACCGTCGAGCACTGCCGTGGTCTTCAGACTGGCGAGATCCGAGCCCGAGTTCGGCTCGGAGAAGCCCTGGCACCAGCGTGTCGTGCCGCTCAGGATGCCCGGGAGGAACTCCTTCTTCTGCTCCTCGGTGCCCCACTGCAGAATCGTCGGACCGACGAGGGTGTCACCGAAGAAGTCGCCGCGCATCGGCGCCTTGGCGCTCGCGAACTCCTCCGAGAGCACGACGCCCTGCATCGTCGTGAGGCCCTTGCCGCCGTATTCGGCGGGCCACGTGGCACAGATCCATCCGCCCTCGAAGAGCTTCTTCGGCCACTCCTCGTTGAACTGCTTGCGCTCGGCGTCGGTCATCTCGAAGCCGTCGTCGAACCATCCGTCGGGCAGGTTCTCCTGCAACCACGCCTTGATCTCGACGCGGAATTCCTCGGCTTCGGGGGGATACGAGAGGTCCATTCCCCCATTCTGGCTCGCGACTTGACCCGCGGGTCAAGTCCTTCGCAGCGCGAATCGTCGACGCGGACGATTCACACGCAGGAAACAGTTCGGCGACAAGCGGGAAATCCGGCGCCTTTATGTTGCGCTCGCAATCCGGGCGGCAACGACGCCACTGGACTCCGCATCCCTGTTCCCGACCCCTCTTGGAGGACCCGTGAGTAAACGAACCCTGCGAATTGCCTCAGGGCTGGGTGGCGTCGTCGCCATCTTGGCCCTCACCCCATCGGTGGGCCTGGCCCAGGAAGGCCCCGACACCCAGGCCATCCTCGACAACATCTGGGTGTTCATTGCCGGCGCGCTGGTGTTCTTCATGCAGGCGGGCTTCGCGCTCGTCGAGGCAGGGCTGACCCGCGCCAAGAACGTCGTCAACATCTTCGCCAAGAACATGATGGACGCGGTCGTCGGTGTGCTTGCCTTCTTCGCCTGCGGCTACGCCTTCGCGTTCGGTAGCGGAGGCGGCAAGTTCATCGGCAGCGGCGCCTACTTCCTGAGCGGCCAGGATCTCTCGATCCCCGCCGACGGAGGCCTCAGCACCGCAACGATCTTCTTCTTCCAGGTCGTCTTCGCCGCCACCGCCGTCACGATCATCTCGGGAGGCATGGCGGAGCGCACGAAGTTCATCTCGTACCTCTTCATCAGCCTCGCGATGACGGCGTTCATCTATCCGGTCGTCGTGCACTGGACCTGGGGCGGCGGCTGGATCGCACAGATGAGCGTCGGTGACGCCGTCTACTCCGACTTCGCCGGCTCCGGCATCGTGCACATGGTCGGCGGCATCGGCGCCCTGATGGGCGCCTGGTTCCTCGGACCACGCATCGGCAAGTACGACAAGGACGGCAACCCGCGGGCGATCCCCGGCCACAACATCCCGTTCGTCGTCCTCGGCGTCTTCATCCTGTGGCTCGGTTGGTTCGGGTTCAACCCGGGCTCCGAGCTCGCCGCGGACGGCGCCGTGATGCTCGTCGGTGTCAACACGCTGCTCGCCGCGGCGGCCGGCGGCCTCGCCACGACGGTCACCATCTGGGCCAAGACCGGCAAGCCGGACCTGTCGATGATCTGCAACGGCGTGCTCGCCGGACTCGTGGCGATCACCGCACCGTGCGGTTCGGTCAACCCCGGCATGTCGGTCATCATCGGTGCGGTCGGCGGCATCCTCGTGGTGTTCGCGGTGTTCTTCTTCGAGAAGATCAAGATCGACGATCCGGTGGGCGCCGTCAGCGTGCACGGCGTCTGCGGCGCATGGGGCCTGTTGTCGGTGGGGCTGTTCGCCCAGTACGACGACGCCTTCCTCGGTCGCGCCGATGCCGGGCTCTTCTACGGTGGCGGTTTCGACCAGCTGGGCATGCAGGCTCTGATGCTGCTCGTCATCGCCGTCTGGGTGACGGTCACGACGAGCGCCGTATTCTTCGTCTTGAAGAAGACGATCGGTCTGCGTGTCGAGCCCGAAGAGGAGATCGAAGGACTCGACTTCCTCGAACACGGCATCGAGGGCTACGCCCCCGACGTCTCGTACGCATCGTGATCGACCGGACTTTCATCAGCACCCCAGAAAAGAGAACCACATGAAACTTGTGACAGCAGTCGTCAAGCCGTTCAAACTCGATGACGTCAAAGATGCCCTCAAGGCGATCGGCGTCGCGGGCATCACGGTGACGGAAGTCCGCGGCTTCGGCCGTCAGGGCGGCCACACCGAGACCTACCGAGGAGCGGAGTACAAGATCGACTTCGTCCCGAAGGTGAGTCTCAGTGTCGTCATCGCCGACGATGCCGTGGACAGCGTGGTCGACACGATCGTGTCGTCGGCCGCCACCGGCAAGATCGGCGACGGAAAGATCTGGGTCACCGACGTGGAGCGTCTCGTGCGCATCCGCACCGGTGAAGAAGGGGCGGACGCCATCTAGTCGGCGACCCCTTCGTCGGCGCCGTCGCCGACATCCCCGATCGGGGCGCATCGTTGCGTCCTGCAGGTCGATCCCCGAGCCTCCTTTGCGTCCTCAGAGGGCTGGCTCGGGGATCGGCGCGTCCCCCGGTCCGATCGGCCCAACACGAACCCGAAATTCGGAGCGGATGTTGCGCTGAGCGCAACACCGCCTCCGAATTTGGGGTCAGGCATTTCCGATCCGGGTCGTCGGCATCTATGGTCTCCCGACCATGAACTCCGGCGACACTGCATGGGTCCTGATCTCTGCCGCCCTGGTGCTCTTCATGACACCGGGCCTGGCCTTCTTCTACGGCGGCATGGTCCGCTCGAAGAACGTGCTGGGGATGCTCATGCAGAACTTCTTCGCGATCGGCATCGTGTCGATCCTGTGGGCGATGATCGGTTTCTCGATCGCGTTCGGCGGCACCGGGCCGCTGATCGGCAACACGGAGTTCGCATGGCTCGCCAACGTGGCGACGCTCGACGGAAACATTCCGGGTCTGGCGTTCGTCGCGTTCCAGATGATGTTCGCGGTGATCACCCCGGCACTGATCACCGGAGCGACGGCCGACCGCCTCAAGTTCGGCGCCTACGCCCTCCTCATCGCGATCTGGTCGATCCTCGTCTATGCACCCGTTGCGCGGTGGGTGTTCAACCCCAACGGCTGGATCTACGAAATGGGTGCCCTCGACTTCGCCGGGGGCGCCGCGATCCACATCAACGCGGGGGTGGCGGCACTCGCCGTCGTCCTGGTGATCGGCAACCGGCGGGGCCACGGATCGGAACCGATGCCACCGCACAATCTGCCGTTCACCATGCTCGGCACGGGCATCTTGTGGTTCGGGTGGATGGGCTTCAACGCCGGTTCGGCGCTCGCGGCCGACGGCGTCGCCGCGCAGGCGGTCGTCAACACCCAGCTCGCGGCGGCAGCAGGGATGCTCGGATGGCTCCTCGTCGAGCGGATCAAACGAGGCCACGCGACCACCCTGGGCGCGGCGTCCGGTGCGGTCGCCGGGCTGGTCGCGGTCACGCCGTGTGCCGGGTTCGTCGGAGGGGCATCACCGATGATCATCGGAGCAGTCGCCGGCGCGGGTTGCTTCGCCGCTCTCGGGATCAAGGAACGGATGGACTGGGACGACAGCCTCGACGTGATCGCCGTCCACCTCGTCGGAGGGATCATCGGCACACTGCTGCTGGGTCTCTTCGCCGACTCTGCGGTGAACGGCGACACCGATGGGCTGTTCTTCGGCGGTGGCGCGGAGTTGTTGAAGGATCAGTTCGTCGCTGCCGCCGCGGTCGGGGCGTTCTCGTTCACCGTGACCCTCGGGATTGCCGTCGTGATCAGCAAGACGATGGGGCTGCGTGTCAGCGAGGACGAGGAACTGCGCGGCCTCGACCAGTCGCAGCATGCCGAGGCGGCCTACTCGGCCTGACCGAGCGATCGGCAGCGCGACGGCGGCCGTGTGGCTGGCTGTGAAGTGACGGGCGACAGTCGCGTACAGTCGGGCCGATGACCACCGTCGAGTCCCCACCCGAAACGCCCGCCAAGGCCGGACGATGGACAGCACAGTGGAAGGAGCTGTACGCCGAGGTCATCACGACCGGGCTCTGCACCGGATGCGCCGGATGTGTGGTGACGTGTCCGCACGACGTGATCGGCTACGAGCACGAAGAGGGCAAGTACATCCCGTTCCACCTCGAAGAGGAGCTCGGGCTCGACAACTGCGTCCACGGATTCGGCGAAGGCGGCGGCTGCACTACCTGCACCCGGGCATGTCCCCGTTTCCAGGCGTGGGAGCCATCGGCCGACATGCACCTGTTCGGTCGGGTCCGTGAACCCGACGAGATGGCCGGCATCTGGCGCCAGCTCTACTTGACCCGGGCGAGCGAGGACATGGTCCACAAGATGGGCCAGGACGGCGGCCTCGTCTCGGCGATGCTGATCTGGCTGCGCGAGCACGACTACATCGACGCGGCGCTCGTCAGCGGGGTCGAGGACGATGACGCCTGGAAGGCGAAGCCTGCGGTCGTGGCCACCAAGGAGGAGATCCTGGCCACCGCCGGCAGCCGCTACACGTATTGCGCAAACCCCCTGGCGCTCCCGGAAGCGAAGGAGAAGGGCTACGAACGCCTCGCGCTCGTCGGCATGGGATGCCAGACGTCGTCGCCGCCCACCATGTGGGACCGCAAGGCGGGCAAGGTGTCGAAGCCGTTCCTGTTCAACATCGGCCTGCTCTGTTCGAAGACATTCGACGACGCGATCTTCACCGAACTGTTCGAGGCCAAGTACGGCCTCAAGAAGCAGGACATGGTGAAGATGAACATCAAGGGCGTCTTCCAGATCTGGATGAAGGACGGCTCGTATCACGAGATCGACCTGAAGGAATGCCACGGCTGGACCCGCAAGGGCTGCACACACTGTCCCGACTTCGCCGCCGAGCACGCCGACGTGTCGACCGGTGGCATCGGCGAGGACAACGACTGGACGCTCACGATCGTGCGCACCGAACTCGGCGAGGAGGTCATCGAGCGGATGATCGCCGACGGTTCGATCATCGCCAGGCCCGCCCAGACCGACGAGACAGCGATGCGCCTGCTGCGCCTGCTGTCGATCGTCAGCCGCCGACGCTGGCCGAACGACGCCGACCCTGCGCCGGCCGTCGGCGTGCCACCACCAAAGAAGAAGGCCGCTGCGCCGGCACCGACACCCGCCTGAGGCCCACCGTCATCCCGCAGCCGTCACACGGTGCCGGGTCAAACGTGACGTTGCTCGACGGCGCAGGCGCCGTCGGGCTCAGCGGCAGGCGGCGAGATCGGCTTCGAACTTGGCGAGCTGTTCGTCGGCGGCCTTCGCCTTTTCGGCATTGCCCCCGACCGAATCGGCACCAAGCGTGTCGAGGTCGTAGTTGTCGATCACGTCGAGCATGCACTTCTGCATCTCGGGCTTGCCGGCGGTCTCGGTCTCCACGAGGTCCTTCGCGACTCGGGTGGGGCTCGGATCAGACGTGCATGCCGACAGTGCGAGCATGCCGACGAGAGCAACCGTGGCGAGCGAACGGAGAGAGGTCTTCACAGCGACTCAAGGCTACTGAGCACGACGGCGCGATGGAACACGGCGTCGAGCATCGATTCGGTGAGTCGTTTGGTGAACGTGTTCTGCTGGCTCGGGTGGAACGAGCAGATCAGCACCGGGCCACCGCTGACCTGCACCTCCACACCATGACCGAACTTGGGCCGTGGTCTGACACCGAAGTGCGCGCAGGCCGCGGCGAAACCGAACTGACCGAGACACACGACCACGCGGGCATTGGTCAAGGCGGCGAACTCGCGTTGCAGGAAGGGGGCGCACGCGTCGCGCTCGTCGGGGAGCGGCTTGTTCGCCGGCGGCGCGCACTTCACCGCCGCGGTCACCCACGCGTCGGTCAGTCGGAGTCCGTCGTCGACCGACACCGACTCCGGCTGATTCGCCAGGCCGGCTCGATGCATCGCCCGGAACAGCCAGTCGCCGCTGCGATCGCCGGTGAACACGCGTCCGGTCCGGTTGGCGCCGTGCGCCGCCGGGGCCAGCCCGAGCACCACGATGCTCGCGTCCGGGTCGCCGAACCCGGGGATCGGCCTCCCCCAGTACGTGTCGTCGCGATAGGCCGCCCGCTTGTCGAGCGCAACCTGCTCCCGCCATTCGACGAGGCGCGGGCAGGCCCGACACTCGACCACGTCGCATTCGAGCCTGGCAAGCGGAGTCACGGCCCTCGACAGTAGGTTGGACACACTCCATGGCCACCACGAAGCGACCCTCTCCCCCACGCCCGGCGCCCAAGAAGTCGGCGAGTGCCCACCCGCCGTTCACGACGGTTCTGCTCGTGCGACACGGGCAGACACCGACCACCGGCAAGGTGCTCCCCGGCCGGGCCAAGGGGCTGCATCTCGCCGACGAGGGCAGACGACAAGCCGACATCGCGGCCGCTCGCATCGCCGAGTTGAAACGCGTCGACGCCGTCTACAGTTCGCCGCTCGAGCGAGCGAAGGAGACCGCCGCACCGATCTCGGCCGCCCGCGGTCTGCGAACCCAGGTCGATCGCGGGTTGCTCGAATGCGACTTCGGCGACTGGACCGGCGCCGAACTGAAGAAGCTCATGAAGCTGCCCGAGTGGCAGACCGTGCAACGGGCACCGTCGATGTTCCGGTTCCCGAACGGCGAGAGCTTCACCGAGATGCAGACCCGGATGGTGTCCGCACTCGACCGCCTGCGCGCCGCTCACCCCGGTGGCACCATCGTGTGCGTCTCGCACGCCGACACGATCAAAGCCGCCGTCGCCCACGCCCTGGGCACCCACATCGACCTCTTCCAGCGCATCGTGATCAGCCCCGCCTCGGTCACGGCAATCACCTGGGGGCCGGGCGGTCCCGCGGTGCTCGCCGTCAACTCCACCGGCCGACCGCTGACCGATCTGCAACCGTCCTGACCATGAGCATTTTCTTCGAGTTCGACGAGGTGGCCGCATTCACGGTCGGCACGATCGGCCGACCGGGTGAGCGCACGTTCCTCCTGCAGGCGCGGGCGGACGAGCAGCGGGTCACGGTCAAGTGCGAGAAGCAGCAGACCGTGGCCATCGTGCAGTACCTGCGCAAGGTGCTCGCCGACCTCCCTCCGGCGGAGGATCGTCCGATGCCCGGAGCGCTCGAGCTACGCGATCCACTCGATGCAGCATTCGTCCTCGGACCGATCGGACTCGGCTACGACCGGGCGAGCGATCGGGTCCTGATCCAGCTCGAAGAGATCGGCGAGGTCGACGACGAGGGCGAGCCACTCGACGACGATCGTGGACACGTGCGCCTCTATCTGAGCAGAGGCCAGGCCGCCGCCTTCTGTGATCATGCCGACGGCATCGTCGAGGCGGGGAGACCTCCGTGCCAGTGGTGCAACCTTCCGATCGACCCCGACGGCCACGTCTGTCCCCGGATGAACTGACCGATCGTGGCCACGACCGAGCCTGACGACATCGACTCGTTCGACGACGACTTCGACGACGAAGATTTCGAGGACGAGGATCTCGACGACGAGAACACACGCGGTGTCGAGCTGCGCGTGGACCACATCGACGACCCGATCGCCCATCTGCTGCGCGGCGACATCGAGGTCGAAGGCCGGATGCCGTACAGCAGCAATGCGACCTTCCTCGTCCACGTCACGCACGACGGCAAGAGCCACCCGGCCATCTACAAGCCGACGCGTGGTGAGCGTCCCCTGTGGGACTTCGAACCCGGGCTGCATCGGCGCGAGGTGGCGACGTATCTCCTGAGCGAACACCTCCGCCTGCACGTCGTTCCGCCGACGGTGTTGCGCGACGGCCCGCTCGGTGAGGGCTCGGTCCAGTGGTTCGTCACGGCCGACCACAGCCAGCACTACTTCACCATCCACGAGGCTCACCCGGAGTTGCACGACGAACTCCGGTCGATGGCGCTGCTCGACATCCTCGCCAACAACACCGATCGCAAGAGTGGCCATGTGCTCCTGATCCCCGCCCGCGAGGGGCGCCCCGCGTCGGTGTGGGGCATCGACAATGGCCTGTGCTTCGCCGCCGACTACAAGCTGCGAACCGTGATCTGGGAGTTCGGTGACGAACCGATCGACGACGTTCTGCTCGAGCGGGTCGGTCGGCTGTGCGAGGGTGTGCCCTTGGAGATCGCCGCACTGTTGGCCGACGACGAGGTCGAGGCGCTGCAGGGACGCGCCGCGTGGTGCGTCACACACCGTCGGTTCCCGACGGACCCGAGCGGTCGTCGCTATCCGTGGCCGTTGGTCTGAGGATGGACGACCACGCCGAGGATTCGAGGCTCGACGAGCTGATTCATCGGGCTGACCTCGACGAGCTCGTCCGTCTGATCGACGACCGATGCGCCGCGCGCGACTGGGACGGCGTGCTGCGAATTCGCGATCGTTGCCGGCACGCGGTGGCGACCGGGCGTCAGCTGTGGCCGGCGGCGACGCTCTCCGAGTTCAGGCTGGCACTGCTCGCCGGCGCGACCTTCGTCGCCGCGGTCCTCGACGAGTCCGACGGGTTGTCGGGACGATTCACCATCGGCCCGCTCACCGAAGTCGCCGCGCAGCACCACACGTGGGACGATCTCGCCCCGGTGCTCGATCGAGGACCACGGGCAGCGTTCGTCGCGCACGAGCGTGTGCTGCGCGGTGATGTGATCGACGACGACGATCTCCCGGCCGTGCTCGATTTGCCACTCGCGCTCCAGTCCTGGGAGCCGGACTACGCGCTGGCGACCTACACCGATGAGGGGGCCGAGTTCCCGATGCCATCGCTTCCGGAGCGGTGGTACGACGTCGAGCCGGTTCCGGACGAGATACTCGACGACGACGTCGAGTACGCCGTGCAACAGCTCGTGGAGCCGTGGACGACCAGCTCGAACGGTCAGGTCGACGTCGTGTGCGTCGACGGTGATGTCGCCGGGGCGCTCGGCGCCCTGGGCCTCCGCCGCGCTCGCGTGGTCGATCTCGAGCCCGCCACCGCCATCGCGTGGCTCGCGTGGGCGGGGGCAAGCGGTGGGGCTCACGGTCGACGGCGTGGTGCTGCGGCGGGGAGATTCGGCGCCTGGTGGACACTGGCAGCGCTGGGCGATCTGACCGACGAGTGGCCGATCGATCCCGATGAACTCGGTGCGCTGGCGAACGAGCTTCGCTGGTACCGCTGGGATGCGCACGAGCCCGCGATGGGCTGGAATCTTCAGATCGCCGTCGAGGACCCGGGCGAGTCCGTCTCCTGGGCGATCCTCGCCCGCGACGCCACCTGAAAACCCCAAGCACGCCCTGAAAACCCCGAAATTCGGAGCCGATGTTGCGCCCAGCGCAACATTCGCTCCGAATTTCGGATTGAGAACGATCTCGGGTTCGGGGTGGAGGGGTGCGGTCAGCCGCGGGCGGCGAGTGCTTCGAGCAACTGCGGCAGGACCTTGTGCACGTCACCGACGATGCCGAGGTCGGCGACACCGAAGATCGGCGCCTCCTTGTCCTTGTTGATCGCGATGATGTTCTTCGAGCCCTTCATGCCCACCATGTGCTGGGTCGCACCGGAGATGCCGGCAGCGATGTAGACCGTCGGCTTGACGACCTTGCCGGTCTGGCCGACCTGGTAGCTGTAGGGAACCCAGCCGGCGTCGACGATCGCGCGGGACGCACCCGGCGCACCGTGCAGTGCCTTGGCCAGCGATTCGATCATCGCGTACTTGTCGGCCTCGCCGAGACCACGGCCACCGGCGACCACGACCGCTGCTTCATCGAGCTTGGGACCCGAGGTCTCCTCGACGTGCACGGCCGTCACGGTCGCACCTGCGGCCGAACCCAGATCGGGAACGGGAGCGGCCACGACCTCACCGGCAGCACCGGCGCCGGGTTCGGCGACGAAGCTCTTCGGACGGAAGGCAGCGAGGAATGGACGCTCGCCCGTGAACGTCGAGTTGACGAGCTTGGATCCGCCGAACACCGGCGTCTGCACCGTGACGGCATCGCCTTCGACGGTGATGCTCGTCGAGTTGGTCAGCACGGTGCGATCGAGCTTGACCGACAGCCGCGCCATCACGTCGCGCCCTTCGTAGCTCTGCGGGAACATGATCAAGTCGGGCGAGTCGCCGCCGTTGATCACGGCCTGCATCGCGGCCGAGACGGCCACGCCGGGCAGGGCCCCGCCGAGATCGCCCGTTGCGTAGACCTTGGCTGCGCCGTGGTCGCCGAGCGCTGCGGCCACCGCAGCGCCATCACCGGCGATGAAGGCCGAGACGTTGCCGCCGAGGCTGCGGGCCTTGGTGAGCAGTTCGAGCGTGCCCGTCGTCGGCGCGCCGTCGGCGGCCTGTGCGAACACCCAGATGTTGTCGATTCCCATGATCGGTCTCCTCAGATGACTTTCAGGTTGTCGAGGAACTCGACGATCTTGTTGAACGATTCGCCATCGTCTTCGATGACCTCGCCGGCCTCGCGAGCCGGAGCATCCTCGACGGACGTGATCTGCTGCGCCCACGAGACGGACTCGACGCCGAGGTCGGCAGCCGTGACGGTGTCGACCGGCTTCGACTTCGCGGCCATGATGCCCTTGAAGCTCGGGTAGCGGGGCTCGACGACGCCGGCGGTCACCGACACGACGGCGGGAAGCGGGCACGTGACCTCGTCGTAGCCGGCCTCGGTCTGGCGATCGACCTTCAGCGTGCCGTCGGCGATCTCGACCGTCTTGGCGAACGTGATCGACGGGAGCCCGAGGACCTCGGCGAGCTGCTCGGGCACCGTGCCGGTGTAGCCGTCGGACGACTCGGTGCCCGCGATGATCAGATCGACATCGCCGAGCCGCTTCGTGGCGGCCGCGAGCACCTTGGCGGTGGTCAGCGCATCGGCGCCGGCGAGCGACGGATCGCTCACGAGCACCGCTTTGGCTGCACCCATCGCGAGGGCGGTGCGCAGGCCCGATACTTCGTCGTTCGGGGCCATCGACACGAGGCTGACCTCGCCGCCGCCGGCCGCCGTGACGAGCTGCAACGCCATCTCGACGCCGTAACTGTCGGACTCGTCGAGGATGAGTTTGCCGTCACGCTTGAGCGTGTTGGTGGAGGGATCCAGCTCGCCCGGCAGGGCCGGGTCCGGGATCTGCTTGACGCAGACGATCACGTTCATAAGGCTCTCCAAGTTACCGGTGAGTCAAGTTCGACCCAAACTCGTGCGAGCGGTCTCACAGCGAGCATCCCGCTGTCTGCGTTACCGTCACAGTCCTTGAAGGTCCTGCTCGTCGTCAACTCGTTCGCATCGTCGGTCACGGCTCGCAACACCGTGATCGTGCATCGGCGGCTCAGCCGCGATCACGACGTCGAGATGGTCGAGACCAACCGGCGCGGGCACGCCACCAGGTTCGCTCACGATGCCGTGCGGCGCGGGGTCGATGTCGTGATCGGTTTCGGCGGCGATGGGACGCTCAACGAGGTCGCGACCGGCATCGCCGGCTCGGACACCGCGCTCGGTGTGCTCCCGGGGGGATCGACGAACGTCTTCGCACGCACCCTCGGGATGCCGAACGACCCGGTCGAGGCCGTCGAGTTCCTCGCCAACGGCATCGATGCGGCCGACTTCCGTTCGATCGGACTGGGCCAGGTCAATGGCCGCTACTTCTGCTTCCACACCGGGATCGGTTTCGATGCCGCGGTCGTCGAGCGGGTCGAGAAGCGGGGATCGCTGAAACGGTGGCTCGGGCATCCCCTGTTCATCTGGGCGGGGCTCACCACATGGCTGACGGGCTACGACCGCCGGCGGCCGCACTTCAGGGTGATCGAGGACGACGACATCGTCGACGGCTACTTCACGATCGTGCTGAACACCAGCCCGTACACGTACCTCGGCAATCGGCCGCTCGACCTCTCACCCGCCGCCACGCTCGACCGCGGCCTCGTCGCGATCACGTTCACGAAGATGACGTCCGTGGCGATCCTGTCGTCGTTGACCGGGGCGCTGCGAGGGGGCGGCGTGAAGCCGTCGGCACATCTCGACGTCCGCGAGGACGTCGCACAACTGATCATCGAGAACGAGGTGCCGTTTCCGTACCAGGTCGACGGCGACGCGCTCGGGTCGACCACCCGCCTCGAGTTCGTTCATGTCCCCGACGCCGTGAAGCTGGTCGTGCCGCTCAGCGAGCCGGCCACGACGCCCACGCCGGGCTGACGACCGCCGCGTCGTCTCCACGGCCGAGCGCCCGCAATGCGACATCGGGCACGTCGGTGCAGACCCCGTCGACGCCCATCGCGGCGAGATCGACGAGGCGCTCGGGATCGTTGCAGGTCCACGTGTTCACGGCGAGCCCGGCAGCGTGGCAGCGATCGACGAACTCCTCGGTGACGTTCGGCTCCCAGGGATGCACGGCGCAGTGGCCCGCGTCGGCGATGCCCTCGATGCGATCGAGCGAGACCGTCGACACCAGCCACGCGGTCGGGATCTCCGGCGCTACGCGCCGACAGGCCTCCAGCGTGTCCCACGAGAAGGACGAGATGAGCCATCGGGACGACGCGGCCCGACCGCGGCGCCGCAGCACCGACACGATTGGCTCGACCATCGCCATCGTCGGATCGAAGCCGGCGTCGGCCGGCCAGTTCTTGATCTCGACGTTGACGAGCATCCGTTCACCGCACGCGTCGAGCACGTCGTCGAGCGTCGCGAGACCGAGACGATCGACGTCGTCGACCGAGTCCGGCAACGGGTCGTGGGCGATCAGCAGGCGGCCATCGGGGACCCGACGAACGTCCAGTTCGATCCCGTCGGCCGACATCTCGTCGGCGAGACGGAACGCGGCCGGTGTGTTCTCGGCCGCGGCCAGGGATGCACCTCGATGACCCAGCACGAGCATGGTCCCATCATGGCGGTGTCGGAGGTCGCCGTTCGAACGCAAGATGAACGCACGTCGAGCAGATCATGAACATTCGGGCCAATCGTCCCTTGCGAGGTGGTGATATCGCGCTTACAGTCAACCCCGGCCTGAGGCCCTGTGTCGTCGCTCCGAGCGGCGAAACCGCCCACAACCCCCGGCGATCCGCTCGCCCCAAACACCTTCGAGGAGCACCAACGTGTCGATCCTTGCGTCCAGCCTGACCCTGGGAGCCGCGGACTACGAATGGCGAGACGATGCCATCTGCCGTGACACCGATCCAGAGTTGTTCTTCCCGGTGGGGACCACCGGGCATGCGCTGTACCAGATCGATCGAGCCAAGCAGGTGTGCACGGAGTGCCACGTTGCCAAGCAGTGCCTCGATTTCGCGCTCGACACAAACCAGGATTCCGGCATCTGGGGTGGGCTGACCGAGGAGGAGCGGCGCGTGATCCGCCGCCGCCGGGTCGCCGCAGCGCGCGCAGCGCGCGCGAGCTGACGCTCAGTCGTCGGTCGGCACGGTCAGCTCGATGATCGTGCCGTGCTGTCGGCTCGAACCGTCACCGATGCCGGACAACTCGAGTTCGATGGTGGTCGCGGGTCGGATCTCGATGGTGCCGTTGAGTTCCGTCGTCACGAGCGTCCTCACGATCGAGAGCCCGAGGCCCTTGGCCTGATCGAGTTCGAACGACGGCTCGACACCGCGACCGTTGTCGACCACGCGCACCGTGAGGCGGCCGTCGAGATGGCTCAGCGCCACGTTGACCTCGCCCCCACCACTGCCTTCCGGGAACCCGTGATCGACGGCGTTCTGCAGCAGTTCGGTGAGCACCACCGAGAGCGGCGTGGCCGTGTTGGCGGGAATCCGGCCTCCGTCGCCGCCGACGGTGAAGCGCACCGGTCGATCGGGTGACTGCAGGCTCTCCTCGGCGAGACGCAACAGCGGCCGGACGATCTCGATGAAGGCGATGTCTTCACCGGGCTCACGCGACAGTGACTCGTGGACCAGCGCAATCGTACGGATTCGACGCACCGACTCCTGGACGGCCGCCTTCGCCTCCGGATTGGTGAGCCGGCGCGCCTGGAGGCGCAACAGCGACGAGATCGTCTGCAGGTTGTTCTTGACGCGGTGATGGATCTCGCGGATCGTTGCGTCCTTGCTCAGCAGCAGGCGGTCACGCTTGCGGAGTTCGGTCACGTCACGGACCAGGAGCAGGCCGCCGGCGATCTCCGATCCGGACTCGGTCGTGGTCACGAGCGGGACGCAGCGACACAGCAGCGTCACGTCGGCGCCCTGCTCGAATTCCTCGACGATCGGTTCGCGTCGCTCGAATGCCTGACGAACCGGCCCGTCGTGGAAGCCGAGTTCGGCGAGGCGCATGCCCACCGGGTTCGCCTGGATGCCGACGCGGTGCAGCGCTGAATTCGCGTTGGGTGAGACGTAGGTGACCGTGCCGGTCGCATCGAGCGTCAGCACGCCGTCGCCGACGCGTGGAGCGGCGCTCGAGTCCGCGACGCGACCTGCGAACGGGAACGTGCCGACCTCGATCATCTGCGCGAACTCCTCGAAGATGAACGAGTAGTTGCGTTCGAGTTCGCCGAGTGGACGCCCTGCTCTGACCTTCCACTCCTTGGACAACACTGCGATGATCTCGCCGTCTCGTCGCACCGGCATCGCCAACATGCGGGCGTGGTTGACGTCGGCGCCACCGCTGTCGTTCTCGATGGCGCCTTCGACACGCTGGCCGGTCTCGGCCGCCCGTTCGATCAGCTCGGCCTCATCGCCGTTGGCCCACGATCCGATGTAGTCGGTGGCATAGATCGTCTGGTTGGTGGCCGGGCGGACCTGATCGACGGTCAGCCACTTCCGGTCGTCGGATCGGACGTAGAGCAGCAGGTCGGCGAAGCACAGATCGGCGAGGAACGCCCACTCCGCCGTGAGGCGGTGGAGGTGATCGATGTCGTCACGGTCGAGCGTCGTGTGCTCGCGGGCCAGTTCGGCAAGAGAGGTCATCACCGTTGATTCTGCCTGATCATCCGCCGTCGCGGAGGTGACCGGCGAGCGCACCGAGCCCGGCGAGGTCGTGGATGTCGCCCTCCAGCCACGGCACGACCAGCAGCGCAGGTGCGAGATCGGCGAGTTCCGAACGGCGATCCGACTCCCTGGCAGCGACGAGTGCGACATCGTCGAACCTGGTGGCGATCTGCTCCAGGACCGCGCTGACCTGCTTGCGCGGAGCATCGAGGCGAGCGGCGACGCTGTCGGCCAGTTCGCCGTCGGCATGCTCGAGCAGCCCCGCGGCACTCTCGGCGGCCGCCGAGGTCGCGAGGGCGACGGGGAGCACCCGGTTCGCGACGATCGCGCCGAGCGACATCCCCCGCTCGATCAGGGAGCGAGCAAGGAATCGGGCCTCGTAGCTCGGTGCGGTCTCGAGCGTCGTCACGACGACGAACGCCGTGCGGGGATCCCGCAGCAGTGCCTCGACCTCTTTCGCCCGGCGCACGAACCCTCCCTCCATCGCCTGGAACAACACGAAGAAGTCGGCGATGTCCTGGAGGAATCGCGACCCGAGGACCCGATCGGCCACTTGGTAGAACGGCTTCGAGGCGACGGTGAAGAGTCGCGAGCGGTACGGAACGGTGAGCCAGCGCAGCAGGCGACTGCCGAAGAACTCGATCATGCGATTCGGCGCGTCGAGGATCGACAGCGCATTGCGTGACGGTGGCGTGTCGACGATGACGAGATCGAAATCACCGGTGGCGTGGAGATCGTGCAACTGTTCCATCGCCAGGTACTCGTGGCTGTGCACGAAGCGGCTCGTGATGTTCTCGTACAGCGGGTTGGCGAGCACGGCATCGCGCGTCGCGTCGTCGGGCGCGTGTCGTGTGATCAGCTCGTCCCAGCCCGCCTTGGTGTCGAGCATCGCGACCCACACCTCACCGCGGACCTTGACGCCGGCTGCGACGAACGCCTTCGGATCGATCCGGACCGGCGTGTTGCCGAACTCGTCGAGGCCGAGCGCCGTCGCGAGACGGCGTGCAGGATCGACGGTGATCACCAGGATGCGGCCCTTGTGCCGTTGGGCGGCCGCGACGCCGAGTGCCGCGGCAATCGTGGTCTTGCCCACGCCGCCCGATCCGGCGACGAGGATCATCTCGCGACTCGCGAGCAGGTTGTCGAGCTCAGCCACGACCATCAACGCCTGACGGTGGTTCGGGGTCGAGTTCGTCGGTGAGTGCCTGCGCGACGAGCGAGACGACGCGTGGACCGGACCCTCGAGAGAACAACTCGGGCACGGTGATGATCGGCAGCCCGTCGGCGACGTCACCGCTCGATTCGAGCCAATGGCGGAGTCGATCGAGATGCTCGGCGCCGGTGCTGCGGCGTGTCTCGGTCAGGCGGGCTGCGTCGACGACGGTTGCCACGGCAGGCCCCGCGACGTCGACCAGCAGTTCCATCGCGTCGTCGAGTCGGTCGACGACGGCCTGTTCGCGTCGGCTGAACATCGCCGGCAGGACACGATTGGCGATGACCGCGGACGCATGGGCACCGGTCTCGTCACGAAGTCGACCGAGGAGATCGATGGTCTCGGTGACCGGCATCTCCTCGGGGGTCGTCACGACGGCCACCCCGGTGCGCATCGGATCGTCGAGGATGTCGAGCATCCACTGTGTCTGGTCGCGGACCAGGCCGACCTGGACGAGGTCGGCGATCACCTTCGGCGCGCCGATCTGGCTGACGATGTGCCCGCTGGCCTCCGCGTCGACGACGATGAGGTCGTAGTGGCGTTCGCGTACCTCGTAGCAGAGCTTGCCCACCCCGAGGATCTCCTTCACGCCGGGAGCGGCGTCGGCGACGAAGTCGAACGTGGACGCGAGCGGCCCGATTCGTCCCAACAAGGGGATGCGTACGAACAATCGGAGGTACTCGCGCAGCGAGTCCTCGGTGTTCATGGCCATCGCATGCAGTTGAGGCGCGACCTCGGTCGGTTCGAAGCCCAACTCGCCGACGTCGAAGGCGGTGGCGAGCGCTCCCTTCGCGTCCATCTCGCACACGAGAGTGCGGCGACCATGGCGCGCCGCAACCTCCGCGATCGCGGCCGCGACGGTGGTCTTGCCGACGCCTCCTTTGCCCGTGACCCACAACAGGTCGAGGTCGAGGAGCCCCGGCCGACCCGTCGGGCCCAGGTTCAGCCTCCGAAGCCGATCTTGCGATCTCCGTCGGCGGAGCCGAGTTCGATGTAGGCGATCTTGGCCGATGGGATGGCGACGTCCTTGCCGCGCTTGTCGGTGATCCAGAGCACGTCGGTGGCTCCAGCGAGGGCGGCTTCGACGCGCGACTTCAGATCGTCACGGTCAGCGTCTTCGGCGAGTTCGATGTTGATCTCGCGGGGGGCCTGGGTCACTCCGATGCGTACGTCCACGAACGTCACGCTACCTGTCCGCGCCCCTCCATGACCCGGCCCGATCGAACTCGCCGACCATGGGCAACTCGGGACCCCGCACTGCTGCCTTGACACCTTCTCGCATCGCCCGTAATGTACAACCATATGGTTGTACGTGACGCTCGAGAGCTCAGCGACGCCGACGTCGACCGGATCTTCCGGGCACTGGCCGACGCAACGCGACGCGACATCGTCCGGCGCACGCTCCTCGGCGAAGCCTCGGTCTCCGAGCTCGCGGGCGCCTACGACATGTCGTTCGCCGCCGTGCAGAAGCACGTCGGCGTCCTGGAGGGAGCCGGACTCGTGACAAAACACCCGAACGGCCGCGAGCGGATCGTCCGCGGCAACCCCGACACCATCCTGCGCGCCCAGGCGTTGCTCGACAGGTACGAGCAGATCTGGCGCTCACGTATCGACCGACTCGACGACCTCCTCGCCGGCACCGACGAGTAGACCCCGACGTACCAAGAAGAAGGACACCACCATGCCCATCACCTCGGTCGAGAAGGATCTCGACGCCCTCACCATGACCGTCATCGCCGACTTCGACGCCACCCGCGAGCGATTGTGGGAGGCCTATAGCGACCCCCGCCAGATCGAGAGGTTCTGGGGACCCGTCGAGTGGCCCGCAACGTTCACGCGCCACGACGTGTTCGTCGGCGGACGGTCCGCCTACTTCATGACCGGACCAGAGGGCGAACACTCAGCGGGCTTCTGGGAGTTCCTCGCCGTCGACGAGGGCAAGTTCTTCGAGGTCCGCGACGGGTTCGCGGGCGCCGACGGTGAGGAGAACACCGCCATGCCGTCGATGCGGATGACCTTCTCCTTCGAGGACACGAGCAGCGGATCACGCCTGGTCACCATCACCCACTTCGGATCGCTCGAACAGCTCGAACAGCTGCTCGACATGGGCATGGAAGAGGGCATGACGTCTGCCATGGGCCAAATCGATCGGGTGCTCGCCGACCTCGAATCCTTCGCCGCCGGCCGTGGCACCGAACCACAGATCCTCTCCGACACCCAGGTGCGCATCTCGCGCATCATCCGCGGCACCGTCGAGCAGGTGTGGCAGGCCCACCACGACCCCGCGCTGTTGCAGCAGTGGATGCTCGGCCCCGACGGATGGACCATGCCTGTCTGCGAGGTGGCGACCGAGGTGGGCGGGGTCTACCGCTACGAGTGGGAGCTCGAGAACGAATCAGTGGACGGCTCACCCCGACAGTTCGGATTCGAGGGCGAGTTGCTCGAGTCCGACCGACCGCACCGTGCGGTCACGACCGAACGCCCGATCGGATCAGCGGGTCTTGACACCACCAACGAGCTGACCCTCACGCCACACGATGGCAGCACCCTCCTGAACCTCGTCATCACCTTCCCCAACTCCGAGCTTCTCGACACCGTGCTCGACACCGGCATGGTCGGTGGGATGGAGAGCGGCTACGCCCGCCTCGACCGCATGCTCGCGTGAGCCCGACGGCACGACCGTGCGCTCGATTTGCTGACTAGGGTCAGCAACATGTCCTCGAGCGTCGTGGCCACCCTCCGGCAGTTCAACCGGTCGTTCACTCCACGCATCGGGGCGCTCGACGAGACCTTCCTCGGTACCGGCCGTCCGCTGGCCGCAGCGCGCCTGCTCTTCGAGATCGGAACCCAGCGCGAGGGGTGCGCGGCGACGGTGCAGGAACTGCGCCACCGACTCGGCGTCGACTCCGGTTACCTCAGCAGGCTCCTGCGCAATCTCGAGGTCGACGGGCTCGTCGAACTCCACCACGACCCCGTCGACGGGCGCCGGCGCATCGTCGACCTGACACCCGCCGGGCGCATCGGATGGGACGAGCTCGATCGTCGATCGGACGACATCGCCACCAAACTCGTCGACGCGCTCACCGCAGAACAACGCGCCGACCTGGAGGCCGCGCTCGGTGTCGCCGAGCGACTGCTGCAGCTCTCCACGATCGCGATCGAGCCCACCGACTCGGCGGGGGCCGCGGCCGACTCCGCACTTCGTCAATACATGGCCGAGCTCGACCGACGGTTCCCGGGAGGATTCGACGTCCGTCAAGACACCGACGCAGAACGTCAGGCGATGACGGCCCCATCCGGCGGATTCCTGATCGTCCACGACGGCGGGGAACCGCTCGGGTGCGGCGGGCTCCGTCGAGTCGATCGCAAGACTGCCGAGATCAAACGGATGTGGCTCCATCCGTCAGTGCGCGGGCTCGGCTTGGGCAAGCGGCTCCTCGCTGCGCTCGAGGCACTCGCACGCGACTTCGGCTACGACGCCGTCGTGCTCGACACGAACAATTCGCTGACCGAGGCGATCGCCATGTACGAGCGCTGCGGCTACACGTCGACCGATCGCTACAACGACAATCCGTACGCCCACCGCTGGTTCCGCAAGGACCTGTGACGCGTCGGCGATGCGCGGCGGTCATCGCGCGAATCGGGCCAGAACGAATTCAGTACGGTGACGACGTGACCAGCATCGCGATCCCTCTGTTTGCACAGTTCACTGCGCTCGACGGCATCGGGCCCTACGAGGTGCTGCAACGCATACCGAGCTTCGACATCACGTTCGTCGGGCACGAGCGCGGCGTCGTCCGATCCGACAACGGCATGCTCGGCATCGAGGTCGACGCGACGTTCGAGGAACTGACGAACCCCGACATCCTGGTGTTCCCCGGCGGTTTCGGGACGAGGGCGCTCATGACCGACGAGCGGGTGCTCGACTGGGTCCGCAGCGCGCACACGACGACCGCATACACGACGTCGGTGTGCACCGGCTCGCTCGTGCTGGCCGCCGCCGGTCTGCTCGACGGCCTCACGGCGACCACCCACTGGGGAGCGCTCGACGTGCTCGCCGCGCACGGCGCGATCCCGACGGGCCAGCGCGTCGTCGAGCACCTCGATCACCGCATCATCACCGCGGCGGGAGTGTCGAGCGGGATCGACATGGCGCTGCGCCTCGTCGAGATCCTCGTCGATCGCACTGCGGCCGAAGCCAGCCAGTTGATGATCGAGTACGACCCGCAGCCACCGTTCGACAGCGGCTCGACTGCGAAGGCCAGTACCGAAGTGGTCGAACGCGTCGTCGAGTACGCCGCCCGACGCCAGTGACTCGATCATGACCCAGTCGTCGCGATCGGGGTCTGACCCCAATCGCGATCAGACGGAGGTGGAGCAGAAGGTGTCGCCCTGGGCGAAGCTCGACTCGGTGACGATGTCGCCGACGTTGTCGTCGGCGTCGACGAGCGCACCGAGCATGCCCTTGACCATGCCGCGATCGACCGCACAGATCACCGGGTGATCGGTGGCGACGTCGCCGAACGGGCAGTGGTTGTTGATGATCCGCAGCTGATCGTTGCGGCCCTCGGCGTGCGCCGCGAAGCCGTGCGCCGTGAGGGCATCCGCCACGGCCTGCATCGCCGAGCGCAGCGACCGGCGACCGTTGACCAACGCGTCGCCGGTCAGACCCTCGGCCATCGCCCGGCCGTACTCCTGGCCGACCTCCTCGGCGATCATCTCGGCCTCGTCGTGCGGCAGCCGATCGAGCGCCCTGCCGAGCAATGACAGCAGCAGGTCGTCGCTGCGGACCGGGAAGTCGACGTCGCTCATCCTCAGTGCGTCGCCGACCACGACGTAGCGCTTCGAGGGTCGACCCGCCCCGGCCCCCGCAACCTTGCCGGAGGTCACCTCGAGGTAGCCGCCGGCGGCCAGCTTGTCGAGATGGTGCCGGGCGACGTTCGCGTGCACGCCCACCTGGGCGGCCACCATCGTGGCGGTGACACCGGTCTCGTCGGCGCCGGAATGCTCCTTGGCGTACAGGTAGATCGAGCGCCTGGTCGGGTCGCCGAAGGCGTCCGTGATCGCCGACACGGTGGCGGTGAACGACGGGCTCGTGCTCATGTCCGAATTGTACCTATCCACGTAGTGCAAATTCGACCGGCCGTCGCCACAATGGATCCATGGCCGCCCCCGTGACCGAAGAACAGATCATCGACGCGCTCCGCCCCGTCGAGGATCCCGAACTGCACCGGTCGATCGTCGACCTCGGCATGCTGCGTGGCGTCACGATCCGCGACAACGGCGTCGTCGGCGTCCTGATCGCGCTCACCGTGCCCGGCTGTCCGCTCAAGAGCGAGATCCAGCGTCGGGTGTCGGAGGCCGCCACGCAACTCGACGGCGTCGAGTCGATCGACCTCGAATTCACCGTGATGAGCGACGACGACCGCGAGAACCTTCGCCGCACCCTCCACGGCGATGCCGGCGCGACCGCTGGAGCGAACCAGGCCCACGGTCATGCCGAAGGCCGTGAGATCCCGTTCTCGAAAAACAGCTCGAAGACGCGTCCGCTGCTGATCTCGTCCGGCAAGGGCGGCGTCGGCAAGTCCAGCGTCACCACCAACCTCGCCGTCGCGCTCGCCTCGCAGGGCTACAAGGTAGGTGTCGTCGATGCCGACATCTACGGCTACTCCATTCCGCGCATGCTCGGTACCGACCGAGATCCCGTGGTCATCGACGAGATGCTCGTACCGCCCGAGATGTGGGGCGTTCGCTGCATCTCGATCGGCTACTTCGTTCCCCAGGGCCAGGCTGTGATCTGGCGCGGCCCGATGCTCCACAAGGCGCTCGAACAGTTCCTGACCGACGTGTTCTGGGACGAGCCCGACTTCCTGCTGATCGACATGCCGCCCGGCACCGGCGACATCGCGCTCTCGCTGGCGCAGTACCTGCCCCGCGGCGAAGTGTTCGTCGTGACCACCCCGCAGCCCGCGGCACAGAAGGTCGCGTCCCTCTCCGCGGCGATGGCGGCGAAGGTCAACCTGCCGGTGCGCGGTGTCATCGAGAACATGTCGTGGTTCACCGGCGACGACGGCAAGCGCTACGAAATCTTCGGATCCGGCGGCGGCCAGGTCCTCGCCGACGAACTCGACGTCCCACTGCTCGGCCGGCTTCCGCTCGTTCCCGCGCTGCGCGAGGGAGGCGACGACGGCAGGCCGATCACCGCGGTCGACCCCGAGTCGGAGGCCGCCCAGATCTTCCAGCGCATCGCCGCTTCGATCGCCGTCGACATGAAGCCCAAGAAGGTCTTCTCCGACAAACTCAAGGTCCTCTGAGCCAACTGTTGTTCGTGGTGTCTGACACCATGAGTCACCGATGGAGGTCGTCGCCCGGTACAAGTTCGAGGCACTGGTGGCCGACGCGCTCGACGATCTTCCCGACGAGTTGCTGCACGTGCTCGACAACGTCGTGGTCCAAGTGGTCGACCGGAACCCCCAGGAGCCGACGTTGCTCGGTCTGTACGAAGGTGTTCCGCATACCGAACGAAACGGCAGCGACGGTCCCGACGTCGTCACGATCTACCGGTTCGCACTGTGCGAAGCGTGCGCAGATCTCGAAGAACTCGCCGAGGAGGTGTACGTGACCGTCATCCACGAGATCGCTCACGCCGCCGGCATCGACGACGAGCGGCTGCACGAACTCGGTTGGGGATGACGGCTCCCTTCGCCCCCGGCGCAGCGATCGCGATCGCCGTCGCGGACGGCGTCGGCGCCGCATTGCTGGCCGACGACGTCTCGATGGTCGTCGACGCCGCCGACGTGTCGACGGTCCTCGCCGACATCGAACGCGCCGTGGCTCCCCGCTGGATCTGGTGGTCGACCGACACGGCCCGCACGCTCGTGAGCACAGGATTCCGACCGGCGCGGTGCTGGGATCTCGACGCCGTGCACCGACTCCTCGTCGGCGGGTGGCGCGGAGGTCCGGGACGGATCTGGGCCCAGCGGCAGGGCGTCGACACGATCGATCTCCCGCGCACCGCAGAACCCGATCTGTTCTCGCTTCCCGGCCACGACGACCACACCGCTCCGGTACGCCCGGACGGTCACCTCGACCCGGCCTGGGTCGAGGGGTTGTGGCGCTTCGACACCGAACACCTCCGCACGTGGGCGTCGCTCGCGCTCGACGTCCACCACTGGCAAGCGGCCGAGCTGGAGCGTCTCTCGCAGCGTCCTGCCGCGATCAGCACGGCCCGGTCGGAGTCGGCGGCGGCGCTGCTGTGCGCCGAGCTCGAGACCGACGGACTCCCGATCGACATCGCCGGGGCCGAGCGGATCATCGCGTCGTTCATCGGGCCCCGGCCCCGCGACGCGGCCGAGGAGCAGCAGTTCGCAGGCGAGCGTGATCAGCTCGTGCTCGAGCACCTTCCCGGGCCACCGGGCGATCTCGACCTGCGCAACCCGGCGACCGTGAAGTCGTTGCTGCGCCGTGTCGGCATCGAGGTACCGGACACCAGGGCCTGGCGCCTGGAGCGCCTTCGCGACCAGGATCCGATCGTCGACGCCTTGCTCACCTGGCGTAGGGCCGAACGGATCGCCACCACGTTCGGCTACCGATGGCTCGACCAGCATGTCGGTCCCGATGGCCGCCTGCGCGGCCAGTGGTCGGCGTCCGACGGCGCCGCCGGTCGCATGACCGCCACCGCAGGGCTGCACAACATGCCCGTCGAACTGCGACCCGCGGTCGCGGCCGGGGCCGACCACGTCTTCGTCCGAGCCGACCTCGGCCAGATCGAACCACGAATCCTCGCTGCGGTGTCGAGCGACGACGCGCTGGCCGCCGCGACGTGGGAGGACGACATGTACGCGCCCGTGGCCGAACGCCTCGGCGTCACCCGGGACATCGCCAAGGTCGCCGTACTGGGCGCGATGTACGGCCAGACCACCGGACACGGGGCCGTGGCGCTGCGCGGGCTCGAATCGGCCTATCCGGTCGCCATGGCGTACCTCGACAATGCGGCTCGCCTCGCCGAGGGAGGCAACGACCTGCGCACTCGCGGTGGCCGTCTCGTTCGCATGTCATCGAACGAACAACTCGACGAGTCAGGCGACGCCCCGGGTCGAGCAGCGCGGTCGCGCGCCGCCGCCCGCGGACGGTACGGTCGAAACGCCATGGTGCAAGGTGCTGCCGCCGAGTTCTTCAAGACGTGGGCGGCCACCGTCAGAGCCCGGGTCACACCGATCGGCGCGACGATCGTGCTGTGCCTGCACGACGAACTGCTCGTGCACTGCCACAGCGACGATGCGGCGGCTGTCAGCAGCGTCGTGACCGATGGCCTGCAGGAGGCGGGCCACCGATGGTCGGTCGGAGTGGCAGCGTCGGTGCGCTTCGTCGCCGACACGAGCGTGATCGAGCGTTGGTCCGAAGCCAAGTGACGTTTGTCCGATGGCCGTCAGCGGGGGCCGAATGGTGCTGGGCCCACCCATCGGCACAGCTAGGTTGG
Organism: Ilumatobacteraceae bacterium; assembly: GCA_024643255.1. Taxonomy (GTDB): domain Bacteria; phylum Actinomycetota; class Acidimicrobiia; order Acidimicrobiales; family Ilumatobacteraceae; genus Sva-07. The sequence goes on from JAHENF010000097.1 coordinate 84,376, forward strand.
TGACGGTGAGTGACATCCCTCCGCCACCGGGTGCCGGGGAGCGACCATCGACGCCCCCTCCCCCACCACGGGCTGCGATGCCCCCGCCTCCGCCGAACCTCAGCGCCCCGGCCGGGTACATCGGGTACGACTCGAACCCGACCCCGAACCGTGCGCTCTCGCGCGTTCGCGGGCTCTCCAAGGCGATCGTCGTGCTCACCTCCGTCGTCGCCGCGGCGACGGTGATCACGACGCTGCTGAGCATCGGCGTCGCCGGCGACGCGTCCGACTTCCTCGCCGGCGACATCACCGACGACCAGTTCCGAACGTCGCTCGCCCCGCTCAGCGCGGTGCAGAGCATCGCCGGTGTCGCCACCCTGGCCACCGGGATCGTCACCATGATCTGGATGTTCCGGATCGCCAGCAACGTGCGCGCCTTCGGTCGCCGCACGACCTGGCATCCCTTGTTCTCGATCTTCGGATGGTTCCTCCCACCGTTCTTCCTCTACGTGATCCCCTTCCTCGTCCTGCGCGAGCAATGGAAGGCGTCGGACCCATCGGTCGACGGAACCGACGGATGGAAGGCAGAGGCCGACAACCGCACGCTGTGGGGCTGGTTCGCGTTCTACGGCCTGCTGCCCCTCGTGCTCTTCGCCACCCAGATCGGCTCGATCACGAGTGCCGGGCTCGGCACCGGCAACGTGGAGACCGTCGCCGAGTCGCTCGACCAGGTGAGCGCGCTGACCTTCATCTCCGCCGTGTCGGTCATCGGCGCCGCCTTGTTCTGGATCACGTTCGTGCGCCGACTGACGCAACGACACATCGCCTTGACCAACGAGTCGTAGCGCCGTGAGCACGTCCGACGTCATCTACTTGGTCCGACACGCCAAAGCGGGCGAGCGGCGCACGTGGACCGACGACGACGATGTCAGACCGTTGAGCAAACACGGTTGGCGACAGGCCCGGGCGGTGTCGATTCGCCTCGCACAGAAGGGGGCCTCGACGATCTATTCGAGTCCGTATGTCCGCTGCGTCCAGACCGTCGAGCCGCTCGCCGAACTCATCGGCACCAAGGTCACCGTCGACGACCGGCTCGCCGAGGATCGACCCTTCGAACCCGTTCTCGAACTGTTGACCGAGGTCGATCCCGGCGCCGTCCTGTGCAGCCACGGCGACGTCATCCCGGCCACGGTCGAGGCGTTGGTCCGTCGTGGCATGGAGGTGCAGTCGACCGTCGATTGGCGCAAGGCCACCGTCTGGGTCCTGAGACGCAAGAACGGCCGCGTCACCAAGGGCAAGGTCTGGCCGCCACCGACCTGAGACGGCGGCGACATCAGCCGGCCGGTACTGTCCGTGGATGCGCATCGGGATCCTGACCCGCGAGTATCCGCCGGACGTCTACGGTGGCGCCGGCGTGCACGTCGACTTCCTCGTACGTGAGCTGGTGCAGCTCGCCGACGTCGAGGTGCACTGCATGGGCGACCCCCGCCCGGGCGCCACCGCCCACTCCGAACGCAACCCGCTGCTCGTCGACGCCAACGCTGCGCTGCGGACGCTGGCGGCAGACCTGGCGATGGCCGACCAGACCGCGGGATGCGACATCGTCCACTCCCACACGTGGTACGCCAACATGGGAGGCCACTGGTCGAAGCTGCTCCACGACATTCCCCACGTCGTGACCTCGCACTCGCTCGAGCCCCACCGGCCCTGGAAGGCCGAGCAACTCGGCGGTGGTTACCGGGTGTCGTCGTGGGCCGAACGCACCGCCTACGAGGGTGCCGACGCGGTGATCGCCGTGAGCCACGGATCCAAGCGCGACGTCCTCTCGGCCTATCCGACACTCGACGAGGCCAAGGTGCACGTCGTCCACAACGGGATCGACACCGACTTCTACCGGCCCGATCCCGAGACGGACGTCCTCGAGCGGTTGGGCGTCGACCCCGAGCGTCCGTCGGCCGTCTTCGTCGGCCGCATCACGCGCCAGAAGGGCGTTCCCCACCTGCTGCGCGCGGCGCTCGGCTTCGACGAGTCGGTACAGCTCGTGCTGCTGGCCGGCGCAGCCGACACACCTGAGCTCGCCGCCGAGACGGACGACCTCGTGGCCACGCTGCGCGCCGAGCGCGACGGCGTCCACCTCGTGTCGGAGATGTTGCCGCGCGAGCAGGTGCGCCAGGTGCTCACACACGGAACCGTGTTCGTCTGCCCGTCGATCTACGAGCCACTCGGCATCGTGAACCTCGAGGCGATGGCGTGCGAGACGGCGGTCGTCGCGAGCGATGTCGGTGGGATTCCGGATGTCGTCGTCGACGGGGAGACGGGCCGGCTCGTGCACTACGACGCCGGCGACCCGGAGGCCTTCGAGGCGGGGCTCGCTGATGCGGTCAACGACGTTGTCCGCGCCCCCGACCGGGCGAGGGCGATGGGCGTCGCGGGGCGTCGACGGGCGGTCGCCGACTTCGGCTGGGACGTTGCGGCACGGCGGACGATGGCGATCTACGAGTCCCTCGTCGGCTGAGTGGCCTGAACCGCCCGGGGATCAGCCGAGTGCGGCGCGGATCTGGTCGGCGAAGCTCGACACGAGCGAGGCGACCTCGGCGGGCGGATTGCTCGCCTCACACTTCTCGATGTGCGGAAGTGCGGCCGCGGCGTCACCGCGGAACTGGAACTCGACGATCGCCAGGAAGCACTGCGGGTCGGCGTAGTCGGGCTCGAGCTCCGCAGCCTGACCCAGTGCGAGCCGGGCGGCATCGAGACGATCGGCATTGTTGGGCTGGTCGGGGTTCTGGCGGGTCAGCAACGCGAGCGTCCAACCGAAGTAGGCGAGCGCCTCGGCGTTGTCGCGACCCCGATCGCGCTCCATCTCGATCGCGCGTCCGAACAGGGAGTTCGCGAGCTGGAAGTCGCCCTGCCCCATGGCGTCACGGGCGTTGGTGAGCACGATCCGTGATTCGTCACCGGGCGTCAGGCCCGTCATCTGCTGGCCCGACGACCGCTCACCCCATGCGCCGGCGAGGACGAATCCGACCGCCACCGAACCGACCAACACGGCGGCGGTCACCGCGATGATCCGGCTCCACCGGCGCGGCGGCCGTTGCGGCAGTTCGCCGCGGCCCTCCTCGATCTCGCGCAGCACCGTCGCAGCTCGAACGGTGTAGCCGTCCTTCAGGGTCTGGTAGTCGAGATCGTCGACGTCACCTGCCGCATGTTCCTTCTCGAGATCGGTCAACGAGCGCAGCAGGTACCGACGTTCCTCCTCGAGCTCGGCGAGCCGATCGAGTTGCGCCCCGCTGGTGCTCATCGTCCCGTGTCCGGTTCGTCGAGTTGGGCGAGCAGCGCCGCCTCGACGAGCGCCCGATCGTCGTCGGTCGGTTCGCGCATCCCGCCAGCTTCGCGTTTCCAGCGACGGAAGACGACGACGAGCGCGGCCACGCCGCACGCGAACGCGACCGCGGGCAGCACCCACACCAGCGCATCGAACCCGCTCGCCTTGGGCACGAGGAGCACCTGGGCGCCATAGCGCGTCTCGATGAACGCGACGATCTCGGCATCGCTCAGATCGTTGTCGGCAACGAGCTGTTGCACCTGGTTGCGGATCGCCTGCGACGCGTTGTTCTGCGACTCGAAGACGCTCTCGCCGTCGCAGATCGGGCACGCGACACGCCGGGCGATCGCATCGACGCGGTCGTCCTGGCTCGCGGGTCCGGTCGACCGGGTTGCACCGACGGCGAGGAACCCGGCGATCACGAAGACCAGGAGCACCCAGCCCGGCCAGCGCTTGACCTTGGCGTTCAGTTCGCTGGCCATCAGCCGTACTGCTCGCGGAACTGCTGGAGGATCGCGTTCAGTTGGGCCGCGGTCACCTTGGAGATCAGGCGGAGCTGCACCACACCACTCGGGTCGACGATCCACGTCTCGGGCACCTGCGACACACCGAATGCCACCGGGAACTCGTCGGCCTTGGAGTAGATCGCCGGCCAGTCACCACCGTTGTCGGCGAAGAACCGCTCGATCTCGGACTGTTTGCCCTTGGTGACCACCGAGTAGAGCTCGGCCCCGTCGGCGCCGAGCGTCGCCTGGTCCTCGGAGAACGCGACAAGTTCGGGATGTTCCTGGATGCACGGGATGCATGTCGGGTCGAAGAAGTTGAGCACGACCCAGCTCCCCTTGCGACGCGACAGGTCGAACGACGTGCCGTCGCCGAGCGTGCCGGTCGCCTCGGGGGCGGGTCGCCCGATCAGCGGTGATGCGGCGGACTCCTTGCGGCTGGCGTCGGCCCCGGCGAGCACGATGAACAGCCCCACCATCACGACGGCGATCGCGCCGACGATCACCGGAGCGATACGACGTCGGCCACCGGCACTGGCACCGTCGTCGGCCGGGCCGGCCTGGACTTCGTCGACCACGTCACTCATACGGGCGCCTCGTTCCGGGTGCCGACGTCATCGACGTCGACGTCGACCTGATCGGCATCGGCATCGGCGTCCGCGCCGCTGCCCGACGGCGGTCCGTCGACGGCGATCGGCGCGGAGACCGGGTCGATCGCCACGCGGCGTCGCGACCCCGGGAAGGCCGCGAGCAGGGTGCCCACGGCCATGATCGCCCCACCGAGCCACAGCCACAGGATCATCGGCTTGATGAAGACCCGGAGCGTCACCGTCGTGTCGCCGGGCGCGGCCCCCTGGTTGAGCGTCAGGTACACGTCCTCGGTGAGACCGGTGCGCACCGACGGCGTGCCGATGTCGGCGCCCATGTTGAGGTAGGTGGTGATCGCCGGCCGATAGGTCGAGCCGCCGTCGAGGATCACGTTGGCGGCGACTCGACTCTGGCGGTCGTTGGTTCGTTCGTCGACCGACACGAGTTCGAAGCTGTGACCACCCCATTCGACGACCTCGCCCTGGTTCAACTCGAGCGTCGCCGAGTGCGTGAAGCTGTTGGACGACGCGAGCGCGACGGCGATGATGATCACGCCGATGTGGACGATCATGCCGCCGTTGGCCCGACCGACCAGCCCGCGCCATCCCTGACGGCGAGTCGCGAGCGCGAGCTGTCGACCCGCGGATCCCGCAGCGAAACCCGCGAGCCCGAACGCGACGAGCGGTGCCCATCCGTCGGCGCCGACCAGCACCGCGACGACGAGCGCGCCCGCACCGCACCACGCCGGCCAGAACAGCCGGTTGCGGAGCAGCTCGGTCGACGCCTTGCGCCACGGCAGCACGGGGGCCACGCCCATCAGGAAGAGCAGCACCAGGCCGATCGGCTGCGAGAGCCGATCGAAGTACGGGGCGCCGACGAGGGTCTGCCGATTCTGCAGGGCCTCGACCAGCAGCGGGAACAGCGTGCCGAGCAGGATGATGAACGCCCAGACGGTGAACAGCACGTTGTTGGCGAGAAACGCTCCTTCACGCGACAGCGGCGAGTCGATGCTCCCGGGCGATCGAAGCCGGTCGCCGCGCCACGCGATCAGGCCGAGCGAGACGACGACGATCAGCCCGAAGAACACCAGGAGCCAGGTGCCCACCGGCCCGTCACCGAACGCGTGCACCGAGTTGAGCACGCCCGAACGGGTCAGGAACGTTCCCAGAATCGTGAGCGCGAACGTCGCGACGAGCAGGCTCAGGTTCCAGACCCGGAGCATTCCTCGACGCTCCTGGACCAAGACCGAGTGGATGTAGGCGGTGCCGGTGAGCCATGGCAGGAACGACGCGTTCTCGACGGGGTCCCAGGCCCACACGCCCGACCAGCCGAGCACCTCGTAACTCCACCAGCCGCCGAGCAGGATGCCGATCGTCAGGAATGCCCAGGCGAACAGCGCCCACCGTCGGGTCTCCATCAACCAGCCCTCACCCAGACGGCCGGTGATCAGCGCCGCCATCGCGAAGGCGAACGGCACGCTGAATCCGACGTAGCCGAGATAGAGGATCGGCGGGTGGAACAACACCAGGATGTGGTTCTGCAGCAGCGGGTTGGGCCCCGGTCCGCTGGTGACCCCCGCCGCACCGGCTCCGAAGGGGTCTGCGGGACCGAAGCTCAGCATGGCGAAGAACGCCGAGATCACGAACATCACGATCAGGGCCCAGCCGACGAGTACATCGTCCGTGCGGTCGCGGAAGCGCCAGGCGACCGCCGCGGTGAACACGCCGAGCATGAGCGCCCACAACAGGATCGAGCCCTCCAGCGCCGACCACATCGCGGCGATGTTGTACAGCAGCGGCGTATCGGCCGAGCCGACCTGCTGGATGTAGGCCATCGAGAAGTCGCGAGTCACCAGCGCCCGCTGCATCATCACCACGGCCAGCACGATCCCGCCGAGCGCGAGGAACGCGTACACCGGCCCCTGCTTGAGGAGGCGCGCGTCCTTGCGGCGGATGCCGTAGAGGACGGCGATCGCGCCGAACACGGACGCGGCCAGCATCAACAGCAGCCCGGCTCGGCCCAGCGCCGAGTTTGCACTCGCGGCGGCGAGCATCACGGCGTTTTGGATGTACCGGCGCAGCCGGCCTGCTCGGCTTCGGTGACGCGCTTGTCGTTGATCGCAACGTATTCGTCGGAGTGCTTGACCTCGACGCGGTCGCCCAGGAGTTCACCGTTCTCGATCACGCCGTGCACGACGACCGGGATGCACTCCTTGAAGATGCCACCGGGCTCACCGTCGTAGGTGACCGGAATCGTCTCGCCGTTGAACGAGATCGTGAACACCGTGGTGTTCGCGACCTTCTCGACGGAGCCCTCGTCGACCGTGCCCTGCAGCCGGATCCGCCGGCCCGCGTCGCACCCGCCGCGCACTCCGACCTCGTCGACGTTGCAGTAGTAGTCGACCGCCGACGTGAGGAACTGCGTGACGATCACGCCACCGGCGACGATCACGAGCCCGAGGACGATCATCGGGAACCACTTGCGTTTGGCCTTCGGCTTCGATCCGGCGGGATCGACGGGGGCTCGGGGGGAGAGATCCATGTCGGTCATGTCAGGTTGCATTCTGCTCGCTCAGAGCCAGTATTTCTCCTCGTCCGGCACACGCCGGGCGAGCCGTCGACCTGATCGCACATATCGCCATGCGACCAGACCCACTGCTGCGAAGGTCAGCAGATAGCTACCGAAGATGAACCCTGCGTCTTCCATCAGTTCGCGCCATCCCCTCGTGCGACCGGTTCTCCCTCGGCCCGACGCGCCTCGAGCGCCTCGTCGAGTCCCCGGTCGTCGAGGTAGTCCTCCATGGCCATGCCCCTCGTGCGGTGCATCAGCAGCCACACGTAGAGCAGCGTGAAGGCCACGACACCGACGAAGAGACTGAACAGCATGAGGCCATCCATGTTCACGTCGGCATCGGTTCCCAGCACGGTGGCTTCCTGGTGGAGGCTGCGCCAGAGTCGCACGCTCCAGTGAACGAGCGGAATCTCGAGCACGGCGAGCAGTCCGATGACTGCGCTGCGACGAGCGCGCTGCTCGTGCGTGCCGCCGAGTTGACGTACGGCGAGGTAGCCGATGTAGGTGACGAACAACAATGCCGTCGTGGTGAGGCGGGCGTCCCACTGCCAGAACACACCCCAGGTGAGGCGGCCCCAGAGTGCGCCGACCACGAGCGTCACCGCCACGAAGATCGTGCCGATCTCGGCACTCGCGCCCGCCAGCCGATCCCATCCGAGCGACTTCTTCTTCGTGAACAGGTACATCGCCGAGCCGATCGCGGTCACGACGAAGGCGAGGTATGCGATCCAGATCGTGGGCACGTGGACGTAGAGCAGCCGCACGGCTTCACGCTGGTCTCGGTCCTCCGGGGAGAATCCCAGCCCGAATGCCACCAGCCATCCCATGGCGATGATCGTGGTGATCCCGAGGATTCGGCTGCCACGGCTCCCGGTACCGGCCGACGTCGAGACGCCGGTCGTCTCCAGCTTGGAGTCGGTCGTCGTCATGTCCGTTCCGTCATTCGTCGGTCCCTGTCATCTCGATCCGGGTCACTGGCTCATTCGTCGATCAACGGACCGAACGCCAACGATCCGCCGACGCCGAAGGCGACGGCGAAGACGAGCAGCAAGCCCACCCAGGGCCAGCCGTCCGACACCACTGCGCCTGCGGTGCCGAGCGCTGCTTCGACCGCTCGCGTTGCTCCGATCAGGACTGGCGCCACCGCCGGGAGCGTGAGCAGCGGGAGCAATGTCTCGCGGCCCCTGAACCCTGCGGCAAGGCCTCCGTACAGGGTACCGACCGCGGCGAGGCCGCACGTCGCGGAGATCAAAGTGGTGACGAGAAGCACAAGCCCGTCGACCGGGACCGTCTGCCGGAAGAGCACGACCGCCGCGAACAACAGCACCACTTCGAGCACCAGCAACTGCACGGCCAACCCACCGGCCTTGCCGAGAAAGATCGCTCGGGGGTCGACGCCGGCGACGCGCAGCGCATCGAGGGCACCATCGTCGGTCTCGACGGCGAACGTGCGTTGGACCAGCACCAGCATGCTGAACATGGTCGCCAGCCACACGAGACCCGGTGCCACCCGTTCGAGTACGGCGTCGGAGTCGAGGGCGAACGCGAAGATCACCATCGTCACCCCGGCGAACGGCAGCACCTGGTTGGTGAGCACGCGACTGTGCCATTCGATGCGCAGGTCCTTGGCGGCGACGAGTCGAGCGATGCGCCACACGCTCATGACGGGTGCTCCTGGTCCGGAGCGACCTCGTGAAGACGTCCCGCCACGACGTCGACGGTACGTGTGGCCAGCGATCCGGCGCGTTCGAGCTCGTGGCTCGCCACCACGATCGTTGCGCCGGCGGCCGCCGCTTGACGCAGCGTGGCGTCGAGCTCGTCGCGTGCGCTCGCGTCGAGGCCGGCGTGCGGCTCGTCGAGCAGCCACAACTGGGCCCGACGGGCAACGAGACAGGCGAGCGCCGTCCGGCGCTTCTGCCCCGCCGACAGCTTGCGCACGGGCACGTCGACCAGTCGATCCGCCACACCGAGCCGCTCCATCGCGGCATGCGTCTCACTGTCACTCGCGCCGACCGTGGCACCCCAGAAGCGGATGTTCTCGCCGACGGTCAGGTCGAGATACAGCCCGTTCTGATGGCCGAGCACACCGACGTGCCGGCGAATCGACTCGCGTTGGGTTCCGAGGTCGAACCCCAAGATGCGGCCGCTGCCGCGCACCATCGGCACCAGGCCGGCGCACAGCCGCAGCAAGGTCGTCTTGCCGGCGCCGTTGGGTCCGCGCAGCAGCACGATGTCACCCTCGTCGATCCGAATCGATGCACCGGCCAACGCCGGGAACGATCCGAGCACCGCGACGGCATCGGTGAGGTCGACCACGGGCGCGGACATTCCGCCACGCTAGGGAGAAACAGTTCGACAACCGCGATCGGGTCGGGTCGGGACGCAGCTAGCTTCGAGGATCGTGTCGGACGTCGCGGAGCCAGCTGCCAAGTCGGCGCGCGTCCGCAAGTTCGACCGGCCCCCGCCACCGCATGACTGGCGCTGGTGGGTGGGCGGTCTCGGCAAGACCCTGATCGCCGCGGGCCTGTTGATGTTCGGGTTCGTCGCCTACCAGTTGTGGGGCACCGGCATCGAGACCGCCCGGGCCCAGAATGCGCTCGAGAGCGAATTCGCCGACCTGCTCGCCGGTACGACCACGACCGACGCGCCTGTCCCGGACACCGTCGCCGACACCGTGCCGACCACGGCTCCCGTGGAGCCACCGACCACCGAACCCGTCGTCGTGGCGATGTTCCAGGAGGGCGACCCCATCGCACGGATCGAGATGCCCACGATCGGCGTCGACAACATCGTCGTGGCCGGCGTGGAGAAGTCCGACCTGAAGAAGGGGCCGGGCCACTATCCGGAAACGCCGATGCCAGGGCAGCTCGGCAATGCCGCCATCGCCGGTCACCGAACGACGTACGGCCAGCCGTTCTTCGACATCGACAAGCTGAACACCGGCGACGAGATCGTCGTCACGACCCTGACCGGGCGCTACGTGTACCGGGTGACGGGCCAGCAGATCGTCTCGCCGGCCGACTATCAGGTGATCGCGACCACCGACACCACCCGAGCGACGCTGACGCTCACCTCGTGCCACCCGAAATGGACCGCTCGCGAGCGGATCGTGATCACGAGCGAACTCGACACCGCAGCATCGTCGGGGCCGGTCGGTGACCCGGTGCTCAACTACGGCCGTCCGATCGAAGGCGTCCCGGCGAATGATCCCGAGGTCGTCGACACGGTCGTGCAGGCGCCGACTGGGTCGACGCCGGTGGCCGTCGACGCCACCGAGGAACCACCTGCGGACGTTGCACTCGGAGCAATCGACACCGGGATCGCCGACTCGTTCTCCGACGGGTGGTTCAGCGACCCGGGAGCGAACGGCCAGGTCGCACTCTGGGGCCTGCTGCTGTCGGCCGTGGCCATCGCGTCCTACCTGCTCAGCAAGCGCTCCAAGCGCGACTGGGTCGGCCTGGTCGTCGGCATCGTGCCCTTCGTGGTCGTGCTGTACTTCTTCTTCCAGAACGTCAACCGGCTGCTGCCACCGAACCTGTGAGCGGCGTCCGAAGCACGCTCGTTGCACTGATGGTGGTCGGGTTGGTCGCGTGCGGCTCATCGGGAAGTGACACGTCCGATCCCGCCACCACGGCGCCGGGCGGCGCTGCGCTCGCCGCCCGGCTCGACGAGCTCGGGACTGCCGTCGACGCTTGGAGCGCGGCCGACTCGATCGACGAAGCACGGCTCGCCGCGGAGACCGCCGCCAACCTCGTCGTCGGTCCGAACGGTCCGGGATACGGCGACCGCAACGGCGACGGCGTCGTGTCGGGCGAGACCGTTGCGGGGATCCTTCCGGGTCTCGACGGATCGCCCGACGGTCTCGCCGGCGCGCTCGAGGACAACCCGTGCGTCGAGCGCGACGTGCTCGGTGGGTCGTGGGACGAGCCGGCAGCGCGGTGGGACGAAATGAACAGCGCCATCGCGGCGTGGCGCCCCGACGCGAACACGATGCCGACGCTGGCGAGCCATCCGATGCGCGTCGTCGGATGGTCCACGTTCACCCTCGACACCGACCCGGCCGCAGCGGACGCTCTCCACCTCGCTCACGAGTACGCGGGCCACGCTGCGCTCCACGTCGCAATCTCGAATGACGCACTCGCCTGCTGACCGGTGGCGGATCCAGCTGATCGCGTGGTCGGCGAGATCTATCGTGAGGTGATGGCCGTCCTCGGCAGTGGCGGGCGTAGAACGTCTCGAAGCCGTCAGGTCCTGTCGTCGGCCGCTCAGCGACCGGTGAACTGCGCCGGTCGCTTCTCGAGGAACGCCGAGCGCCCCTCTTCGGCGTCCGCACTCGCCCACGCGGCCGACCGGGCGGCTTCGAAGATGTCGTCGACCGCCGGTTCGACCGCCGCTCGCTCCAGACCGATCTTGTGGCCGGTGATCGTCAACGGCGCCAACTGCGAGAGCTGATGCGCCCAACCGATCGCGTCGTCGCGCCCACCGAGCCGATGGATGCCACCGGTCACGTGAAGTTGTTCGGCGGTGTACGTCTGTGCGGCGAGCAACATCGCCCGAGCGATCGGCGGCGAGAACTCCGATGCCAGCCTTCGAATCGTCCAGTGATCCACGACCAGGCCGAGCTTCGCTGCAGGAACACCGATCACGCTGTCGGGCGTCGCCACACGCAGATCCGTGGCGATCGCGAGTTGCGCGCCTGCGCCGAGCGCCGGTCCGTCGATGGCGGCGATCACCGGAACGGGCAATGCGCCGAACCCGCGCAACACCTGGGCGAGATCGCTCGCGAACTGCCCTTCCTCGACGCCGTTGAGGTCGGCGCCTGCACTGAAGGCGGGGGGCTTCCCGGTGAGCACCACCGCTCGGATCGCCACGGGAGCGCGAGCAGCGATTGCCGCTTGCACATCGAGGAGTTCGAGCAACGTTGGATGGTCGACCGCATTGCGGCGTTCCGGGCGATCGAGTGTGACGATCGCGACCAGTCCGTCGTGTTCGAGATCGACGGTCATGAGCGGCGGCGATCGGCTCGTAGCATGAGGTGACTGTATGTCGAACACTCCGCCCGCCTCCGAAGGCATCGATCCCGTCCGTGCCCGACGAGCCCAGGTCGCGAAGTGGACGCTGCTCGCCAATCGCATCGGCTATCTCTTCGTCGCGCTCGCGATGGCCCTGTTCTTCATCGCGTTCGCGGTCGGATTCTCGGCGGCGATGGCCACGCTCGTGATCGTCTCGTTCGTGATCGGCTGCGTTCTGCTGGCCCCGTCGATCGTCCTCGGCTACGCGGTCAAGGCTGCCGAACGTGACGACCGTGAACGGGGCTTCTGAGACCGCCCGAGTGCCGGTTACCATGCGGTAACAGATGCCTCCTCGACTTCCCGCCAACGCCCGACGCGAGCAGATCCTCGACGTCGCCCTCGTCGTCTTCGCGACGAACGGCTTCCACGGCTCATCCATGAACGACGTCGCCGACGCCGTCGGTGTCACCAAGCCGGTGCTCTATCAGCACTTCGACTCGAAGCGCGACCTCTACCAGGCCCTGATCGACGAGGTCGGTGACCGCCTGCTCGGCAACATCACCAAGGCGGCCGCCGAGGCCACCGACGGCAAGAGCCAGACCGAGCTCGGCTTTCGCGCATATTTCCGCTGGGTCTCCGACGACCACGACGGCTTCCGCTTCCTGTTCGGCTCGGGCACGCGGCGCGACGACGAGTTCAACGCGGCCGTCCAGCGCATCACCGCCGAAGCCGCCAAGGCCGTCGCCCCACTGATCGCCGTCGACATCGACGAACGCCACCGCACCACGCTGGCGCATGCACTCGTCGGGCTCGCCGAAGGTGCCAGCCGGTTGCTCGTCGAGCGCGGTGACGAGTTCGATCCCGACGAGATCGCTCAGGTCGTCGCCGACCTCGCCTGGGCCGGTCTGCGCGCAGTTCAGCCCAAGGACTGACCACGCCAGTCCGTTTTGGGTGCGCTCTGGTTGGGCCGGGTCATCCAAAGCGCACCGCAAACGGTCGGCGCGGCCACGGCGACCGGGGATTGACCGAAGTTCACTTTCCGACCAGAGTGGGGCGATGACCGACACGCTCCGTCCACACGACGCCGTCACGAACCCATACCTCGTCGGCAACATGGCGCCGGTCGAGCACGAGGTCACCGCGTTCGACCTGCCGGTGACCGGCACCATCCCGGCCGACCTCGAGGGACGCTGGCTGCGCAACGGACCGAACCCCCGCAGCGAGGTCGACCCGAGGACCCACCACTGGTTCCTCGGCGACGGCATGGTGCACGGTGTGCGGCTGCGCGGCGGGCGCGCGGAGTGGTACCGGAACCGGTACGTGTCGAATGACGACAGCCCAGGCCCCAACACCAACGTCGGTGGATTCGCCGGCACCACCTGGGCGATGGTCGAGGCCGGGTCCCCACCGGTCGAACTCGACTACGAGCTGAACTCGCTCGGCGTCAACCGTTTCCACGACACGCTCACCGGACCGTTCAGCGCCCATCCCAAGTTCGACCCGACAACCGGCGAACTGCACGCCATGGGCTACCACTGGCCCGACCTGGTCGACCACCTCCAGTACGTCGTCGTCGGACGCGACGGCCGAGTCGCGAAGACGATCGACATCCCCGTCGCCGACATGCCGATGGTGCACGACATGTCGCTCACCCCCACGTACGCCGTGGTGTACGACCTGCCGGTCACCGTGAGCTTCGACGTCATCGGCAAGGGGTTCTCGTTCCCGTTCGCCTGGAACCCCGATCGCGCCGCCCGGGTCGGGCTCCTTCCCCGCCTCGGCACCGCCGACGACGTCATCTGGTGCGACGTCGACCCCTGCTACGTGTTCCATCCCCTCAACGCCTACGACGCGCCGGATGGCACCGTCGTCGTCGACCTGTGTCGCTACGACTCGATGATGGTCGACAACTTCAACGGCCCGTTCAGCGAGGTGCTGCCGACATTCGATCGTTGGACCATCGACCCGGTTGCCCGACGGGTGACCGAGACCCGCATCGACGACCGCCCGCAGGAGTTCCCTCGCCACAATCCCCGCGTCGGCCTGCAGCAGCACCGGTATGGCTACACCTCCGAGGTGTCACCGGGCGCCGAGAACCTCCACGGCGCCATCATCAAGATCGACGTCGAACAGCGCACGACCCAGGCTCACGAGTTCGGACACGGCCGGGGCGGTGCGGAGCCAGTGGTCGTTCCGAAGGCCGACGGCGTCGCTGAGGACGACTGCTGGATCCTCACCGTGGTGTACGACGTCGCCACCGACGCGAGCGAATTGTGCATCCTCGATGCTGCCGACATCACCGCCACGGAGGTGGCACGAATCAAGCTGCCCCAACGGGTCCCCTACGGCTTCCACGGCAACTGGGTCGCCGACAGCTCCGTCGCTCCGCGCTGACCGTTCAGCCGGTCGGCCACCGAGTTGAAACGTCACGTTTGACCCGGCACCGTGTGACGGTTCAGCCGATGACGACGATCTCGTCGCCTGGCGCGAGGTCGAGTCGGCGATCGGCGGGAGGGTTCAGAACGAGTTCGCCGCCGAGCTCTGCCGGTCGGCGCCAGCCGATCGACAGCACCCCATGGGCGGCAGCAGCCCCGACGATGTCACGCATGATCACGGTGCCGCGCAGGCCGAGTCGCTCAGCGTCCATCATGTGGATCGACGACCCGCCCGGGTCGTACAACGCCAGGTAGACGGCTCGCCTCGACGGGTCGTCGACGAGCTGGGCGAGGATTCGGCTGGCCATCGCCGGCGTGACGATCACCTCGTCGACCCCCCGCACGTCGGCGAGCGCCGAATTGCCCGGATCCGTCAGTTCGATCACGAGCCGCGGCACCGATTGCGATCGATCCTCGAGATCGCGCCGAAGGGTCATCAGCTCCAACAGCGTCCTGCTGTCGACCTCCTGCGGCGGCAGATGATCGCGGTATGCGAGCAGCACGATGGCGGTGATGTGCGGTGGAACGCGGCGACCGAGGGTCGTGACCTCACCGCTGAGCGGGGTCAACACGACGGAGACGTCACCGAGATCGGGAACATCGACGTCGTCCTGATCGATCACTCGCGGATCGAACACGACCTGGACCGTCGAGCCGGCGGCTGCTGACATCGCCCAGCCGGTGAGCAACGGTGGCCCGAGACCACTCCAGCCCACCACGAGCACGTGTTGTGTCACCGAGTTCGATCGAAAGTCCGGCCGATCGCCGTGCCCGACCTGCTGATCGGCGACGAAACCCTGGTCGATGTCGAGCGCCACCGTGGCGTGGTGAGCCACGATCACGAGACGATCGCTGCTGCCGATCACCTCGTCGGCCGCCGGCTGGAGTTCGACGGCTCCCGTGTCGCGCATCAGCCCGATCGGGCGGAAGTCGGACGCTCCGATGACCACATCGCCGAATCGGTTCCCGACGAGGCCGGGCGCCGCAAGCACGTAGATGTCGGCGCCCCGGAAGTCCGACAGTTCGGCCATCACCTCGCCCAGACCGCGTTCACGCAGGGCGAAGACGACGTTGCGGGCCACGGCCTGTGTGATCACGATCGGGTGCACGGACTCGTCGAGCGAAGCAACGAGCGTCTCGGCGACCGCCGTCTCGTCGAGCACGACGACGATCGGCGTGCGATCGAGTTCGCCCAGCGCCTCCCGCACGGCCAACACCGTGTGCACCGCTCGAGCGTCGCCCGTGTGGTCGCCGTCACCGTTGAGCACCACCACGGTCCGACAGTGCCCGAGGCGAACCAACTCGAGATCGGCGAGCCGCGTCGGATCGCCGTCGCGGAACACCAGACGATTGCCGAACGTGTTCTCGACGCCCTGTCGCACCTCGTCAGCCAGTTCAGCGGGGTCCTGGTCGGCCATCACGACGATCGCCGTGCGCCGACGAGCGTTGGCGCGACACAGTTGGTCGACCACGTCGGGCAGCAGACTCGAGGCGCCGAGCACGACGATGTGGTCGGATTCGACGACAGCGCTGCGCCCTCGCTTCATCCGATCGATCTGCGCCTCGACGCCGCTCGCGATGACGCCGATGAGCGTGCCGAGCACGAGGAGCCCGAAGATCGTGACGGACAGAGCGACGAGACGTTGACGCCAGCCACTGTCGCTGGCCATCGTGCCGGTGTCGAGGGTGCGGAGCATGCTCTGCCAGAAGTCCTCGAACCACCCGCCGTCCTCGCTCCCGGCGAGTGTCACCCCCGCGCGCCGGAGCAGGAACGACGCCGTCAGTACGACGGCGAAGGTGACGATCCCGAGCCACAGCAGCACGGCCCAGGTGCCGCGCGCGAGCAGCGCATCGAACCGATATCGCAGGTACTGGCGCCAGGTTGTTCGGTCGTCCGAACGGCGGCGTCGGCTCATCGTGCTCCCTCGTGTGTTCGGATCACCCGTATGGGGCGATGATGCCAGGCGGAGAACTCGACCAGGCTGATGCTCTACGTTGAGCTCACCCGACGTCCACCCCCAACCTCGAGGAAGTCATCATGATCCATGCGCACGATCCCGCCGACACCGAGTTGACTCCCGCGTACTCCGGTCGCCTGAATCGTCGGCCGACACCGAAGCATCGCCTTCCGGACTCGGAGTCACCACCGACTGCGGTGTACCGCTACATCCACGACGAGCTGTTGCTCGACGGGAGCTCCCGGCTGAACATGGCAACGTTCGTCACGACGTGGATGGAGCCCGAGGCCGACAAGCTGATGGCCGAGTCGTTCGACAAGAACATGATCGACAAGGACGAGTATCCGCAGACCGCCGAGATCGAGCGGCGCTGTGTCAACGTCGTGGCCGACCTGTTCCACGCCCCGGTCGACGGTGACGCGATCGGCGTCTCGACGATCGGGTCGAGCGAGGCGGTGATGCTCTGCGGATTGGCGATGAAGTGGCAGTGGCGCAAGCGCCGCGAGGCAGCCGGCCTCTCGACCGACCGACCGAACATGGTGCTGGGTTCCAATGTCCAGGTCGTCTGGGAGAAGTTCTGTCGTTACTGGGACGTCGAGCCCCGCTACGTACCGGTCACCGAGACGTGCTTCGTCGTCGATCCCGAGGCCGTCATGGCTCGCGTCGACGAGAACACGATCGGTGTGATCCCGATCCTCGGCACCACCTACACCGGCGAGTTCGAACCGATCGAGGAGATCCACGACCGTGTGGTGGCCTACAACGCCGAGCACGGGCTCGACATCCCCATCCACGTCGACGCGGCGAGCGGCGGCTTCGTGGCACCGTTCCTGCATCCCGATCTCATGTGGGACTTCCGGCTCCCGCAGGTGAAGTCGATCAACGTGTCGGGCCACAAGTACGGCCTCACCTACCCTGGTCTGGGGTTCGCGATCTGGCGCTCGAAGGACGAACTCCCCGAGGAGCTGATCTTCCACGTCAACTACCTCGGTGGCGACATGCCGACGTTCACGCTGAACTTCTCGCGACCCGGCAACCAGATCGTGGGCCAGTACTACAACTTCCTGCGGCTCGGCCGCGAGGGGTACACCCGGATCATGGAGTCGCTGCGCGACATCACCCTGTTCCTCTCGGCGGAGATCGCCAAGATGGGCCCGTTCGAGATCATCAGCGACGGAAGCGCGATCCCCGTGATGGCGTTCCGAATGAAGGGCGAGCAGCCGTTCACCGTGTTCCACGTCTCCGACCAGCTCCGCACCGGCGGCTGGCAGGTGCCGGCCTACACGATGCCCGCCGATGCCACCGACGTCGCCGTGCTCCGCATCGTGGTGCGCGAGGGGTTCAGCCTCGACCTCGCGGAGGGTCTCGTGGCCGCACTGCGCAAGGCCGTGGACCACCTCAACCAGTACCCGCCCGCACATCCATCCGAACCCGAGCGCTTCTCGCACACCTGAGTGAGTGAGATCGAGGGATTCACCGCCCCGATGACGTGGCGACGAGAGATCCGATGGAACGCGCGCAACCTGGGTTGGCGTGTCGGCGCATTGTTCATCATCGGCTCGTTCCTGTTTGCGCTCGGCTCGTTCCCCGCGTACGCACACTTCGTCGATCCGAGGGTCGACGCAGTGACGTTCGCGCTCGGTTCGGTGTTCTTCACCACGGCGGGATACAGCCAGTTCCTGCAGGCCGTGAACGAGGGCTCCGACACGTTTCGATACGTGGGGATCAGGCCGCACAGCCTGTTCTGGTGGGCGACCGCCGTGCAGCTCGCGGGCACGATCTTCTTCAACATCAGCACGTTCGGCGCGCTCGTTGCGGACCTCGACACGCAACAGGAGAACCGACTCGTGTGGGCGCCGGACATCTTCGGATCGATTGCGTTCCTGGTGGCGAGCACGCTCGCATGGGCCGTCGTGGTCGGATTCCACTGGACCGTGCGCCGCGACGACGCGAACTGGTGGGTGAATCTGCTCAACGGGATCGGATCGGTCTTCTTCATGGTCTCGGCGATCGCCGCCCTCGTCCTGCCGACCACCGGTGAAGTGTGGAACATCGCGCTCGTCAACCTCGGCACGTTCATCGGGGCGGTCTGCTTCCTCGTGGGCGGCTACCTCCTGTGGCCACCGGCATCGCCAGACCCGACGCAGGCTGACTGACTCCGGTTCAGGCAGTGCCGACGGACTCTCGGTCGAACCACGACCGGGGAGCAGGGATCCACACGGTCAACACGTAGGCGGCGACGACGGCGACGATCGCCAGCGGCATCACCGCGTAGGCATCGCTGGAGAGCAGCACGGTGGCGAGGAGCACCGACGTGAACGGCAGCTTGAGCATCGACACGCACATCGCGCCGATCCCGATCGCGAGGCCCGGCACGAGTGACATGCCAGGGAGGTCGGCCGCGAGCACTCCGATCGCTCCCCCGATGAAGAGGCTCGGGAAGATCGGCCCGCCGCGGAAGGCGCTGAGTGACAGCGCATACGCCAGTCCCTTGCACACGATCACCAGGAGCAGTGCACCGGTCGACCATGCAGCGGACTGCTCGATGAGCACCGGCAACTGCGCCTGGCCGGAGAACAGCACGTATTCGTTGCCCTGGTCCGTCGATTCGGCAAAGAGGATCGCCAGCGCGGCGATCCCCACGCCGAGCAACGCCGTGACGAGCAGCCGGCGAGCGTGCACGAGTGTGCGCACCGACAGCGCCACGGTGTAGATCAGCCACCCGAGCAGCGGGCAGAGGAGCCCGAGGACGACGGCCCACGCGAACATCGCAACCGTCGGCGTCGTGAACGCCGGGAGGTCGGGGATGGCCAGCGAGAACGTCCCTCGTCCAGTGAGCGAGTCGAGCCCGATGAACACGAGGAACCCGAGTCCCGCGGCGAGCAGTCCCGGGAGCAGCGCGACAGCGAGCATCGTCCCACCCAGTCCGGCCACCTCCAACATCAGGAAGGCCGCGACCACGGGAGAACCGATCAACGTGCTGATCGCTGCGAAGCTGCCCGCCGACGCAATGAGCGCCACCGCCGTCGGCGGGGCGTCGCGTTTGATGCTCTGGATCGCAAGCGCTCCCAAGCCTCCACCGATGGCGATCAGCGGGGCCTCCGGGCCGAGCACGGCACCGAGCGACAGTGTCGCAAGCGCGGCAAGCGCAACGCCGGGCAGTTCGATCGGCAGCGTCGGTGCGCCCTGCTGGAACCCGCCCGAGGGCGAGTGGCCGCAGTTCCCCGGCAGCGATCGAATACACAAGGCGACGAGGAGGCCCGACATCGCCAACAGCGGCACCGGCCACCAGACCGGCGGTGCGTCGAAACCCAGTCCGCTCGGGAGGTCGGTGTACAGGGCTTCCTGGAGCCAGGCGACGAGCGCGAGGAACACGTAGGCCACTGCGGCCACCGGCAGGGCGATCAACGCGGCCAGGACCAAGGCCTGGATGTATGCCTTCGATCTGACGATCGTCAGCGGATCTGGCGGCAAGACTTGTTCGATGTGCTCATTGCCCGACGAATTCACTCGCTCACCATAGACAGCACACCTGCGGCGTCGGAGGACAGGCGCGGCGGCGCTCAACCGCGGGCGATCAGGCCGCGGTACCCGTCGGCGAACCCGGTGTTGCGGAGGAGCTCGACGAGGCCGCCGGTCACCGCAGCACCGCTGAGACCGTCGCCGTTCACCTTGCGGATCTCGATGGACTTCACCCGCCCGTCCTTCACCAGCGAGATCAGCGCCGCGCTCCACGATGTGTCGTCGAGCGCGTCGGGGAACGTGACGAGATGATGTCCCCGCCGGTCGAACCACACGAGCGGTCGACCGGCACGCAACACCACCAGCGATGATGCGCTCCGCGCCGGACGTCCCGGGGTGTCGGGCCAGGCGAGGGCCGCGCCGTATGGCTGGGCCGGATCGGTCGATGCGAGCACGATGGGGTCCGGCACATCGTCGGGACGTATCACCGGGTCCGGGGTCTCACGCGCTGCGCGCAGGCGATCGACCGCGCCGGGAATCGCGAACTGGGCCGCGCCGAGGCCGTCGACGAAGTAGCCGCGTCGGACCTGACCGCGCTCCTCCAACACCTTGAGCACCCCGTAGACCGCGGAAAATCCACCGACGAGCCCCTCGGCCATCACCGCCTCGCGGGTCACCACTCCGTAGCGCTCGACGAGTTGCAGCGCCTGGGCGTGAGCGGCCTCCGTGGCGGTCGGCACCGGTTGCAGCAGCGGCGCGACGAGACTCCACCGGCCCTGACCGGCCGGAGGACCGATCCGGGTGAGCCGACCCGGACGGGGCCGGCTGCGGCCGTACGCGGCTCGACCCGTCGCCGCACTCTTGACCTTGGCACCGCCGAGCACCGACCTCAGCGCCGCGAGCGAGTCGTTGGTGACCTCGCCGGCCCACACCAGATCCCAGAGCGCGGCGAGCAACTCCTGGTCCTGCGCGCCCGGCGCGGCAGCCCTGATCTGCCCCCAGAAGCTCGCTCCCTGTTCGGCGAGCAGCGTTCGGATCGCCTCCTGAAGGCCGCCTTCAGCGACGTCGCGCGCCTCCCAGCCCGGGGCGAGGAGCGGAAGTTGATCGGCGAAACAGAGCCGGATCCGACCGTCTCGGGCGCCGAGTGCACCGGCGCCGATCCACACGACCTCGCCGGCAGTGCACAGTTCGTCGAGCATCGGCGGCCGGAACGCGGCCACGCGCACCGGGAGGACGTCACGCTCGATCGTCGACGCGACGAGCGCCGTGCCCGACAGCACGCCGAGCGTCTCGACGAGCGCGTCCATCCCGCGTCGCTGCGCCGGAACGTTGTGCCACGCCGTCAGGAACCGGGCGAAGGCCTCCTGCTCGACGGGCTCGACCTCCTTTCGAAGGGCGGCCAGCGACCGGCGGCGCAGTTGACGCAGTACGTCGACGTCGCAGAACTCGCGCGACACACCCTCGGGTCGGAACTCGCCGATGACGACGCGCTCCTCGCCTTCGAGCGCCGCGAGTGCCCCGGCGATCCGCTCGGGCGGCGCCCCGAACCTCCTGGCCACGTCGGCGGTGAGGAAGGGGCCGTGCGTGCGTGCGTACCGGCCGACGACTTCTTCGAGCGGGCGGGCCACCGGGTCGGTGAACGCCATCGGGAGCCCGAGCGGGAGGGAACAGCCGAATGCGTCGCGGTATCGGGCGGCATCCTCGGCGGCCGCGTAGCGGGTTTCTCCGGCGAGCGCGATCTCGATGATCCTGCGCTCGGCGAGGAGCCGGTCGAGCCAGCCCTCGGACGATTCGCATCGCACTTCGACCTCGTCACGGGTCAGATCGCCGACCTTGCGGAACACGTCATGGAGTTCGTCGGCCGAACGGGCGCGTCGACCGTCGGTCACGCACTGCAGTTCCAGCTCGACGTCGGCGAGCACCTCGGGGTCGAGGAGATCGCGCAGCTCCTCGGCGCCGAGGAGGTCGCGGAGCAGATCCCGGTCGAGCGCCAAGGCCGCAGCTCGGCGCTCGGCAAGCGGGGCGTCGCCCTCGTACATGTAGGCCGCGATCCAGTTGAACAACAGGCTCGACGCCATCGGGCTCGCCTTGCCGGTGTCGACGGTGACGATGCGGATCGCACGTGAGCGCAGGAGCCCGAGCACTTCGCGCAGTGCCGGCACGTCGAACACGTCCTGGAGGCACTCGCGCGACGTCTCGAGCAGGATCGGGAACGTCGGGTA
This sequence comes from Ilumatobacteraceae bacterium, assembly GCA_024643255.1. Taxonomy (GTDB): domain Bacteria; phylum Actinomycetota; class Acidimicrobiia; order Acidimicrobiales; family Ilumatobacteraceae; genus Sva-07. Next base: position 106,428 of record JAHENF010000097.1, read on the forward strand.
CTTCGCGGCGACCGCGAGCAGATCGGCTGCACGCTGGCGCTGCTGCCACAGTGGCGTACGGCGATCGGGTCGGCGTCGTGGCAGCAGCAACGCCCGTCCGGCACACTCGCGGAATCGGGCCGAGAACAGCGCCGTCTGCGGCAGCGTCTCGACGACGAGTTCGTCGATGTCCTCCGGGTCGATCATCAGCGCCTCGATCGGCAGCTCGACGGCCGACTCGGGCAGCCGGATGACGATGCCGTCGTCGCCCCACATCGACTCGACCGGGATGTCGTAGCGGTCCATCAACCGCCGCTCGATCGCCATCGCCCACGGTGCGTGCACCGGGGTGCCGAACGGGCTGAGGATACAGATCCGCCAGTCGCCGATCTCGTCCTGGAATCGCTCGACGACCACCGTGCGATCGTCGGGGACGGCACCGGTCGCCTCGACCTGTTCCGCGAGGTACTGCTGCAGGTTCCCGGCGGCGAACGCGTCGAGCGAGTAGTGCGTCATCAGCCGCTCGGTCGCAGCAGCGTCGTCGAGCTCACGGATCTCGCGGACGAATGCACCGAGCGCCCGGCCGAGTTCGAGTGGCCGACCCGGGCGGTCGCCGTGCCAGAACGGCATCTTGCCGGGCTGACCGGGCGCCGGGCTGACCGTCACACGTTCGAACGTGATGTCCTCGATCCGCCACGTCGACGCGCCGAGCACGAACGTCTCGCCGGGACGGCTCTCGTAGACCATCTCCTCGTCGAGTTCGCCGACCCGCGTCCCGTCGGGCAGGAACACGCCGAACAGGCCGCGGTCGGGAATGGTCCCCCCGGAGGTGACGGCGAGCCGTTTGGATCCGTCGCGTGCGCGCAGACGGTCGCTGATCCGGTCCCACACGATCCGGGGACGGAGTTCGGAGAACTCCTCGCTCGGATAGCGGCCCGACAGCAGGTCGAGCACGTTGGTGAGCAAGTCGTCGGAGATGTCGGCGAAGCTCGCGCACCGTCGCACCATCGTCGCCACCTCGTCGACCGAGCACTCCTCGACGATCGCCACGTGGGCGACGATCTGTTGCGCGAGCACGTCGAGCGGGTTGCGCAGGTACCGGGTCGACTCGATCTCGCCGTCGACCATGCGGCGCGTCACGATCGCGGCTTCGAGCAGGTCGCCGCGATGCTTCGGGAAGATCGAACCTCGCGACGGTTCGCCCACATGGTGGCCCGCGCGGCCGATCCGTTGCAGACCCCGGCTGACGGCGCCGGGCGATTCCACCTGGATCACGAGGTCGACCGCACCCATGTCGATGCCGAGTTCGAGCGAGGACGTGGCGACGATCGCGCGGAGTTCACCGCGCTTGAGACGGTCCTCGATCACGACGCGTTGCTCGCGTGCCAACGACCCGTGGTGTGCTCTCACGAGTTCGTCGATCATCTGGCCGGTCTCGGGATCGACGATGCCGGGCACGCCCTGTTCGATGGCCAGTTCGTTGAGCTTCGCGGCCAGCCGCTCGGCGGAGCGCCGCGCGTTGCAGAAGATGATCGTGGTGCGGTTCGCCAGAATTCGTTCGAGGATCGCGGGATAGATGCTCGGCCAGATCGACGTCCGACGCTCGGTCAGCGCCGAGGTCGCCGGGCCGGGCGTGAGTTCGACCTCGACCCGCCCGATCGTCGACATGTCCTCGATCGGGATGACGACCTCGACCTCGAGCGCCTTGCGGATGCCGGCGTCGACGATCTGCACCGGCCGCTTCCTGCCCGGCTCCGCCCAACCGCCGAGGAACTCCGCGACCTCCTCCAACGGCCGCTGCGTGGCCGACAGCCCGATGCGCTGAGGCGGAGCGTCGGTGATCTGCTCGAGCCGCTCCAGCGTCAGCATCAGATGCGCGCCGCGTTTGGTGGTGGCCATCGCATGGATCTCGTCGATGATCACCGTCTCGACACCGGCGAGCGTTTCGCGCGCCGACGACGTCAGCATCAAGTAGAGCGATTCCGGCGTGGTGATCAACAGATCCGGGGGGCGCCGGATGAGCTTCTGGCGGTCGTTGGCCGCGGTGTCGCCGGTGCGCATCCCGACGTCGGGAGCGACGAAGTGCTCACCGAGACGCTCGGCCGCGAGTTCGATCCCCTTCAGCGGCGCCCGCAGGTTCTTCTCGATGTCGAAGGCGAGCGCCCGCAGCGGCGAGATGTAGAGGACGCGGGTGCGGTGCGAGCGCTCCTCGGGACGTGGCGTCGTGGTCAGCCGATCGATCGATGCCAGGAAGGCGGTGAGCGTCTTGCCTGACCCGGTCGGGGCGCAGATCAGCGTGTGTATGCCGGCGGCGATGTGCGGCCACCCCTGCACCTGCGGTGACGTCGGCTCCGGGAATGAGGCCGCGAACCACTCTCGGACCGCGGGCGAGAACGCCTCGAGTACTGGGTGGTCAGCGATCCGCCCAACCTATCCACGCCCGCAACCCCGGCATACCGGTCGGCCCGCTCGCTCCGATGAGTCCCGGCGCGACCTGTCCGCGCCGAGACTCATCACTGCATGGTCGTGTCGGCCGATCAGCCGGCCATCGTGGTGCCGGTCATGTCGTTGTCCATGTCGCCACCCATGTCGTCGCTGCCCATGTCGCTGTCGGTGCCGGACATGTCGAGCGTCTTCACCGGTGCGCCGACGACGACCTCGGTGCCGTCGTCGAACACCAGGGTGACGTCGATCGTGCCGGTGACGTCGGCCGGATCGATGCCGATCATCATGATGTGCGCGCCACCCGGCTCGAGCGAGAACGAGCCCCCGGCCGGGATCGTGAACCCCTCGGGGACCTCCTGCATCTGCATCGTGCCCGCCGCGTCGGTGGTCGTCTCGTGCAGCTGGACGGTTGCGTCGAACGGCACCGATGCGCTGACGAGTGTCACGTCGGCGGCACCATTGTTGGTGATCGTCGCGTACGCGGCCGAGGTGGTCTGTCCCACGGCCGGCTCACGAATCCATGCGCCCGTCACGGCGATGTCACCGACAGTCGCCTCGCCGCCGGCCATCTCGCCGCCCATGTCGGTCGTGCCATCCATGGGGGTGGTGCCCGCCATGTCGGTGGTCGCTTCGGTCGTCGCCACCGAGGAGGTGTCGTCGCTGCCGCACGCGGCGACCGCGAACGTCAGGGAGAGCGCGGCGACGGGAACGATGAAGAGTCTGGTTCGTTGGTTCACGAAGTGACTGGTCGTCGCCGGCACCCACCTGGTTCCCGACCCCTGAACATCTTCGAACCCCAGCGTCACACGGTGCCGGGTCAAACGTGACGTTCGGTGACCACGCCGTCGACCACATCGAACGATCTGGTGATGCGAACACGTTCGAGCAGTGCCCGGTCGTGGGTGACGAGGATCACCGTGCCGGCAAAGGTGTCGAGCGCCTGCTCGAGTTGTTCGATCGCCGGCATGTCGAGATGGTTCGTCGGCTCGTCGAGCACCAACAGATTCGCCCCGTTCGCCATCAACAGCGCCAGCGATGCCCGCGTCCGCTCGCCCGGCGACAGCGTTGCCGCCCCGCGGTGCACGTGTTCGGCGCCGAGGCCGAACTTGGCGAGCAGCGTCCGGCTGTCACCGCTCGACAGGCCGGTCAGGACGCTGAACGTGTCGAGCAGCGAGTCATCGCCGAGCAATTCCGTGCGCGCCTGCTCGATCTCGCCGATCACCACGCTCGCTCCCAGTCCGGAGGTTCCGGCCGTCGGCGCGATCTTGCCGAGCATCAGTGCGATCAGCGTGCTCTTGCCGCTCCCGTTCGCCCCGATCAGGGCGATGCGGTCACCGGCGCGGAGGTCGAGGTCGACGGGACCGAGACGGAATGCACCGCGTTCGACCTCGGCGCCCCGGACCGTGGCCACGACGTCACCGCTGCGACCTGCAGTTGGGATCGTGAGGCGCAGCTCCCATGGCTCGCGCGGCTCCTCGACCGCCTCGAGACGTTCGGCGGCCTTCTGCGTGCGAGCCGCCTTGCCCGCGAGTTGCTCGGTCTGATTGATCTTGAAGTTCCGGATGTGCTTGTCGTTCTCCCCCGACTTCCTCACCTTCGACTGCCCCTGCGATGCCCACTCGCGCTCGCGCTGGGCGCGCTGCTGCAACGCCGAACGCTTGGAGTCGTACTCGTCGAAGCGCTGCTGGGCGTGCAGGCGGGCGAGCGTTCGCTCGGCGAGAAACGCCGACCAGCCGCCGGAGTACCACTCGGCACGATGCGAGTGGTGGTCGATCTCGACCACGTCGGTGATGACGCGCTCGAGAAACGTGCGGTCGTGGCTGACGAGCAGCACGGGGGCATCGAGGACGAGCATCCATCGCTCGAGGCGTTCGAGACCGTCGAGATCGAGATCGTTCGTCGGCTCGTCGAGCAGGAACACGTCGTAGCGCGACAACAACAGCGAGGCGAGTGAGCTCCGCGCCGCTTCGCCGCCGGACAGCGTCGACGTCGGTTGATCGAGCAGTGCCGGATCGAGTCCCAGTTCGGCCCACGTCTCACCGACACGCGCATCGAAGTCGGCTGCACCCAGCGCCAGCCAGCGATCGAGTGCATCCGAGTACCGATCGTCGGCACCCGATTCGCCGGCAGCGAGCGCACCGGTCGCGGCCTCGAGTTCGATCTGCGCCGCCGCCACCCCGGTTCGGCGCCCGAGGAAGTCCCTCACGCTCTCGGTGCTGGACCGTTCGGGTTCCTGGGGCAGCAGCCCGACGTTCGCCGCACGCGGGCTGGCCTCCACGGACCCGCTGTCGAGTGCGACCGATCCACAGAGCGCGGCGAGCAGCGTGGACTTGCCGACCCCGTTGGGCCCGATCAGACCGACACGGTGGCCGGGGGCGAGGACGAGGTCGATCGCGTCGAGCACGACGAGGGGGCCTCTGACGACGGTGAGTTGACGGGCGATGAGCGACGCGGCCATGACGGCACCTCCAAACGAGAACGGACGGTGGGACGGCTCACTGGTCGGTCATCGTCGCCCACCGTATCCGGTGCCCACCCCCGCCGACCTCCGAATTTCCCCCGTCGGCGTGCGCTGGGCGCGCGGTGCGAGGAGAATTTCAGAGGTGGTTGGGGTGGACGGCGGGTGGCGCCAGACTCGGGGGGCCGATGCCGACCGTGACCCTGCGCCCCTGGCAACGTGCCGCCTACGAGCAGTTCCGGGCCAGCCCGAACTCCGATTTCCTCGCCGTGGCGACCCCCGGAGCCGGAAAGACGACCTTCGCGCTCACCTGCGCCCGCGCCACCCTCGCCGACGAACCGCGCACGCTCGTCGTGGTCGCCCCGACGAGTCACCTCAAGGTGCAGTGGTCGTTGGCGGCCCACCGGCTCGGACTCCAACTCGACCCCGACTGGAGCCCGGGCGACGGGCTGGCGCGCGACGTGCACGGCCTCGTCACCACGTACCAACAGATCGCGACGGGCAACACCGCAGCGAAGCTCGCAGGGCTGAGCGCCGACGGCTTCGTCATCCTCGACGAGATCCACCACGCGGGCCACGACAAGGCGTGGGGCGACAGCATCCGGGTGGCCTTCGGCCATGCGGCGCGCCGTCTCTCGTTGTCGGGCACCCCGTTCCGTAGCGATGCCGTCCAGATCCCGTTCGTGCGCTACGACGCCATCGGCGAGGGCGACCAGGCGCATGCCGACTTCACCTATGGCTATGCCGATGCGCTGCGCGACGGCGGCGTCGTGCGCCCCGTGTACTTCCCGCGCGTCGACGGCGACATGGAGTGGACGACCGCGTCAGGCGACGTGATCAACGCCAGCTTCCAGGACGAACTGACCAAGGACCAGATGTCGATGCGCCTGCGGACGGCGCTGAGCCTCGAGGGCGAGTGGATGCCGAGCGTGCTCGCCCGTGCCAACGAGCAGCTGCGCTCGATCCGCCAGGACCACCGCGAGGCCGGGGGCCTGGTCATCGCCATCGACCAGGATCACGCCCAGGGAATCGCCCGCCTGCTGCGCGACCGATTCGGCGTGCCGGCCGACGTGGTGGTCAGCGACGACCCGACCGCATCCAAGAAGATCGCTGAGTTCAGCCACAACGATCGCCCCTGGCTCGTCGCGGTCCGCATGGTGTCAGAGGGTGTCGACATCCCCCGGCTGCGCGTCGGCGTCTTCGCCACGACCACCTCGACCGAGCTGTTCTTCCGTCAGGCGGTCGGGCGATTCGTGCGTTGGCAAGCGGGTCGGGCCACGCAGAAGGCCTACGTCTACATCCCCGACGACCCGAGGCTGCGCACCCATGCATTCGAGATCGCCGAGGCGCGGCGCCACATCCTGCGCCCGCCCGGGAGCGATGACGGCGACGACTTCGCGCTCGACGGGGGTCTCGACGACCAGACCCATCCCGACGACATCGAACAGCTGACGTTGTTCTCCGTCGTCTCGTCGACGGCCACCGACATCACGGTGCACACGGTCACCCAGGACGGCGTGCGATACGAACCGCTGTTCTCACCCGACGACCTCAGCGCGCCGCGCTACGACGACGACATCGAAATCGCCGAGCCACAGTTCGTCGCCGACCCGACGCTCAATCTCGACCTGCCGGAGGTGCCGACCGCCGCTGGACTCGTCCCGAGCGGCTCGCTCAGCGTCGCCGAACGCAAGGACGACCTGCGAACCCGCAATGCCCACGTCGCGAAACGCCTCGTCGACATCACCGGGTGGGGCCACGCCAAGGTCCAGGGGGAGATGAACCGCCTCGCGGGGGTGACCCGTGTCGCGACGGCCACCACCGAGCAACTCGAGCGACGGCTGCGCTATGCCGAGAGCTGGATGCGCCGACTCCAGGGTTGACCGGCGCCGCCTGACATCGATCGCCGGGCACCGATCGTCACGACGACGCCGCGATCAGGCACCTGGTCGCGAACGGCCCGGCGCGACGGTGCGAGCGAGGATGCCCAGGGTGGCGCGCAGATTCGTCTCCGAGATCACCGGGAACACGCTGTCGGCCATCGCGGCGTAGTTCTCGTGCAGGTTCGACCAGTCGTAGTACGAGGTGACGAGCGTGCCGCCCTCGATCGGGTCGAGCCGGTAGCCGTACACATGCCCGATCGGCGGATCGAACGAGCCGTCGATCGTCCATGCGATCTCACGATCGGACTCGAAGGTGTCGATCACGACGGTGACGTCGTATTCGCCCAGATCGAAGTCGCGCAGCGAGTCACGGTCCATGTGGACGACGAATCTGTCCCCGACGGCCGTCGCCACTTCGCCTTCGGCAGACATCAACATGCCAGAGGCATCGATCGCCACATGGCCCGCCGGGCTGCGCAGCACGTCGAAGATGGCTCCGGCATCGGCTGCGATCGCCCGGTCGACCTCCAGACGGCGGGTGGTCGGAGACGTCGGGTCGTTCTCGAGAGTCATCGGCGAAGTGTGGCAGCCCTCCCAGCGGTCGGACGAGCCCGTGCCCGCCCGCCACCGCCGGGGCACGGCGTCGAACCGCGCCGGTAGGCTCCACCCATGCCTGCGAGCGGTGAACACCATCCCGCCTTCGAGGAGTACTGCGAGTGCATCTTCGAGCTGCACGAAGACGACGTCGAAGTCATCCAGGCACGAATCGCCGAACGGCTGCAGGTGTCGCGCCCCGCGGTGAGCGAGATGATGAAGCGGCTGGAGGCCGAGGGCCTGATCAGTTCCGACGACGGGATCCGCCTCACCGACGCCGGTCGCCGCCTCGGCGAGCGTGTCGTGCGACGGCACCGCCTCGCAGAGGTCTTTCTGACCGAGGTGCTCAAACTCTCGTGGGCCGAAGCACATCACGAGGCCGGCAAGTGGGAGCACATCATGAGCGATTCCGTCGAACGGGCGCTCAACGATCTGCTCGGCGAACCGACCACGTGCCCCCACGGCAATCCGATCCCTGGGTCCGGCTACGAGGCGCCCGACTCGGCGCCGTTGTCCGACGTCGCCGTCGGCTCACCGTTCATCGTGCGCCGCATCACCGAGGAGCTGGAGTTCGAACCGGGCCTCCTCGAGTTCCTCGAAGCGTCGGCGATCCAGCCGGGCAATCGGGGAACCGTCACCGCGGCCTCCCCCGACGGAACCCTGACGGTCGAGATCGATGGTCGCCACATCGGCGTCGGTTCGTTTGCCAGCGAACGCATCCTGGTCACGTCGTGAAACGAGCACTCGGAATCCTCGGCGTGACCGTCGCACTGTCAGCGTGCGCCTCAACGGTCGTCGAGGTCGATTCGAGCGCCCCGACCGAGCGCACCGATGCGAACGGTTCGGTCGAGACCGTGCCGACCACCACGCTGCCGATCGTCGGAACCACCGGTGAACTGCTCGCCGAGATGGCGACCGACATGAGCCAGCTCAGCGCCCAGATCGCCGACACCGGCGACGAGCAGGCCACCCTTCGCCGGATCACGGCGATCTGGGCGGTCGCCCAGCCCGACGTCGAGGCCACCCGGCGCGATCTGGCCGGCGGCATCCAGACCACGGTCGACATGGCGCGCAATGCGGTCGCCCGAATTCGCCCTGCCGACGCCGACAAGGCGTTCCAGATCCTCAGCAATCTCGTCGATCGCTACACCGGCGCCGCCTGAACCCTGCCGGAGGGCGGTCAGCGAAGGGGTTCGGGAAGGTCGGCGGCGTGGACGATGCTCAGCCGTTGCGTCGGACGGGTGAGCGCCACGTAGAGCGACCGCATGCCGTGCTCGTGGTCGTCGACGATCCGCGCTGGTTCGACGACGACGACCGCATCGAGCTCGAGGCCCTTGACGACGCTGACGGGCACCAGTGTGACGCCTTCGTCGAGTCCGGTTCGCGTCGCCGTTCCGTGATTGACGCCCGCCGCGGTCAGGTGCTCGGAGAGGTCGTCGATCATGGAGTCCGGAGCGATGACGCCGAGGCTCGCGCCCGGGAGCGCGGCGGTGAGCGAGCGCACCTCGGCCGCCACGGACTGGCCGAGCGCAGCCGACGACTCGGCGCGCACGATGACCGGCTGGGCATCGCCCACCCGGACCGAGACCGGCGAGCGCAACGACGGTGTCGCCACGGCCATCACACGGTTCGCCAGCTCCATGATCTGCCCCGGGATCCGGTAGCCGACCGAGAGCCCGATCACCCGTGACGGCTTGCGGTCGGGAAGGTGATCGAGCACGTCCTCCCAGTCGGTGGGCGCCAGCGCCCCCGTGGCCTGGGCGAGATCACCGACGATGGTCATCGCCCCGTTCAAGGAGCGGCGCGTCGCCATCTTCAGCTGCATCGGCGTGAGATCCTGCACCTCGTCGATGACGATGTGCCCGTAGGTGCGGATCTCGTCGGCGTCGTCGATCTTGCCGTTGCGCCCCGGCTTGGGGCCGAGCACGTCGCGGGCATCGTCGAGCAGGGCGACATCGGCGGCGGTCCAACGAACCTCGTCGACCGTCTCGGACCGAGCGCGGAAGAGAGCGAGCGCCTCGGATTCGTCGAGGACGTCTCGAGCGGCCAATGTGAGCAACGCCTTCGACCCGAAGAGGTCGTGGAGCAGTTGGGCCGGGGTCAGCAACGGCCACATGCGGTCGAGGGCCTCGCGGATCTCGTCGGTTCCCCGCAGGGTGTCCTTCACCGAACGAGGGCCGATCTCGACATCGTGGAAGCTCGCCGCAAGGGCCGACCACAGCTCGTTCTCGACGAACTTTCGTCCGCTGTTGTGGCGGCGGAAGCGGCGGCGCGCCGTCCTGACGATCCGCGCCGACTCCTCGACCCGCAGCCGCACGTAACCCGTGCGGAACGGGATCACCAGATCGTCACGCAACGGCCGTTCACGATCGTTGATCGCCTGATCGATCACGTCCGACATCCGTACATCACCCTTGAGGCGTGCTGCAGTCGGCGTGTCGGCGCCGGTGGGATCGCCGGGACGCAGGAACTGCACGCCGGGCACCAGATCCGACAGCACGACCTGCTCGACGCCCGCCTCGCCCAGCGATGGCAGCACGCGCTCGATGTAACGGAGGAAGACACGGTTGGGCCCGATCACCAGCACACCCTGGTCCTCCAGTGGGAACCGATGGGTGTACAGCAGATACGCCGCTCGGTGCAGCGCCACGACGGTCTTGCCGGTACCCGGCCCACCCTGCACGACGAGCACACCGTGCTGAGGCGATCGGATGATCTCGTCCTGCTCGCCCTGGATGGTTGCGACGATGTCGCCGAGCGTGCCGGTGCGGCCCCGTTCGAGCGCAGCGAGCAGCGTCGAGTATCCCCGCAGACCGTCGGGGCCCGAGCCCGTCGTGCCGTCGAGGCCCTCGTCGTGTCCGAGACCGAGATGGCCCTCGCCGAACAGTTCGTCCTCGACGCCGAGCAATCGCGGTCCCTCGACGGCGAAGTGGCGACGGCGCACCAGACCCATCGCATTGCGGCCGGTCGCGCGGTAGAAGGGCTCGGCCACCGGCGCCCGCCAGTCGACCACGACGGGTTCGCGATCCTCATCGGCAACGGCGAGGCGGCCGATGTGGAAACTCTCGACCGCCCCCGGCGTCTCGGCGGACCGGTCGATCCGCCCGAACACCAACGACGATCCGCCGAGATCCAGGTCGGCGAGCCGCTTGAGCAGCGCTTCGTCGAACGCGTTGCGCTCGAAACGGGCCTGGAACGTGCCACCGAGGTCGGCCTCGTTGAGGTCACGAAGGCGCCAGGCCGCCTCACGACTCACGCGCAGACATTCGTACGCGTGATCGATGTAGGCCTGCTCGTCAGCGAGATCGGGGTGCTGCTGGGTCATAACGGGGTCACGAAAGGCTATCGGCACGAGCCCCGGTCACGACCTGGGCCCCCCGCATGACCCGGCGGTAGCGTGACCGCTCGATGGAACCAGCGGCGAAACGACACGAGGCGCCCTCGGCGAGCGCCGGTGGGGCATTCCTGGCCGCCGCTCGCGGCGAGCCGGGCCACCGCACGCCGGTGTGGTTCATGCGTCAAGCCGGGCGCTCGCTCCCGGAGTACCGCTCGGTCCGCGGCGAGGGCTCGATCCTCGATGCCATCAAGCAACCGGACGTCGCCGCCGAGATCACGATGCAACCCGTCCGGCGCTACGGCGTCGACGCGGCCGTGCTCTACAGCGACATCGTCGTGGCCCCCCATGCGGTCGGATTCGGCATCGACGTCGCGCCCGGCACCGGCCCGGTCGCCAACCGACCGCTGCGCTCGAGCAACGACGCCGAGCGGTTGCGCCCGCTCGAGTTCGACGACATCTCCTACGTGATCGCCACGGTCGAGGCCCTGGTCGCCGAACTCGACGTCCCGCTGCTCGCGTTCGCCGGCGCGCCCTTCACGGTGGCGAGCTACCTCATCGAGGGCCGGCCGAGCAAGGACTACCGGCACACCAAGGCCTTGATGCACACCGACGAGGTGCTCTGGCACGACGTGATGGAGCGGTTGGCCGAGTCTGCGATCACGTTCATCGATGCGCAGTTGTCGCACGGTGCCGCCGCGTTCCAGCTGTTCGACTCGTGGGCCGGTGCCCTCAGCCGGCGCGACTACGACCGCTACGTACTCCCCCACTCCCGACACGTGTTCCGTGAGCTGCGTCGCCGACATCCCGACGCGCCGGCGATCCACTTCGGGATCGGCTGCGATCACCTCCTCGAGTCGATGTACGAGGCAGGCCCGACCGTGATGGGCCTCGATTGGCGGACCCGGATCGGCGACGCCCGCCGACGGCTCGGCGACGACCTCGCCGTGCAGGGAAACCTCGACCCGGCACTGGTGCTCGCCGGCGTCGGCCCGGCGACCGATGGTGCCGAACAGGTGCTCCGCGACAACCAGCTCGCAAACGGTGCGCGGCATCCGGGACACATCTTCAACCTCGGCCACGGCGTCAACCCCGAGACGGATCCCGGCGTGTTGCAGGCCGTGGTCGACCTGGTGCACGAACGAACGGAGCCCGCATGAGCACTTCCCGACCCGACGTCGCCGTGCTGCTGATGGCCTACGGAACACCGCGTCATCCCGACGAGATCGAGCCGTACTACACCGACATCCGCCGAGGCCGTCCGCCGACGCCCGAGGCGCTCGCCGATCTGACCGCCCGATACGCCGCGATCGGCGGGGTGTCACCGCTCGCCCAGCTCACCGAGGCACAGCGCGATGCACTCCAGGTCGCGCTCGACGCGGCCGCACCGGGCCGGTTCCACGTGGCGCTCGGGTTGAAACACGCCGACCCCAAGGTCGAGGTCGCGGCCGGCCGGCTCGCCGATGAGGGCTTCGACACGATCGTCGGCCTCGTGTTGGCACCGCACTTCTCGTCGTTCTCGATCGGTCAGTACCTCGATCGGACCCGACAGGGTGTCGCCGAGTCGAGCAGCGAGGCGACCCTGGTCGGCATCGAGAGCTGGGCCGTCGAGCCGACGTTCGTCGAGTTTCTCGCCGACGATCTCGCCGCCCGGGTCGCATCGATGCGCGAGCGCACCACCGGCGACGTGCGGGTGCTGTTCACCGCGCATTCCCTTCCCGAACGGATCATCGCCGCGGGCGACCGCTACCCGCACGAGCTGCGTTCGACCGCCGAGGCCGTTGCGGGCGCCGTGGGCCTCACCGAGGGCGCGGACTGGCAGCTCGCCTGGCAGTCGGCGGGCCGTACCCCCGAACCGTGGATCGGACCCGACATCCTCCAGGTGATCGACGAGCTCGGCGCCGACGACAGCGTGGGTGGCGTCATCGTGTGTGCGTGCGGATTCGTCGCCGACCATCTCGAGGTGCTCTACGACCTCGACATCGAGGCCGCCGGACGAGCGGCGTCTCACGATCTGGCCTTCGATCGCACGGCCTGCGTGAACGACGACCCCGCGATCATGGCTGCGCTGGCCGATCGCGTGATCGCCGCGCTCGGGAGCTGATCGGCATGCGTCGCCGGGTGGCGGTGATCGGTGGCGGGATCAGCGGAGTCTCCGCGGCCCTCGCCGTCATCGATGTGGCGCCCGGCGTCGATGTCGTCCTGTACGAGGCGGCCGATCGTGTCGGTGGCCGAATCGGCACCAGCCCCTTCGCGGGTGTGCCCCATGTCGACGAAGGTGCCGACGCGTTCCTCGCCCGGGTGCCCGAAGCGGTCGCGCTTGCCGAGCGCGTCGGGCTGGGCGACGACCTCGTGTCGCCCGAGCCGGTCGGCGCCGCGGTGTGGCACGACGGACTCCACCCGATCCCCGACGGACTCCTGCTCGGGGTGCCAGGGCGCCTCGGCCCGCTCGCGACCAGCGCGCTGCTGTCGTGGCGGGGCAAGGCGCGAGCGGCGATCGAACCGCTCCTGCCACGGACATCGACCGACAGCGACTCGATCGGCGCCTACGTGCGTGCCCGTTTCGGCGACGAGGTGCACGAGCGGCTCGTCGACTCGCTCGTCGGCAGTATCTACGCCACCGACACCGACCGCTTCAGCCTGGCCGAGGTGCCACAGCTCGCCGCACTCGCGCAGAACAACCGCAGTCTGTTGCTGGCTGCGCGCCGACAGCGCAGCGCCCAGGGGACGGCGACGGCCTCGGCGAGTCCGATCTTCGCCGCGCCACGCGACGGGATGTCCGCGCTCGTCGACGCCACCGCGGCGGCCATCGTCGCCGGAGGCGGGACGATCACGACCAGCGCCGAGGTCGGCCGGCTCGAGCCTGCCGCCGGCGGTGGCTGGCTCGTGCAACGGCGCGACGCCAAGGCCCCGTCCGGTGACGACCGGAGCATCGACAGGTTCGACTCGGTGATCTTCGCGACGCCGGCAGCTGTCACGGGATCGCTCCTCACCGGCGCCGCCCCCGAGGCCGCGGCCCTGCTGGCGGCGGCCGAGACGGCTGACGTGATCATGGTCACGCTCCACGTCGATGCGAACCAGTGGCCCGATCGCCTGCGGGCGATGAGCGGCTACCTCGTTCCCAAGCCGGCGCAACGTTGGGTGACGGCCGCATCGTTCAGTTCGCAGAAGTGGGCGCACTGGCGTCCGCCCGGTGGCGGCGAGATCCTGCGGGTCTCACTCGGACGCGACGGCGTCGACGTGCTGCATCTGAGCGACGACGAGGTGCTCGCCGCGGTGCTCACCGATCTCCAGGTGCATCTCGGTGTCGAATTCGCCCCGTTGGAGGTGCGCATCACGAGGTGGCCTGGCGCGTTCGCTCAGTACCGGCCACATCACTCGGCGTGGGTCGAGTCGGTCGAGCGGGCACTGCCGTCGGGGCTGTTCGTCACCGGTGCCGGCTTCCGCGGAATCGGCATTCCGGCATGTGTGCGATCGGGATCCGGGATTGCCGGAGCGGTGGGCGCCCACATCGGCGATCTGGAAGAATCGGCGTCGTGAGCGAGGTCGACCGGCCATCCCGGCGCCGAACGACGACGTTGGTGATCGCGGTCGTCGCCCTCGTGACCGCACTCGGGTTCGCCGCGATGAACGTCCGTTCGGGATCGGGCAGCGTCGATTCGGTGTCCGCCGGTGCGGCCGCGACGACGACACTGCCACCGGCCACGACGACCACCACATCGACGACGACGACGACGTCGACGACGACCACCACCACGACGCTGCCGCGTCAGATGACCACACCGGTTGCGCCGCCGCAGGACCCCCGGGGAGCCGAGAACAACCCGCCCCTCGGACGCATCGAGATCCCCAAGGTCGGTCTCGACGCCGAACTGGAGGAGGGGATCCGCCTGACGACCCTCAATCGTGGGCCTGGGCACTGGCCCGGCTCCGCCATGCCGGGCGAGATCGGCAACGTCGTCATCGGCGGTCATCGCACCAGCCACGGCGCCGAGTTCCGACACCTCGATCAACTCGTCGCCGGTGACGAAGTGATCTTCACGACGGCCGCCGGGACGACCACCTATGTGGTGACCGGCACCCAGATCGTGACGCCCGATTCCCTGTGGATCACGGATCCGACCGATACCCCGACCGCGACGCTGTTCGCTTGCCATCCACTCGGTTCGACGTCCCAACGGATCGTCGTCAGCCTCGCACTCGCAACTTGAGCAACGTCGACCCGGCCGTGGCGACGCGGCCCCCGATCCACGAACGCATCGCCCGGCCGGCACTTGCCCTCGGCGCGGGAACGCTCGTCGCGCTGTCGATGCCGCCGTGGGGGTTCTGGCCGCTGGCGATCATCGGCGTGATGCTGTTCGAGGTCGCCCTCGGCGAAGGGCTCTCGCGACGTCGGCGGATGCTGCTCGGATTCCTGTTCGGCGCGGGCTGGATGTACCTCGGCATGGCGTGGATGGTGCAGCTGACGCTGCCCGGCTACCTGGTCGCCGGGTCGGTGTTCGCCGGGTTCCACGTGCTGGCCGAGTTGGTGGCACCGGTCGGTCCGTGGCGCGTGCTCGGCCGCCCGGCCGCCCACACGCTGGCGGAGGCATTGCGGTTCTCGTTCCCGTTCGGCGGTGTTCCGCTGGCCACGCTCGGCATGTCGCAGGTGGGCGGACCGCTCGTGGGCGTCGTGCGCGTCGGTGGGGTGATCCTGCTCACGTGGGTCGTCTTCCAGCTCGGCATGGCGCTCGTCGACATCGGCCGCATCGTGCACGACCGGCGCCACGACGCCGGAGCCCGCACCGCACCGGCGGCCGCGCTCGGCGTGATCGCCGCAATCCTGGTGCTGACGTTGGTCGCTCCGCAGGGTCGGGACACGGGCGAGACGATGCGCATCGCGGCCGTCCAGGGCGGCGGCGAGCAGGGCACGAGTGCGCTGGAGGTCCCGTCACGGATCGTGACCGAACGCCACCTCGAGGCCACCCGTTCGATCGCCGCCGACTCCGGCCTCGATCTCGTGCTCTGGCCGGAGAACACGATCGACGTCCCGACGTTCGAAGGCTCGGAGATCCAGGCTGCGATCGCCGCAGAGGCGGCCCGGCTCGGCGCGCCGATCGCCGTCGGCATCACCGAGGAACGCGAGGGCGGCGCCCGACGGATCAACTCCCAGGTCGTGGTGACCCCCGACGGCGAGATCGTGTCGCGCTACGACAAGGTGCGCCGCGTACCGTTCGGGGAGTACGTGCCCCTGCGCGGCATCCTCGAGGCGTTCGGGGCGCCTGTCGGGCGTATCGGGCGCGACGCGGTGGCCGGCACGGATCCGGCGGTGCTCGACCTGCCGGACGGCACCCGGCTGAGCGTCGTGATCTCGTGGGAGGTGTTCTTCGCGGGTCGAGTGCGCGAGGGGGTCAAACTCGGCGCCGAGGCCATCCTCAATCCGACCAACGGTGCGAGCTACACCGGCACGATCGTGCAGACACAACAGGTCGCGTCGAGCCGGCTTCGCGCCATCGAGACGGGCCGCTGGGTGGTTCAAGCGGCACCGACCGGGTTCACCGCGATCGTCGATGCCGACGGCACCGTTCGCCAGCGCACCGCGGTCAGTGAGCGCAACGTGCTCTACGACACCGTCGAGTTGCGCGAGGGCCGCACCTGGTACACCGACATCGGCGACGGCCCGGTCATCGTCGGCCTGCTCGGCCTGCTCGGTGTGTCGATCTGGTTCAGTCGACGCCGTTCGTCCCCGAAGACCTGACCCGATCGTGACGGGTCAGTCGACCTCGAGCATGAGAGTGACAGGTCCATCGTTGACCAGCTCGACGCGCATGTCGGTGCGGAAACGCCCGGTCTCGACCGTGGCGCCGAGCGTGTGCAACGCAGTGACGACCCGATCGACGAGCGGCTCGGCGTGTTCGGGGCGAGCCGCGGCGATCCAACTCGGCCGCCGGCCCTTGGCGGTGTCGCCGTAGAGCGTGAACTGGCTGACCACCAACAGCGAGCCGCCGACGTCGACCACGGACCGATTCATGACGCCGTCGTCGTCGTCGAAGATCCGCAGTCCCCAGAGCTTGTCGGCGAGCCTGTCGGCGATTGCCTCGGAGTCGGTGTGCGTGGCGCCGACGAGCACGCACAGGCCCGGCCCGATCGTTCCGGCGACCTCCCAGTCGCCGTCCTTCGACGGACGGCTCGTCACCTCGGCCCGGACCACACGTTGCACCAGCGCTCGCATCGGTGCAGTATCACCCGATGCCTGCCGACGATGCCATCCTCACGTTGATCGCGGGCGACGCCGTGATGACGGTTCATCCCGACGCCGGCTGTCGAATCGGGCAGATCAGCGTCGCCGGTCAACCGTTGCTCGTCGACGTGCCGGGGACCGACGGCGGCCACCCGATGGCGTGGGGCGCCTATCCGATGGCGCCGTGGGCGGGCCGGATCCGCAACGGTCGTTTCACCTACGACGGCGCCGAACGCCGATTGACGATCAACCACCACGACGGCGACGGCTCCGAGCGGGCCCACGCGATCCACGGCCTCGTCTTCGATCGCCCGTGGCCGCATGTGTGCGAGATGACGGACACATCGTGCACGGGCGAGGTCGACCTCGACTGGGAGTTCGGCGGCACGGTCAGGCAGGCGATCCACCTGTTCGAGCATCGAGTCGAGGTGACGCTGGCGGTCACGTCGACCGGCACCCCGTTCCCCGCGGAAGTCGGCTGGCACCCGTGGTTCCGCAAACCGGACCGCCTGGCGTTCGCTCCCACCGCGATGTATCAGCGCGACGGGTTCGGCCTTCCGACCGGAGAACTCGTGCCACCGAGCGGGGGGCCGTGGGACGACTGCTTCGTCAACACCGAGCCCGTCGTGTTGCACTACGAGCGGGCCGATGCTCCCACCGTCACGGTGACATCCGACTGCGATCACTGGGTGGTCTACGACATGCCGGCCGACGCAACCTGTGTCGAACCCCAGTCGGGGCCGCCCGACGCCTTCAACCTGCACCCGCACGTCGTCGATATGGACACCTCCCTCACCCGACAGATGACCATCTCCTGGTGACGCCCCGGCCGGAGCATCGTCCAGCGCCCGTTACCCGGCGGTAACGGAGCGCCGATAGCCTCGATCGGATGTCGAAAGCCGGTCTCGATCCTGACGCGCCGCTCAAGATCGCGTACCTGACCTATCGCGGCAAGCCGCACGTCGGCGGGCAAGGCGTCTACACGCGGCACCTCACCAAGGCGCTTGCCGATCTCGGCCACACCGTCGAGGTGTTCGGCGGCCAGCCGTACCCGATTCTCGACGATCGCGTCACGCTCACGAAACTGCCGAGCCTCGACACGTTCAACGAGTACTTCCCCGGTCGCTTCCCGGGGTTCTGGGAGTTGAAGACCCGCGAGGACATGCTCGAGATGGCGCAGTTCATGACCGGGGTGTTCCCCGAGCCGTTGGCATTCAGCGCCCGCGCCGCACGCGAGCTGAAGCCGCGCGCCGGCGAGTTCGACCTCGTGCACGACAACCAGTGCCTCGGCTACGGCATCTTGAAGATCGAGGCGAAGATCCCGACGATCGTCACGTTGCACCACCCGATCACCAAGGACCGCCAACTCGAGATGAGCCACGCCAAGTCCTGGTCCAAGCGCTGGTCGGTCGGCCGCTGGTATTCGTTCGTGAAGATGCAGGGCAAGGTCGCGTCGAAGATGCCGCGCATCGTCGTGGTCAGCCAGAACTCGATCGACGACATCCACACCGACATGGGCGTCGAGATCGACCGCATGCGCCTCGTGCCCGTCGGCGTCGACCCCGATCTCTTCAAGCCACTCCCCCGCGTCGAACGCAGGCCGGGACGCCTGATCACGACCGCGTCCGCCGATGTCGCGCTCAAGGGTCTGTCCTACCTTCTCGAAGCGATGGCGAAACTGCGCACCGAGCGCGACGTCACACTGACGATCATCGGCAAGCCGCGCCCCGGCCACTCGATGGACCTCATCGACTCGTACGGGCTCGCGCCGCACATCGAGTTCGTGTCCGGCGTGAGCGACGAGCGCATCGTCGAGCTCTACGCCGAAGCCGAAATGGCCGTCGTCCCGAGCCTGTACGAAGGGTTCAGCCTCCCCGCGATCGAGGCCATGTGCTCGGGAACGCCGCTGATCGCCACCGACGGTGGCGCGCTGCCCGAGGTGACCGGCATCGACGGTGACACCGTCATCGGCTGCAGGGCGGGCGACGTCGACTCGCTCGTCGCGGCGATCACCCGCGGGCTCGACGACCCCGAGCTGCGCGCCAGGGTCGGCGCCGCCGGACGCCAGCGTGTCCTCGAGCGCTGGACGTGGACGAAGTGCGCGGAGCAGACCGTCGAGCAGTACCGCGAGGTGCTCGCAATGCCGCAGAACGTCGAGAAGCTGCGCGCCAACGGGCGACTCTGAGATGTTGACGATCCGCTTCGACCAGCTCGGTCTCGCGCCCGGCGACCGCGTCCTCGATGTCGGCGCCGGCTTCGGCCGCCACATCTTCGAATGTGCCCGGCGGGGCGCGAACGTCGTCGCACTCGACTACGCCGAAGACGAGGTCGTCCAGACCCGGGCGACACTCGGCGGCATGGTCGACGCCGGGGAGATCGACCTCGAACGTTTCAAGGGCGTGCTGCGCGGCGATGCCACGAAGCTGCCCTTCGCCGACGACTCGTTCGACGTGGTGATCACCTCCGAGGTGCTCGAACACATCCAGGACGACGTGGCCGCGATCGCCGAAATGGTGCGGGTCCTCAAGCCGGGCGGCCACTTCGCGGCAACGGTGCCCGCGTGGTTCCCCGAGAAGATCAACTGGATGCTGTCCGACGAATACCACGCCCCCAAGAGCGAGGGCGGCCACGTCCGCATCTACAGCTCGACCGAATTGTCCGCCAAGCTGCGCACAGCGGGTCTCGACCTGCAGGGAAGCCATCGTGCTCACGCACTGCACTCGCCGTACTGGTGGCTGAAGTGCGCCGTCGGCCCCCGTAACGACGATCATCCGGCGGTCAAGAAGTACCGCGAGTTCCTCGAGTGGGACATCATGGAGCAGCCGGCCTCGACGAGAATCGCCGACCGCGTCCTCTCGCCGGTGCTCGGCAAGAGCATCGTCTTCTACGGTGTGAAGCAGGCCGGATCCGTTCGATGATCCACGTTCCCGATCTCCCCGGTGTCCTCACCGGTGACGAGTTGCACACGACAGGGCAGCACCTGGCGTCACTGCAGCTCGACACGGGGATGATCCCTTGGTTCCCGGGTGGCCACTGCGACCCGTGGAACCACGTCGAGACCGCCATGGCCCTCGACGTCGCGGGCTTCCACGACGAGGCCGAACGCGCCTACGAATGGCTCGTCGACACCCAACGCAACGACGGTTCGTGGCACGCGTACTACCACTGCGACGGCTCGGTGGAAGACGCCAAGCTCGACACCAATGTCTGCGCGTACATCGCCACCGGTGTGTGCCATCACCTGCGCAGCACCTGGGACCGCGGGTTCGCCGAGAACATGTGGCCCACGGTCGAGCGGGCGCTCGAATTCGTGCTGTCGCATCGGCGCAGCGATGGTCTGCCGCTCTGGGCTGTCGAACCCGAAGCCCGCCCCTGGGACTACGCGCTCCTCACCGGTACCTCCAGTATCCAGCACGCGCTGCGGTGCGGGGCGCGGCTGGGCGAGAGCGTCGGCGAGTCGCGACCCGACTGGATCGCCGCCGCCGAGGTGATGGCGGAATCGGTGCGACATCGACCAGAGGCGTTCGAGCCGAAGACCCGCTGGGCGATGGACTGGTACTACCCGGTTCTGACCGGCGTGCTGACCGGTGAGGCGGCCAAGGCGCGCATGGCCGACGGTTGGGAGGTGTTCGCGATGGAGGGCCTCGGGATCCGCTGCGTGAGCGACGAACCGTGGGTCACCGCGTCGGAGACTGCCGAATGTGCACTGGCCTATGCCGCGATCGGCGACACCGACACCGCGACGGACCTGCTGAAGTGGACCCGCACGCACCGCCGCGACGACGGGTCGTACTGGACCGGCATCGTGTACCCCGAGCCGGTGTTGTTCCCCTTCGACGAACACACCTCGTACACGGCCGCCGCCGTCGTCCTCGCGGTCGATGCCATCACGCGCGCCACCCCCGCCGGCGACGTCTTCGTCCCCTTCTGACCCACCCCGCACTGAAATTCGGAGCCGATGTTGCGCGGAGCGCAACAATCGCTCCGAATTTCTGGGTGGTGGGCGGGCTGTTACCTTCCAGGCCATGAAGTCGACCATCGCTCGGACCATCTTCTCGATCTGGAGCTGGTTCGTGCTCGGGGTGGTCGTCATCATCTGGACACCGATGGTCGCCATCGTCCGACTGGTCACGATGCCCTTCGACAAGGGCGCGTATTCGGCGGGCTACCTGTTCCGAAAGCTCACCGTCGTCCACGAGCGGCTCACCCCGCTGTGGAAGTTCCGCACGTCAGGAAACCTCCCCGACGACATGCGCCATCCCTATGTCGTCGTGTCGAACCACGAGAGCTTCGTCGACATCCTGCTGATCTCCCACCTGCCCACCGAGATGAAGTGGATGTCGAAGATCGAGATCCTGCGCATTCCGCTCGTCGGGTGGATGATGCGGCTGGCACGCGACATCCCGTTGGAGCGTGGCGACGCGGCCTCGATCGCCAAGGCGCTCGAGGCCTCGCGGGAACGCCTGGATTCGAAGGTGTCGGTGATGATCTTCCCGGAGGGAACTCGATCGAAGACCGGCGAACTCCGACCGTTCAAGACCGGGGCGTTCCGCCTGGCGATCGAGGCGCAGGTGCCGATCCTGCCGCTCGCCGTCTACGGCACCCGCGACGCGCTGCGCAAGCACGACTGGCGACTCGGCAACGCCAAGGCCGAAGTTCGCGTCCTCGATCCGATCAGCACCGACGGCCTGACGATGGACGACGTCGCCGACCTGAGCGATCGGGTACGTGAAGTGATCATCGCCGGACGCGACGAACTCCGTCGCGAGTTCGGCGACTGACCGGGCCGGTGTCGTTTCAGGCCCCACTTCGGCTGCTCGCCGCAGCAAAGCCCACCGTGCCGGCCGCGCTCCTGGTGGCGATCGCCACGAGCACCGCCGTGTTCGCGGCCACTCCCTTCCTCCTCCCGGCGGTCGCCGACGAGTTCGGCGTCGCCATCGGCACGGCAGGGCTCATGTCGACCACCCAGCTCGGCGGATTCGTCATCGCGTCGTGGGTCGGCGGTCGCTTCCTGCGGCCCGTTCGAGTCGTCTTCGTCATCGGAACGCTGCTCGGCGCGATGGCCAATCTCGGCTCGGCCATCGCGCCGACCTTCGAGATGCTCGCCGCATTGCGTTTCGTCAGCGGACTGTCGCTCGGCCTCGCGGCCTGGATCGCCTGGCAGGCCGCGTTCGGCGACGTCGAGAAGACCGGCGACGTCGCGGTGGTCGGCCCACTCGTCGGGGTCGTCGTGTCGCCGCTCATCGCGATCCTGCTGCAAACCGCCGGGCTGCGCTGGCTGTACCTGATCCTCGCGATCGTCACGGCGCTCCCGCTGCTGTTCACGGGTCAGGTGCCCCGTGTCGACCACCTGCGCCCCCATCGGACGCGCCACGCGGCGACCCGGGCTGCACGGGTGATCCTGCTCGCACTCGGGGCCATCACCCTCGGCGGATCGTCGGTGTTCGTCTACGCGGCCGCCATCGGGGAGAACCTCGACGGGCTGTCGCCGGTGACCGTCTCGCTGCTCTTCAGCGGCAACGCGCTCGCGTCGATCCCCTCAGCGCGCTGGAACGGGCGACGCGGCCCCGCCGGCGTCTGGTTCCTCGTCACCGCCTGCTGCGCGCTCATGATCGCAATTTCGCGCAACAGCGTCGTGTTCGCCACCGGCCTGGTCGGCTGGGGATTCGTCTTCTTCCTCGGCATCCCCGCGGCGTTCTCACTGCTCGCGGGCCGCTCGAACTTCCCCGAGGAGCGCGCCGGCGACGCGCAGGCGATGATGGCGTTGGGTCGCGTGTTCGGACCGTTGATGGGTGGAGCGCTGTATGCGACCGGGTCGACCGGCACGCTCGGCATCGTCTCGGCGTCGGTGATGACGTTCGGCGCGTGTTTGCTGCTGTACGTCGACCGTCAACGATTCGTGGTGGTTCGCCAGTTCGGGACGTGGGCGGCGAAACGCTCGTCAATCGACACGGCGCAGCACGCGTAGCGAACCGGTCGCCGACAACAACGCGAACCGACCCGACTCGACCGCCGGAAGGAAGATCTGCTCATACGGGGGACGACCGCCGTCGGCGGGGTCGGGGAACACGTCGTGGATGGCGAGTATCCCGCCCATCGCCACGTGCGGGGTCCATCCCTCGTAGTCGAGCCGGGCGGGCTCGTCACCGTGTCCGCCGTCGATGAAGAGGAACGACAGCGGCGTCGTCCAGGTCGCGGCAACGAGCGGCGATCGCCCGACGACCGCCACCACGGTTCCCTCCAGTTCGGCGTCGTGCATCGCGATGCGGAAGAACGGCAGTGTGTCCATCTTGCCGGTGCGCGGATCGACGACATCGGTGTCGTGGTGCTCCCAACCGACCTGATTCTCCTCGGAACCGCGATGGTGGTCGACGGCGAAGAGCACGACCCCCGCCGACTCGGCGGCATCGCCCAGCCAGACCGTCGAACGACCACAGTACGAGCCGACCTCGAGCATCGGCGCGCCGGGCACGGCCTGGGCCGCGAGCAGCGCTGCGGCATGGAGCGCATCGCCTTCGTCGACGGGCATGAATCCCTTGGTGGCGAGCGCCACCGCCCGTCGCTGTGGCGTCACCAGGTGTCCCAGTGGATGATCGTGTCGGGATCGGGTCGCATCGCACGCTTGAAATCGGTGCCGATCGTGTGGGCGACCGGGGTCAGGCACGCCTGCTGGACCTCGTCGAAGGGGATGCCGACGATGTCGGCCAGTTCCTTCTCCATCATCAACCCCACCGTGGTCCAGGCCGTCCCGAGCCCACGGGCGCGGGCGGCCAGCATGAAGCTCCACATGCCCGGCAGGATGTTGCCCATCAACGACGCCGACATCATCGCCGGCACGTTGTCGGCCCGTCCGGCCGTGCACCCGATCACGAGCGCAGGGGCGTCCCCCATGTGTTCGGCGAGGTAGTCGGCCGACGTGGCGACGCGATCCTGCTGCGCCTGCTCGTCGGCACCCTCCTTGACGATGGCACCGGCATAGAACGGCATCTGCCGATAGATCTCGAAGCACTGTGCGTAGATCTCGCCGATCGCCTGGCGCTTGGCCTCGTCCTTGACGACCACGAACTGCATCGTGATGCTGTTCGATCCCGACGGTGCCTGCATCGCTGTCGCCACGCATTCACGGATCAGCTGATCGTCGACGGGTCGTGAGAAGTCGAGCCGCTTGCGCACGGCGCGGGTGGTGTTGAGTACGTCGTCGGCAGGAAGGTCGAGCAAAGTCATGGCCCGACTGTACGACGTGCCAACATGACGACTGCCATGGAGCACACCACGTCCGACCCGACCGAGTCGAAATCGCAGGAAGCACTCGACGACCTCGTCCGACTGCTCGACCTCGAAGCGATCGAGGTGAACATCTTCCGGGGCAGTTCACCCGACGAGAATCGCCAGCGGGTCTTCGGTGGCCAGGTTGCCGGACAGGCATTGGTCGCGGCCGCTCGAACGATCGACGAGCCCGGCCGACTCGTCCATTCGCTCCACGCCTACTTCCTGCGCCCCGGCGATCCGACGGTGCCGATCCTGTACGAGGTCGACCGCATCCGCGACGGCCGCAGTTTTTCGACGCGACGCGTCGTCGCCATCCAACACGGACGGGCGATCTTCAACCTGCAGGCCAGCTTCCACGACCACGAGACCGGGCCCGACCACCAACTCCCGATGCCCGACGGCATGGGCGACCCGGACGACCTCCCCGACTTCCGCACCCGCATGGCGCCGTACGCCGAGCAGATCGGCGACTGGTACGACCGTCCCCGCCCCATCGACCTGCGCTACGTCAATGGCGACCCGATCAGCCGCAAGGGCCAGAGCGCCACCAAGCAACAGGTCTGGCTGCGCGCCGATGGCACCCTTCCCGACGACCCGGTGCTCCACGCCTGTGTCGTCACCTACGCCAGCGACATGACGCTGCTCGACACGACGATCATGCCGTTCGGCCTGGGCTGGGACAGCCCCGGCATGCAGATGGCCAGCGTCGATCATGCGATGTGGTTCCACCGTCCATTTCGCGCCGACGACTGGCTGCTCTACGACCAGTCGGCCGTCTCGACCTCGTCGGCACGCGGCATGGCCCAGGGGTCGATCTTCACGAGCGACGGACGGCTGGCCGTCAGCGTGGTCCAGGAGGGCCTGACCCGAATCACCGGATGACGCGCCCGGCGTGCAATCGGGTCGTTGCGTGCGGTAGAGATGACAGCATGGACGCTCGCTCCCCCTGGACCGCCACAGCCAGCATCGTGCTCCTGGCGCTGGTGGCCGGGTGCGGCTCCGACTCGGGCTCCACGACCGACGCGACCTTCGGTCTCGGCCAACCGACCACCACCGTCGGCGACATCGCGACGACCGACGCTTCGACCACCGTCGCGGCAACGACGACGAACGCCGCGACCACCGACACCACGGTCGCCGAATCAGCCCCGTCGACAGGGCCGCTCCCGACGCCGACCGTGTCGCTCTACGAGGTCGGCAGCTTCGACAAACCCGTGCAGGTGACGTCGCGGCCTGGTGATGCGGTGGCCTACGTCGTCGAGCAGCCCGGCCGGGTGGTCGCGATCACCGACCTGTCGAGCGAGGCCGTTCTCGACATCACCGATCTCACGGACGCGAACGGCGAACAGGGCCTGCTCGGCCTCGCCTTCCACCCGACCGAGGACCTCGCCTACGTCGACTACACGAACGGTTCCGGCGACACGGTCGTGGCCGAGTTCGCGTTCGACCCGGGCACTGGGGTCTTCGACGTGGCGTCGAGGCGTGAGGTCCTCACCGTCGACCAACCGTACCGGAACCACAATGGTGGTCAGCTCGCGTTCGGGCCCGACCAGCTGCTGTACATCGGCCTCGGCGACGGTGGATCCGGCGGCGATCCTGAGCGCCACGCGCTCGACCTCGGATCACGGCTCGGCAAGATCCTGCGCATCGATCCGGTCGCCGACGGTGACCAACCGTTCACCGTGCCCGCCGACAACCCCTTCGTCGGCACGGCCGGCGCCGATCCCACGATCTGGGCCCTGGGCCTGCGCAATCCCTGGCGATTCTCCTTCGATGCGCCGACCGGTGACCTGTGGATCGCGGACGTCGGCCAGGGCTCCTACGAAGAGGTCAACCGAGCGGTGGCGACATCTGATCGCATGAACGCAGGACGTGGGGCGAACTTCGGCTGGAGCGCGATCGAGGGCTTCGAACCGTTCAACACCGACCAGCCGAGCGACGGCGCGCTCGCACCACTCTTCGTCTACGACCACACCGACGGGCGCTGCTCGGTGAGCGGAGGAGCCGTCGCCCGCGGCGCGTCCGTTCCCGATCTCCAGGGTTGGTACGTCTTCGGCGACTACTGCAGCGGCCAGATCTGGGCGCTCGATCCGTCGGCGCCCCCCACCGCACCGCGCGTGATCCAGATCGCCCAGCTCGGCGGGCTCGCGGCAATCTCGATCGGCCCCGACGGTGACCTCTTCGCGGTCTCCAATGGAGGCTCGGTCAACCGCCTGATCGCAGGTTGAGCACGCAGGGACGGCTCACGGTGCGGGTTCGTATCCGAAGTCGACCCCGACGTCGAGTTCGTCGAGCGCGCTGAAGGTCCGTCGCACGAGTGCGTCGAAGAGGGCGCTGCCACGTTCGTTTGCCGGGTCGATCGACAGCAGGCTGGCACCGAACGACACCGCGTAGAACAACAGGCCCTCGCGGTAGCCCCGCCACACGGCGTCCGCCGTGACCGCCTCGCTCGGCACGCCGTTGCGGTGAAGTTCGGCTACATATCGCTCGACCAGGGCCAGGTCGTGCTCGCGACGCATCTCGACCGTCAGGTTGTTCGCGCAGAAGTAGACGAGATCGGTCTGTCCCGGTGCGCGCATCGCGAGCTGCCAGTCGATGACCGCGACCGAGCCGTCCTCGGCAAAGAACAGGTTGTCGAGGCGATAGTCGCCGTGGACGAGCGTGATCGGGTCGTCCTGGTGCCCTGCGATCCACTCGGGGATCTCCGTGACGAACCGCTCGCACCACCGCAGACAACGCTCGGGCAGCGTGTCGGCGTACCGTTCGAGGAACATCGGCCATCCGATCTCGAACATCGGGCCGATCGCCAGGATCTGCGGGTCGTCGAGGCCTGGCATCCACGACAACTCGTCGAGGAGCGGCTGTTGGAACCAGGCCGCATGGAATCGGGCCATCGTGTCGACGGCGCGCTCGGCTTGGTCCAAGGTGGCTCCGGCGACGTGGTCGCCAGCAACCGCCGGCGAGAGATCCTCGAGCACGAGACACGGCGGCTCCGCAATGTTGACGAGGGCGGCAGGCACTCGGACCCCCATCAGCGGCGCGAGCTGTCGGTAGAAGTGGTGCTCGCGTTCCCAGACCCGCATCATCTGCCCCATCACCTGCCCGCCGGGATCTGCGGTGGGGAGCTTGACGATCACCGATGTGGGCGCTGCCGGGTCGGTCGAGTCGATGCGGACCCGCGCGAGTTGCCCCATGAACCCCTCGCCGACCGCGATCGGCCGAACGTCGATCGAATCGACCCCGATGCCGAGCGCCTCCGCGATCCAGATCGCCGTGACGTCGTCCAGCGAGCGCGGTGAAGCGGTCATCGCCTGAACCTAGACCGTCTCGTCCATCCCGCTCGGCTCGGAGAACACGACCACGGCCCGGTTGCAACCCGCAGTGGCCGCGTCGACCCCCGATCTGCCACCCGCCTCATCGCGAACCGAACCCGAGCGGTCATCGCATCGTTTCACAGGAAGCTGAGCAGTTCGGCGAACCTCTCCTCCGCATCGACGTCGAGGCCCCGGTGTTCGAACCATGCGCAGATGTTGAGCACGTCACGGTGCAGGAAGTCGAGACCCTGGAGGTTCGCGGCGATGTCGATCGACTGAGGGAAGTCGATGAACCACAGCGTCGACTCCCACCACAGCAGGTTGTACGCGGACAGGTCGCCATGCGCGATTCCGGCGGCCGTGATGCCCCGCAACCCCACGATCAGCTGGTCGAAGGCATCCGCGAGTTCGTCGGACGACAGGCGTGCGGCCGAGAGCTGCGGTGCAGCCATCTCCCAACTCCCGACGTACTCGAGGTCGAACACGTCGTCGGCGAACGCGATCGGATACGGCACGGACACCCCCTGCTGCCAGAGCCGGAGCATGACCTCGT
Organism: Ilumatobacteraceae bacterium; assembly: GCA_024643255.1. Classification (GTDB taxonomy): domain Bacteria; phylum Actinomycetota; class Acidimicrobiia; order Acidimicrobiales; family Ilumatobacteraceae; genus Sva-07. The sequence continues at coordinate 134,477 of JAHENF010000097.1, forward strand.
GCTCGGTGCCGGTCCAACGATCCTGCAGGAGGCGTTTGCCGTAGGTCGACATCCGCTCGATGGCGCGCCGGTCGCGCGACTTGCGGAACTGACGTCCTTCTCGGTACTGGACGTCGTGGCGGAAGGTGGATGCTCGTTGGACACCGAGGGCCTCGAGCTGGCCCTTGTGCGTGACGTGGCGGGGAAGGTAACGCTTGCGGGCGATCAGGCAACTGCGGCCGTCGTCGCCGATGCGTTCGACGAGATTGACCTGCGCCTCCTTCCCGCTCTTGATGACGCCGTGGTCGACATCGCGGTACGGCTCGGTGACGAGCCACCCCGGTTGGGTGTGATCGGACATGATGAGAGAACCTTTGAACGAGAGACGAACGGAACAACCGGTCGCCACGCACGCACAGGTGCTCGGCTCGAACCCGCTCAGCGGGTGAGGGCGCGACCGGAGGGATCGGACACAGATGCAGTCATGTGAACAACCTCCCTTCGATCGACGGACGTCGTCAACGTAAACGACTGGTCGATGCCCCGTCCACGAGGTTTCGACGTGGCGGAAAGCAAACGGGTGTCACCAGGATTCGCCGTGGTCGGGCAACTGCTCGGGTGTCCCGACGATCAGCGGGTCGGGCGTGCCGACGATCTCGTGATCCTTGCCCTCGTAGGGCACCACACCGAGCACGTGGCGCATCGCATTGACCCGACCACGCTTCTTGTCGTTGCTGCGCACGATCGTCCACGGCGCATGCTCGGTGGAGGTGCGCTCGAACATCGTGAGCTTGGCCTGGGTGTACGCGTCCCACCGGTCGAGCGAGGCGATGTCGGTCGGGCTGAGCTTCCATTGCCGCATCGGGTCGATCCGGCGGATGGTGAACCGGGTGATCTGCTCGCGCCGCGACACCGAGAACCACAGCTTGACGAGCGTCGTACCGGAATTGACGAGCATCCGCTCGAACTCCGGGACCGCCCGGAGGAATTCCTCGTGCTCCTCGACTGTGCAGTACCCCATCACCGGTTCGACGACCGCCCGGTTGTACCAGGAGCGGTCGAAGAAGCGGATCTCGCCTCGTGTCGGAAGGTGACGGACGTAGCGCTGGAAGAACCACTCACCCTGCTCGCGCCTCGACGGCACACCGAGTGCGACGACGTCGGCCCCGCGCGGATCGAGATGCTCGCGGAAACGCTTGATCGTGCCTCCCTTACCGGCCGCGTCGCGGCCCTCGAACACGAGCACCAGCTTGTAGCCCGTGTCCTTGATCCAGTCCTGCGCCTTCAGCAGCTCGATCTGCAACCCTCGCTTGTGCTCCTCGTACTCGTGACGGCCGAAACGCTCCGTGTACGGATACCCCTCCTGCCAGGTTCGTACCGGAAGGCCGTCGGGGCCGAGCAGCACCGGGTCGTCGATCTCGTCGAACGTTCCCTCGACGGCGAAGCCCCGCTCGACGATCTCCTGCGACGACATCGAACGGAACTCTTCGATGAGGTGGTTGATGTCGGTGGCGTGGAACTCGGAGGAAGCCCGCATGGCCCCGTCGTCGGTCTGCATCGGAACTCCTGTGGTCGTGCCGGGCCGTCTATCGACGAGCACCCATGAACATGCCCTTGAGCGCCTCGTAGTGCTCGATCACGTGTCCGGCACCGAGCACGACGGCTTCGAGTGGCACGTTCGACATCTTGACGGGCACCTCGGTCTCACGCTCGATGCGTTCGGCGAGGCCACGCAGCAGTCCACCACCGCCAACGAGGTACATGCCCCGCACGAGGAAGTCCTGCGACAGCTCCGGCGGCGCCTTCGACAGACACCGGATCACCGACGCCACGATCGACGACACGACATCCTCGATCGCGTACCGCACCTCTTCGGGCGTCAGGATCACGGTCTTCGGGAGTCCTGTCATGAGGTCACGGCCGCGTACTTCGGCCTGGTTCTCGTCCGGGGTGGGATCGGCTGAGCCGATGGCGACCTTGATCTCCTCCGCCGTCCGCTCACCGATGGCGATGCCGTGTTCGCGCCGCACGTAGTTCTGGATGGCGGCGTCGATGTCGAAGGACCCGACACGGACCGCTTCGAGCGCCACGATGCCGCCGAGGCTGATGACCGCGGTCTCGCTGGTGCCGCCACCGATGTCGATGACCATGTTCCCCACCGGCTCGTCGATCGGAAGATCGGCGCCGATCGCGGCCGCCATGGGCTGCTCGATCAGGTTGGCGTCAGCGGCACCCGCACGCCGGGCCGCGTCGGTGACGGCACGTCGTTCGACCTCGGTGATCGCCGACGGGACGCAGATGACGACCTTCGGCCGCGTGAAGCGGCTCACACCGACGCGTTGGAGCAGGAGCCGGATCATGCGCTCGGTGATCTCGAAGTCGGTGATCGCGCCACCGCGCAGCGGGCGAACCGCCACGATGTACCCCGGCGTGCGTCCGATCATCTGCCACGCCTCGCGGCCGGTGGCGAGCACTTCGCCGGTCTGACGATTCAGCGCGATGACCGACGGTTCGTTGAGGACGATTCCGCGACCCTTCATGTAGACGAGGGTGTTCGCCGTCCCCAGGTCGATCGCAAGGTCACGTGCCATTGGCACCATCATCGTCGGTCGAGCGTCCATCCGATGGTTTCATCCGCTCGGACGTCTGGCGGCGCGCTTCGGGCGACAGGGCATCGATCTGGCGCCGGAACGAGTCGATGTCGTCGGACGGATGGCCACGACGTCTGGCGGCGAGGACGAAGAACGCTGCGAGCGCGAGGAGGACGACGATTGCGCCGACGACGACCGGCATCATTCTCCGACCAGACGGGGGTCACGCAGGTCGTGCGTCCCCGTTCCCCAGTCGGCCCCGTCTGACCAGACTTCGTGCTTCCAGATCGGAGCCGATTCCTTCAGCGCGTCGATGGCATACCGGGCGGCGTCGAACGCCTCCGCTCGGTGGGGAGCCGACACGACCGCGATGACCGACGAGTCGCCGACGAACAGTCGACCGGTTCGATGCAGCAACGCGACGCGCCCGGTGTCGGGCCAGCGACGCCGGAGTTCAGCGCCGATGTCGGAGAAGCGGGCGACCACCTGCTCCTCATAGGCCTCGTAGGTGAGATGTTCGACGCCACTGCGGCCCTCGGCGTGATCGCGAATCGTGCCGCTGAAGAGCACGACGGCCCCGCACTGCGGGCGCAGCGCCCACTCGTACGCACCGCCGATCGGCAGTTCCGCCTCGGTCAAGCCGAACCAATCGTCGACATCCGTTGGGGCCTGCACGCTGGCATCGTAACCATGAGGGGCGTTCCCGCGGCCAACGACCCCCGAACGAGTTGTACGATCTCGCATTCGTGGAACACGGGCCGTTGCCTCCTCACGAACGATCGTGGCGACATCCCTCCGAACTCGGCCCCACCAAGGCCGACGTCGAGGTCGGTTCGTCGAATCATCTCGCGGCGCTGGCGCTCGGTGCGCTCGCCGTCATCGCCGTCGGCGGACTGGTCGTCGCGATGACACCACGGGCGTCATCGAGCCCGTTGGCGCTCAGTGCGACCACGGCCCCCGTGGTGCGTTCACTCTCGCCGCAGACCGCGACGACCGACGCACCCGTCCGAATCGCGACCGCCGCGACCGCCGGTTTGGGTGCACCACGGATTCCGATCGGAGCATTGCTGACGTCGTTCGCAGCGCTGCCCCACGCGATCACTTCGGGACCACAGCTCACGCTCGACGGCACGGCGATCGCCACCTCGTTGCCCGACGACCACGACATCGTGCTCGTACGGACCGAGGCGGTCACCTACGAACTCCCCTGGGGCGAGGTTCCGCACCTCGACGTCCCCGACGGATCGGTCGTGTTCGATGCCGCCGGCGACCTGCTCGCCCACGTCGACGACGGGGTGCTCGTCACCCTCGTCGGCGGTTGATCCGCCGACGGATCACGATCCCGACGACGACCGCCACGAGCGCGGCCGCCGCTCCACCAGCGCCGAGCGCGAGCTCCTGGCGACGTTTGGGCGACACGGTCGTCCACCACGGCGCCTCGGTGCTCTCGACGTAGGTCTGTTCGTTCGTCACGGTCGGGGTCCAGCCGGCAGCGCGCAAGCGACCGTTCGACACGACCCAGGGTTCGAGGGTGTACGGCAGCAGACCCGGTGGGATCGGGCCGCGTTGGAACCGCCACCTGAGCCCCGCGACGAACTCGCCGAGGCGTTCGGGCAGAGCGAGTCGGGGCCGCTCGCCCGACAGCGCCCGCACGCGTTCGCCGGCCACCCAACCATCGGGGGCCACGTTGTAGAGACCGTCGAGACGTTGGGTCACCGCCAGCACGACCGCCGCCGCGAGATCGTCGAGATGCAGGTACTGCGACGGCGGGTCGGCCTCAGCGAGCCGACGACCGAACCCCGACACGAGCGCGGTCGCCAATCGGGAGTCGCCGCCGGCCGCGAGCGACAAGGCCGGCCTGAGCACGCACGTCGCTCGACTCCGATCGGAGAGCCGCCACTGCTCGACGAGCTCTTCGGCTGACGCCAGCTGCCGGGCGAACACGAACTCGACGTCCGGGCGCAGCGTCGCTTCCTCGGTCAACGGGATCGGATTGTTCGCCCGCGCTCCGTACACCATGGCCGAAGACACGAACACCACCTGCGTCGCCCGAAGTCGATCGGCGGTCGCCAGCGTCTCTGCGGCGAACTCGGTGACGCTCTCACGGCGGGCGGCGCGGCGGTCGTGGTCGCTGCTGCCGAGATCGACCACGACATCGCAGCCGACGACGGATGCGTCGACAGCTTCGCCCGGTGGCTGCACGACGACCTCGATCGCGTCACCTTGTGCGTGTGCTCGCAGTCGGTCGATCACGCGGCCGCCGAGCGCGCCTGCGGCGCCGGTGAGCACGACGATCATCGTGCGAACCATACCGATGCAACAGTGCAGCGGAGCACACGACGAGTCGGGGGCATGCAGAACCCGTAGCATCGAAGCATGGCCGACGAGCACGACCCCGGCGATTCGATCGATCCCTTCGCGGGGCTGCCGTTGTTCGGCGACCTGTCCCGCGCGCTGTCCGGACAAGGACCCCTCAACTGGGATGCCGCGCGACAGTTCGCCGTGATCTCGGCCAGCGGTGGCGGCCTGTTGTCGGGAACCGGCGCCTCGACGCCGGCGAACATCGACCCGACCGTGCGGATCAAGTACGCCGAACTCGCGCAGATCGCGCGGCTCCACGTCGCCGACGTGATGCAGCTCGAGGTGCCCACGACCGAGCCGTCGGTGGCCACCGCCGAACAGTGGGCCCAACAGACGCTCGAGGCGTATCGGCCGCTGTTCACCGATCTCGCCACGTCGCTCGGATCGACCGACGATCTTCCCGCCGATGTGGCCGGTGATCCCATGGCCCAGATGATGGCCGGACTCGGCAAGATGATGGCGCCGGCGATGATGGGCATGAGTGTCGGTTCGATGGTCGGCAATCTCGCACGACGGGCGTTCGGTGTCTACGACCTCCCGATCCCGCGAGCGACGCCGGCGTTGGTGCTCCTGCCGTCCAACATCGACAACTTCGCGGCGGAATGGTCGATCGAGCTCGACGAGATGCGGCTCTGGGTGCTCGCCCACGAGCTGGCCGGCCTGACCCTCTTCTCGGTCGCCCACATCGCCGACCATCTGCGTTCACTGGTCCAGCGTCACGTCGGGGCGTTCCGTCCCGATCCGTCGGCGATCACGGAGAAGCTCACGTCGCTCGAGATGGACCAGAGCGACCCGATGGCCGCGATGCAGCAGGCGTTCGGCGACCCGGAGGTGCTGCTCGGAGCGGTCCGCTCGCCCGAGCAGAAGGCACTCGAGCCCGAGCTCGACGCTGCCGTCGCCGTCACGATCGGAGCGATCGACTGGGTCGTCGACGCCGTCTCGGTTCGAATCATCGGTGGCAATGCCCTGCAGATCGCCGAGGCCGTGCGTCGCCGGCGCGCCGACACCGCACCGGACGACATCTTCGTCGAACGCCTCCTCGGCATCCGCCTCGGCGCCGAGCAGACCGCCCGCGGCAAGGCCTTCGTGCAGGGTGTCGTCGATCGAGCCGGCGAGAACGGGCTCGAACCGTTCTTCAACGATCCTGCCGCCGTGCCGACGCCGAACGAGGTCGAGGCGCCTGGCCTCTGGCTCGCCCGCGTGACCGGCGACTGAGGCCGCCACTTTTCCGACGCCCCCAGAGGTAGACGCTCGCTCCGGCTGCGGCGATCCCCACCACGAGGAACCCGACCGAACCCGGAACCTGGATCGCGACCGCGATGAACGCCCCGAGCGCCCACGCGAGTTGAAACCGCGTCTCGAAGACCGCGAACGCTCGACCCCGGTTGGCTCCGGGAGCATCACGCTGGACGATGCTCTCGAAGCTCAGTCGTCCGAGTGATGCCATGAGGTTCAACACCCCGGCGAGCACGACGGCACCGAGCGGCCCCCCGAGCGCGGCGACGGCGAGCCCGGCCGCGGCGCACACCAGCAGGGCGACGCTGAGCATCGTCTCCTCGCGGATCCGGGTGCGCACCGTGGATGCCACGGCGTTGCCGACCATCGCGGCCAGCGCCGACACGCCGACGACGGCCGCGAACCAGAGCGTTCCCTGATCCTGGGCGCGCAGCCAGAACGCGAGATGGAAGAACGTGAAGCCGACCATCGCGCGCAGCACCGTCATCGCCACTGCCCCCAGCTCGATGTTCGACGTGTGCAGCTCGCGTGTCTCCTCTGCGTCGGCAACGTCGGCCGCGACCACATCGGGAGGCAGACGCGTCGCCGCGACGAACGACGCGCCGAACAGCAGAGCGCCGTAGACGAGCGTCGCCGGCGCTCCGATCGTCTTGAGCAGCAGTGCCGCCGGGATGACCGCGAGGACACCCGTCAAACCGGCGATCAACCCGAGTTTGGAGTTCGCCTCGACGAGTTCCGTCTCCGAACGAACCGTCGAGGGCACGATTGCCGACTTCGACACCGTGTAGGTCTTCTGGAGCACGAGCGAGCCGAACACGAGTGGGAACAGCGCCAGCGCGTCGAGGTACCGGGCCATCAGCAGCGTCAAGACCACCCGGGCCACGGCGACGAGCTGGATGACGAATCGACGCCCACCGGCGACCCGATCGATCATCGGGCCGATCAGCGGTGCCACGATCAGGAACGGGGCGAAACCGAGCACGAGGAACAGCAGCACCCGCGATCGCGCAGCGTCGAGATCGATGTCGAAGAAGAGCGAATCGGCGAGCGCCACCACCATGGCGGCGTCGCCGCCCATCATCAACGCGTGCGTGATCGCCAACCGACGGAACTTGGACGCGGGTCTGCGCCGAGGACGGCTCGCCGGTTCCACCGCCGCGATACTACGCCGGTCAGGAACGTTCGTACTTGTACCCCAGCCCGCGGATCGTCACGATCCGAGTCGGCGCTGCCGGATCCGGTTCGATCTTCGAGCGAAGCCGTTTCACGTGGACGTCGAGCGTCTTGGTGTCGCCGACGTAGTCGTTGCCCCAGACCCGGTCGATCAGGGTTTCGCGCGGCAGGACGCGCCCAGCGTTGGCGAGGAGGAGATGGAGCAGCTCGAACTCCTTGAGCGGAAGACCGACCTCGACACCACCGACTTCGACGCGGTGCTCCTCGGAATCGAGGCGAACGTCGCCGACCTCGATCATCCCGGGTGTGAGCACGACGCTGCCATTGGCGGCCGCGGTCTCGGATCGCCGCAGGACCGCTCGCATCCGCGCCACGAGCTCGCGCAGCCGGTACGGCTTGGTGACGTAGTCGTCGGCGCCAACCTCGAGGCCCACGACGGTGTCGATCTCGGCACCCTTGGCGGTGACCATGATGATCGGCACCTGCGTGCGCTTGCGGAGCTGACGACACACGTCGATGCCGCTGATCTTGGGCAACATCACGTCGAGCAACACGATGTCGGGGCCGACTTCGTCGAACTTCTCGAGCGCTTCGGCCCCGTCGACCGCCACGACGACCTCGAAACCCTCACGTCGCAAGCCGATCGTCAGGGCCTCGACGAAGCTGGCCTCGTCCTCGACGACGAGCACCACGCCCTCACTCATGTGCCACCTCGCGCATCTCGGGACTCCTCCTCGTGGACGATCTGTGGCTCGTCGGCATCCGTGACCTCCGGTTCGCCGGCCGGCTCCACTCGAATCACCCGTTCGGCCGGGAGCCGCAGCACGAACGTCGATCCCTCGCCTTCCTGGGAGGAGACGAGGACTTCGCCGCCGTGGTTCGTCGCGACGTGTCGGACGATGGAGAGCCCGAGTCCCGTCCCGCCGGTGTCGCGGCTGCGGGCCTTGTCGACCCGATAGAACCGCTCGAAGACCCGGTCGAGGTCGCGACTCGGGATTCCGACACCCTGATCGGCGACCATCACCTCGACGGCGCTGTCGTCGACACGGGTTCGCACCTGCACGAGCCCTCCGATTCGGCTGTATTTCACCGCGTTCTCGACGAGGTTGCCCACCGCCGACTCCAGCTGTCGTTCGTCGCCACGGATCCACACGTTCTCGAGGGTGTCCAGGCCGGAGATGACGATGCCGCGTCCACCGTCGGCGGACTTGCCACGCGCGATCGCGGCCTGCACGACCGCCGTCAGATTCACCACGCTGTCGCCGGATCGGGTCGACTCGATCTGCGACAGCTTGAGCAGATCGTCGATCGTGCGAACCGCGCGGTGTGCCTCTTCGACCAGATGATCGGCGAGTCGCCGGACCACCTCCGGATCGGTCTCGTCGTGGAGCGCTTCGGCGAGCACCGCGACGGCGCCCACCGGAGTCTTCAGCTCGTGGGAGATGTTCGTCACGAAATCGGTGCGCATGGCGTCGGTGCGCACCCGCGCGCTGATGTCCTGGATCGTCACGACAGCGCCACCGCCGGGCACGGGATCGGCGCTGATGGCGAGCCACGTCTTCGGCGGGCCCTGCAATTCCACGACACGCGCGGTGCTCCGGCCGGTCTCGGCCTCGGTCATGATCGACAGGATGTGATCGTCGACGAGCACGCCGATGTGCGTGCCGGAGAATGCCCGAGCCGCCGCGTTGCGATACACGACATCGCCGGTCGATCTCGCCACGACGACGCCGATCTCGAGCTGATCGACAGCGCTCGTCAGCAGCGCGGGGACTTCACCATCGTCTGCGGGCTCGGGCACCTCGATCGGGCCGGCGCTCGAGCGAGTCCTCCAGTGCGCAACGGCGAATCCGACCACGAGCCCGGCGACCAGCGCGATCGCGACACCGATGTTCATCGCTCAGGTGTCGCCGGGATCGGTGACCGCGACCACACGGGGCGGATCGTTGTCGCTCTCCGCATACGGACGGTCGGGAAGCCACCCGTTGATGATGTAGCGCGTGCGGTCGCCGACGTTGACCGCATGGTCGCCGATGCGCTCGTAGAAACGCGCGACGACGGCGAGTTGCACCGCCACCTGGAGGTCGATGTGGCCCGCGGCGTGGCTCTCGAAGATCACCTGGATGAGCTGGCGGTGCAGATCATCGAGGTAGGCGTCCATGTCGTGGAGCGCTGCTGCACGGACGCCGTCGAGGTTGAGATACGCCTCGGTGGCCTCCTTGAACAGCACCTGTGCCTGATCGCCGATCTTCTGGAGTACGCCGCGCAGGTGCGGGTCGAGATCGTGACCGTAGATCCGGCGCGCCGCCTTGCAGATGTTGACGCACAGGTCGGCCGACCGCTCGACGTCGGCGATGATCTTGATCGCCGAGATCACCGAGCGCAGATCGATCGCCACCGGCGCCTGCAGTGCGATCACCCTGAAACACCGCTCCTCCAGCTCGAGGGCTCGGGTGTCGTACTCGTCGTCGCCGAGGATCATGTACTCGGCCCCTTCGAGATCCATGGTGAGGAGGATCTCGGTGGCCCGCGGCACGAGTTCGGTCACGCCGGCGGACATGAGGGCGATGCCCGACTGGATCTCGGCGAGTTGCTGATGGAACTCGGAACGCAAGTCGTTCATCAGCCGAACCGTCCGGTGACGTAGTCGATCGTCGACTGCTGTTTCGGGTTCGAGAACATGACGTCGGTGTCGTCCATCTCCACCACGTAGCCCGGTTGCCCGGTCCCGTCGATCGTGAAGAACGCGGTACGCGACGACACGCGTGCAGCCTGTTGCATGTTGTGGGTCACGATCACGATGGTGTAGGTGGACTTCAGTTCGTTCATCAGCTGTTCGATCGCCAGCGTGGAGATCGGGTCGAGCGCCGAGCACGGCTCGTCCATCAGCAGGATCTCGGGCTCGACTGCGATTGCGCGGGCGATGCAGAGTCGCTGCTGCTGACCGCCCGAGAGACCAGAGCCGGGCTTGTCGAGACGGTCCTTGACCTCTTCCCACAAGTTGGCGCCGCGCAACGACTTCTCGACGAGATCTTCGGCCTCGGACTTGTTGATCCGTCGGCTGTTCAGCCGTTTGCCGGCGAGCACGTTGTCGGCGATCGACATCGTCGGGAACGGGTTGGGCCGCTGGAACACCATGCCCACCTTCCGACGCACGGCGACCGGATCGACTCCGGGGCCGTAGAGGTCTTCACCGTCGACGTACACCGAACCTTCGACACGGGCACCGTCGATCACCTCGTGCATCCGGTTGAGCGAGCGGATGAAGGTCGACTTCCCACAGCCCGACGGTCCGATCAGCGCGGTCACCGAACGGGGCTCGATCACCATGTTGACATCACGCACGGCGAGGAAGTCGCCGTAGTAGATGTTCAGATTCTCGACGACGATCCGGTTGCCCAGGCCGATCTCGGCGTCGAGGGCCGCCACGGCGACGTCGGAGATGGGGGTGTCGACGCTCTCGGTCATGGTCGCGGTCTCCTCACTGGAGTGGGATCTGACATGGGTCATGGTTCACCGAAGACCTTTCGGCTTGAGCACACTCGAGAGAATACGAGCAACTGTGAAGAGCACCATCACGATGATGATGAGGACGAGTGCCGCCGCCCAGGCGCGGTCCTGGCCATTCGACGGCGGAACGCCCGGCTGCACGTACTGGTAGTAGGTGAACACGGGCAGCGTGGTCATGCGACCGTCGAAGGGATTCCAGTTGACGCCCTGCGCCAGACCCGCGGTCACCAGCAAGGGAGCGGTCTCGCCGATCACCCGGGCGATCGACAGGACCACACCGGTGATGATGCCCGCGATCGCCGTCGGCAGGACGACCTTGACGATCGTCTTCCACTTGGGCACACCGAGCGCGTAGGCGGCCTCGCGCAGCTCGTTCGGCACGAGACGCAACATCTCTTCCGACGAGCGCACGACGACCGGTGTCATCAGCACGGTGAGCGCCACCGCCCCGGCAATGCCCGAACGGGTGCCGGGGCCGAAGATCATCTCGAACATCGCATACGCGAACAGGCCGGCGACGATCGACGGGATGCCGGTCATGACGTCGACCATCGACTGGATCGCCTTGGCCAACTTGGTCCCGTGTCCGTATTCGGCCAGGTAGATCGCCGTGAACAGGCCGAACGGCACCGACATGATCGTGGCCAGCCCGGTCACGATCATGGTGCCGACGATGGCGTGGTAGATCCCGCCCTCGGCGCCGGTGACACCGCGCATCGTGTCGGTGAAGAACGCGACGTCGAACCGGTTGGTGCCACGCTCGACGACGGTCCAGAGGAGCGACACGAGCGGCATGGCCACGACGGCGAACGCGCTGGTCACGACGGCGCGCATCAAGCGATCGAGCCCCTGCCGGCGCCCCTCGACGATCCGCGACACGACGTAGATACCAATGCAGTACGAGACCAGGCCGACGATGATCCACCGGGCCCAGTTCGGCGAACCGGACGGGAGCCACGAGAGCGCGCCGACGACCACGGCGCCGGCGAGGACGGCGCCGGTCTGGACGCGCGTCAGCCTGTTGGCGGTGATCGACGAGGCGTGCTGGGTCGGGCGCTGCTCGGTGACGGTCATCCGTCGGCTCCCGAGAATCCGGAGTTCGCGATGCGGCGCGCGAGTGCGTTGACGACGAACGTGACGAAGAACAGCACGAGGCCGGTGGCGATGAGCCGGTTGACGGAGAGTCCGGCGGACTCCGGAAACTTCAAGGCGATGTTGGCGGCGATCGTGTTCGGGTTCTGGTTGCTGATCACGTTGACCGTGATGATGTTGGCGGGCGACAGGATGATCGCCACCGCCATCGTCTCGCCCAGGGCCCGGCCGAGGCCGAGCATCGCGCCGCTGATCACGCCTGATCGGCCGTACGGCAACACGGCTTGCTGGATCATCTCCCACTTGGTCGCACCGAGCGCGAGCGATGCCTCTTCGTGCAGCCGTGGCGTCTGGAGGAAGACCTCGCGAGAGATGGCGGTGATGATCGGCAGGATCATCACCGCGAGCACGACGGCGGCGGTCATCATCGTGCGTCCGCTGGTGGACGCGGGACCGGCGAAGAAGGGGAGGAATCCGAGGTTGTCCTCGAGCCAGGGGTAGACGCTGCGCGAGAGGATCGGGGCGAGCACCGCGATCCCCCACAGACCGAACACGACGCTCGGGATCGCGGCGAGGAGATCGATGAAGTACCCGAGCGTCACCGCGATTCGCTTCGGTGCGTAGTGGCTGATGAACAGCGCGACGCCCACCGCCAGCGGCAGCGCCATCAGCAAGGCGAGCGACGCGGCCCAGATCGTGCCGAACAGCAGCGGGGCGACGTAGGAGACGAACGACTCGTTGAACTCGCCGGGATCGGCCCCGAAGGTCGGCCAGGCCTCGACGAAGAGGAACAGGGCGACGGCGGCCAGCGTGACGAGGATGAGGATGCCGGCACCGAGCGAGATGCCGCCGAAGATGCGGTCGCCGAGCTTGCTCGTCGTCTCGGTTGGGGCCACGACGGTGTCGCCGCCGGGTGGGGTGTCCGTGATCGTCACGTGAAGTGTCCTCCGGGCCGGCAGCCGAGGGCCGGCATGGGTGTGTGAACAGGCAGAGAGAGCCCGGTTCCGGGTCCACCGTAGTAGACCCGGAACCGGTTCATCTCAGGGGGTGATCCTGGGCGACCTCGGGCTCAGGGAGCGACCGAGATCTCGTCGACCGACTTCTGCACCTCGGCCTGGACCTCGGCGGACAGGGGCGCCGAACCGGCGGCGGCGGCTGCCGCGGCCTGTCCTGCGTCGGAACCGACGTAGTGCATGAACGCCTTGACCAGATCGACCTTCTCCTGACTGTCGTACTGGAGGCAGACGATGTGGTACGAGACGAGCGCGATCGGGTACGTGTCGGCGGTGTCGGGCGTGCGGTTCACCTTGATGGTGTAGTCGAGCCCGCTCGGGCCGGTCACTCGCTCGGACGAGTCGACGATCTTCGCTGCGGCCTCGGGCGAGTAGGCGACGAAGTCGCCCGCAACACCGACCGAGGCGGCCGGCAGGTCACCGATCTGGCTCGCGTCGGCGTAGCCGATCGAACCCTCGCCGGCCATCACCGCGGCGACCACACCGGAGGTCTGGGGGGCGCCTTCGCCGCCACCCGGCCCGTCGGTGTCCCACGGCTCGATCGCGCCGTAGGTCCACACGTCGGGTGCCGACTGCGACATGTAGTCGGTGAAGTTCTTCGTCGTGCCCGAATCGTCGGAGCGGTGCACCGGGTTGATCGTCGTGTCAGGCAGTGTCAGCGACGGGTTGTCGGCGGCGATCGCGGGATCGTTCCACTTCGTGATCGTGTTGGCGAAGATCCCGGCGATGACCTCGGGGGTGAGGTTGAGCGTCTCGCCCTCGAGCGACGGGAGGTTGTACGGCAGTGCGATCGGCGAGATGTAGTGCGGGAGATTGATCGCGCCCTGGTCGCCGGCACAGCGGTCGATCGAGGCGGTGTACTCCTCGTCCTTGAGCGCTGAGTCGGATCCGGCGAAATCGGTGCCTCCGGCGAGGAAGGTCTCGCGACCGCCGCCCGAACCCACGGGGTCGTACTCGACCGTCGCGTCGGGGTTGGCCTCCTGGAAGCCGGCCTGCCACGCCTGCATCGCCGCCGCCTGCGACGACGCTCCTGCGCCGACCAGCGTGCCGGACACCTCGGCCATCGGGGCGCCATCGGTGGTCTCGGTCATCGCGTCGGTGGTACCGGCAGCGTTGCTGCTGGTCGGGGCATCGGTGCTCGACGAGCTGCTGCTGTCGCTGCCACAGGCGGCGGCGACGAGGGTCAGGACAAATGCACCGGCAAGAATGCGGCGCTTGGGAGAGTTCACGCTTCCAACTCCGTTCGTTGTGTTTCTGGGGGGCTGATTGGACATGTCGTGTTCATGGACGACCGGCGTCGTGTGACGTTCGTGGTCGCCCGGCGGGCAAGTTACGACGCCCAGATGAACCATGACCCGTGGTCAGGTGAACGACGGGTGAACGATGACCGTCGAGACGGCGAACTGTCGCACGAACCCGCCGAATGAGCCCCTGCCGGGCGGGGAACGGGTCGGCTCAGGCGCGGCCGGCGAGCTGCTGGTCGACCGTCCAGCGATACATGCGCTCCTGCGAATGCGGCTGGAACGAGTTCTGGGCACCGCAGCGCGCCCACGTGTCGTCGGGCTGCAGTTCCCACCGCACGATGTCGTCGGCAAGCGCGAACTCGAGCGCCTGATCGAGTGCGGCGGTGTGCCGGGCGTGCTGGATCGGGACCATCACCTCGACGCGACGGTTGAGGTTGCGCGGCATCAGGTCGGCCGACCCGATCAGGTACACCGAGTCGGACATGACACCGGGGAGCCGTTCACCGTGGACGACATTGCCGTGCCCGAACCGGTAGATCCGGCTGTGTTCGAGGTGGCGCCCGAGGATGCTGCGCGCCCGGATGTTCTCCGACAGTCCCGGCACCCCGGCGCGCAGACAACAGATCCCACGCACGATCAGGTCGATACGCGTGCCGGCAGCGCTGGCGGCGTACAGGGTCTCGATCATCTCGTCGTCGGCGATCGAGTTGCACTTCAGCGTGATGTGACCGTCGGGCCCGAACGACGCCTCGTGTTCGATCAGGTCGACGAGCTGACGACGCAGGTCGCGCGGCGCCACCAGGAGATTCTGGTAGTCGTCGGAGCGGCTGTAGCCGGTGAGGTGGTTGAAGAGCTGTGCCGCGTCGTCGCCGATGTCGGGCGAACAGGTCAACACGCCGATGTCCTCGTAGACCCGTGCGGTCTTGGCGTTGTAGTTGCCGGTGCCGATGTGGACGTAGCGGCGGAGCTGATCACCGTCGTCGCGAACGACGAGGGCCACCTTGCTGTGCGTCTTCAACCCGACCATGCCGTAGACGACGTGGACACCCGACCGTTCGAGCTGACGCGCCCATTGCACGTTGTTGGCCTCGTCGAAGCGGGCCTTCAACTCGACGAGGACCGCAACCTGGACGCCCCGCTCGGCGGCCCGCATGAGGCTGCGGATGATCCCGCTGTCGCCGCCCGCGCGGTACAGGGTCATCTTGATCGACTGGACCTTCGGATCGTCGGCCGCCTGGGAGATGAACGCCTCGACGCTGCTGGTGAAACTCTCGTAGGGGTGATGCACCATCAGGGCTCGGTGGCGCATCACGTCGAAGATCGGGCGGTCGGTCTCCTCCGCGGCGATGATGCGCCCGGCGGTGACGGGCGTCCACGCCTCGTCCTTCAAGTCAGGCCGTTCGAGATCGAGGAGCTCCCACAGGCAGCTCAGATCGAGCGGTGAACGGTGGAAGGTGACGTCGTCCATCGTCAGGTCGAGTTCGCGCACGAGCAGTTCGAGCACCTCGGCGCCGATGTCGTGCGACACCTCGAGACGCACCGCTTTGTTGAAACGGCGGCGGCGAAGCTCCATCTCGACCGCTTCGAGCAGATCGTCGGCCTCTTCCTCCTCGAGGGTGAGGTCGGCGTTGCGGCTGACGCGGAATGGCGCCCAGTCCTCGATGATCATGCCGACGAACAGGCGATCGAGTTTCGCCGCGATCAGCTGTTCGACGGGGAGAAACCGTCCGGGCGACAGCTGGACGAGCCGCGGGAAGAGCTTGGGCACCTTGAGACGGGCGAATCGGCGATCTCCGGTCTCGGGGTCGGCGACGTTCACGGCGAGCGACAGGGCCAGATCCGAGATGTAGGGGAACGGGTGCCCGGGATCGACCGCCAACGGCGTGAGCACCGGGAACACGCGCTCTTCGAACCAGCCGTCGAGCAGTTCCCGCTCGTCCACGGTGACATCGGCCCACGAGATGATGTCGACGCCGGCCTCGCGCAGTTCGGGGACCAGATGGTCGACGAACACCGAATCGATCCGATCGATCAGCTCGAGCACACTGTGGCCGACCTCGGACAGCGTCTGGGCGGGCGTTCGACCGTCGGGTGAGGGCCGATCGATGCCTGCTTCGATCTGGTCCTTGAGTGCCGCGACGCGTACCTGGAAGAACTCGTCGAGGTTGGTCGCGGTGATTGCGCAGAACTTGGCCCGCTCGAGCAGGGGAATCCCCGGCTCAGCGGCCAGCTGCAACACACGGTCGTTGAACGCGAGCCAGCTCAGCTCACGATTGACGTACCGCACACCGCTCATCGCTGCGGTCCCCGACCCCCGGTGTTCCGAATGCCCTTGATGTGTCAGACCGTGTCCTCGGCGTAGCCGAGGTCCCACTCGATGGTGATCAGTTCGCGCTCGGCATCGCGCACGATGCGCTCACGATTGCGGCGGAACTGCGGGTCGTCGCGGGGCAGCAGCACCAGACGAGCGAGCACTCGGGCTCGGAACTCGTCGAGGACCTGCCGATCGCCCCAGTCTCCGTAGACCTCCCAATGCGGTGCCACCGGTCCGTGATAGACGATGCGGGCGTGCGCCCGCGGGGCCTGGGTCTCGGCGAGATCGGTCATGGGGCACGATGCTATCGGGCCGATCTCGACGGGGACGATGCTGGTATTTCCATTACGGATGAGTTACGATTCGACTCCAACATCGCAACATTGCGACGGTTCGAGAAAATCCCGTCGAAGCGGGAACCATTCGAGCACTCGCGACGTCAAAGAGATACTGCCCACCACAGCACGAACGACGACCAGGACCCCCCGTCGACTGGCCGGAGAAAGGCTCCCCCGATGATCAACCGCAAGCGCACCGCCACCATCGACGTGACCGTCGAGCGGCCGGCCGAACTCGGCTCCGCTCCGCACGACCCCGATTCGGTGACCGCGTGGATGGCCGAGGGCAATTGCCGCCTGCATCCGCCTGCCACGTTCTTCCCGAGCGATGGTGTCGGCGTCGACCGGGCTCGCAAGATCTGCCGGGACTGCCCGGTGATCAACACCTGCTTGGAGTTCGCGCTCGAGGAGCGGATCGACCACGGCGTGTGGGGCGGCTGCAGCGAACGCGAGCGTCGTCGCATCCTCAAGCGACGCCGCGTCGACGAAACCGTCTGACGACGATCGGCCGCGCCGATCACCTCATCGCGAGCGCGCGACGCGCTCGAACGCCGGTCGAACGGAACTGCTACTGCTGCGGCGCGCTGGGCGGCGGCGGCGGCGGCATGGTCGACGATGTCGGAGGTGCAGGGGGCTCGGCAGGAGGAGCCGGAGCCGCGCCCTCACCCATGCCTTCCTTGAATTCCTTCTGTGCCTTGCCGAGGTTCTTGGCGAGCTTGGGCAGTTGCGCACCGCCGAAGAGCACCAGGACCACGACGAGGATGATGATCAACTCGGGGCCACCAGGCATGCCGACACGCTACCCCATGAACTGCGCCGCGGGGGTGGCACCCCCGGGAATTACCAGCGCGGCCGTTGTTCAGGCGCCGATGGTGCTTCGGGCGACCTGCGCCCGCTGGCGGCGGATGCGGCGGCGCTCACGCTCCGACAACCCACCCCAGATCCCGAACTTCTCGCCGTTCTGCAACGCGAACTCGAGACAGTCGTGGCGAACCTCGCAGCCCCGGCACACCTCCTTGGCCTCGCGCGTGGACGCGCCACGCTCGGGGAAGAAGAGGTCGGGATCTACACCCAGACAGTTGGCGTAGTCGTGCCAGTCCGGGTCGGGTTCGACCGGAGTAGCGCTGACCGTGATGCTGGATGTGGTGATGAACTGCATGTGAGGACCTCCTGCAGGCCCGTGGGCAACGACTCGGGCGTAATCACTCGCCCCCAAACGAATGATCGACAGCGATGTAATTACAGTGCCGTCATTCTGCCATAGCACACGGCGATTTCGCAAGGGCGGATCTCATCAATTCGCGCGGAACGCGCGAATCAGCCGGCGCGACGTCCGCGAGCGGCGAGGGCGCGCTTGCCCTCCATGAAGTCGACGAGCACGTAGTCACCGAGATGTTCGGGCGTGGTGAAGAACGCCCGACCCCTGTTGATCTGCGTCAACTGCTCGATGAACGCGCGCAGCGAGCCGTCGGCACCGAGGCCGAACGTGTTGATCCTGATCTGCTCCTTGGTGCAGCGAACGACCTCACGCAGCGTGGCCTCGACCGTCTCACGAACCGGCGGATAGTTGAAGAACGGCATCCCGTTGTCCATGATGTGTGCCGTCGGCTCGCCATCGGTGATCATGATGATCTGCTTCGTGCCCGACTCGCGTGCCAACAACTTGCGCGCCAGCACGAACCCGTGCTGCATGTTCGTGCCGTACACGAAGTCCCACGACACCTCCGGCAGCTGCTCCGCGGTCAGGATGCGGGCGGTCTCGGAGAAGCCGACGATGCCGAGGTAGTCACGAGGGAACTGCGACGTGATCAGACTGTGCAGCGCCATCGCGACCTTCTTGGCCGGCAGGAAGTTGTCGCGCATCGGCATCGACAGCGACAGGTCGAGCATCAGCACCGTCGACGAGCGCGTCAGGTGCTCGGTCCGCTCGATCTCGAAGTCGGACGGATCGAGCTGGATCGGAGTCCCGCCTCCGGTGCGTCGCAGCGCGTTGCGGATGGTGCGGTTCAGGTCGAGTTGGAACGGATCGCCGTATTCATAGGCCTTGGTGTCGTACGTCCGCTCGTGACCCTGGCCGAGATTCGACGTCTGATGCTGGCCGACGGTGTCCTTGGCCAGCTTCGAGAAGAGGTCGCGAAGCGCGTTCGAACCGATCTTGCGCAGACCCTTCGGGGTCAGTTCGAGGCGTCCCTCCTTCTGCTCGATGAGTCCCGCCTCCTCCAGCATCTTGGTGAGTTCCGCCAGCCGTTCCAATGAGCGCGCCGCGTCGTCGCCCATCAGGTCACGCACACGATCCATGTCGGCTTCGGCCAGCGCCGCGGGACTGGAGGCATTCCGCAACAGGTTCTCCAGCTGATCGAGGTCACCCATGTCCTGCATGGCCTGCATCGCCTGCTGGAACCCCATGGGGTCCTGGCCCTCGAAGTCGTAGCTCTGGTTCCAGTTGAGCTGCGGGAACATCTGCTGCAGATTCCCCGACAGCTGCTGCATCTGCCACTGGAGATCCATGTCCTCCATCAGTTGGTCGGACAACTGCTGGAGCTGTGCGCGCTGCTCCGGCGTCATCGAGTTCATCATCGCCTGCATCGCCGCCATGCGCTTGGCCATCTGCTCGAGCAGTTCCTCGACGGTCTCGGGGTTCTCCGGGAAGAAGTCGCCGTACTCCTCCATGAACTGCTCGAAGCCGGAATCCTCACCGCGCTGATGCTTCTCCAACATCTCGTTGAGCGCGGCCATCATGTCCTTCATGCGCGCCATGTCCTCGGGCGTCATGTTCGCCATCGCGCCCGACATCTGGTCGACCATCTGCTGCATCAACTGCTCGCGCAACTTGTCCATCAACTGGTCGAAGCGCTGCTTGGCCTCCTTCGACTCGAAGTTGTACGAGTCGAGTTCGCGGACCTTGCCCGCCAGATCGTCGGGCATCAGGTCGAGGCGCATGTTGCGCTCGTCGGCGGCCGCCTGGGCGTTCTGGGCTCGACGCTCGTCGCCGGAGTTGAGCGCCTCGTTGCGGGCGTTGTCGATGGCGTGACGTTCCTCGTCGATGATGTCGTCGAGTTGTTCCTTGATCTCGTCGTACACGCCGCCGAGGTCGGAGTTCTCCAGACGCTGCTGACGTTCCTGACGGAGCTTCTCGAGCAGCTCGCGGATTCCCTGCAGTTCCTCCCCGTTGCGGTCGCGCATGCCTTCTTGCATCATGCGTCGCAGCGCCGCGTTGACATCACCGTGGTAGAGCAACTCGTCGGTCAGCTCGTCGAAGGCCGCGTCGGCATCGAATTCGAACCCGGTCTGGGTTCCGTCCCACCGCGAGTACTCGAACCGCTTCGCCATGACTGGAACTTAACGGGTCGTCCGCTCGTTCGCCGTTCGGAGCCAATAACATCGCTGCCATGCGTGTCCCCCGCACGTTCGTGTTCGTCGACTTGTCCGGATTCACGAACTACACCGCAGCGTTCGGCGACGACGCGGCTGGACGCATCCTCGGCACGTTCCGCGGGATCGTGCGCACGGTCGCCTCGGAGCGCGGTGTCCGGATCGCCAAGTGGCTCGGTGACGGCTGCATGATCGTCGCGGTCGAACAACGCGATGCGATCGAGTTCGTGCTCGACCTCGAGCAACGCGCCACCGACGTGTGCGCACCGCTGACCATCCGCGCCGGACTGGCCACGGGACACGCGCTGCTCTTCGAGGGCGACGACTACATCGGCTCGGCGGTCAACATGGCCGCTCGTCTGTGCGACCGCGCCAAGGGTGTCGAGGTGCTGATCCCCACGATGCAGCTCGAACGCCTCCCCGAAGGGGTGCACGCCGAACCGTTCGGCGAGGTCGAGCTGCGGGGATTTCCGGGACCGATCGACGTCGTCGAACTGGTCGGCACGCCGACCTCCGCCGGCGTCGACACGTCCGAGCTCTGGACACGCAGTCCGTTCATCTGATCCCGAGCCGCCACCGATGTCGATGACGTTCCTGCGAGGTGCCGCGCTGACCACGGCGAGCACGCTCGGTTTCGCCGACAACTCCGACATCGGACCGACGGCCGGAAATGGCTTCTTCCGTCGGTGGCCCGACGATCTCGCCGTCCTACAGGAGGTGGGGGTCACCGATCTGCGCATCACGCTCGACTGGGCTCGGCTGCAACCGCGACCCGCTGAACTCGACGAGGACTGGGCGGAGCGGTACGAGCAGATGCTCATCGCGGCCGACGCCATCGGCCTGCGGGTCTGGGCCACGCTGCACGACGGGTCGATCCCGCGATGGTTCGACAACGATGGTGGGTTCGGCGACGACGAGACGTTCACGCGGTGGTGGCCACGGTGGGTTCAACGGGTCGCCGACCGGTTCGGCGACGACATCGCTGCGTGGATTCCGTTCGCCGAGATCCCCAGTGGTGCAGCGCAGCCCTGGCGCGACACCTGGACCGTCCTCCAGAGCGACCGACCGGTCGTTGCGTCGGTGGCGCCCGACGCCTCGATCGAGCAGTACGTCGGTCTGGCGACGCATCTCGGCGTCGTGCTCCCCACCGACTGGGAACACGATGCACGCGTCGGTGATCGCGAACTCGAGAGCGCGGCCCATCGATGGGGGCAGCTCGTGCGTGACGGCGCCGACGCGATCGATGGCCCGATCGTGATCGCCGGGTTCTGCCCGAACCACGACGACGACGACACCGCCGCAAGGATCCTGGGACAGCTGATCGAGTCACTCGACGATGCGATCGGCGACGGAGTCGGCGTGGAGGTCTGTTTCGTCGAGCCGGCCATCGCCGCCGTCGAGACCGCGTCGGGGCTGCTCGATTCCGACCGCAAACTCACCCCCGCCGCCGAACGCTTCCTCCCCTGATCACCCCGCGTCACACGGTGTGACGCGGTGTGACGCTGGTCGGGTCAGGTGCGGCCGCGGTAGGTCGCGCTGGCGCCGCTCGCGTCCTTGTTCAAGCGCTTGCTGAGGTGCAGCCCCTCGAGTACGAACTCGACCGCCGCTGCAACCGCAGCCGGCGACTCGTCCCCACCGGTCAGGATGGCGACCGGTGTACGCAACGCCGCAACCTCCTCGACGAGGCGCGCGAGTTCCTCCGTCGTGACGCCTTCGCCGGTGTGTGCCACGGCACCGTCCTCGAACGCACCGATCACCGCACGCGTCTGCTCGGGCGGCACGATGTCCTTGAAGACCGTGAGCACGGCGCCCTTGATCAGGTTCTCCATGATCGCGCCCTCGCGACCCTCCTCGAGCGACTCGATCTCGATCTTGCCCATCGAGCTCGCCGCCAGCGCGTCGAGGTCGTCGACGCGGGCGACCACGTGACGCTCGCCGGCGCGCAGGCCCCGCCGCAGCGCGTTCGCCGCGAGGGCCTCGAAATTGGCCACGCTCAACCGAACGCTGACACCGGAACGCTGGTTGACGTGATTGCTGGCCCGGGCGAGGTGGCTGAACGTGGCAACCACATCGGCGAGGTAGTCGGGAACGTCGACGTGCACATCACCCGCAGCCGTGGTGATGTCGAGCGGCACCGCCTCCTGGCGCATGATGTCGACCTCGGTCTGCACGTCGAGCGGATAGTGCGTGCGGATCTGACTTCCGAACCGGTCCTTGAGCGGCGTGATGATCCGGCCACGGTTCGTGTAGTCCTCCGGGTTCGCCGACGCGAGCAGCATCACGTCGAGCGGCAGGCGGATCTTGTACCCGCGGATCTGGATGTCACGCTCTTCGAGCACGTTGAGCATGCCGACCTGGATGCGCTCGGCGAGGTCGGGCAGTTCGTTGATCGCGAAGATGCCACGATTGGTCCGCGGTACGAGCCCATAGTGCAGCGTCAACTCGTCGGACAGGTAGCGGCCCTCGGCCACCTTGATCGGATCGACCTCGCCGATGAGGTCGGCGATCGACGTGTCCGGCGTGGCCAACTTCTCGCCGAAACGTTCACTGCGATGGACCCAGTGGATCGGCGTGTCGTCACCGAGTTCGGCAACCAGATCGCGGGCGTGCTTCGACACCGGCGCATACGGATCGTCGTTGATCTCGGAGCCGGCGACGATCGGCATCCACTCGTCGAGCAGACCCGTCAATGACCGGATCATGCGGGTCTTCGCCTGGCCACGCTCACCGAGGAAGATCACGTCGTGCCCCGCCAGCAAGGCGTTCTCGAGCTGCGGCATCACCGTGTCCTCGTATCCCGCGACACCGGCGAACAGCGGTTCACCGGCTGCCACCTTCTCGATCGCGTGCTCCCGCACCTCTTGCTTGACCGGCCGGGACACCCACCCCGCCGACCGCAACTCACCGAGTGTTGCTGCCAGATGTGCCGGTGGATCCGTTGCCGTGTCAGCCATGGCCCGAACCTAGCGCTCCGACCTCGGCGACGTCCCGCGGAGCTCGCACGCAGGCGACGGAGCGCGCAGGCGGGTCGGTGAGCGCGGTGCATGGATACGATCGGGCCGATGGAACTGTCGGGCGTCTGGTTGGCCGCCATTGCCGACGACGACGTCCGACGCACCGGTATCGGGCTCGACACCGACGACAGCGCGTGGACGCCCGTCGACGTTCCCGGGCACTGGCGGAACTGCCCCGAGTTCGCCACCAGCGACGGGCCGCTGATGTACCGACACGGCTTCACCATGGCGGCGCCGGAGGAAGGTCGACGACGGTGGATCACCCTCGACGGCATCTTCTACCAGGCCGACGTCTGGCTCGACGGCGCGTATCTCGGCGACCCCGAGGGGTACTTCTTCCCGCACACGTTCGACATCACGACCCTGTCCCGGTTCGCCGACGACCACGTCCTCGCCGTCGAGGTGACGTGCTCGCCCCAGGCCTCGACGACCGGACGGAGGAACATCACCGGGGTGTTCCAGGCCCCGACCGGACCGAATTCGACCGCCAATCCGGGAGGGCTCTGGCGGCCTGTGCACTGGTACGACACCGGAGCGGTCCGCATCGATCGGTTCCGAGTGCTCTGCCGAGACGCCGACGAGCGGCGGGCACACCTTCGCATCGCCGCACGACTCGACAGCGACCGTCAGGCGCCGGTGACGATCCGCACCTCGATCGACGGGCTCGTCACCTTCGAGGAACAGCTGATGGTGGCATCGGGACACAACGAACTCGAGTGGAACGTCGACATCGCCGACCCGGCCCTGTGGTGGCCACGTTCGCTCGGGGGCCAACCCCTCGTCGACGTCGATGTCGAGGTGGTCGTCGCGGACGAAGTCAGCGATCGGCGGTCGCGCCGCACCGGGCTGCGGCAGATCACCTGGGACAACTGGCAGTGCACGGTGAACGGCGAGCGAATCTTCCTCAAGGGAGCCAACTACCTACCGGTCGCCGGGCTGCCCGCCGATGCGACCCCGGAACACATTCGCGGCGACCTGCAGGCGGCAGTCGATCTCGGACTCGACGCGCTGCGCGTTCATGGACACATCGCCGACCGCGAGGTCTACGCCGTCGCGGACGAGCTCGGCCTGCTGCTCCTCCAGGACTTCCCACTGCAGTGGGGACATGCGCGGTCGGTGCGCGCCCAGGCCGTCGGTCAGGCACGTGCCGCGGTCGACTCACTCGGGCACCATCCATCGATCGCGATGTGGAACGCGCACGACGACCCGACCGCCAGCGACGCCGAGGACCGCGCGCCGGGATGGACGAACCAGTTCCGCACGGTTGCTGCAGCCCAGCTGCCGAGCTGGAACCGCAGCGTCCTCGACCGCTGGGTCAAGCGGGCGTTCGAGAAGGCCGACCCCACACGCCACGTCGTCGCACATTCGGGCGTACTCCCCCACCTTCCGCAGCTCGACGGCACCGACAGCCATCTCTCGTTCGGATGGAAGCACGGAGAGGCCGAGGACCTCGCTGACTTCGCCCGCCGACTTCCTCGGATGGTTCGTTTCGTGAGTGAGTTCGGGTCGGATTCGCCGCCGCGCGCCGCCCGGTTCATCGACGACGAACTGCGACTCAACGAGTGGCCCAACCTCGACTGGGACCGGCTCGCGGCCGAATACGGCTACCAGCGGGCGACCTTCGAGCGGCTCTTCCCGCCGAGCGACTTCGACACGTTCGAGGAATGGAGCGACACGACGCAGCGCTACCAATCCCACGTGCTGAAGGTGCAGATCGAAGCCCTGAGACGCCTCAAGTACCGGCCGACCGGAGGCTTCTGCTTCTCGTCGCTCAACGATTCGTCGCCGGCGATCTCCTCCAGCATCCTCGATGCCGACCGCGTCCCGAAGTTCGCCTGCGACGCGGTGCAGGCGGCGTGTGCACCGGTGCTCGTGATGGCCGACCCGCCCCCCGATGTCGCCGCACCCGGAGATCGGATCGACCTCGATGTCCACGCGGTCAGCGACCTGCGAACCGCGCTCGACTTCGCCGTGGTCGACGTGGTCGCTACCTGGCCGGGCGGCGAGCAGCGGTGGCGCTTCGGTGGCGCCGTGCCGGCCGACGACGTGGTCAAGGTCGGTCGAGTGCGCTTCGACGCGCCCGACGCGGTGGGCATGCTGACGATCGACCTGACGATGACCGCCGGCGATCTGGTGTCGACGAACCACTACGCCACGTCGCTCTCCCCCGCCTGACACGCGGGTTGAAGCGCGGGGTCAGCTTGGGGCCCCGCGTCTCATTCAGCGATCGAGGAGTTTGCGGTTCTTGAACTTCGACTTGAGGTAATCGATGTTCATGATCGCGATGTTGTCGATCGAGATCTCCTTCGGGCACGCCGCCTGGCATTCGCCGTGGTTCGTGCACGATCCGAAGTACTCGTCCATCTTCTCGACCATGGCCTCGGCGCGCTTGTATCGCTCCGCCTGGCCCTGTGGCAGCAGGTTCAGGTGGGCGAGCTTGGCCGACGTGAACAGGCTTGCCGCTCCGTTGGGGCAGGCCGCAACACATGCGCCACAGCCGATGCACGCCGCCGCGTCCATCGACGCATCGGCAACCGGCTTGGGGATGGGGATCAGGTTGGCATCGGGCGCGCCGCCGGTCGGCGCCGTGATGTAACCGCCGGCCTCGATGATGCGGTCGAGTGGCGCACGGTCGACCATCAGGTCCTTGATGACCGGGAACGCAGCCGCCCGCCACGGCTCGACGACGATCTCGTCACCGCTGTTGAAGGTCCGCATGTGGATCTGACAGGTCGCCGCGCCCTTCGAAGGACCGTGCGCCTGGCCGTCGATCATCAACGAGCACGTGCCGCAGATGCCCTCGCGGCAGTCGTGGTCGAAGACGATGGCCTCCTTGCCCTCCTCGATGAGCCGCTCGTTGAGGATGTCGAGCAGTTCGAGGAACGACGCCTCGTCGCTGATCTCGGGAATCTGGTGGCTCTCGAAACGGCCCTGTCCGGTCGGGCCGTCCTGACGCCAGATCTTGAGGGTGAGGTTGGTGAGGGTGCTCACTTGTAGCTCCGTGTCTGGAAGTGGACGACTTCGTATTCGAGTTGCTCTTTGTGTTCGATGGGGTTGGCCATGTCACCGCTCCACTCCCAGGCGCTGACGTAGGCGAAGTCGTCGTCGTTGCGCAGAGCTTCGCCCTCATCGGTCTGGTGCTCGGAACGGAAGTGACCGCCGCAGCTCTCCTCACGGTTGAGCGCGTCCTTGCACATCAGCATGCCGAGTTCGAAGAAGTCATCGACGCGGCCGGCCTTCTCCAACGTCTGGTTGACGTTGGTGTCGCTGCCGGTGACCTTGAGGTCCGTCTTGAACTCCTCGTGCAGCGCCGGGATCTCCGAGAGCGCCTTCTCGAGCCCGGTGGCATTGCGGTCCATGCCGCAGTAGTCCCAGATGATCTTGCCGAGTTCGCGGTGGAAGTGGTCGGGCCCTCGGGTTCCGCCGATCGCCATGTACCCCTTGAAGCGGTCGGTCGCTTCGGCCTGGACCTTGGCGAACTGCTCGTGCGAGGTGTCGGGGATCGGTTTGTTGAGCCACTCCGACAGGTACTGCGAGATCGTGTACGGCAACACGAAGTAGCCGTCGGACAGGCCCTGCATGAGCGCCGAGGCCCCGAGGCGGTTGGCGCCGTGGTCGGAGAAGTTCGCCTCGCCGGCGCAATAGAGGCCGGGGATCGTGGTCATCAACTCGTAGTCGACCCAGAGACCGCCCATCGTGTAGTGGCTCGCCGGGTAGATGCGCATCGGCACCTCGTACGGGTTCTCGCCGGTGATGCGCTCGTACATGTCGAACAGGTTCCCGTAGCGCTCACGGATCGTGTCCTCACCGAGCCGGTCGATCGCCTCGGCGAAGTCGAGGTAGACACCGTTCTTCAGCGGGCCCACGCCCTGGCCGGCATCGACCATGCGCTTGGCGGCACGAGATGACACGTCGCGCGGCGCGAGGTTGCCGAAGCTCGGATAGATGCGCTCGAGGTAGTAGTCGCGTTCGTCCTCGGGCACCTGGTCGGCGCGCCGGGTCTCGTCGGGGTTCTTCGGAACCCAGATGCGGCCGTCGTTGCGCAACGACTCCGACATCAGCGTGAGCTTCGACTGGAAGTCGTCGGCCTGGGGGATGCAGGTGGGGTGGATCTGCGTGTAGCAGGGGTTGGCGAACGCCGCACCGCGGCGGTGGGCGCGCCATGCACCGGTGACGTTGCAGGCCATCGCGTTCGTCGACAGGTAGAAGACGTTGCCGTAGCCGCCGGTGGCGAGCACCACGGCATGCGCCGAATGCGAGGAGAACTCGCCCGTCATCAGGTCGCGGGTGACGATGCCTGCGCAGCGACCGTCGATGTTGACGACGTCGACCATCTCCATACGGTTCCAGAGCTTGACGTTGCCGAGGCCGATCTGTCGTGCCAGCTGCTGGTAGGCGCCGATCAGGAGTTGCTGGCCGGTCTGGCCACGGGCGTAGAAGGTGCGGCTGACCTGGGCGCCGCCGAAGCTGCGGTTGTCGAGGAGTCCGCCGTACTCGCGGGCGAACGGCACACCCTGGGCGACCATCTGGTCGATGATGTCGACCGACACCTCGGCGAGACGGTGCACGTTGGCTTCGCGGGCGCGGAAGTCGCCGCCCTTGATCGTGTCGTAGAAGAGACGGTGGACGCTGTCACCATCGCCCTGGTAGTTCTTCGCGGCGTTGATGCCGCCTTGCGCGGCGATCGAGTGGGCGCGGCGGGGCGAGTCGTGGAACGTGAACGCCTCGACCTGGTAGCCGAGCTCGCCGAGCGTGGCCGCTGCCGACGCACCCGCCAGACCGGTGCCGACCACGATGATCTTGAACTTGCGCTTGTTGGCCGGGTTGACCAATTTCTCGTTGGCGATGAAGTTCTGCCACTTGTCGGCCAGAGGGCCGTCAGGAATCTTGGAGTCGAGATTGATGGTCACGGCGCTGCCTCCTGGGTGGCGGTCACGGCATCGGGGTTGTAGTCGATGATCCCCGCTTGCACGGCGATCGGGAACGAACAGTTGCCGACCACGACGAGGGTCGCGACACCGGTCGCGAGATAGCGACGCCACTGGTTGAAGCGAGGGCTGCTCCAACCCAGCGACTGGAACAGCGACCAGGTGCCGTGGAACAGATGGATGCCGAGCGCGATGTTGGCGACGATGTAGAGGATCGCGACGGGCAGCCGCGACAGCGACGTGTCGAGGTTGCGGTAGACGGCGCCCTTCACGAAGTCGGGATTCGCCCAACCCCAGGTGAGGTCGGCGAGGTGCCAGGCGAGGAACAACACCACGATGATTCCGGTCCAGCGCATCGTGCGACTCGCGAAGTTGGCGACCTGGTAGTCACGAGGTGTCTGGTACTTGACCGGTCGGGCCTTGCGGTTCAACACCGTGAGCGAGTAGGCCGCATGGAGGTGCAGCACGAGGGCCCCGATCAGCACGAATCGCATGATCCACAGGAACACGCCGTGCGGCAGGATCGGCACCAGGATCTGACGGAGGAACTCGCCGTAGATGTCGATGTCGTAGGCCCGGCCGTCGCCCTCGGTGACGACGCCGAGGTACATCTTCAAGTTGCCGATCATGTGGCCGATCACGAAGCCGATCCCGATGATCCCGGTGATCGCCATGACGTACTTCTTGCCGACGGCGGTGGAGTAGAAGTCGACGAAGAAGGGCTTCTTCTTCGACGGCGGCTTGACGGCGGTTCCGGAGACCGGACCGCGGTTCAATGTTTGTGCCATTGCAGGGAAACTACTCGTCACCGATGCACGCCAGCCCAATCGGCCTTCGAATTCGGCACGGCCCGACGGACCGAACTGCGCCGAACACGAAGTGCGTGAAACCGCCAGTTGGGATCTAGCCTTCCGGGCCGACCATCATGGTCCCGGCTCGCTCGACCGTTCGAGTGAGTTCTTGCCGTATCGCCCTCAGGAGGCAACAAGCCCGTGGACGCCGTTCCGTATCTCGCAGCACTGTCTGCCATCGCCGCGCTGGCGCTGGCCTTCTACTACTACAAGAAGGTCGAAGCCGAATCTCCAGGCAACGAACGCATGGTCTTCTTGATGACCGAGATCCAGAAGGGTGCTCGGGCCTTCCTCAAGAAGGAATACCAGTGGGTCTCGGTCTTCGTCGTGATCATGGCGATCCTCCTCGCGGTCGTGATCGCCCCGCTCGCGGCGGTCACGTACGTACTCGGCGCCACGCTGTCGGCGACCGCCGGCTACGTCGGCATGACGGTCGCCACGATGGCGAACGCCCGGACCACCGAGGCGGCCAAGTTCGGCCCCGGCAAGGCACTGCCGGTCGCGTTCCGCGGCGGCGCCGTCATGGGCTTCACGGTCGCCGGCCTCGCACTGCTCGGCCTCAGCGCGACCTACCTCGTGTTCGTCACGTGGCTCGAGGTCGACAAGGCCTTCGAGGTCGTCACGGCATTCGGGCTCGGCGCCTCGTCGATCGCACTGTTCTCCCGCGTCGGCGGCGGCATCTACACCAAGGCCGCCGACGTCGGCGCCGACCTCGTCGGCAAGGTCGAAGCCGGCATCCCCGAGGACGACCCCCGCAACCCGGCCACCATCGCCGACAACGTGGGCGACAACGTCGGCGACGTCGCCGGCATGGGCGCCGACCTCTTCGAGTCGTACGCCGGCTCGATCATCGCCCCGATCTCGTTGACGGCATTCGCTGCCGGCATCACCGCCAAGGACGCCGGTCTCGACGCGATCCTGCCCCTGCTGATGTTCCCGCTGGCGATTGCGTTCGCCGGCATGGTCGCATCGATCATCGGATCGTTCTTCGTCCGTGGCGGCGAGTCGACCGACTCGCACGCACTCGCCCGTGCGCTGCACATGGGCACCAACGTCGCGATGGGCATCACCGTGATCGCGTCCGTCGGCGTCGCCTACTGGCTGTTCGCTGACGACGCGATCTTCGACAAGCCCTGGGGCCTCGGCGTGTCCGTGATCGGTGGACTCCTCGTCGGCTGGGCGCTCGGCAAGACCGCCGAGTACTTCACGTCCGATCACTACCGACCCGTCAAGAAGATCGCCGAGCAGACCGAGACCGGCCCGGCGACGACCATCCTCGGTGGCATCAGCACCGGCATGATCTCGGTCGCGGCGTCGATCCTTCTGATCCTCGTCGGCATCGGCATCGCCTACTGGGGCGGCCAGCAGACCCTCGGCGACGACGGCGGTGTCTACGGCATCGCCGTGGCCGCGATCGGCATGCTCGCCACGACGGGCGTGGTCGTGTCGGTCGATGCGTACGGCCCGATCGCCGACAACGCCGGCGGTATCGCCGAGATGGCGGGTCTGGATCCGTCCGTGCGGGAAGTCACCGATGCGCTCGACTCGCTCGGCAACACGACCGCTGCGGTGGCCAAGGGATTCGCCGTCGGTTCGGCTGCGCTCACCGCTCTGGCATTGTTCAAGAGCTTCGAGTTCGCCATTCGTGACGCCGATCCGAGCGCTGCGCTCGACCTCAACATCGGTCACGTCGCCGTCTTCATCGGCTTGTTCATCGGTGCCGGCCTGCCGTTCCTCTTCGCCGCGCTCACGATCGACGCCGTCGGTCGTGCCGCCCAGAAGATGATCGAGGAAGTGCGCCGTCAGTTCCGCGAGATCCCGGGCCTGCGTGAAGGCCTGCCCGGCGTGATCCCCGACTCGGCGCGCTGCGTCGAGATCTCGACCGAGGCCTCACTGCGCGAGATGATCATCCCCGGTGCGCTCGCGATCGTCGTTCCGCTCGTCGTCGGATTCATCAGCATCGACGCCCTCGGCGGACTGCTCGCCGGCGCCCTGGTGACCGGCTTCTCGCTCGCGATCTTCATGGCCAACTCGGGCGGCGCCTGGGACAACGCCAAGAAGTACATCGAGGCCGGCGCTCATGGTGGCAAGGGCAGCGACGCCCACAAGGCCGCCGTCGTCGGCGACACGGTGGGCGACCCGTTCAAGGACACCTCCGGCCCCTCGATGAACATCCTCATCAAGGTGATGACCATCGTCAGCCTGGTGTTCGCCGGCGCCTTCGTCTGAGGTCGAACACGGCGTTTGCGTGAGGTTTCGGTTGGGCCGTCCCAACCGAAATGTCGCGCAAACGTCCTGAACGCGCTACTCGGCGACGAAGTCGATCAGCCGCTCCACCGCCCCGATCAGCTCGGGGCGCAGGTCGGCGAACGTGTTGACCTTGTTGCGAAGGCGCGGCCAGAAGCCCTCGAAGGGCACCCCGAGCGCCGCACACATGCCCTCCTTCCACGGCATGTCTCCCTTGGGAACGTCCGGCCACTCGTCGAGGCCGAGCACCTTGGGCCGAACCCCGGCCCACACGTCGACGAACGGGTGCCCCGTGATCAGCACGTTCGGGTCGCGCACCGATTCGGCGATGCGCGTCTCC
This sequence comes from Ilumatobacteraceae bacterium, assembly GCA_024643255.1. Taxonomy (GTDB): domain Bacteria; phylum Actinomycetota; class Acidimicrobiia; order Acidimicrobiales; family Ilumatobacteraceae; genus Sva-07. The sequence goes on from JAHENF010000097.1 coordinate 166,080, forward strand.
TTCGAGCCCGGCACGAGGTGATCCAGCAACACCCCGAGTCGCCGGTCCGCGCGGGGTACGAAAGCGGCCACCGCCGCGGCCAGGTCGTCGGCGCCGTGGAGCGGTTCGACGACGATGCCGAGCTCGCGGAGGTCGTCTCCCCAGACGTGTTCGAGCAACTCGGCATCGTGTTTGCCCTCGACCCAGATGCGGCTGGCGGCGGCGACGCGTGCGCGGCCGTCCCCGGCCACTGAACCCGACGCCGTGATGCGCTGCGTGGCAGCGGACGCGATGGCCGGGCGGACGAGGGTCACCGGCTTGCCCTCGATGAGGAACCCGCCGGGCTTCCACGTGAAGTGGCGCACGTAGTCGTTGCGATCCTGCAGGGTGACGCCCTCGGCGCTCCAGCGCACGACGTCGCCACAGAAGTGACTGGCGCGGTCCTCGACGAGCAGGCCCATCTCGACCGCGACGTCGGGGTAGGTCGGCCCGCGCCGCTGCGACTCGAAGTCGTCGAGGATGTCGGTCGTGTAGGCCACGCCTCCAGTGAAGCAGTCGGGTCGGCTGCATGGCGGCATCTGTCGACGACGGGTCTGGCACATCGTCGACTGCGTCCGTTGTGCGAGCATGCTCCGATGGAGAGCTTCACGGGAAAGGTCGCAGTCGTCACAGGCGGCGCGAGCGGAATGGGGCGAGAACTCGTCCGGCAACTGACCGCCGAGGGGTGCCACGTCGCGATGTGCGACCTCTCGGTCGAGGAGATGCTGGAGACCAAGCGGCTCGCGCTGGCCGACGCGCCCGAGGGCACGGTCGTGACCACCCATGTCTGCGACGTGTCCGACGAGTCGTCCCAGCTCGCCTTCCGTGACGCCGTGGTCATCCAGCACCAGACCGACCACGTGAACCTGCTGTTCAACAACGCCGGCATCGGCGGCGGCGGCTCGATGATCACCGACCCGCGCGAGGTCTGGGAGCGCACCTTCAACGTCTGCTGGGGCGGCGTCTACCTCGGTGTGCGCACGTTCCTCCCGCTCGTGATCGCCGCGGCCGACGGCCACGTCGTCAACACCTCCAGCGTCAACGGCTTCTGGGCGAGCATCGGCCCCGACCGTCCGCACACGGCCTACTCGGCGGCCAAGTTCGCCGTGAAGGGATTCAGCGAGGCCCTGATCACCGATCTGCGTGTCAACGCGCCGCACGTCAAGGTGTCCGTGGTCATGCCTGGACACATCGGCACGTCGATCGTCGAGAACTCGATGCGTCACGGCGCACACGAACTCGACATGGAGACCGCCGAGATGGTGCAGTTGATGTCCGACATGTTCCGCGATCAGGCGCCGATGAGCGCCGCCGAGGCAGCAACCGAGATCCTCGACGGGGTGCGCAGCGGCCGGTGGCGCATCCTGGTCGGCGACGACGCCCGCAAACTCGACGAAGCCGTCCGCGCCAACCCCGAGATCGCGTACGAGTCGCTGACGCTCGGCGATCTGACGTCCTCGCGGGAGGGCAGTCCGTTCAACCCGACGGGCTGATCGCCGACGCTGCGGAACTTCTCCGGCGCTCGTGACGTCAGAGCTCCATGGGGAGACACAACACAACAACAGCAGCACTCGCACTGACCATGCTCGTCGGGCTGGGGGTCTCGGCATGCGGAAGCGACTCGTCGTCGTCGTCGGCGCCGCAGATCGCCACCGATGCACCGAGCGACGTCGCACGGGAGTCCACCTCGGCAGGCGGCGATTCGCTGGCGACGAGCGACGCCGCCGCCGCTCCGCTCGGTCAGATCGACACCTCGGGTCGGGCGCTCGCGACCACCGCCGGCGTCACCGTGGCCACGCCGGACATCCGACGCGCCGTCGACGACACGCTCGCCTCGATCGAACGGAACAACGCCAGCGTCTACACCGCCGACGTCAACATCGGCAACCAGCTCGACGATGGCAGCATCGACGGGTCGGGCTACTTCGTGGTGAAGGTTCCGCCCGCCGATCTCGAACCGTTGATCAACGACCTCGGGGCGACGGTCGGCACGGTGAGCGGCCGCACGCAGGACACCGCCGACGTGACCGATCAGCTCGTCGATCTGGAGATCCGCATCGGAGTCGAGCGGGACGTCATCGAACGCTTCCAGACGTTGCTGACGCAGGCGACCGCATTCCAGGACATCGTCGACATCGAACAGGTGATCAGCGAACGGACCATTGCGCTCGAGCAGCTGCTCGCCGCCCAACGGGCGCTCGACAACCGCGTCGACCTCTCGACGCTGACGATCCAGCTCCAGTACGAAGCACCCGCCGTCGATCCGACCACGTCGTCGGGCCACACGATCACCGACGCATGGCAGGCCGGATGGGACGTCTTCGTCGGCATGCTCTTCGCGATCGGGCTCGCCCTCGCGGTCGCCGCGCCGTTCATGTTCACCGCGGCACTCCTGATTGGTGTCATCTGGCTCGCGGGTCGGCGAATCGGCCGGCGTCGGGAGGCGCCCGCTCCTGCAACGGTCAGCGAGCGCGACGAGGAGCTCGCTGCGCCCAGCCCCGAGGGGTGAGGACGAGATCGCTGACGCTGCCGTCGGGGAACGCGAACGGCGCTCGCACACCGGTGTGTGCCGTCACCGGCGCCAGCGTCAGCGGTCCGAAGCCGTGGTCGCGCGGGCCATCCGCGATCGTCGTCCATCGATGCCAGCGATGGGCCGGCGCCTCGGACAACACGACGCGAGGCTCGCCGAGAATCTCGATGACGCCGTGCACCACGCCGCCCTGTTCGTACCCGGTGTCGATCGCAGCTCGCTCGCCGACCGGCTCGAGGGCGGTCGCCGTCGTCGTCGCGTACCACTCGAGATCGAAGGCGATCGGGGTCGGATCACCGTAGGCCCGTCCGAGCGCCTCCTCAGGATCGTCGATCGCCGACGCGTAGGTCTCGTTGCCGATCGACCACTGTTGCATCGGCGCGTCGCAGTGGTGCTCGGCCCACAACGCCTCGCCCTTGACGATGAACGGATCGGCGCGCAGCGGCACCTCGAAATCGGTGATGTGCAGGAGCTGGCGGTCCGCTCGGGCCAACGCAGCCCAGTACCACGCCGTGCGGCCGACGATGCGATGGCCCGAGATGATCCCGAGGCGGGCATCGGGAGTCCACGCGGCGAACACCCACTCCTCGATCGGGGCACTGGCGTGGCGACCGTCCGACCAGTGCCCGGGATCAGCGGGTTCGTCGTCGAAGGCGGGCACGATCAGGCAGACTACGGAGCATGATCCGCTATCTGAGCCTCGACTGGATCACCGCGTTGACCGACGAGGTCGCCGCGAGCGATCACCTGCGTGAAATCGCGAAGTCGCACCGCATCGGCGTGACCCAGGTGGTCAGCAACGGGCCCGAGGGCGACGTCACCTATCACCTCACCGTCGGCGACGGCGAGGCGTCGTTCGGCGCCGGGCCCGCCGATCCCGAGGACGTGAAGATGGAGCAGGACTGGGCAACAGCGGTCGCTGTGGCCACCGGTGAGCTCAACGCCCAGGAGGCCTTCATCGGCGGACAGATCCGCCTGTTCGGCGACCAGCAGAAACTGCTCGCCTCCCAGCCGGTGTTCGGCGCGCTCGACGCGATCTTCTCGTCCGTGCGCGAGCGGACGTCGTACGACTGAAGGTTCGGAGAAACCACCCGTCGCCATGCCCGAGATGCCCGAGATCGAGGCTCACGCCGAGCGCCTCACAGAGCGGTTCGCCGGGCGCGTGCTGAGCGGGTTCACGCCCTTCAACTTCACCGCCCTCAAGACCGCTGTCCCGCCGCCATCGGAGGCATTCGGACAGCCGATGATCGACGTGGGTCGCCGCGGGAAGTACCTGCTGGTGCGTTTCGAGCCGGTCACGTTCGCCGTGCACCTGATGCAGGGCGGCCGACTGGTCCCCGACACGAAGCATTCCGCCAAGCCACGGGGCGGACAGGCGAGGTTGGTGTTCGAGCCGACCGAGCGCAGCGATGGTTCGATCGACGACAGTGCGCTGCTGCTGACCGAGCAGGGCAAGGAGCGACGCGCCGGCATCTGGTGCGTGCCGACGGCGGGCGCGCTGTCCTCACCCCCGCTCGACAAGCTCGGCCCCGAAGCGGCCACGATCACCGACGACGAGTTGGCCGACCTCTTCGCGGCGAACTCGATGCGCGTGCACGGCTTCCTCCGGGACCAACGAATGGTCGCCGGGATCGGTCGACGGTTGGCAAACGAGATCTGCCATCGAGCGCGGATCTCCCCGTTCGCGAACACTCGCAAGCTCGGCACCGACGGCGCCACGACCGTCGCCGCGGCGATCCGGTCGTGTGTCGACGAGGGGCTCGCCTACGAGCGGACCCGCGACGACATGAGTGCCTCGAAGGATCGCCCGAGCGCGATGCACAGCCGGACCGGCGAGCCGTGTCCCGACTGTGGCGACGCGGTACGCGCCGTCGAGTACTCGGGATACACCGTCAACTACTGCCCGACATGCCAGACCGGCGGCAAGGTGCTGGCCGACAACACGACCAGCAAATTTCTCAAGTAGCCCCGGCCGAATACGCTCGCGGCATGCCGATCCATCTGCGCGCCGAGCCCGGCGACTACGCCCCCAACGTCCTCTGCCCTGGTGACCCGCTGCGAGCCGAGTACATCGCCACCACGTTCTTCGATCCCGGTGCCCGACAGGTGAACTCCGAACGCGGGATGCTCGGGTTCACCGGCACATTCGATGGCAAGCCGATCAGCGTCCAGTCGACCGGGATGGGTTGCCCGAGCTCCGGCATCGTGTTCGAGGAGTTGATCATGCTCGGCGCCACCCGATTGGTCAGAGTGGGAACGTGCGGTGGTCTCGGCGCCGGCATGGCGATGGGCGATACGGTCGTCGCCGTCTCCGCGTCGAGCGACGATCAGACCCCGTTGCGATATGCCGGCATGGACGGCTACGCACCGACTGCGACGTTCACGCTGGTCGAGACCGCGGCCCGACTCAGCCGGGAGGGATCGACCGGTGCCGTGCACGTCGGGCCGGTCGTCACGTCCGGGCTCTTCTACGACCCCGATCCCACCACGTTCGCCCGCTGGAATCGGCTCGGCCACCTCGGCGTCGAGATGGAGGCGGCGATGATGTACACCGTGGCGGCCGTGAAGAACATCGAAGCCCTCGCCATCATGACCGTGAGCGATCTCCTCGGCGAATCGGGCGACACGGTACGGATCAGCGATGAGGATCTGAAGGCCGGCGTCGATCGGATGATGCGCATTTCCTGCGCCGTGGCCGTGTCATGATCGGCTGACTCAGCAACCGCTGAGGGAACTTCTCCGAACTCAGGAGCGTCTGAACCCCCATGATCCCCCGCACTGCACTCTCCTTGCTCGCCCTCGCTGCCCTCGCACTCGCCGCCTGCGGCAGCGATGGCGGCTCCAGCTCCGGTTCTGCCCCGACGAGCGACGATCTCGACGGGCAGGCCTTCACGTCCACCGAGGTGACGGGCTACGACCTCGTGGCCGACACCGAGATCGAGATCGGCTTCATGGCCGACACGGTCGGCGCCCGCGCCGGCTGCAACTCGATGTCCGGTGGCTACTCGATCACCGATGGCACACTCGAGATCGCGGCGATGGCCTCGACGATGATGGCCTGCGACGACGGCCTCATGGCGCAGGACACCTGGCTGAGCGAGTTCCTCACCGCCGGCCCGGAGATCTCGCTCGACGGCGAGACGCTCACGCTGACCGGTGCCGACGCGACCGTGACCCTCGCGGCCGTGCAGCCGACGGCGCTGGAAGGCACGACCTGGGTCGGCACGGGAACCGTCGCCAACGAGGCGATCACGTCCAGCCTCGTCGTGTCACAGGCGACGATGACGATCACCGATGGCCAGGCTCAGATCAACACCGGGTGCAACACCGGCTCCGCCAGCGTCGAGATCACCGACACGACGATGACGTTCGGCCCGATGGCCTTGACCAAGAAGGCCTGCGAGGCCGACTTGAGCGAGCTCGAGGCCAGCGTGGTGCAGGTCCTCGACGGCGAGGTCACCTACGAGATCAATGGCGACATGCTGTCGATCCGCAAGGCGGGCGCCGACGGCGAGATCGGCCTCGAATTCACCGCCCAGTAACCGCAACGTTCCGACCACCGCGCTCCGACCACCTCGTCTCCCTCCGATGAGTTTCGGCGCGACCTGTGCGCGCTGAGACTCATCGCTGGAGATGTTCGTCTCCCTCCGATGAGTTTCGGCGCGACCTGTGCGCGCTGAGACTCATCGCTGGAGCGCACGAACCGCGATTCTGATCCGGCGGACGGTGATCGGGAGCCGGGCTCCGAGGTCAGCGGGGACGAGGCGCTCGACCGACCAGCCGACCGATCGGGCGGCGGCGTCCTTCCATTCGTCGCGGCGGCGGCCTTCGGACTCACGGTGCGTGGGGAAGATGTCGACCTCGATCGCCAGCAGGACACTCGGAACGGCGAGGTCGAACCGAGCGGGACCGTATCCGGGCAGCTCGACGCGGTACTGACGTTCCAGACCGACGACCCCGGCGGCCGCGAGGGCATCACCGACCTCCGTTTCCGGATGCGACTCGGCTGCGCCGCCGGGAAGCCGTCGGTTCAGGGCCTCGAGGTATGTCCGCACCCATGGACGGCGTGGCGTGAGCCAGTCGACGGCCACCCGACGCATCTCGTCGTCGGAGTGCCGTCCGTCGTGTATCACCTGTTCGATGATCGACAACAGATCGTTCGGACCGACGGACCTTGCGAGGTCGAGTGCGGTTCGGGGCCGGCTCGTGACGACGATGCCATCCGGCCGCACGACCCGATCTGCGTCGTGGACCGCTGCCGTCCGATGTGGAGCAACCCACCGATTCGTCGTCGGGCGACCTCCCGGTGGCGCCAGCACGTGGATCCGATCGTCGCGTGGCAGGCGTCGCAGGCCCCAGAGGCGTCCGGCTGTCGGACCGCTGATCACCACCTCCGGGTGTGCCGCGCACACCGCGGCGCAGCGTGCGGCCTCGTCGAGCGGCACCGCGGGCATGCGATACACGCCGCGCAGCACCGATTCGAGGTTGCCGGCCTCCACCAGGCGGCGGACCGTGAACGGCGACAGGCCGAGCGCTGTCAGCACCCCGACCGAGGCGATGCCGTGGTGCGATTCGAGGTAGTCGAGCGACTCCGCGGTGAACACTCCCATTGCGACTCCTTCTTCGCGATGGCACGAGGGAGGAGTCGGTGCGTCCGACAGTACCGGCGCGAGGCCCCAATCACGCCTGCAATGAGTTTCAGCGCGACCCGTGCGCGCCGAGACTCATCGCTGGCGGGGTTGGACGT
>JAHENF010000097.1:173474-210942 GCA_024643255.1 Ilumatobacteraceae bacterium
ACGGTCGGGATGTACGAGGAGTCGTACCAGTCGTGGTCGCCGACCGCGTCGTATGCACTCGCGCCGTTGACTTCGCAGTGGAACAGGTCGGGGTACTGGGTGGTCGAGTGATTGCCCCAGATCGTCATCTTCGTGATGTCGTTGACCGAGGCACCGAGGCGCTGTGCGAGCTGCGCCTTGGCCCGGTTGTGGTCGAGACGCGTCATGGCGGTGAACCGCTTCGGGTCGAGATCGGCAGCGTTGCGTTGGGCGATCAGTGCGTTGGTGTTCGCCGGGTTGCCGACGACCAGGATCTTGACGTCCTTGCGGGCCGAACGCGACAGCGCCTCGCCCTGCGGCTTGAAGATCCCGCCGTTCGCCGAGAGCAGGTCGGCACGCTCCATGCCGGCCTTGCGCGGCATCGAGCCGACGAGGATCGCGATGTCGACGTCGCCGAACGCGGTGTCGGCGTCGTCGGTGCACACGACATCGGTGAGCAACGGGAAGGCACAGTCGTCGAGCTCCATGCGGACGCCCTCGAGCGCGCCGAGCGCCGGCGTGATCTCGAGGAGTTGGAGCGACAATGGCGTGTCGGGCCCGAGCATCGAGCCCGATGCGATACGGAAGAGGATGCTGTAGCCGATCTGGCCTGCAGCACCGGTGACGGCGACGCGAACGGGAGTGGTCATGCTCCGAGCGTACGCCTGCGGCGCAGACCGTCCCAAGCGAGCGCGACCTCCCCCCACAACTTCTCGCACGCCTCGCAAATTCGGAGGGATCCTTGCGCTGAGCGCAAGGATCGGTCCGAATTTCGGGTTTGGGGAAGCGCGCGAGGTCGGGTTGGATCGCTTGGAGGCTCAGATCTGGCCGAGGACCTTGCCGATCATGTCCGCGTAGTAGTTCTGGCCCGATTGGGTGAGGTGGATGTTGTCGTCGTAGAAGCAACGACCCTGGCAACCCGCCGAGATCGCTTCCCAGTCGACGACGGTGACGTTCGGGTGCGTGGACGGCACCGCTTTCAGCCGGGCGTTGTTGTCGGCGATCCAGCCACGGTCGGCCTTGCCGGTGAGCAGCAGGACGACGGGAACGTTCGCGACCGTCGCCAACATCGCATCGAGCGTCTCCTGGCTGAACGGCCCGTTCGTGCCGAGATGCACCACGACGACCGACCCGAACGTGCCGTTGTCGCGCAATGTGGCCATCGTCGGCACGAAGTCCTTCATCTGGCGGCTGACCATCGCGTCGACCTGGAAACCCCGCGCCTGCAACTCCTCCGCGGCGCCGAGCATGACCGAGTCGCCGAGCGCGACGAGCGGGAAGCCGGTTGCGGTCGGGGGAACGGCCAACGGTGTCAGCCCGTCGAGCGACGACACCACCCCGAGCTGGGTCAACGGAGCCGCCGTCGTGGGAGGCACCGTCGTCGGCGGCACGGTCGTGGGCGGGATCGTCGTGCGCGCCGGCCCGGTCGATGACGGTACCGAACCGCCGGCGGATGCCGGATCGAGCGTGGTGGGCGGCGCCACCGTGGTCGTGGTCGATGTCGTCGTCGTGGTCGTGGTCGTGGACGCCACCGGGATCTGATCGACGTCGAGGAGGTTGGTGGTGAAGTCGCCGCCGGCGTCGAGCGCCTGAGCGATCTCGTTCTTCTCCAGCGGCGCCCGGAACAACACGACGCCGAGACCGAGTGCGAACACCACGATGCCGGCGATCGCCGCGTTGAGCACGAGCTTGGGGCGACGGGCCGTTCCCAACCGGGCTCGTCGCCGCCAGGCTCGCAACCGGCCGGTCCGGATCGGTGTCTCGATCAACCGATACGACGCCTCCGCGATGATCACCGTGATGACGGTCGCCATCACGAACTCGCGCACCGTGAGTTTGTTGCCGGCGATCCCCCGGATCATCTGATACACGGGCCAGTGGTAGAGGTAGAGGCCGTACGACCGCAATCCGATCCAGACGAGCACGCCGCTGCCCAAGCGACGGTTGGCCGACGATCCGCGATGCGTGATCGCGGCGATCACGACCAGCGTTGCGATGCTGGTGAGGAAGAGCCCGCCGCGGAACAGGAACGGGTCGGCCCCGGCGGGCGTCGACAGGTAGGTGTGCCAACACATCCAGCCGAGGAAGGCGATCGCCAGCACGGCGAGCACGTCGAACAGCCGACCCTTCGATCGCATCGGTCCGCGAACGATCGCGAGCGGCCGCCACACCATCGCGAAGGCCGAACCCAGCATGATGCCGGGCAGCCGTGAGATCGTTCCGAGGTAGAGCGTGTCGATCCGCCCGATCGGACGGTTGCCGATCCACCAGTAGGCGTCCGGCGTGACCGCAGGGTCACCGGTCGGACCCGGGTAGAACAGGAGCGCGACGACCACCGTGATCGCCACGGCGGCGATGAACAGCCAGCGGCTCACATCGGCAACGCGCCGTGTGCCGGCACGCCCGAGCAGCACCAGCATGACGACCGGCCAGAAGAGGTAGAACTGCTCCTCCACTGCGAGGCTCCAGAGGTGGCGCAATGGTGCGAAGTCGCCCGCTGCCGTGTATCCCTGTCCGACCCAGATCTGGTAGTAGTTCGACACGTAGAGCAGCCCGGCGATCACATCGCCGCGCAGTTGGCCGAGGGCGTTGGTCTTGAACACCGCGGTCCACACGACCACGATCGTCATCATCGTGAACAGCGCCGGGAGGAGACGCCGGGCACGGCGGGTCCAGAACTTGCGCAACGAGATCCGGTACGTGCGTTCGCGTTCCGAGATCAGCAGCAGGGTGATCAGGTAGCCGGAGATGACGAAGAACACCTCGACGCCGAGAAAGCCGCCGGGAAGCCAGCTGCTGTTCGCGTGGTAGACCATCACCGCGATCACGGCGAGCGCGCGCATGCCGTCGAGGCCCGGCAGGTACGGGACGCGGCTGATGAATGCACTGTCGTCAGCAGTGCGGGGGGCGCCCTGTGGCGGGGCGAGCGTCGACATGGAGCATTCAGTATCGCCCACCGATGACGCTCAGCGACGTCATGTCGCCGGAAGCATCCGCCCGATCCGGGCGGTCACCCAAGGGTCTGCAGGGCCCCGGCGATCATGTCGGCGTAGTACTGCTGACCATCGGGCTTCAGGTGGATACCGTCGTTGTAGAAACAATCGCCGGGGCACGAATCGTTGAGACCCGCCCAATCGAGCAGGAACACGTTCGGATATGTGTTCACGGTGTCGTAGATGAGGGCATTGTTTCCTGCGGTCCACGAGCGATCGACATCGAGCGTCAGCAGCAGGACCTTCGGCACGTCGGCGAATGCCTCCATCATGCGGGTCATGTCGTCGTTGCCGATGGTGCCGTTGGTGCCGAGGTGGACCACGACGACATCGCCGAGCCTCCCCTGCTCCTTCAACGCCACCGCGGTGTCCGCACCGTTGTCGAACTGTCGGCTCTCGACGGCGTCGACGACGAAGCCGTCGGCGGTCAAGGGCCCCGCCGCGCCCTTCATCACCGAGTCGCCGAGCGCGAGCTCCGCGATCGGCCCGGGAGGCGGGGTCGTCGGAGTGGTCGTCTCGACGGGCGGTACGACCACCGATCCCGTCGCATCCGTCGCGGTACCGGTGGGGGTGCTGTCGGCCGGCGGTATGACGGTCGCGTCGTCGACACCGTCACAGTTCGCATCGTTCACCACATCGCAGGTCGACGATTCCGCCGCGTCCAGCGACTGGCGGACTTCGCTCTCCACCACATCGGCGGTCGCGAGGCTGACTGCGGCGAACACGGCAAACGTCGTGAACACGACGATCGCAGCGAGGAGCGCATTGCGCGCCCCAGGCGACGGAGATCGGCTGAGACGACCCCACGACTCGCGCACGGTACCGGTACGGATCGGGGTCTCGATGAATCGGTAGGAGACCTCAGTGATGATCCCGGTGGCGATCATCGCGAACACGAACTCGTGGAACTTCAGATGCACCCCGGCGATGTTGCGGATGATCTGATAGATCGGCCAGTGGTAGAGGTACAAGCCGTAGGAGCGTGTGCCGATCCACAGCAGGACGGGAACGCTGAGCACCTTCGAGGTGGCCGCCCGTTCGTGGGTGACCGCCGCGACCATCATCAAGGTGCCGATCGCACAGATGACGAACCCACCACGGAACAACACCGGGTTGCCACCCTCTGGACCGATCAGCCACATCCACCACACCATCGCCGCCAAGATCGCGAAGCCGAGCACGGCGACGAGGTCGAGCAGGTGCCCCTTCGTGCGAAGCGGTCCGCGCATGACGGCGACCGGCCGCCAGATCATCGCGAACGCTGCGCCGAGAAGTAGACCGGACGCGCGGCTGAACGTTCCGAGATACGACCAGTCGAACTTCGAGATCTCGCGGCCGAACATCGACCAGTACGCGTCGGGTGTCACCTCGGCGGTGCCGATCGGCCCAGCGGTATAGATCACGGCGACGACGACGGTGATGAACATCGCGACCCCGACCAGCCATCGGCTCAGCCCGGCGATTCGGCGCGTGCCGCCCTTGAGGAGCGCGAACATCACGATCGGCCAGACGACGTAGAACTGTTCCTCGACCGCGAGACTCCACAGATGGCGCAGTGGAGCGAACTCGTTCGCCGCCGTGTACCCGGCACCGGTCCAGATCTGGTACCAGTTCGACACGTAGAGCAGCGCCGCAATGACGTCGCCGCGGAGTTTGCCGAGCGCGGCACGATCGAACAACGAGGTCCAGATCGTGATCGCGATCAGCAGGGTGAAGAGTGCCGGCAGCAGGCGGCGCGCCCGGCGGAACCAGAAGTGCTTCATGTCGACGGTCGACGTGCGTTCCTTCTCGGAGATCAGGAGCAACGTGATCAGGTAGCCGGAGATCACGAAGAACACCTCGACGCCGAGGTACCCGCCCGGAAGCCAGTCGGAATTCGCGTGGTACACCATCACGGCCATCACCGCGAGCGCCCGCATGCCGTCGAGTCCGGGGAGGTACGGGACACGGCTGATCTCGGGTGCGGGCCGTGAGCGGCCGCTGCGAGTGGACGTCGGGACGTCCGGGCCCTTGCCCCAGGGAATGCCGATGCGCTGGTTCGGACGGGTGTCGCTACGCGTCGGAGCCTCGGCGTCGGTTCTGGCGGACATCGGGTTCACCGTGGGGTCAGTTCCCACCGAGATCGAGGTTGGCGCAGATGGCGACGACCGAGTCGGGTCGATTGAGGGCGTAGAGGTGGAGGCCGGGGGTACCGGCATCGATCAGATCGGCGCAGAGTTGGGTCGCCACGTCGATGCCGATGCGTTGGACCTCCGCGGGATCGTCGGTGGCATCGAGGCGATCGGCGAGCCAGCCCGGGAGCGCTGCGCCACTCATGTCGGCCATCCGTTTCAATTGGGCCTTGTTGCTGATCGGCATGATGCCGGGGACCACCGGCTTGTCGACGCCCAGACCGGACAGCTCGTCGACGAGACGACGCCAGTGTTCGGCCTCGAAGAAGAACTGGGTGAGCGCGAAGTCGGCGATCGAGAGCTTGTCGGCCAGGTGTCGCCGGTCGGTGGCGCGGTCGGGCGATCGGGGATGGACTTCGGGATGAGCGGCCACGCCGGCAGCGAAGCTGCCTGCAGCCACGACGTCTTCCAGGAGCTCGATCGCATATCGGTAGTCGCCGGCCTCGTCGCGGCCGTCGGCCGGGGGGTCGCCGCCCAATGCCAGGATGTTCTCGATGCCGAGTTGCTGATACGTGTCGAGCAACACGGCGACGTCGGCCCGCGAGTGTCCGCGACAGGTGAGGTGCGGCATCGGCACCCACGGCGTCTCGACACGCATCCACTCGACGACATCTCCTGTCCGGTGCCGATCGGAACCGCCCGCGCCGTACGTGATCGACACGAAGTCGGGATGGAGCGCCTCGAGTTCGGCGACGGTGCGTCCGAGGGTCATGTGACCACCCGACGTCTTCGGAGGGAAGAACTCGAACGACAACGTGCGTCCGCCCTCCAACAGCGTCGGGATTCGGACCATCGCAACAAACTATCGACTGCGTCGCCACACCAGCTGACACCCGAGGGTCAACCAATTCGCCTGCGGTCCGGTGCTACGTTCCGCGACGACCCGACCGGGTCACGGAACGAGAGGACATTCAACATGATCGACATCTGGAAGACCGTCGTGATGCAGCGCTTCGCGAAGTTCGATGGACGGGCCGGCCGCAGTGAGTTCTGGTGGTACTACTTGGCGAACATCGTCATCAACCTCGTACTGACGATCCTCATGGTCATCGGATTCAACCTCGCCGGCGCTCTCGGCGTTCTGGTGCTCCTCGTGCTGATCGCGTTCTGGGTCGTCATCATCGTCCCCACCGTCGCCCTCGCGATCCGCCGTCTCCACGACACCGACAAGTCCGGTTGGTGGCTGTTGATCGGCTTCGTCCCAATCGTCGGCACGATCGTGTTGCTCGTCTTCTACATCATGGAAGGCACGAGCGGTCCGAACAACTTCGGAGCTGCCGCCGAACCCGCCTCCGCCTGACCGGCTGCGCGATTGGGGTCTGACCCCAATCGCGCAGTGAGGCCCGACGAGAAGATCAGTGGCGGAAGTGGCGCTGGCCGGTGAAGACCATGGCGATGCCGTGCTCGTCGGCCGCCGCGATGACCTCGTCGTCACGGACCGAACCTCCGGGTTGGATCACCGATGCGATGCCCGCAGCGGCGGCCGCGTCGAGGCCGTCACGGAACGGGAAGAATGCATCGCTCGCGCAGGCCCCACCGGTCGCTCGACCGGCCGAGCGCTCGGCCGCGATGCGGGCCGAATCGAGACGGTTCTGCTGGCCGGCTCCGATGCCGTGGGCCTGGAGGTCCTTGGCGTAGACGATCGCGTTGCTGCTGACCGCAGCACACACCTGCCAGGCGAACTCGAGATCGGCCCACTGCTCGTCGGTCGGCTGTGTGGTGGTGACCACTCGCCAGTCGGCGCTGCGGCCGGCCACCGGATCGGGTTGCTGCACCAGCAGCCCGCCGTCGACAGGGCGCATGTCGAACGGCAGCGGCGACGCTTCATTGGCCGACATCACACGGAGGTTCTTCTTGGCGGCGAAGATCTCGAGCGCCTCCGGCTCGAAGTCGGGAGCGATCACGACCTCGGTGAACACCTCGCCGAGCGCCGTCGCCATCTCGGCGGTCACGGTGCGGTTCGCGGCGACGATGCCGCCGAACGCGCTCACCGGGTCGCAGGCGTTCGCACGGATGTAGGCCTCGGTGATGTCGTCGGCCACGGCGACCCCGCACGGATTCGCGTGCTTGACCACGACGCACGCCGGACCGTCGAAGCGATGCACGAGCCGCCACGCAGCCTCGGTGTCGAACACGTTGAGGTAGCTGAGTTCCTTGCCGCCGTGCTGCGTCATCGAGTCCCACCAGCTGGTGGCACCCGCCTGGCGGTAACGGGCGCCCTGCTGATGCGGGTTCTCGCCGTATCTCAGCGGCTGCGCGAGTTCCAGCGCGAGGTGGATCGACGGCGGCAGCCCCGGCACCTCGTCGGTCGCGTCGGCCGGTGTGGTCTCGTCGAACCACGTCACGATCGCCGCGTCGTATGCCGCCGTGTGGGCGAACGCGGTCCGGGCCAGGCGCCGACGGGTCGTGTCGCTGAGCGCACCCGCAGCACGCACCTCGTCGAGCACCAGTCCGTAGTCGGCCGGATCGACGACGACACCGACATGGGCGTGGTTCTTTGCGGCGGCGCGCACCATCGCCGGGCCGCCGATGTCGATCAGCGCGATGCTCGGTTCCGAGGAGAACGGGTAGAGGTTGACCACGACGAGGTCGATCGGCTCGATGCCGTGGTGTTCCATGTCGGCGACGTGCTCGGCGTCGGTCGGGTCGGCGAGGATCCCACCGTGGATCTTCGGATGGAGTGTGACCACCCGGTGACCGAGGATCGCCGGAAGGCCGGTGAGCTCGGCGACATCGGTGACGGGGACGTCCGCGTCGGCGATCGCACGGGCGGTGCCACCGCTCGACACCAGGTTCCAACCCAGTTCGTGGAGCGACCGAGCGAACTCGACGATGCCGGACTTGTCGTAGACGGAGAGCAGCGCAGTGGGCACGTCTCGACCGTAGTCAACCGATCCGCGTTCGACGGCATGGCGACAAACGGTCGACGATCATCCGGCGATCATCCAGCGAGGAGCGCGCCGACGGGTACGGTCGTGGAGCGGGCAGACAGAACTCGACTTCGGAGGACTGCGCATGGACTTCAGCAAACTCGAGACCCCCGACTGGATCATGGTCGGCGGCGGCGCCGCCATGCTCGTGTTCGGTCTGGTCCTCGACTGGACGAGCGTCGACACCAGCCGCGGGACCGTCACGCTCGACGGACCGTTCGACTATCTCCTGACCGGCGGCGTCGCTTGGTTGCTCGTCGTCGCCGTCGGTGTGCTGACGTTGGCGCTCACGACCGACAGCCTCCCGCCGGCACGACCTTGGCCGCTGATCTTCCTCGGCGCGACCGGCGTGGCCGTGATCCTGATGTTGGTTCAACTCCTGCTCGGCGGCCGCGAGTCGACCGACCGTGGGAGCGGGATGATCGGCGCGTTCGTGTGGGCGGCGATCGCGTGCGCCGGGGCATACCTGAACTTCACGTCCAAGGGTGGCGACCTCAAGGACCTCACCGACCTCGACAAGCTCAAGGCCATGTTGTCGGGCGACGACGACGAGATCCCACCGACGCCACCCACCTGACCATTCTCAGAGCGCGGCGACGATCTCCGCCATCAGTTCGCCGGCTTCGGTCGGGTTGAGCCCGACCTTCACCCCCGCCGCAGCGAGCGCATCCATCTTGCCCTGGGCCGTCCCCTTGCCGCCCGAGACGATGGCGCCCGCGTGGCCCATCTTCTTGCCGGCCGGAGCGGTGACACCGGCGATGTAGGCGCTCATCGGCTTGGTGACGTTGGCCTGGATGTACTCGGCGGCCTCCTCCTCGGCCGAACCGCCGATCTCGCCGATCATCATGATCGCGTGCGTTTCGGGGTCGGCCTGGAACTCGGCGAGGCAGTCGATGAAGTTCGTACCCGGCACGGGGTCGCCGCCGATGCCGACACAGGTCGACACGCCGATCCCCTTCTGCTTGAGTTCGTACAGCGCCTGATAGGTCAACGTGCCGGAGCGGCTGACGATGCCGACGTTGGGGCCGTCGGCAGACGGCACCTGGGCGATCTCACCGGCGGTGATGCCGATGTTGCACTTGCCGGGGCTGATGATGCCCGGGCAGTTCGGACCGAGCAGTCGTGTGCCGGGGAAGTCGCGGATCAGCGTGTTGTAGACCTTGGCCTCGTCCTGGGCCGGGATGCCCTCGGTGATGCACACGACGAAGCCGATACCCGCCGCGGCCGCCTCGAGGATCGCACCGGAAGCGAACTTCGGCGGAACGGCCACGAACGACGCGGTGGCGCCGGTCGCGGCGACCGCGTCGGCGACGGTGTCGAAGACGGGGATGCCGTCGACGTCCTGTCCGGCCTTACCGGGCGTGACGCCCCCGACGACCCTGGTTCCGTAGTCACGGTTGCGCAGGCCGTGGTACTTGCCCTGCCCGCCGGTCAGCCCCTGGACGATGACCTTGGTGTTCTCGTTGACGAAAATGGCCATGACTACTTCCTCACTTCGCGATCGCAACAGCCGCACGGGCGGCATCGAGCATGGTGGGCTCCGAGCGGAGCTTGTCGGCCGGGATGCCCGCATCGAGCAGGATCTGGCGACCCTCCTCGGCGTTGGTGCCATCGAGTCGGATCACGATCGGCGCCCGCAGATCGACACGGCCCATCGCTTCGACGATGCCCTTCGCGACTTCCTCGCCGCGGGTGATGCCGCCGAAGATGTTGATCAGGATCGACTGGACGTTGTCGTCGAAGTTGATCACTTCGAGCGCTCCGGCCATGACGTCGGCGTTGGCACCGCCGCCGATGTCGAGGAAGTTGGCGGCCGAACCGCCGACCTGGTTGACGACGTCGAGCGTCGACATCGCGAGGCCGGCGCCGTTGGCGATGATGCCGACGGTTCCGTCGAGGCCGATGTACTGGAGGCCCTTCTCGGCCGCCATCTTCTCGCGGTCGTCCATCTCGGTGAGGCCGCGGAACGCGTCCCACTCCGGATGGCGGAACTCGGCGTTCTCGTCGAGGGTGACCTTGGCGTCGAGGGCGTGCACTTCGCCGGTCGGCTTCAGGATCAGGGGGTTGATCTCGGCGAGGTCGCAGTCGCCTTCGGTGAAGCACCGGTACAGCTTCACGAGGATGTCGGCAGCACCGTCGAGCGCCCGCTCGGGCAGCTTCGCGTCGACACACGCCTGGCGAGCCGTGGCCTCATCGAGACCGTCGACCGGGTCGATGTGCAGCTTCACGATCGCGTCGGGATTGCTCTCGGCGACCGCCTCGATCTCGACGCCTCCCTCGGCCGACAGCATCAGCAGATGCTTCTTGGCGGCACGGTCGAGGGTGAACGATGCGTAGTACTCCTCGTCGATGTCGGACGCCTGCTCGATCCAGAGGCGCTTGACGACGTGGCCCTTGATGTCCATGCCCAGGATGTTCCCGGCGTGCTCGCGCACCTCGGCTTCGTTGTCGGCGAGCTTGATGCCGCCGGCCTTGCCGCGACCACCGACCTGCACCTGCGCCTTCACGACGACGGGGTACCCGGCCTGATTCGCTTCCTTGATCGCCTCCTCGACGGTGTCGGCCGGCCCGCCCCGGCTGACCGGGATGTCGTAGCGGGCGAAGTACTGCTTGCCCTGGTACTCGAAGAGGTCCACGTGGGGGTACTCGCTTTCTGGTGATTCGATCGGGGGTGTTCAGTCGGTTTCGCGTTCGTCGAGCGCCTGCTCGAGCCAGAGGCCGATGGCCTTCAGCGACGAGCCCGGCCCGAAGATCTCTGCGACGCCCTGCTCGCGCAGTGCCCGAGCGTCGGCGTCGGGAATGACGCCGCCACCGAACACGAGCACGTCGCCGAGGTCGCGCGCATTCAGTTCCTCCATCACGCGGGGGAACAAGGTGAGGTGCGCACCCGAGAGCAGCGACAGTCCGACGCCGTCGGCATCCTCCTGGAGCACCGTCTCCGCGATCTGTTCGGGCGTCTGGTGCAGACCCGTGTAGATGACCTCGAATCCATGATCGCGCAGGGCCCTGGTGATGGTCTTGGCGCCACGATCGTGGCCGTCCAGACCAGGCTTCGCCACGACGATGCGATACGTGCGCTTCACGAAGCAAGAACCATAGGTGAAGTCCGACCGATCCGCCGAAACGGCCGTGTTGCCTGTGATGTCTGACACCGTGAGGAACACCGGCAGACTGTCGGGGTGACGAACAGTGCTGCGAAGCGGCCGGTCGAGTTGAAGTCCACGTGGGCGAGGGCACTGGTGCCGGTGCTCGGCGGGTTGGCCTTTCTGGCGTTCATCGCACTGATCACCTGGGGTATTGCGGCGTGGATCTCGCGTGGCGGAGCAGACGTGACCGACACCCTCGCCCCGACGAGGTTCCCGGTCGCCTCGGTCGAGAAGGCCGCGCGGATCGTCGAGGAGGACGGTCCGATCCTGTTCCCGGGGCTCAATACGACCACCGGAGAACGCACCCTCGTGCTCGATCACCAGGGCGATGACCCGACGCGCGGGTGGCGCATCTTCTACGCATTCCCGGCCGGACGTGACGCGAGTTGCACGGTCGAACAGGTGGTCGGCACGCGCGACTTCATCGACTGCGACGGCAACACGATCGACGTCGGCGAGTTGTCGCCTCCCGACGCCGGCGTGAACCCGGTCGTGGAGAATCAGCGCGTGCTGGTGATCGACCTCCGCGGGATCACCACTGGCTGACGGTCAGGTCAGGGCGACGGCGTCGAGCAGGCGCTCGGCGAAGATTTCGCTGTGCCGGTCGAGCTTGCTGCGGCTGAGGGCCATGCCGCCGATGACGTACGCACCGGTGTCTCCGAGCGCTCGGTCGAGCTTGTCGAGCGCCTTGCCCGGATCGAGCGCGAACGTGCAGAACCCGACGGCGCGCTTGCCGCGCATCGCCGGGAGATTGGCGATGTTCGACATCGCCCACGGTGCCTGGCCGAAGACGAATGCCCCGTGGACCCATGTCCCGACGAGGACGAGGTCGGCTTCCTGGATCGAGCCGTAGTCGGGCTGCTTCACCTTCGAGAGTCCGGTGATGCTCCAACGCTCCTGCGCGAGGAGGTCGGCGACCTTCTCCGCGGCGTGCCACGTGTTGCCCGTCAGACTCTCCACCAAGATCGCTGCCTTCACGGGGTCGATTCTTGCAGGTCGGGTGGGTCCGCTCCCACCTTCGCGTTGCGGACGCCGACGCGGTCGGGTCACCAGGTGATCTGATCGCAACCCTCGTGGTCATCGGGTTCGACCTGGAACGTTCCGTGCGTCACCCCGTAGGTCTCGGCGAGACACTGGCGCGCTCCATCGAGCACGGCGTGGGAGTCCGCGCCGGCGCGGGTGACGAGATGGGCCGATGCGGCGTCCATGTCGGACGTGAGCGTCCACACGTGCAGGTCGTGGACGTCGACCACTCCGTCGATCGCGCCGAGGTCGATCGCGAGTTGGTCGAGGTCGAAACCGACCGGGGCAGCCTGCAGGAGTATGCGCACGGCACGCCGTCCGAGGCGCCAGGTGCGCGGCAGGATCCACAGCCCGATGGCGGCACCGACGACAGCGTCGATCCAGGTCCAGCCGAACACCTGCAGCACGACGGCCGCAGCGATGACACCGACGGAGCCGACCGTGTCGGCAAGCACCTCGAGGTAGGCCCCCTCGACGTTCACCGACTCACTCGCGCCCTCGCGGAGCAACGCGAATGCGACGAGGTTGGCGAGCAGACCCAACACCGCGACGACGAGCATCGGTCCGCCGAGCACGTCCGGCTCGTCCCCCAGGCGCCGGATCGCCTCGAACACCACCCAGACGGCAACACCGAACAGCAGCAGCGAGTTGACGAACGCTGCGAGGATCTCGAGGCGGTACAGCCCGAACGTGTGCGCCGAGCGGGCCGACTGCGGGCGCTCGGCGAAACGCGTGGCGAGCTGGATCGCCGCCAGGGCCATCCCGAGGCCGACGACGTCGGTCAGCATGTGGGCCGCATCGGACAGCAACGAGAGCGAGTTCGTCCAGAACGCAGCGACCACCTGGACCACGAAGAAGCCGAGGATCACCGCGAACGCGATCGTCAAACGGCCACGGTGGCGCTCGCCCGCACGTGCCATCGACGGCCCGTGCGAATGTTCGTGATCCGACGCCATGACCTTATTCTCACAGACTGAGAATCGGCGCGCAACCTGGCTCGTGCATCACTTGGAAACGGGAATCTGAACCGTGAACACGACCTGGTCGAACTCGCCGAATCTTGCGGTCACGTCGAACGTCCACAGACCGGCCACAGGCAGCGTGACGTCGGTGGCGATCACGTGATTCGGACCGGCGGGGACTGTCTCGATGTCGAGCGGTCCGAGGTCCGCCGCCGGCAGGCTCGCCGTCACGGTGATCTCGTCGGCACGGTCGAGTCCCCCGCTCGGCGAGCTGAGGTAGATGTGCATCTCCGCGCCCTCGGTGACGGCCGGTTCGAGTTCGACCTGCACGATGCGCTCGCCGACGACCGCCGACGCCGATTCGGTCGTGGCCGCCGACGGGGGCGGCGGCGAGTTCACGAGGCCCGCCGTGGCCATCAGGATCAGCGCCATGCCGGCGATCTCGAGCATCACCGTGCGGCGCAGCGCAACCGGTGCCTCCTGAGGCGGACTCACAGGCGCGTCGACGTCGACGTCTGCCGCGAGTGCGTCGGAAGCGTGGTCAGCCGGCGCCTGGTCGACCGGCTCTCCATCGAGTTCGGGTTCGTCGTCGGAGCGAGCCATCCGGCGGCTGAAGAACGCGATCGCCACCACCACCACGACGAGCAGGAGTTTGATCACCAACCAGCGGCCGTAGGAGGAGTCGGCGAGGCCCGAGAGCGACCCGAGTTGGCGCCATGCGTTGATGGTGCCGGTGAGGGCCAACGCGACCACAGCACCCAGCGCCCACCGGGAGAACTGCGATGCCGTCCACCAGAACCAGCTCCGCGGCACGCCGAACGCGAGCAGCACCAGACCCCCGAGCCAGATCGACATGGCGGCGAGGTGGATCACCGTCGCCGCGAATCCGAGCACGACACTGTCGCCGGCGACCGCGTGGCCGCCCGCGGCAACGACGCCACAGACGACCAACGCCGCGAGCGCAACCTCGACGCGCCCGAGCGTCGAGGCCACGAACGACCGGGCCGGGATGAACAGCGCGAACAAGCCGATCGCCGCCAGCCGGGCGAGCCACCATCGACCCGATTGGATCTGCACGACGTCACCCCAGGCGAGATACGACCCGCCGATCAGATGGGCCTGGCCCGCGAACATCAGCGCCGTGCCGACCGTTGCCGCCAGGGCGGCGACGACCAGCACGATGCCGATCCGGCGCTCGCCGATCAGTTCGGGAACGAGGACGGCCGCGAGGAAGAGCGCTCCGAGCAGCACACCGATGCCGGCGAAACTCATGAACCGCCCGACGCCGAGCAGCAACGAATCCGACTGCGGCGTTGCACCGGCGTCGAAGATCTCGTCGATGACACCCGGTGCCGTCGGTGTCGCCGCGCCGACCGAGAACGTGAAGGCACCACGAATCTTGTGCGAGTCCGCCGAGATCGCCTGCCACCCCACGACGTAGGTGCCATCGGCGATCGTCGCCGGCACCGGGGTTCGCAACGTGTCGTCGCCCTGCGACTGGTCGAGCGGACCGAGCGGCACCGCGTTGCCGTCGGCGTCGACCAGCCGGATGGACTCGCCGACGGGATCGACCCCTTCGGAGAACGTCAACAGGATCTCGGAGGGCGTCGACGCCAGGATCGACTGGTTGGCAGGGTTCGACGACGTCAACTCGGCGTGGGCGAGCACCGTGCCTGCCGCCAGGCCGAGTGACCCAACGGCACCCAACACGGCTGCGGCTGCGAGGAGCCATCGACGGGTCACGAGCTGTCGCATGAACGCTCGTCAGACCGAGTCGCCGGAGTTGCGGGCGCTGCGGGCTCGGAAGGCGACGAACACCCCGAGTCCGAGCACGGCCGCGACAGAAGCGACGAAGAACCAGGTGCCGGTGTTCTGCGAGCCGTTCTCGTCGATGCCGACGATGGCGGGTTCCGATGTCGTCGCAGCGGCGGTGTCCGCCACGGTGGTGTCGGGCACGGAGGTTTCCGGCACGGAGGTCGCAGCGGTCGTCGGCGGCGTCGTAGTCGGCGCGGCGGTTGTCGCGGGTGCGGTCGTCGTCGCGACCGGCCCGGTCAGGAGCAGAGCCGGCGCCGGTTCATCGGCCTCGGTGCCCGAACCGTCGGTCGGGATGGCGATCCACCGGATCTCACCGACCTCGCACTGCTGCACGATCGGGAAGTAGATCGTCGTGTCGGGCGTCGGCGGGACGGTCATCGTCACCGAGAACGTGCCTTCCTCGTCGTCGGGAAGCGGACCACCGACGAACGTGACGACGTCCACGTCGATCGAGCCCTCCCACCCGTCGATCGAGTCGGGACTGGCGCCGGTGACGCCCTCGGGCAGCCGCATGTCGAGCTGGATCGTGGGTGAACCGTCACAGCCGTGCTCGACGGTGAACGCCACCGACAGCGTCGAGCCCGCTTGGGCCTCGGTCGGGTCCGGGTCGATGTGGGCCAGCGCCGGTGAGGCGATCGCGAGCGCGGCGACGGCCGATGCAGTGGACAGGAGCAGGACGCGACGAATCATCGGCGGAGATCGTAGGGCAGCTCCCGCGGGGATGCCCAGCGGCGCGGTCCGTAGACTGACTCGATGCGTTCGACCACGGAACTCGACGACCCGACCTCGGCGTCGCGTGGGTCGCAGGACGACGTCGAGGAGACGATCTCGGACGAGGCGGTCCAGAAGCTCCTGAAAGGCGTCGTCATCGTGATCGCCGCGGTCGTGGTGCTGGGGCTCTTCGCCGGCGCGGCGATCTGGGCGCTCCAGGGCGACGACGAGCCGCAATCGCCGATGAACGCCGTCGACGTCGGGTTCCTGCAGGACATGCTCGATCACCACGAGCAGGCGCTGTTGATCTCCAATCTCTACATCGACAACAACCCCGACGGCGACGCCGTGCCGTACGCCGAGGAAGTGATCATGTTCCAGACCCGCGACATGGGCTGGATGCGCGACTGGTTGGCCGAGGAGGGATACGCGCCCGGCGCTCCGGACCGCATGGCAATGCAATGGATGAACGAGCCAGTTCCGGTGGCCGAGATGACCGGCATGCAGACACCTGTACGTCTGCAGGAACTCGCCGACGCCCGCGGCGCCGAGGCCGACCGTCTGTTCTTCGAGATCATGACCGACCACCACCTCGGCGGAGTGCACATGGCCGACGCGGCGGCCGCCAACGGTGCGCGTCAGGACATCATCGACTTCGCCGAGGCCGTCTCACGCAACCAGCGCATCGAGGTGGTCGAGTACGCCGGCGCGATGCAGCGCCTCGGTCTCACCTGACCCGTCCACCCCATCCTCAGCGATGAGGTTCCGGCGCAAGGGGTGAGCCACAACCTCATCACACCCTCAGCGATGAGGTTCCGGCGCGAGAGGTGAGCCACAACCTCATCACACCCCCACCGATGAGGTTCCGGCGCGAGGGGTGAGCCACAACCTCATCACACCCCCACCGATGAGGTTCCGGCGCGAGAGGTGAGCCACAACCTCATCACACCCCCACCGATGAGGTTCCGGCGCGAGGGGTGAGCCACAACCTCAT
Organism: Ilumatobacteraceae bacterium; assembly: GCA_024643255.1. Taxonomy (GTDB): domain Bacteria; phylum Actinomycetota; class Acidimicrobiia; order Acidimicrobiales; family Ilumatobacteraceae; genus Sva-07. The sequence goes on from JAHENF010000097.1 coordinate 190,238, forward strand.
CGCTGGTGCTGCGTGGTGGGGTCAGCGCTTCTTGAGGGGTGCCCAGGCGAGGGCGAGGTGTTTGGTGCCGGCACCTGGGAAGTTGATCGTCGCCTCGGCCTTCTCACCCGTGCCGGAGATGTCGATGATCACGCCCTCGCCGAACGCCGGGTGCTCGACGTCGTCGCCGACACGGAGCCCGAGGTCCTGACTGTTCGACGGCGTCGGGGCCGGCTTCGAACCAGACCGGATCGCCGCTTCGACCACACGGTCGCGATGGGCATCCTGGTCGGCCTTCGCGTCGAGGATGTCGGCGTTGATGTCGCGTCCACCACCGCCATTCCCCCGGCGGTACGCCGGCGGGTCGCCGTAGTCGGAGTCGCTGCGGCGTCGGTAGCTCTGGCGGCCATAGCTGGAGCGGCCGGTGACGTTGCCCTTCGACTCGATGAGGTGGGCGGGGATCTCGTCGAAGAACCGTGACGGCGGGTTGTACTGCGTGGATCCGAAGAGCTGACGGCTCCAGGCGTGCGACATGTACAGCCGCCGCATCGCCCGGGTGATGCCGACGTACGCGAGGCGCCGTTCCTCCTCCATCTCGATCGGCTCGGTGAGCGCACGGATGTGGGGGAAGATGCCCTCCTCCACCCCGACGAGGAACACCACGGGGAACTCGAGGCCCTTGGCCGAGTGCAGCGTCAGCAGCACGACTTGATCTTCCACCTCCCCTTCGGGCAGATCGTCCGTGTCAGCGACGAGCGCGACCTGCTCGAGGAACTCGTCCATCACCGTGAACTCACGCGCGGAGCCGACGAGTTCGCCGAGATTCTCGATGCGACTGTGCGCCTCCACCGTGTCCTCGGCTTCGAGTTCGGCAAGATATCCGGACCCGTCGATCGCTGCCTGCAGCACGTCACCGGGACCCTGGTCAGGGTCGGCTGCGACCGTCGCCATCTCGTCGAGGAGATCGACGAACGACGCGATACCGCGGACCGCGGGGCCGGTGACGCCGGCCTCGTCGGCGCGGCGGAGTGCGTCGACGAACGCGAGGCCCTCCGTTGCCGCGAACGCATCGAGCTTGGCGACGCTGGCGTCGCCCACGCCGCGCTTGGGCACGTTGAGGACCCGCTTGACGCTGACCTCGTCGACCGGGTTCACGACCGCTTTCAGGTACGCCATTGCGTCCTTGATCTCGCGCCGGTCGTAGAACCTCGTGCCTCCGACGACCTTGTAGGGCACGCCGAGGCGCATGAACGCCTCCTCGATCACTCGCGACTGCGCGTTGGTGCGGTAGAGCACCGCCATCTCGCGGAAGTTCGTGGCGTCGTCGGCGTGCAATTGGCGGGCCGTTCCTGCCACCCAGGTGGCCTCGTCGCCCTCGTCCTCGGCGTGGTAGCGAACGATGCGCTCGCCCTCGCCGCTGTCGGTCCACAACGACTTCGGCTTGCGTTCGACGTTGTTGTCGATGACCGCGTTGGCGGCGTCGAGGATGGTCTGCGTGCTGCGGTAGTTCTGGTCGAGGATCACCGTGGTGACGTCGGGGAACGCCTCCTCGAAGTCGATGATGTTGCGGAAGTCGGCGCCGCGGAAGCGGTAGACGCTCTGATCCGTGTCACCCACCACGCACACGTTGCGGTGGCCGTCGGCGAGGAGGAGCACCATCTCGTTCTGGGCCTGGTTGGTGTCCTGGTACTCGTCGACGAGGATGTGCTCGAAGCGCTGGCGATAGTGCTCGAGCACATCGGGATGCTCGCGAAAGAGCTTCACCGTGTTGGTGAGCAAGTCGTCGAAGTCCATCGCCCCGGCCTTGAGGAGCCGGGCCTGGTACTCGGCGTAGACGTCGGCGTGCTTGCGGTCGAAGATGTTCTGCGCTCGACGCTGCGCCTCCTCGGGGTCGACGAGCTCGTTCTTCCAGAGGCTGATGATGCCGTGGACGCCGCGGGGCGTGAACCGCTTGGAGTCGAGGCCGAGGTCGCGGATGACGTAGCCGGTGAGACGGTTGGAGTCGGCCGAGTCGTAGATCGAGAACTGGCGGGGGTAGCCGAGCAGGTCGCCGTTCGCCCGCAGGATGCGAACACACGCGGAGTGGAACGTCGACACCCACATCGTCTTCACGACGGGGCCGACGAGCGCGCCGACACGCTCACGCATCTCGGCCGCGGCCTTGTTGGTGAACGTGATCGCCAGGATCTTCGACGGATGCACGCCCATGTGGATCAGATGGGCGATGCGATGCGTGAGCACCCGGGTCTTGCCGGAGCCGGCGCCGGCGATGACCAGCAGCGGGCCGGACTCGTGGACGACGGCGTCGAGCTGGTCGGGGTTGAGCCCCTCGGCGAACGGCGACGGGCCACGATCCGTACCGGCCTCGAACGGCCCGGGCGCGGCACCGGACGACCCGTCGGCGGAGGCGCTGTCGGCGGGATGGGGGATGTCATCGGCGAACAGCTCGTCGTCAGTCATGTCGCGTCCACTCTAGAGATCGGGTGTGGCACCGGCTCGGTGCCACCGCCGGATGCAGAGGTGGTTCACTTTGGACATGGAGTACACCGACGTCACCCCTCTCGAGTTCGGCGAACTCGACGGCCTCGACGACTGGCGGGTCGTCCTCGATGCGATCCATGCCTCGTTCACCGCACCGGACTACCTCGCCGCCGCCGACCTGGTGAGAACGATCGCCGAGATCGCCGAGGCACACGTGCACCACCCCGATGTCGAGCTCCGCTACCCGGGCCGCGTCCACGTGGCGCTGACCACGCATGCCACTGGCGGGCTGACCACCTTGGACATCGACGTCGCCCGGGCGATCTCAGCGGCGGCCGCGCTCGTCCCCGCCCCGTCCGATCCGTCGAGCACCCGGGCGATGGAATTGGGTATCGACACGATGGATGCCGACCGCATCCGGCCGTTCTGGGCCGCGGTGCTCGGCTACGACGACCGCGGCGGCTACCTGGTCGACCCAATGGGCGTCGGTCCGTCCGTCTGGTTCCAGTTGATGACCGAACCACGGACCGAACGCAACCGCATCCACATCGATGTGATCGTGCCGCACGACGTCGCCGAGGGACGCGTCGCTGCGGCGCTCGCCGCCGGCGGCACCCTGGTGACCGACAAGTACGCCCGCTCGTGGTGGGTGCTCGCCGATGCCGACGGCAACGAGGCCTGCGTGTCGACCTGGCAGGACCGCTGAGCGTCGCCGGGCGCCGTGACATGCAGTTCTCTGCGGAACAAGTCTCGAGGGCTGCAACTCATTCCGCACAGAACTGTCAGCAATCCCGGTGACCTCCCTTCGTGCCGCGATGCGCAGGGGTGGAACAATCGCCCGATGTTGCTGACCGAGCTGACCATGCCCGCCGTCGACTTCGAGGCGGCGACCGGATGGGCTGCGAAACCCGAGGGGATGTGCAAAGGCGCCGTGTGCGTGCCGGCCCCCGGCGCCGTCGGCGGTGACGGCACGATCGATGTCACGGCCGTCGCAGCCCGCCTCGGGATGGCGCTCGTCGAGGATGTCCACCACAACGTGTGGGCGCTCGGCCCCGAGAGTGGCGGACGGGCACTCACCACGGCGGTGGCACCCGAGCTCGAACTGCCCGACGCCGACGGCAACCCATTCAAGCTGTCGGCGATGCACGGCCGCAAGGTGCTCCTCGTCGCATGGGCCTCATGGTGAGGCTGCCGTGACGACCTGCCCGTGTGGCAGGCACTCCACGAAGAACTCGCACCGCTCGGCCTGAGCGTCGTCACCGTCGCCCTCGACTTCGACCCGGCGAAGGCCCGGCCGTGGATCGACGTCGCCGCACCCACGCATCCGTCGCTGATCGACAGCGAGCACCGCGTCGACGAACTGTTCGGCATCTCCAACGTGCCGATGGCGGTGTGGATCGACGAGACCGGCACGCTCGTGCGCCCCGCCGAGGGCGCCGCGATCCAGGTGAGTCCGCTGCGTTCGATGGAGGTGCCCGCCGATCTTCCCGAGCGGATGCGCCAGGTGCTGACCGAGATGAAGAACTTCCCGGACACCGCTGAGGCGTATCGGGCAGCGATCGTCGATTGGGCGAATCGTGGTGCCGAGAGCCCGTACGCGCTGACGCCGGAGGAGGTCATCGAGCGTTCGCAACCGCGTTCCGCCGATCACAGCCGGGCGGCGGCGTGCTTCGAGCTCGGTCACCACCTCCATCTGCAGGGCGATCACGACGCTGCGGTTGCCTGGTGGAAGGAGGCGCACGCGCTCTTCCCCGAGAACTGGACCTACAAGCGCCAGGCCTGGACGCTGGAGTCGACCCCCGAGGGCGAAGACTCCGACAAGGCCCAAGAGGTGCAGGACGTCTACGGCACGTCGTGGAGCGACGAGTTCCTGCGTCTGGGCGGCGGTGCCGCCTACGTCATCGCCCCCGACCTCTGATCGGTCCGACGGTGCGATGAGTCTCGGCGCGCACAGGTCGCGCTGGAACTCATCGCAGTGGTGATCCAGAGCGCTGCGATGAGTCTCGGCGCGCACAGGTCGCGCTGAGACTCATCGCTGCATGGTGGAGTGGAAGAGCCGTGCCGGATCAGCCGTGCTGGAGTTCGGCGAGTTCGAGCCAGCGTGACTCCAGCTCGTCGAGTTCGGCCTGAGCAGTGGCCAAATCGGAGCCGAGCGCGTGCAACTCGGTGTGGTCGGTGAGCCCGGCGAGTCGCTCGGTGAGCTGATCGACCCGCTTCTGGGCCTTCACCATCGCCTGCTCCGTCTCGCGGAGTTGCCGACCGACGGTGTACTGACTGGGCCCGCTCTTCGCCTTCGGTGCCGCCGCGACCTTCGGCGTCGAATTCATGACTGACGACTTCGGTGGGGCAGACTTCGCGGCACCGCCGGACGACCGTTCGGCGAGCCAGCCCGAGACACCACCGGGCACCCGGCGCACCGACCCACCCGGATCGATCGCCAGGACGTGATCGGCGACGCGGTCGAGGAAGGCCCGGTCGTGGCTCGCGACCACGAGCGCCCCTGGCCAGTCGTCGAGGAAAGCTTCGAGCGAGCGCAATGTGTCGAGATCGAGATCGTTCGTCGGCTCGTCGAGGATCAGGAGGTTGGGTTCGGTCGCCAGCACCATCACGAGCTGGAGACGCCGACGCTCGCCACCCGACAGCATCCTCACGGGCGCGAACTGCGCCGTCGAGTCGAACCAGAACCGCTCCAGCAGCGCCCGATCGCGGAAGTCGGGCTCGCGGTGGGGGCCGGCCACCAACTCGCGCACGACGGCATTCGGGTCGAGGTCGGACGAGTGCTGGTCGGCGAACCCCACCACGACGGTCTTGCCGCGCTTGACCGAACCGGCCACGGGTTCCGCCCGGCCGGCGATGATGTCGAGCAGTGTCGACTTCCCCGAGCCGTTCGGGCCGACCACCGCCAGCCGCGCCCCCGGCTCGATCAGCAGGTCGACATCTTCGAAAACAGTCAGCTCGTCGGGCCGGCCCACGTTGAAGCGTTGCGCCACGCCTTCCAGCTCCACCACCTGGTTGCCGAGCCGGGCCGTCCCACCGCCGAGCTGCAGTTCGTTCCCGCGTACGCCGACCGGTGCCGGCCCGCCCGACACGATCTCGTTCGCCGAACGCAGTCGCGCCTTCGGCTTGGTCGATCGCGCAGGCGCGCCACGCCTGAGCCAGGCGAGCTCCTTGCGGGCGAGGATCTTGCGCGTCGATTCCTCCTGCGCCTCTCGATCGATCCGCTCGGCTCGCGCGTCGAGGTAGGTGGCGTAGGCACTCGAACCCGCCGCCGCCTGATGGACGAAGCACCGTCCGCCGTCGAGTTCGACGACCTTGCTCGGCCCGACCGCCGTGGTCAGCCGGTCGAGCGCATGCCGGTCGTGGGTGACGAGCACGAGCGCCGACGTCATCTTCACGAGTCGCGACTCGAGCCACTCGATCGCCTCGAGATCGAGATGGTTGGTCGGCTCGTCGAGCACGACCACGTCGTGGTCGCCGTGCTCATCGTCGGCGAGCATCCGGGCGAGCGCGACACGCTTCGCCTGCCCGCCCGACAGTTCGTCGGTGCGGCGATCGAGGAGCGGCTGCACACCGAGCTTGGTGGCCACTGCGGCCACCTCCCACGAATCGCCCAGGAACTCACGAACCGTGCCGGGCGGGAGCACAGGGTCCTGTTCGAGGGATGCGATCCGCACACCGCGACCGAACCGCACGTCGCCCTCGTCGGGTTCCAGGACCCCGGTCATGATCTTCAGGAGGGTGGTCTTGCCCGAGCCGTTCACACCGACGACGGCGACGCGGTCGCCGGTCGACACCGTGACGGCGACATCCTCGAACAGCACCTTGTCGGGTTGGGCCATTCCCACACCGGCCAGGTCGACGCAGATCACGGCCCAGACGCTACGGCCCCCCGTGGCGATTGGTGTCGGACACCAGTCGCCACGGGGGGCACGTGAGCGGGAAGGAAGGAGAGCGATCAGCCGGTCGTGGTCGACGGCACCTCGGCCGGAGCGTCGGCCGGAGCGTCGTCGTCGGGCCCGCCACGATCGGGGCGGCCGTTGTTGACACGGTCGGTGATCTTGGTCGTCGCGTCGGCCAGCTTCTGGTCGGCGTCGGCCTGGTCGATGCGACCGTCCGTGACGGCCTGGTCGAGGTGGGTCTTGGCTTCGGCGACGAGTGCGTCGATCACCTTCTGCGGATCGACGCCCTGCGCCGTGGCGATCTCGGCGAGCGTCGAGCCGTCACGCAGCTGCGTCATCAGTTCCTGGCCGTCGATGCCGAGCACGTCGGTCACGGCCTTCGAGGCGTCGGCGAGGCCGTGTCCGAACCCGCCTCCGTGGCGACCGCCCATGCGGTCCATGCCGCCGGGGCCACCGCCGAACTCGCCGCGGTCGGGGCGACTCGCGAGGAGCTGTGTGACGACGGCGTCGGCCTGTGCGGCCGTGATCGTGTTGTCGTCGACGAGCGGCTGGAGCGCCTCACGGAGATGCGTTCCTTGCTCGGGAGCAACGTCGGCGGTGTCATCAGCGTCGGCCGGTGCGGCTGGATCGGTCGGGTCGGTCTGTTGCACCACGGCCGCCGGCGTGACCGTGTTCGAATCGGTCGCGGCGTTGGAGAGCCCCGGCACGCCGAAGACCAGCCCGGCGGCAGTTCCGGCGAGGAGGCCACCAGCGAGTCCGATGGTCAGCCCTTTGCGTTTGCCGGTCGAACGGGTGGGCTCGGTGCCCATGGCGTCCATGTTGTCGTTGCTCATCGTGAATTTCCCTTCAAGAGTCGGTCGACGACGGGTTCGCCGTGGACAGGACACATGGTGATCGCCCTCGGTGAGGATCATCCCGGAGCGACGTAAGGCGAAGGTGAGGAAGTCAGCAAGAGAAAGTTCAGGCCTGAGTAGGGTCTGCGGCGTGATTCGCATCGTCGTGGCGGAAGACTCCTTGCTGGTTCGCGAGGGGATCGAGAGGTTGCTCCGCAAACAGGACGACATCGACATCGTCGCGCTCTGCGCCGACCTGCCCGATCTGCTCGCCGCCGTCGAGGAGCATCGGCCCGATGCGGTACTGACCGACATCCGGATGCCGCCGGACAACACCGACGAAGGCATCGTCGCCGCGTCGAAGCTACGCGAACTCCACCCCGAGATCGGCGTCGTCGTGCTCTCGCAGTACATCGAGCCGTCCTACGCCATCCAACTGTTCGACGGCGGCTCGAACGGTCGTGCGTACCTCCTCAAGGAGCGGCTGTCCGACGTCGAGCAGCTCACGCAGGCGCTCCACGAAGTGATCAACGGCGGTTCGGTCATCGACCCGCTCGTGGTCGAGTCACTCGTCGACGCCCGGAGCCGCACGAAGCATTCGCCGCTCGAGCACCTGACACCACGTGAACTCGAGGTCTTGTCGGAGATCGCCCAGGGCAAGAACAATGCCGCGGTCGCGTCGTCACTCGTGCTGTCGGAACGCGCCGTCGAGAAGCACATCAACTCGCTGTTCTCCAAGCTCGGCCTGGGTGCGGAACCCGATGTGCACCGGCGGGTCAAGGCCGTGCTGCTCTACCTCGCCGACCGCGCCGCCACGACCTGAGTCGAGAGGGCGGCCTCATTCCGTGCGCAAGGCGGTCGCCGCACGATTTCGCGCCGCCGCCCAGCCCGGGCCCAGCGCCGCCAGGTTGGCAACGACGAGCACGATGACCGCAACGCCGACGATCGCGGCGAACGGCACCACCGGCGCAGACACCACACCGAGATTGTCGACGATCGCACCCCACGTCATCCTGCCGATCACCACACCGAGAGGAATCCCGATCATCAGCGCAGCCGCGGTGAGCAACGACGCGTGCCACGCGACCGTCGACATCACCTGGCGCCTGGTGAATCCGATGGACTTCAACACACCGATCTGGCGACGATTGCTCCGCACCGACGTCACCAAGGCGTGGATCAATGCGGCCCCGGCGAGCAGCCCGACGATCAGCGCGAGCCATCCCGGCTGACCGGACACGAGCCCGAGGTTCGACACCTGCGTCGGGGTGCTCTCGGTGACAAACGTCGTCGGAAAGGCCGCGCCAAGCGCGGCCAAGGTCGCCTCCCGGTCAGCGCCGGGATGGATGTACACGGCATACGTCTGGCTCTGCGATTCGGGTGCCATCGACGCAAACGCCTCCGGCGTGACGAGCGCGCCGACACCGGGACGAGACGCCAATGCATCGTTGACGACGACTTCACCCACGACGTCGAAGTCGAACGTGTTGTCCGGGTTGCCCGGATCGACGACGGTGAACGTGTCACCGATTCCGACGCCGTAATGGCGCATACTCGTGCGTCCGAACGCGACCTCCGTCGGCTTGTTCGGTGCCCGCCCGGCGATGATCGTGCCGAAGTCGACGTCACCGAGGAACGGTTGGCCGGCGAAGACGGTGAACGTCGGGTCGTCCTGGATCCCCTGGGTCGACAAGAGCCCGACCGCGTCGATCCCGGGGATCGACTCGAGCCGGGCTCGCGTGTCGGCCTGCTGCGACAGGCTTCCCACGTTGCCCACCTGGGCGTCCCACTCGGAGCCGTACCTCGCCGGCTCGGCCCGGAGGTCGTCGTAGCTGGTCACCAGCGACCATGCGGCCACACCGGCAGCGGCAGCGAACGCCACCCCGACGATTGCCGACCCCAATGCGAGGCGACCTGCGCGCCGCGAGTTGGTGATGGCCCAGCCGGCAACACCTGACGGGGGCAGGGATGTCACCGTTCGATGCGACGAACTCACGGGTGCCTCGCTCGCCACCCCGACGCGCAGCGTGGTGATTGGGATCGACGCAAAGATCATCACACCGAGCACGACGACCGGGACGCCGACACCGAGCACGATCCAGTCGACGGCCACTCCGCGGTGAGGTTCGGCCGCACGACCGATCCCAATGGGCCCGAAGGGTGACAGCGCGACCGCCACGGTGACCGCCACCACTGCCGCGGTGGCTGCCAGCACCGATGCTCGCATCGCGCTCGCCATGAGCATGTCACGTCGCGTCATCCCCATCGCATCGAGCACTGCTGCATCGGTCCACTCGAGTCGGGATTGCCTCGCGACTGCCTGCCCTGCGAAAAGAAGCGCAGCGACCGCGACGGCGGCGGCGATCAGGTAGAGCCCGACGGCTTGCAGCCGGATCGCGTCGCGAACGGTCTGTTGGCTGTCCTGCCCGAAGAGTTCCCCGTCCTGCACCTGCCAGGGTCGGTCGGGCCAACGATCGTTCACGGCCTGGATCACCGCGGCGCTCGTCGCCGACGACGTCGTGAGCACGGAGACGCCGATCCCGTACGCTGCCGCGTCCCCGGCGATCTCCTGCCACCACCCCGGACCGACGGTGACCGCACTGGTGTCCTCGTAGATGCTCGTTCCACCGAGTCGACCGGCCAGGTCGTTCGGTCGACGGGTGATGCCCACGACTGTCATGGCGGTCGGCGTTCCCCCGGCGGCCGCCGTGCCTTCTCCTGCGAGGTCGAATTCGTCGATGCGGTACGGCGTGATGACGAGTTCGTCGCCGACACCGACACCGAGGCGCAACGCCTCCTCCTCGTTGATCGTTGCTTCCGTGGCCACCGCTGGGTCGGCGAGCCGCCCGTCGACGATGATCGGCGTGCCGAAGACCGCCACGGCTTCCGGATCGATGGCAACCGGGACGAGTTGACGCGAGCTCCGATCCGGATCGTCAGCGGGGGCAACACGACTGATGGCGAGCGTCCAACGCCCTGCCGATTTCACGTCCGGGACGGTCTTCAGGAAGTCGCGGAGGTCGGTGTAGTCGTACCCGGTGCAGAGTTGGTAGCCGTTCGCCTCGATGTCGGCCAGGGTGATGCCCTCCTGACAGCCGAAGATCGTCAAGGTCGCCGCGCCCTCGTAGGCCTGGAAGCGGTCGTACACCGTCGAGGTCCGTCGGGCGATACCCCACACTCCGAGTGCGGCACCACCCGCAAGACCGGCGAACACGCCGAGCGCGATCGTCGCCCGCCAGTACTGGCGCAGCAGGGAGCGCGCCCGCATCCCTTCGGCCGAGTTCAGCATTCGGGACCTCCTGCCAGCACGGGGCGGTACATCATTCGCCTCGTCACACCCGGGCCGGCTGCAGCCGACGAGCTCGATGATTCGGCCACACCGACACCAGAAGGGCGACAACGAGCGCACCGACCGACACACCGATCAGCGCCGCCGGGGGCATCTCGGGTCGAACGACCAGGTTCGCCCGGCCGGCGACCGACGACCAGCGCGCCCGGCCCACGCCGATCCCGATGGGAACACCGAGCAAGATCGAGATCACTGCAACGACGGTTGCCAGCCAGGTCATCACCCAACCTGCCTGCAATGACCTGAGGCCGAGGGCGCGAAGGACTTCGAGGCCCTGCCGGCGCCGACGAACCCACCGTCCAGCGGCAGCGGGTTTCCGAAAGGCCCGGAACACCGCCGGGCTGAGCGACGCACGCGAAGCCGAACGATCCCGGCGGCACCGGATCGGGCGTAGCCACCACGACGAGCGACAGCCATCGTTGGCGCAGGTCGGACCACGCCCACATCCACGGCCGTCGCATCAGCGCGCATGCTCCCCGTCGTTCATGACGCTTGCCGTTCTACTCCGCTGAACAGTCCGCCGGAAGGGTGCCCTCCAGCCTCACAGGGTGTAGCTGGCACCCCCACAACTCAACACGCAGAATCCCGAAACTTCCTCCCCGGTTGCGCTGAGCGCGAGGCACCGGGCATTTCGGAGGTGCGGGGGATAAGGCGTCGTCACTCGGCGCGAAGGGCGGTGGCCGAACGGGTGCGAGCAGCCGCCCAGCCCGGGCCCAGCGCCGCCAGGTTGGCAACGACGAGCACGATGACCGCAACGCCGACGATCGCGGCGAACGGCACCACCGGCGCAGACACCACACCGAGATTGTCGACGATCGCACCCCACGTCATCCTGCCGATCACCACACCGAGAGGAATCCCGATCATCAGCGCAGCCGCGGTGAGCAACGACGCGTGCCACGCGACCGTCGACATCACCTGGCGCCTCGTGAACCCGATCGACTTCAACACCCCGATCTGACGACGGTTGGCCCGCACCGACGTGATCAACGCGTGGACGAGCGCGGTACCGGCAAGCAGCCCGATGATGGCCGCGAGCCAGACGGGCTGACTCGACACGAGACCGAGATTCGTGATCTGACGCGGGGTGCTGTGCTCGTGGAATGTCGTGGGGAACGCCTCCTGCAGAGCCGTGAGTGTCGCGCCGTGGTCCACACCTGGCTCGATGTACACCGCGTAGTTCGCGCTCAGGTTGCCGGGTGCCACGACGGCAAATTCGTCCGGCGTGACGAGCGCACCGACCCCCGGGCGCGCTGACGATGCGTCGTTGACCGCCACCTCACCGACGACGCCGAACGAAAACGAATGGTCAGGGTTGTCGGGAAAGGTGGCGATGAAGGTGTCACCGATACCGACGCCGTGGGCACGCATACTCGCTCGCCCGAGCGCGATCTCGTCGGATCTGGTCGGTGCCCGACCGGCGATGATCGTCCCGAAGTCGACGTCACCCAGGAACGGTTCGCCCGCAAAGATCGTGAAGGTCGGGTCATCCTGGATGCCCTGCGTGGACAGGAGCCCGACGGCCTCGATCCCCGGAATCGAAGCGAGTCGCGCACGCGTGTCGTCCTGTTGCGACTGGCTCCCCACGTTGGCGACCGTCGCGTCCCATGTGGAGCCGTACCTGGCCGGCTCGGCTCGCAGTTCGTTGTAACTGTTCACGAGCGACCATGAGGCCACACCTGCGGCCGCCGCGAACGCCACCCCGACGATCGCCGAACCCAACGCGAGGCGTCCGGCCCGACGCGAGTTGGTGATGGCCCACCCGGCAAGGCCCGAGGGGGGCAACGACGCGATCGTTCGGTGTGATGCACCCGCCGACGCGTCCGTCATCGAGGTTCGAAGTGCCGCGATGGGAGCGACTGCACACAACATCACACTCAACACGACCAAGGGGAGCCCGATGCCGAGCACCAGCCAGTCCACGGAGATGCCACGATGCGGTTCGGCAGCGCGCCCGATCCCGATCGGCCCGAGGGGTGACGACGCGATCGCCAGGATCATCGCCACGGTCGCCGCAACCCCGGCGAGCATCGCAGCACGGAACGCGCTCGCTGCCACCATGCCGCGTCGGGTCATCCCGATCGCATCGAGTACCGGTGCATCGGCCCACTCGCTGCGCGATTGCCGCGACACCGCCTGCCCCGCGAACAGCAGGCCGGCGATCGCCATGACGGCAGCGACGAGAAGGAGCCCGACGGTCTGGAGTCGTATCGCGTCGCGAACGGTGTGTTGTCTGTCGGATGCGAGGAGTTCGCCGACATCTTGTTGCCAGGGTCGGCCGGGCCAGCGATCGGTCACCGCCTGGATCACGGCATCTTGACCCACAGGCGACGTGGTGAGCACCGAGACCCCGATGCCGTAAGCCGCAGCATCCCCTCCGATTTCCCTCCACCAGGCCGGTCCGACGGACACCGCACTGTTGTCTTCGTAGATGCTCGTCCCGCCGAGGCGATCCGCCAAGTCGCTCGGTCGGCGTGTGATGCCAACCACCGTCACCGTGGTCCGTACGCCCCCGGCCGCCGCCGCCCCCTCCCCCGCGATGTCGGATTCGTCGGTGGTGTACGGCGTGATCACGAGCTGGTCGCCGACACCGACTCCGAGGCGGAAAGCCTCCTCCTCGTTGATCGTCGCCTCGGTCGCGACTTCGGGGTCGGCGAGCCGGCCATCGACGAGGATCGGTCTGCCGAGCACGGCGATGGCCCCGGGATCGATCGCAACCACCACCAACTGGCGCGAACTGCGAGCTGGATCGTCAGCAGATGCAACACGGCTCTGGGCTTGCGTAAACCGTCCCGCCGAGACGACTTCGGGCACCGTTGTCAGGAACTCACGGAGGTCGGCGTAGTCGTAGTCGGCACAGATCTGAGCGCCGCGCGTCTCGATCTCGGCGCGGCCGATGCCGTCGGTGCAGCCGAGGATCGTGAGCGTTCCGGCGCCCTCGTAGGCGGTGAAACGGTCGTAGACGGTCGACGTACGACGGGCGATGCCCCATACGCCGAGTGCTGCTCCACCGGCGACGCCCGCGAACACCCCGAGTGCGATCGTGGCTCGCCAGTGGCGACGCAGCAGCGAGCGCGCCCGCATGCCCTCAGCGGAGCTCAACATCCGGACGATCCCCCGCGCATGATCTGCTGTTCTACTCCGATCTCCGGGCAGCCGGAAGGGTGCCGACCGGCGGGGGACGGTGTAGCTGGCACCCCCACGACGACGCAGGGTGACGCCCTCGCCCGGCGCCGTCCGGATCGTCACACTGGTGATCCATGGGGGCAATCACCGTCTTCCTCGCCGACGACAGCGCGATCATCCGAGCCGGGGTGAGCGCGATGCTGCAACGCGATTCCGACGTCGAAGTGGTCGGCATGGCCGAGGACTACGACACGCTCGTCGCCGGCGCTGTCGAGGCGCATCCCGACGTGGTGGTCAGCGACATCCGGATGCCACCACATTTCGAGTCTGAGGGCATCGACGCCTGCAAGGAGATCCGCAAGCGACACCCCGGTACCGGCATCGTGATCCTCAGCCAGTACGACGACCCCGACTACGCCGTCTCGTTGCTCGCCGAGGGTTCGGCCGGTTACGCATACCTGCTGAAGGACCGCATCGCCGAGGGCGACCAGCTCTCGCGAGCGATCCGCGAGGTCGCGACCGGTGGCTCGATGCTCGATCCCGTGATCGTGTCGGCGCTGATCAACCCCGTCCGTCGCACCGGTGGGCTGAGCACCGACGACGACGAGCTCCTCGAGATGATCGCCAGCGGACGGACGTGCAAGTCCATAGCGGTCGCTCTGAACACGACCCCATCCGCCATCGACGACCGCGTCGAGCGGCTGTTCGTACATCTCGCCGAGGGCGTGTCGAGCGGTCAGGCGGGGGCGCTCGACCGGTTGCGGCGCCTGCATCGAGCGATCGTCGAACGTGAAGAACAGGGCGAGAGCCTGAGCCGACTGCTGCCAACCGGCGTCGCTGATCAGCTCATCGCCGAGGGACGCGCAGTCGGCGAAACCGAGACACTCGACGTGACCGTCGTGATGTCCGACATCCGCGGCTACACCACCATCGCCGAGCACGCCGACCCCGCGGTGCTGGCACAACAGCTCAACCGTCACCGCGCCGAGATGAATCGTGCAATCCTTTCCGAGGGAGGGACAGTCATGCAGTACGTGGGGGACGCAGTGATGGCAGTCTTCGGGGCACCCGTTGCGACTTCGGACCACCCCGACCGCGCCCTCGCCGCAGCACTCGCGATGCACCAGCGCCAGGACGTGGTGAACGCTGAATGGTCCGCCGAGGGCCGCACACCATTCGGATTGGGTATCGGCGTCGTCACCGGCACCGTCGCCGCCGCCCTGCTGGGGAGCGAGGAACGCGTCGAATACACACTGGTCGGCGACGCCCTCAATCTGTGTCAACGGCTGCAGCAGTTCGCCGACCCCGGCGAGACCGTCCTGAGCGAACCGACGTGGAACTCTCTGACCGAGCGGCCCATCGAGTTCGAGCAACTCGAATCGCAGCTCGTCAAGGGCCGCGACACACCCGTCGCGCCGTACCTGCTGCCCCGCCCGAACCACGCACCAGAACTGCAGACCGAAGGAGCCCCGACATGACCGACACCACGTCGCTCGACCCAGTCCAACTCGAACCGCTGCTCGCTGCGTCATCGAACGAATCCACGTCGACCGGGCCAGCTGTCGAGGTCAGGGCGGCCTATCGCACCTTCGAGCAGGACACCGCCCCCGTGAGGGCGCTCCGGGGAGCCGACCTCACGGTGCGCAGCGGTGAGTTCGTGGCCGTGATGGGTCCGTCCGGGTGCGGGAAGTCGACGATGCTCAATCTGGTCGCCGGCCTCGACGTCCCCGACGAAGGCGAAGTGATGATTGCCGGTGAGTCACTCTCCGGGAAGGACGAAAATGCGCTCGCCATCATGCGGCGCCAGCACGTCGGCATCGTCTTCCAGTTCTTCAACCTGCTCGAAGGCATGACCGTGCTCGAGAACGTCGTGATGCCCGCAGTGATCGCCGGCCGCAAACGCAAGGTGGCCGAGTCGAGGGCCCGAGACCTCCTCGACTTGCTCGGCATCGGCGACAAGGCCAAGCAGGCACCTGGTGTGCTGTCGGGGGGCCAGCGTCAACGGTTGGCGATCGCACGCGCGCTGGCCAACGAGCCGACGATCGTCCTCGCCGACGAACCGACCGGCGCCCTCGACAGCGAGGGCGGCGAAGAGGTATTGGAACTGTTCCGTCGGCTCCATCAGGGCGGCCAGACGATCCTGATGGTGACGCACGATCAGCCGGTTGCCGACGCCGCCGAACGCATCGTGCGGATGAAGGACGGGCGCGTCGACGACGACGGCCTCGGCTGAGACGGAACGACGACGTCGGCAGCGGTCATGATGCTCGTACCCTTGAGGAGCAAGAGGTGACATCCCTGCCGAAGCAGAGAAATGCCGCTCTTGTGCGGCCGATGGGCTCCGACACCGACCCGCCGGGCGGGGTCGGCCCCAACGGCCGCCCCAACCCATCGACGGCCTCGGTCATCCAACCGGACCTCCTCGACAGGCCGCAAGGACCCGCGACCATCGACGGTTCGAAGACCGAGCTGAAGCCGGCCTGGTGCTTTCTCGCGGCGCCCGTCGCCATCGGGCTGGCGATCGCAGCACTGATCGTCGCCGGCGACGCGAACGGCCCGACGGCCACGCAGCTCGTCGGCGCGATCCTGGTCGCGCTGTGGGCCGCGGCCGGCATCTCCCTCGGGGTCAGGCGGCGCCAGGACCGGCTCGGGCCGATCGTGCTCGCCGGTGGCCTGGCCGCCGGGGCCCTCTGCCTCGCTCAGGCGCTGGTGGTGAGCGCCGCCACGACCCACGACCTCGCCGCGGTGGCCGTCCGACTCACGCTCGCGGTCCTCCCCTCGATCGCCCTTCACCTTCTCGTCGCGCTCCCCGACGGTCGGCTCACGAGCGCCGGGCGTCGACGGGGCGTGGCTGTCGGTTACGTCATCGGCCTGGCGACCGGCGCGGTGCTCTGCACAGATCTCACCCAGATGCCTGCATGGCCGATCGTCATCCTGTGGGTCGGAGCGTTCGGCGCGGGCGTTCCCGCCACCTACTTCCGGTACCGCACCGCCGGGGCGGTCGACCGGCGACGAATCCAGTGGTTGGGATGGGGTCTCACGGTCGCGGCCGAGGGCATCCTGGTGGTCACGGCGCTCCGCCTGCTCGCCGACTGGCCGAACGACCCTGGTGCGGTCGCTCTGGCCATGACCGGGCTCGTGCCGATCGCAATGATCGCCGGCACCTTGCCGAAGATGGTGGCGAGGGTCGACCGGCTGCTCACCCACACCGTCGCGCTGGCGGGTCTCACCGCATTGATTCTGGTGATCTACGTCATCGTCGTGCTCGGTCTCGGGCGCACGCCGCGGGGCAGCGAACGGTCACTGCTGTTGTTGTCGATGGTCGCCGCGGCGATCGCAGCCCTGTTGTACCTCCCCGCCCGGAGTTGGCTGACCGAGCGGGCGAACCGGCTCGTCTACGGGGTTCGGGTCGCACCCGACGAGACGTTGAGAACGTTCGGTCAGCGTCTCACCCGCTCGATCCCGCTCGACGAACTGCTCCTCCAACTCGCCGAGAACCTGCGCAGCTCCATGGTGCTCGAGTCGGCCGAGGTCTGGACCGGTCAAGCCGGTCGGTACGAACGTGCGGCGGGTGTGCCTCACCGCCAACCACCACCCGTTGCCATCGGTCCGAAGGAGCTCCCCGTCGTGGCGCGTGCAGGGGTCAGCGGTGGGACGTGGCTCGACATCTGGGTTCCGCAACTCGTCGGACCGACCGGAAGCTCGGCGATGCGTGTCGCGCCACTTGCGCACGCCGGCATGCTGCTCGGATTCATCGTGGTCACCCGCAAGCCTGACGCCGAGCCGTTCAGCGAGACCGAGGACACGGTCCTCACCGAGATCGCCCGCCAGATCGCGCTGGCACTGCACAACGTGCAGCTCGACACCGCGCTGCAGGCCAGCCTCGACGAGCTGCAGGTCCGCAACCAGGAGCTCCAGGACTCCCGGGCGCGCATCGTGGCGGCGGGTGACAGCGAGCGACGCAAGCTCGAACGGAACCTGCACGACGGCGCCCAGCAGCACCTCGTAGCGCTCGCCGTGAAACTGCGACTCGCACACGATGCCGTCGAGGACGATCCCGAGGACGCCATCGCGATGATCGACGAGATCAAAGCCGACGTCCAGACGGCGATCGCCGAACTCCGGGCGCTGGCGCATGGCATCTTTCCGCCGCTGCTGGTCTCGGGCGGGCTGTGCGAAGCATTGCCGGCGGCTGCCGGTCGCGCCGCGTTGCCCACGACCGTCGAGTTCGACGAGGTCGGGCGTTACGGCAACGACATCGAAGCAGCCGTCTACTTCTGCACCCTCGAGGCCCTCCAGAACGCCGGCAAGCACGCCGGCGAGGCAGCAACAGCGGCGGTGAAGGTGTCGGAGGTCGACGGCGTGCTGCGCTTCGAGATCCGTGACGACGGCGCCGGGTTCGAGATGGCCGGTCGTGCCGACGGACACGGCTTCGTCAACATGGCCGACCGGCTCGGCGCGTTCGGCGGCACGGTTGACGTGATCTCGGCGCCGGGCGCCGGAACGACGATCACGGGAACAATCCCACTCCCGACGGCGGACTGACCGATGGGTGCCGTCCTCTACCGACTGCGCAGCACCCTTCGACGCCGTTGGGCCCGGACATTCGCCGTCACGTTGATCGTCGCAGCGGTCTGCGCCGTCGTGATCACGATCGGTGCCGGCGCACATCGAACAGCGACCGCACCCGATCGGTACACCTCGACGTCGACGCTCACCGCCGACGGGATCGTCACCCAGGAGAGGGGCGGCCGACCGCAGACGAACGAGGTCGCTGCCCTCCCCGGTGTCGCCGCGATCGATGGTGTCACGTTCGTCTTCGGCGGTATCGCAGGTCCGCGGGCTGACGAACTCAGCAATGTGCTCCTCTTCACCGGTTCCCCTCGGGCTGTCGGTGCGGCACTCGTCAGCGGTCGACAGGCAGCACCCGACAACGAGCACGAATTCGTCGCCACGCAGAGCTTCGTCAACGAGGCTCACGCATCACTCGGGGACTCGTTCGACTTCGCGGCACTGTCGCAGGACCAGGCCGACAAGAACGGATTCACCGGCGAGCCTCAGGGTCCCCGGTTCGCCGCCACCCTCGTCGGCGTGGTCGACGGACCGGGGAAACTCGATGATTCGACACCGCTCATCGTGGTCTCGCCGGCGCTGCTCGACGAACCGGACCTCGGGATCAAGGTGACCATCATGGCCGTCGACCTCCGGCCGGGAGTCGATCTCTCCCAGTTCCGGGCACAGCTCGACACGTTGCCCAGCAGCGCAGGGCTCAGCCTCGACACGGCTTCGTTGATCAGCGACGAGGTACGCCGGGCGGTGCAGACACAGGCTCGCGGGCTGTGGCTCCTGGCGCTTGCGACTGCGATCGCCGCGGTCGCCGTACTCGGCCAGCTGATCACCCGTCAGGTTCGCCCGACACGGGCCGAACGCGAGCGGCTGACGGCAGTGGGCTTCACGAACACACAGGTCATCGCCGACGCTATGGGCCAGGCGATGGTCCCGATCACGATCGGTGCCCTGCTCGGTGCCGCGGTGGCGATCATCCCGTCGGGTCTCTTCCCGACCGGCTTCGTGCGCGTCGTCGAACCGAGCCCGGGCCTCCTCGTGGACTGGGCGGTGCTGGCCGGAGCAGCGGCGCTGTTCATCGTGACGCTCGCTCTCTGGACTCTTGTCTCGCTCACGCTGAGCAGATCGACGGTGCGTTCCGCACTCCCCTCACCGACCGTCGAGGCCATGGCGAGCCGTACTTCCAGTCCCACGGCGGCGACCGGGATGCGACTCGCGTTCAGCAACTTTGCGGACGGTCGGGGCTCGGCGAGAGGCGCGATGGTCGGCGTCATGCTCACCGTCGCCGGCGTGACCGCGGCGATCACGTTCGGGGCGAGCCTGGATCGGCTCGTCGGCCAACCGTTCCGCTACGGCAGCTACTACGACGTGGCACTGGGTGGCAACGGCGCCGAACAACTCCCCGATGGATTCACCGAACGCATCGACGCCAATCCCGACGTGACGTCGCTCACCCGTTACACCGACGACTTCGCCCGGGTCGGTGAGCGAACGCTGCCGATCCTGGGCATGGACGTCATCAGCGGCGACGGTACCCCGACAGTGCTCAGCGGACGGATCCCGGTGAGCAACGACGAGATCGCCCTCGGCCGCGTCAGCTCGAGGGCGATCGATGCGCACGTCGGCGATGCGGTCACGATCGTGGGCAAGACCGACAGCGCCGTGTTCCGCGTGACCGGTCTCGTCGTGGTTCCCGGGTTCGGATCCAACGACGGTCTGGGCGTCGGAGGCGTGGTCACGGCGGAGGGATTGGCACGCGTCGACGATGGGGCGCCCCCGACCGTCCTCGCAGTCCAACTGAGCAGCAGCGTTGCCGAGTTCGCCGCGTCGATCCCGGAGCTCGGCGGCCTTCCCCCGGATTCGACGTACATCCCGGCCGCCATCGTGAACGTCTCACGGATCCGCAGGATCCCGTTCGCGCTCGCGGCAGTGCTCGCCGCGCTGACGTTGCTCACCGTCGGCCACGTCATGGTGACGTCGACCCGCGGCACACGACGGGAGTTGGCGATCCTGCGTTCACTCGGGGCCGGAAGTGGGTGGATCTCCCGTGCGGTGCACTGGCAGGCCACGCTCTTCACGCTGGTGTGCGCCACGGTCGGTATCCCACTCGGCTTCATCACCGGTCGATTGATGTTCCTTGCGTTTGCGCGAAACATGGGAACCGTCGACGATGCTGCGATCCCGTTCGCGCTCATCGCGATCGGTGTGCTGTTGATCGTGGCGCTCGCCAATGCTGCTGCGGCAATCCCCGCCCGACGCGCCCGCCGACTCCGACCAGCCCAGCTCCTGCGGACGGAGTGAGCGGTGTTACGTCTGGGGTCCGACCCCAGACGTGACGGTCCAATCGGGGTCGCCACCGGACTCCCAGAGGCGGCGGATGACGCGGGGCGACAGCTCGTCCTTGTTCACGTAGGCGATCGCGCCGCTGGTGCGGGCGCCGGGCGGGAGATCATCGAGGGCGTAGGTCGACAC
>JAHENF010000009.1 GCA_024643255.1 Ilumatobacteraceae bacterium
AGCGTCGTGGCATCGACCGCCGGGGCGGGCTCGCGAACGATCCCGGCGAGGGGACGCTCGGCTGCCGACGAGACCGTCGAGGGCGCCGTCGTCGACTCCGCGGAAAGCGCCTCGATGTACGCGACGATGTCCGCTATCTCCGTCTCGCTCAGGTTGTTCGGGGGCATCTTCAGGTTGTAGCCGTCGACGAGTTGCTTCGAAGGCTCCGCGATCGCAGTGGTCAGGTAGACGTCGTCGGCCACGACCGTGGAGCCGTCGGTGAGCGTGACCTCCGAGCCGGCCAGCCCGACCCAGCCCGGGCCGGCACCGCCACCGAAGTTCTTGCCATGACATCCTGCGCAACCGTTGCTGCGCGCGAGCTGTTCACCGCGCTGCTCCGCTGGTGACAGATCGGCCGACTGGCTCGAGCCGCCGGCACTGCCGCATGCCGCGATCCCGATCGTCGCCACGACGACGCCCCAGGGCACGAATCGCGACAACCTCATCCCACCGCACCCTCGCCGGATGGTGACTGTTCGTCGTCCATCATCTCGACGAGATCGGTGCGCGCACGCGAGACCCGCGACCGAACCGTGCCGATCGGACACCCGAGCACCTCGGCGGCCTCGTCGTAGTGCAGCCCGAGCACTTGAGTCAGCACGAACGCGGCGCGGCGATCGTCGTCGAGCGAGCGCAGCAGGTCGTCGAGATCGACACGTCCCGTCGGATCGACGACCGCCCCACTCAACGTTCCCGCGGTGCCGGTCTGCATCACACGCTGGTCGAGTCGGCGCCGACGTACGGCGCGACGGGTGTGGTCCACACACGTCCTCCTGGCGATCGTCAGCAACCAACCCCGGGCGGGGCCTTCTGCCCGATACCGGTGGAGCGAGCCGATCGCACGCTCGTAGGACTCCTGCGCGAGATCGTCGGCGTGCTCGGTGTCGCCGAGGTACCGGCACAGCCGCCAGACATCGCCCTGGGTCTCGCTGACGAAGCGTTCCAACGCATCACGATCGCCGTCACGCGCAGCGACGAGCAGATTCGTGAGGTGGTCCACCCCACCAGTGTTGCCGCACTCGGCGAAAAAACCGACCGTGACGAACGTCAAGAAATCGGTCGGAATCTCGGGGAACTGAACCCGTTCGGTGAGCGACCTGACACGTCATGAACTGCTCTCATGTCCGCGAACTGATCTCGTCGATCGCCGATGCCGAGGCGAGCGCCGACGAGCACGACGCGGTCGAACTGCACCTCCACACGTGCGCCGACTGTCGCCAGTTCTCCGTTGCGGTGTCGCTGCTCGACCGTCAGATCCGGGTCCGGCCCGCGGAACCGGTGCCCGACCTGGTCGCCGCGGTCACCGCTCGGGCGCGGCCCGCCCGACTCGGACGTGGAGGGTGGATCCGCCCGGCGCTCGCCTGGGTCGCGGTGGTGATGCTGGTCCAGAGCGTGCCCGTGCTGCTGTTCGGCAACATGTCCGGCACCGATGCGCACAACGCTCGACATCTCGGCGCCTTCGGTGCGGCACTCGCCATCGGGTTCGCATACGCCGCCTGGAAACCGCACCGCGCCTTCGGATTGCTCCCGTTCACCGCCGCGCTCGTCGCGACCACCTTGGTCAGCCTTCTCGCCGACGTCGTCGGCGGGACGCGCACTCCCGTCGCCGAGCTCATCCACGTCTCCGAGGTGGTCGGCCTCACCCTGCTGTGGTTGGTCGCCGGCTCGCCGGGCTGGGACGGGGTGTCACGAATCTTCCATCGGCACCCGTCGCACCTCGATCCGATCGAGTAGCTGCTCCCACCACGTGGTGAGTTGCTCGGCCGAGCCGTACGCCCGATCGATCTCCGCCGCGCAGGTCCGCACGTCGTTGCGTTGCAGCGCGTCGACGGCGGCCCCGATGTCGCCCTCGGGCCACGGCAGGTCCGCGAGGACGACGGGCGACAGCCTGATGCTGTTGGCCGACAGCCCGGTGCCCGCGCTGCGATGCCACAACCACGCCGACGCGAATCCCGACGTGAGCACCGCCGCGATCTCCCAGGCCGACGCCGCGAGCTCGTCCGGCGGCCTCGGCTCGTCCTCCCAATGGGCGCCGACCGGGTACACGGCGACCACCGGCACCCCTGGCAGCCATGCACCTCGCGGGTCGCAGACCGCCTCGACGATCCGGGTCTGATTGGCGACCAGGACCTTGGGGACGAGGCGTCGCCGCGCCCACTGCTGCATCTTCGGGTCGAGTCGGGCCACGTCGACGCGTGGGCATTGCCATCGCTGCTTCGCGAACGTGACCGGTTGGCGACCCCACAGGGACACACCGGGATCGATCAGGCCGCTGGTGACGAACTCCGGACCGTCGCGATGGTCGCCGACCGCGGGGATCAGCCCGTAGTACTCGTCGCGGAAGTTGGCGTTCAGGCGGGCACGGTCGCCGAGCGTTCCGGCGCTGTGGCCGACCTCGACGAGGTCCGGGACGACCGATCGTTGCGTGACGACCTGCGACCACGAGGCCCGGCGAGCGCGCCTGACGTGTGGACGGAACTCGAACGCCACCGCACACGTGTGCACCTGGGCGTCGAAGATCCGGTCGGGGGTCCACCACGACCAGATCATCGATGCCCGATCGTCGACACGCGCCCGGATCGCCGCGGCGTCGCGAGACGCCAGGAGCGATTGGGGCAGCACGAAGGCGAGGCGGCCGCCGTCCGGATCGACGAGCTCGGCGGCGAGCGCGAGGAACTCGACGGCGGCGTCGGCATAGGGCCCGCCCCCGCGTCGGCTCGCTCCGCCCCGCGTCGTGGCCACCGCCATCTGCGAGAGGAACGGCGGATTGCCGATGACGAGATCGTGCGATGACGACGGCCACGATCGGGTGAGCGCGTCGTCGAGCTCGATCGATGCTCCCGACCGGCGCGCCGCGTCGACGGCGAGCGGATCGATGTCGACACCGTGCAGCTCCGGTTCGCCGCCGAGTGCCGAGATGCGCTCGGCCGCGGCGGCGAGGAAGCGGCCGTCGCCGCAGGCCGGGTCGAGCACGCTGATCGAACGCCCCCCTCGGGCCGCGACGAACTCGGGGCTGACCACCGCGTCGACCACGGCCGCGACCAGGTCGTCGGGCGTGTAGAACGAACCGAGTTGCTTGCGGTCCGCGTTCACGAGCGCAGACTAGGTGGCGCCCGTCGGGTGCGCTGGGGTGCTCGCGAGCCCCGGGACCTACAGTCGCCGACGTGACCGAGCCGGCCGCCCCCAGTCGCTATCTCGAGTTCGATCGCGCAGCATGGTCACACCTGCGAGCAGCGACGCCGTTGACGCTGGAGCAGCCCGAACTCGATCGCCTTCGCGGTATCAACGATCGGATCGACATGGACGAGGTCACCACGGTGTACCTCCCCCTGAGTCGCCTGCTGAACCTCTACGTCAGCGCGACCCAAGATCTCCACAAGGTCTCGGCGACGTTCCTCGGCACGATCGCACCCAAGGTGCCGTATGTGATCGGTATCGCCGGCAGTGTCGCCGTCGGCAAGAGCACCTTCGCCCGCATCCTGCAGGCGCTGCTGGCCCAGTGGCCCGACCACCCCAAGGTCGATCTGATCACGACCGACGGGTTCCTCTACCCGAACGCGGTGCTCGAAGAACGCGGGCTGATGAACCGCAAGGGCTTCCCCGAGTCGTACGACACGCGGGCGCTGCTCGACGTGCTCCGCCGGATCAAGAGCGGCGACCCCGCCGTGGAGGCCCCCGTCTATTCGCATGTCGTCTACGACATCGTGCCCGACGAGAAGGTGGTCGTGCGCAGCCCCGACATCGTGATCATCGAGGGCCTCAACGTGCTCCAGACCCGCAGCGGTGCGCCCGAGTTCGTCAGCGACTACTTCGACTTCTCGATCTACGTCGACGCCGACGAGCCCGACATCGAGCACTGGTACGTCGAGCGGTTCCTCGCGCTGCGGGCATCGGTGTTCCAGGATCCGAACTCGTTCTTCCGCTTCTACGCCGAGCTGAGCGACGCCGAGGCGGTCGCGACCGCCCGCCGGATCTGGCGCGACATCAACGGCCTCAACCTGAGCGAGAACATCGCGCCCACACGCGATCGTGCATCGCTCGTCGTGCACAAGACCGCCGACCACCGTGTCGACCACGTCCAACTCCTCCGCCTCTGACGCCCACCCCCACCCGAAATTCGGAGCCAACATTGCGCTCAGCGCAAGAACCGCTCCGAATTTCGGGTGGTGGGTGGTGCTGGTGGTGGGTGGTGGGTGGTGGGTGGTGGGTGGTGGGTGGTGCTGGTGGTGTGGGGTTGCCGGGGTTGACCCGTTCAGAACTCGGTGATGCCGAGCCACATCGGGACATCGGCGATCGAAGCGAGTTCGATGACGTCCTCGTCGTGATGGTCGACGCGCTCCATCTCCCACGTGATGTGGTACGGCACGTGCACGGCATGGCCGCCGATGGCCATCACGGGCAACACGTCGCTGCGCACCGAGTTGCCGATCATGCAGAAGCGCTCCGGAGCGACGTCGAGACGCCGCAGGACCCTGGCGTAGGTGTCGGGGTCTTTCTCGAGCACGATTTCGATGTCGGCGAAGTGGTGTTCGATACCCGATGTGGTCACCTTGCGCGTCTGATGGACGAGGTCGCCCTTGGTGATCAGCGCCACCCGCGTGTGCGGCGACACCGCGGCGAGGACTTCGGGGACATGGGGCAGCAGGTGCACGGGCTCGGTGAGCATCGATCGTCCGAGGTCGACGAGTTCGCCGACGACCGAACTGGGTACCGCGCCCTCGGTGACGTCGATCGCGGCGCGGACCATCGACAGGGTGAATGCCTTGACGCCGTACCCCGAGATCGACAGGTCGGCCTTCTCTGTCGCACGCAGGGCCGCATCCAAGTCGACGCCTCTGGGGACGTACGGGCTGACGAGTTCGGTGAACCGCTGTTCGGCGTGTGCGAACGAGTCCTCGCTGCGCCAGAGCGTGTCGTCGGCATCGAACGCCACGACGTCGAACGCGTCGATGCGCCGAGCGGATTCGACCTGACGGCTCACCGATGGATGGCGTTCAAGTAGTTGTAGACCGTGATGCGGCTGACACCCATCGCATCGGCGACGTCTTCGACGGCACGGCGAAGGATGAACGCACCGCGCTCGTCGAGCAACCGCACGGCACGCTGCTTGTCCTCCCGCGACAACATCGGGAGCCGGCCGCCGAGCTCGGTCTCCACCGAGTCGATCAGGCGGTCGAGCGCCCCGTGCAACGGCGGCATGCGCACTCCCGCGATCGTGCGGCCCTCCCACACGAGCGGGACATCGCTGGCCTCCATGTCGACGACCGCGACGAACGACGCTCCGAGCGCATCGACGACGGGCTTCACCGATCGGATGAGCGGATGCACCACCGGCCGGGCAGGTGCCTGATCACTCATTCCGAGACTCCGTGCGGGATCGGGAACGCCGGTGGCGTGATGGGGGTCTCCCGGGCGACGTGTACCGAAACGTGAGAGGCGCCATTCGCGAACGCAGCATCGGACACCGACGCCACCAGTACACCGACCGCCTCGATGGCAACGGTGCACGACGACCCGAACGGACCGATCTCGATGTCGGCGTCGTGGGCGCGAGCCGCGTCGATCGCCGCCGTGACGTGCGGCCCGGGGTGGCCCTCGACGAACGGCTCGATGGTGAACTCCACGTATGCCACGACGGCCAGCGTAGAGCGTCGATGCCGGACCTCGTCAGCCGCCCGCGCCCATGACGCGCCGCAGCTCCTCCGACCTGGCGATGCAGTCACGTCCCGCAAGCCCGAAGGCGTCGTCGAGCTTGTTGAGCGCCTGCTTGAAGCTGCCGTTCCAATCTGCCACGAAACGCTCCCTCGCGGGGCCCTGCCATGTCGTGCCGTTCAGGACCCCATCGACGGTCGACACCAGTTGGCCGATCGTCTCGATCTGACGGGTGAGCGTGGTGCCGAGGTTGGTCAGCTCGTCGGGGTTCGCGCCGTACATCGTCATGTTGGTTCCTCCTGTCGCCGCCGACGGGCTCGTCGGCACGAGGCCAGTGGGCGGTGACACCGCTGGCGGGGAACGCCTACCATGCGACGATGAACGGCAGCAACGAGGCACCCGACAACGAGATGATCAGATCGGTGCGGGCCCACGCCGACGACCTGCTCGGCGAGACCGTGACGTTGCGGCGCGCGCTGCACGAGTGGCCGGAGCTCGGCAACGAACTGCCGATGACGCGCGATCGGGTACTCGAATCGCTGGAGGGCCTGCCTCTCTCCGTGACGACCCACGAGTCCACGAGCGGCATCGTTGCGCTACTCGAGGGTTCGAAGCCCGGGCCGACGATGTTGCTGCGCGGCGACATGGATGCGTTGCCGATGCCGGAGGACACCGGCCTCGACTTCGCCTCCCACGTCGACGGATGCATGCATGCGTGCGGACACGACACCCACACCGCGATGTTGTCGAGCGCCGCCCGCGTCCTGAGCGATCGCCGAAACGACATCGCCGGACGCGTGCTCTTCATGTTCCAGCCGGGTGAGGAGGGTCACCACGGTGCGCGCTTCATGCTCGACGAGGGTCTCCTCGATGTCCCTGCGCTGTCCGACGGTAGTCCGTCACCGGTCGACGCGGCGTTCGCGTTGCACATCACCTCGTCGCTGCCGAGCGGTTGGGTCAGCGGTCGTGGCGGCCCGGTGATGGCCTCGGCGGACACGATGCTGATCCGCGTGATCGGCCGCGGTGGGCACGCGAGCGAACCGCACCGCGCGCTCGATCCGATCCCGGTCGCCTGCGAGATCGTCCAGGCGCTCCAGACGATGATCACGCGCTCGATCGACGTGTTCGATCCCTCGGTGGTCACGGTCGGGCGGATCACCGCGGGAACGACGAACAACGTGATCCCCGAGGTCGCCGAGATCGAGGGCACGATCCGCGCCACGAGCGAGCGCACCCGCGCCAAAGTGCATGACGGCATACGACGTGTCGCCGAGGGGATCGCCGCAGCTCATGCCTGCGAGTGCAAGGTCGAGATCGTGTTCGGCTACCCGGTGACGAGCAACGACGACGAGTTCGCCGAGTTCTCGCTCGATCTGGCCCGCGACGTCGCCGGCACCGACCACGTCGTGCGGCTACCGCATCCGGTGATGGGCGCAGAGGACTTCAGCTACGTCCTGCAGAACGTGCCGGGGGCAATGATGTTCCTCGGCGGAACGCCCGACGGGGTCAACCCGGCGACCGCTGCGCCGAACCACTCGAACCGGGTGATGTTCGACGAATCGGCGATGGCCGTCGGCACGGCCCTCTACGCCGCCGCCGCCCTCCGCCACCTCTCCCCCACCTGATCCACCCCGCCGGATCCACCCCGAAATTCGGAGCACACGTTGCGCTCAGCGCAAGAATCGCGCCGAATTTCGGGAAGTGGCGATTCTGGGACGCGCCGAATTTCGGGAGGGTTGGCTCGACCTGGCCGGTCAGGCGGTGAGTGAACGACCGTCGCTCGAGTCGACCCGTCGCAGGCGCAGGGTCACGATCTGGAACGGGCGCAGCGTGAGCGCGACGATCCCGTCACCGACCTCCTCGCCTGTCTGGGGTTCCTCCAGCAGATTGCAGCGCCAGGCCTCGACGACCCGCGACGACGCAGCCACCGCGACCCGGACGCGATTGCCACATGCCTCGTGCAGGCGCACGATCAGGTCGCCGCTGCCGTCGTCGGCCAACTTCACGGCGTCGACGCCGACACAGGGGGCAGGGCCGCCGTCCGGGTGACCGATGGTCACGACCGGTGCGGACACGATCTCACCACCGCCACCGACCAGTCGGAGCGGAGAGTTGAGGCGTGACGCCGCGGCACGGACATCGGCGAGCCCGGCACCGTGCGGGAGGATCGCAAGTGTCACCTCGTGATGACCGCGGTCGGCGCGCGGATCGGGATACTGCGCAGCTCTGGCAAGGCTGACGCGCACCGCCCCGTCGAACACGCTGTGGCCGTACCGGCCGGAGTTGAGGACTGCCACCCCGAAGTCGGGTTCGGCGATGTCGACGAATCGGTGCGCACACACTTCGAACTTCGACGCGTCCCAGGGGCTCGACGGATGCGTCGGCCGAGCGACGACGCCGAACTGGATGTCGCACATGGCCACCTCCGCGCGCACGTCGAGTGGGAAGGCCATCGACAGCAGGTGCTCGTCGTGGTGCCAATCGAGATCGACGTGCAGGAGGAGCTGACGGCCGTCGGCGCGCAGCTCGTAGGTGACCGTCGACGCCGACGGGCCGAACCGGCGGGTGACGGACATCCGGCCGACGAGCGGTCCGTGCTCGATGATCGAGACCTCGACGTCCTGCGCGCCGCTGAGCTGCTTGGCGCCTGCACGAGTCCACGACTCGAGATCCCACGCGTCGTATTCGACGGGATGGTCCGCGGCGAGTTCGAGTACCGCTGCGAACTGGCCCGTGGGGACGAGCTCGCGGGCATGGGCCAGGTCGATGATCGAGGTGATGTTGCCCATGGCATCCCACCGCACGGCGAGATGGCGATTGGTCATGGAAGAGTCCGACAGCACGACACGATCGTCGACGGGCAACGCCGCCAGTCGGGCGACGCCGAGCGCCGGGACGGCTGCGCGCAGCGCAACCGTCCCATCGGTGAGCCGTTGAGTCCCGGGAAGGTCGATCGGGCCGTCGACCACGACGACCTCGTCGACGATTGCCTCGGACGGATTGGCGAGCAGTGGAGCCGAACCGGCGCCGAGTTCTCCCAGGAGCCCGGTGATCCGCTGCTCGAGTTCGGCTTCGACCTCGCCGAAGATCCTCTCCGCATCCTCGTGCACCCAGGCGATCGACGAGCCCGGCAGGATGTCGTGGAACTGCTGGGTGAGCACCTGTTTCCACAGATGATCGACCTCGGCAGGCCGGCCGAGCGTGGCGGCCCAGAGCTCGGCCTCGACGAGCAGCCGCTCGCAGCGACGGTTGCCGAGCTTGGTCTTCAGCTGGCTGGTGAGCGTGCCCCGGTGCATCTCGAAGTAGAGCTCACCGCGCCAGACAGGCACCGGTGCCCCGCGATCGGCCTCGTGCTCGATGCGCTCGAACATCGCTGCGGGACGGTCGATCTCGAGTGTGGCGCGAGCGTCGATGTGAGCGAGACGTCGGGCGCGCTCCAGCATCTCGCGGGTCGGGCCACCGCCACCGTCGCCGTGGCCGAACGGCATCAACGAGTCGTTGCTCCAGCCGTGGTCGCGGAAGTTGGTGATCGAGAAGGCGAACTCCTCCGGCGTGATCTCGGCGTTGTACGTGTCGACCGGCGGGAAGTGGGTGAGCACCTGCGTGCCGTCGAGGCCCTCCCACCAGAACGTGTTGTGCGGAAACCGGTTCTGCTTGTTCCAACTCAGTTTCTGGGTGACGAAGCGGTGCATTCCACCGGCCGCGAACACCTGCGGCAGGCCTGCCGGGTAGCCGAAGACGTCGGGGATCCACACCTCGGTGCAGCGCGCGCCGAAGGTCTCCTCGAAGTAGCGCTGACCGAACACGATCTGGCGAACGAGGCTCTCGCCCGACGGCAGGTTCATGTCGGCTTCGACCCACATGCCGCCGACCGGCACCCACTGACCGCGCGCGACACGATCGCCGATCTTGGCGAAGAGTTCGGGATGACGCTCCTCGATCCACGCGTAGTGCTGAGCCGACGACGCGCAGAACGCGTACTCGGGGTAGTCGTCCATCAGCGCGACGGCGGAGGCGAACGTTCGCGTGGCCTTGCGCTTGGTCTCGCGGAGCGGCCAGAGCCATGCGGTGTCGATGTGGGCGTGCCCGATCGCGACCGATCGGTGGCGTGTGGCGTTGCCGAAGTCCTCGGCCATCGACGGTGCGATCACCCGCTGAGCGGCAGCGACATCGGGGATCCGGTCGAGCGTCTCGGCGAGGGTGCGCTGAAGTCGCGCACGGCGAGGATCGTCCGAAGCGAGCGAGCGCATCACACCGTCGAGCACCTCGATGTCGTAGGCCAGCGCCTCGGCGGCGGGATCGACGAGCACGAGCGATGCCTGACGGAAGCGATAGAGCAGGCGGTCCCCGGCGGTCGCGAGCAAGCCGAGGTGCGAGGGGGTGTAGCCGGGGAATGACGGGTTGGACGCGGCCTCGAGGTGCAGCACGATGGGACCGGTCACCGATTCCACGGCGTAGTTCGTGCGACGGGGATGGATGCCCTGGAGCGGCCGGAACGAGCCGTCGGCCATCGTCTCGATCACCAGGGCCTCGCACTGGAACCCCGCAGCGCGGGGGTGGAAGCCGAGGTCGATGATCGCCTCGACGCGTCGGCCCGCCCACTCGGCCGGGATGTCACCCGACAGCCGGAACCACGTGGTCGCCCAAGGGGCTCCCCACGACGACCCGACCTCGAACGGCGCGAGCTCGTCGAGGTCAGGGCCTGCTTCGATCGTCAGCGGTCGCCGGTCGAGGTGAACGAGCGGGAGCACTCGCTCCCAGAGTTCCCGCTCGATCCGCTTCTCGACGAGGTCTCGATCGTTGTGCACGATCCGACCCTATTCGTCCCCCGTCGCCACCCATCGAGCGATGACGTGGCGATGACCCTGACGGGTCAGGCGAAGGGGACGACGCGGACGTCGAACGCTTCTTGACCGTTGCGGCCCTCGCGGACCTCGTAGTTCACGCGTGCACCGTTGTCGAGCGTCTTGAAGCCGTCGTTGACGATGACGGAGAAGTGGACGAAGAGGTCCTTGTCACCGTTGTCGGGTGTGATGAAACCGTAGCCACGGCCCGAGTTGAAGAACTTGACCGTGCCCTTGGCATCCGCGGCGTTGCCGGTCGGAACCGGGCGGCTGGTGTCGGCCTTCGGTGTCGCATCGCGGGCGGGCTTCGCGTCACGGGTGATCCGCGTCTGGCGATGCTCGACGTCGATGTCGGAGGTGTGCGCCTGCTTGGCAACTTCCGGTGCCGCGTGGATCACGAGATCGTTGACGCGAGCCGATGTGAACGGTTCGCTGATCCCGATGCCGCGCTGCATCTTCATCGCGTCCTTCTTCTGGCTCTGGTCGAGCAGCGACACCACGGTGCCCATCGCACCGGCGCGCGCCGTGCGGCCCGAACGGTGCAGGTACGTGGCGTCCTCCGCCGGCGGGTCGTAGTGGACGACCGCATTGACGCCGTTGACGTGGATGCCGCGAGCGGCGACGTCGGTGGCGATCAGCGCCGAGGCCTGACCCTTCTTGAACGAGGCGAGCGCGCGATCGCGCTGGCCCTGGCTGCGACCGCCGTGGATCGGCTCCGCGGCGACGCCGTTGCGGCCGAGCTGCTTGGCGAGACGGTCGGCACCGTGGCGGGTACGGGTGAAGACGATCGTCGCGCCGAGACGCTGGATGACGTCGGCGGTGGTGTTGACTCGCTGTTCGCGGTCGACCACCCAGAAGTGGTGCTGCGCCGCGTGCACGTCGGGGCCCTTGGGGCCGACCTCATGACGAACGGGATTGTGCTGGAAGTCGGCGACGAGCTTGGCGACGGGACCGTCGAGGGTGGCCGAGAACAACAGCACCTGGCGATCCTTCGAGGTCTGCTCGACGATGCGGCGAACGGCGGGCAAGAAGCCCATGTCGGCCATCTGGTCGGCTTCGTCGATGACGACGGTGGCGACATCACGCAGGTCGATCGCGCGCATCTGCATCAGGTCCTCGAGGCGGCCGGGACACGCCACGACGAGTTCGACACCACGATCGAGCGCCTTGCGCTGTCCGCCGTAGCCGACACCGCCGTAGACCGACGCGGCGTCGTGGCCGGCAGCCTTCGCGAACGGAGTGAGCTCGGCCATGATCTGCTCGGCGAGTTCACGGGTGGGGGCGAGGACGAGGGCGACGGGCCGTTTGGGGCGGGCGTCGACCAGGCGGGCGACGAGCGGCAGGCCGAAGCCGAGTGTCTTGCCGGAACCGGTGGGGGCCCGGCCGGCGACGTCGCGGCCGGCGAGCGCGTCGGGAATGACGGCGGCCTGGATGGCGAACGCGTTGTGTTTGCCCTGGCTCTCGAGCCGACGCACGATTGCGTCGGGCAGGCCGAGATCGCGGAATGCGACGGTCTCGTCAGGGGTGTCGGGGGACGTGACGCGTGGCGCGTCGTCGATGATGGTCATTGGGGGGACTCCTCTATGTTGCTCACACAGCGCAGGACCGGAGCAGAGAGTTATCCGAGTGCGCTCACCAGCCGTGAATTCGACCAGCGCAGAGGCGACACTATCGGGACATCAGCGCGTTGAGGTGTGACGCCCGCCCGCGCGTCACACGGTGCCGGGTCAAACGTGACGCCGAGTCAGGCGACCTCGAGGAATCGACGGCTCAGGTGCCGAGGACCTTCGCCTTCGCCGCAGAGAACTCGTCGTCGGTCAACACACCGCTGGTGTGCAGATCCGCGAGCTGCTGGAGCTCGGCGAACATCGGGTCGACCGCCGCAGCGGGAGCAGCCGGCGCGGGCGGCGCCGGCGCGTACTGCGGCTGCTGGGGTGCGTACTGCTGTGGCGGAGCCTGGTTGTAGCCCATGTCGCGCTGGTACGCCGCGGAGCGATCGGCGGCGAGTTGGGCGTCCTGCTCGGTGTAGCGGCCAGCTTGGCGACGGGCGACACGCCCCGACACCGCCGTGGCAGTGCCGGCGATGACGGCGGTTCGTGCAATTCCTCTGACCAGACCTGGCATCGGTGGTTCCTTTCAGTCGTGCGCCGGACTCAGTCGGCAGCTTCGAGTTCGTCGAGGACAGCGATGACTTCCTCGGCAGGGATGCGCTTGGAGGCGACCATGGTGCCGCCGGCAGCGAATGCGGCAGCGACGAATGGGATCGCCCAAGTGTTCTCGTACATCAACAGCACGCCCGTCGTGCCCGGCAACATGGTGTCGGCGGCGGCCTGCATGTCGTCGTCGCCGAGCAGTCCCGACCGGGCGCCGGCGACCAACGTCATCTCGCCGCCGAGCGCGTCGAGTTCGACCATCGAGAACGTGCCGTCGTCCTCCTTGCGGATCGCGAGGAGGTCGTAGAGCCGGACCACACCACGATCGACGAGGTCGATCAGTGCGGCCGCCGTCGCGGACAGATCGTTGCCCCCGGTGAACTCGAGGAGAACGAAGTCGATGGGTCCGTGTACATCGGTCATGGTCGTCGCGCTTCCTGTGATCGGGTGATTCGTTGCAGAGTCTTGCGCGGATCCGGCCCCGTCGCATCACCCATGCGGGGTGATCGTCATGTCGACGGACCTGAGGGCGACACGCCATCGCCGAGCACCGTCCGCATCACCCCGTCGAGGTTGGGCCCGCGCCGGAGATGGTGCCCGCCGTCGGCGCTGATGCACACCCCGGTGATCCACGAACTCTCAGGACCCGCGAGGAACCGAACGGCCGACGCGATGTCCTCGGTGGTGCCGAGGCGGCGCAGCGGCATCTGTTCGAGGTAGTCGTCGACGATGTCGGGCATGGCGGTGAGTCCGGCGGAGATGTCGGTCGGCACCAGGCTCGGCCGCACCGCGTTGGCGCGGATCCCGACGCCACCGAGTTCGTCGGCGACCTGGCGGACCAACATCTCCAGGCCGGCCTTCGACACGTTGTATGGCGTCATGTATCGATGCGTCGCCACGGCGGCGATCGACGACATCGCCACGATCGAGCCGCCGCCATTGGCCGCCAGATGCGGCACCGCATGCTTCATGGTCAGGAAGGCACCGGTGAGGTTGGTGCCGAGCACCGTGTTCCAGTCATCGAGTGTGGTGAGATGGAACGGTCCGGCCGACCCGGTGCCGGCGTTGGCGATCACGATGCGCAGCGCCCCGGCGTCGGCGGCGACGGCGCAGGCCGCGGCGACGCTCGCCTCGTCGGTGACGTCACACGAGGCGGTGGCCACCGTCGAGGTGCGAAACTTCGTGCGCAGACCATCGGCCGCCGCCACAAGACGGTCGGCGTTGCGGGCGACGAGCGTGACGTCGGCGCCGTCGGCGAGGAGCGCTTCGGCACACGCGAGACCGATGCCGGACCCGCCACCGGTGATCATCGCCATCTGGCCTTCGAGCGGGCGGGGCGACTCGGGATTCGACATTCGCTCAGTGTGGTTCACGCCGTGTGCCGTCCACGGGTCGACGAGGCGAAACGTCACGTTTGGCCCGGCACCGTGTGACGTGGGGTGGATCGGGCACGATGGCGGGGTGACGTCACCTGCCGCTTCGTCCGATCGTCCGCTCACGGGA
The DNA here is from genome assembly GCA_024643255.1 of Ilumatobacteraceae bacterium. GTDB lineage: Bacteria > Actinomycetota > Acidimicrobiia > Acidimicrobiales > Ilumatobacteraceae > Sva-07. Next base: position 14,192 of record JAHENF010000009.1, read on the forward strand.
GTGCGCGTGCTCGACCTCAGCCGGGTGCTGTCAGGCCCCCACTGCACACGCATGCTCGCCGACATGGGTGCCGACGTGATCAAGATCGAGCCGCCCGCCGGCGACCTCACGCGCTTCGCCACGCCGCGGCGCAACGGGCTGTCGAGCTACTTCGTCCAGCAGAACGTCGGCAAGCGCAACCTGAGCCTCGATCTTACGACGCCCGAGGGCGCCGAGATCCTGCTCGCCCTCGCGGAACACGCTGACGTCCTGGTCGAGAACTACCGGCCCGGCGTGATGGCGCGGCTCGGCCTCGACGCCGACACGATGCGGGCGCGCAATCCCCGCCTGATCTATGCGTCGATCTCGGGGTACGGGCAGACCGGGCCGTGGGTGAAGCGACGCGCCTACGCACCCGTCGTCGAGGCCGAGACGGGCATCGTCGCGTCGCAGGGCAATGCGCGAGGCGGTGAGCTGGCGAAGGATCCCCACAGCCACGCCGACGTCTACACCTCGCTGGAGACGGCGTCAGCCATTCTTGCTGCGCTCTATCAGCGCGAGCGCACCGGCGAGGGCCAGTGGATCGACGTGTCGATGGCCGAGACGATGCTCTACGTCAACGAACATCTCCACGACGCGATGTGGGACGGCCACGACGATCCACAGTGGATCCGCAGTTTCCGACCCGGCGACTATCTCGTGTTGACGGTCGCGAACGGTGAGTCACTCGTCGTCAGCGGTCACCCCGCAGAGCGCGGCACGTTCGACTTCTTCATCGCCGCGATGGGTCGTACCGACCTCGCCGACGATCCGCGTTTCGTCGACGTCGCCGCCCGGCTCGCCAACTTCGATGCGCTCCGCGAGATCATCCGCGACTTTGCCGCGACGATGCCCGATGCCGAAGCGTTCGAGGAGCAGTTCTCGAAGCATCAGCTCGCCGTCGGCAGGGTGCGTCAGCCCGGCGAGTTGACCGAGACCGAATGGGCCCGCGATCGCCATGCGGTCGTCGACGTCGACGACCGCGGTGGCGGCACGTTCCGCGTGCCGAACTCGCCCTGGCGTTTCAGCGCGTCGCCCGAGGTCGGGGTCCGAGGTATCCCCAAGTACCGCGGCGAGGACAACCGATCGGTGCTCGCCGATCTGCTCGGATACACCGACGACACGCTCGACCGCCTCGAGGCCGATGGCGTGCTGTCGAGCCGCATGCCCGTCGCCTGACACGATTGCGGCCGTGACACTCCGCTTCCCGGTGCCGCCGATGAAGGCGACGATGGGGTCGACCACCGCGATTCCAGCGGGCGACGACTGGGCCTTCGAGATCAAGTGGGACGGGTATCGAACGGTCGCCCATGTCGCCGATGGCGCGGTGCGATTGCAGAGCACCGCCGGCCATGACGTGACCGCCCGATGGCCCGAGTTCGCGGGGCTGCCAGGTTCGGTCAACGCCGCAGCGGCGATCCTCGATGCGGAGTTGGTCGTCTTCGACGACGACGGGCGACCGCGCTTCGAGCTCACGCAACAGTCCGGCATCGGATCGCCACGAGAAGCGGTGCTGCAGTTCTTCGACGTGTTGCAGGTCGATGGGGTCGACGTCATCGACCTCCCGTACGAGGCGCGGCGCCGACTGCTCGAGCAACTCGTCGAGCCCGGCCCGAACTGGATCGTTCCCGCTCACCGCGTCGGCGGTGGGGCTGAACTCGTGGCCGTGACCGCCGACCAAGGCCTCGAGGGCGTGATCGCCAAGCGGCTCGGCTCGACGTACCGGCCCGGGACGCGATCGAAGGACTGGCGCAAGATCAAGAACCGGACGCGGGTGGAACTGACGATCGGCGGGTTCACCGCCGGCACGGGAAATCGGGCCTCCACGTTCGGCTCACTGCTCGTCGGGCAGCCGACCGAGGCGGGTCTGCGCTTCGCCGGCGGGGTCGGCACCGGCTTCGATCAGCGCACGCTCGAGTCGCTGACCGCGCTGATGCGCGCTCACACGGTCGACGTCTGTCCCTTCGATCCCCCGCCCACGGGCGCGGCTCGGCGCGGCGCCATCTGGCTCGACCCGGTCCTGCGAGCAACCGTCGAGATCGCCGAGTTCACCAACGACGGCCTCGTCCGCCACGCCACCTACCTCCATCTCGCCGACTGACCCGCAACCCCACCCACCCCCGATCCCCACCCCAAACCCCCGAAATTCGGAGCGGAAGTTGCGCTCAGCGCCAAGTTCGCTCCGAATTTCGGGGTCTGGCAGAGTTGGCGGCGCATGATCGACCGTTCGGATGCACTCGCCCTCGATGCTGCCGATCCGCTGGCGCGCTGGCGCGACGAGTTCGTGATCCCTGACCCCGACCTGATCTACCTCGACGGCAACTCGCTCGGGCGGACACCCAAGCGCACGGTCGAGGCACTACACCGGGTGATCGACGAGTGGTCCGGCGACCTGATCACCTCATGGTGGGAGCACGACTGGCTGCATCTGGCCCTCACCGTCGGCGACGAACTCGCGCCGCTGCTCGGCGCCGGCCCCGGCGAGGTCGCCGTCCACGAGTCGACCACGGTCGGGATCTTCCAGCAGGTCAACGTCGCACTCGATCTCGTACCCGGTCGACGTGTGATCGCCATCGACGACGCCGACTTCCCCACCGATCGCTATGCCGTCGAAGGAATCGCCCGGCTGCGCGGTGGTGAGATCCGCCACGGCCTCGACGACCTCGCCGGCGTCGACGTCGTGCTGAGATCGCTCGTCGACTACCGCACTGCCGAGGTCGCCGATCTCGTGGGTGAAACCGCTCGCGCGTCGGACGCGGGCGCCACGACGGTCTGGGATCTCTCCCACGCCGCGGGGGTACTCGAACTGAACCTTCCCGACGCGGGCGTGGAGCTTGCGGTCGGGTGCACCTACAAGTTCCTCAACGGTGGCCCCGGCGCTCCGGCGTTCGTCTACGTCTCGCGCTCCATCCAGCACGAGGTGACGCAGCCGATCTGGGGGTGGTTCGCCCAGTCCGATCAGTTCGCCATGGAGCGACCGTTCGACCCACGCTCGGGCATCGGGCGAATGCTCAACGGCACGCCGCCCGTCCTCGGGCTCACCGCGGCGCGCGAGGGCATCCGCGTCACGGTCGAAGCAGGGATCACCGCGGTCGCCGCGAAGGCCCGCCTGATCACCGGGTTCTGCATCGACCTCGCAGACGAATTCGGCCTGGCGACCGACACACCGCGCGATCCCGCTCGCCGCGGCGGCCACGTCGCCGTGCGCCATCCCGACGCTCGGCACCTCCACGAGGCACTCGTCGACCACAACGTCGTCGTCGACTACCGCGACCCCGACGTCCTGCGATTCGGCCTCTCCCCGCTCACCACGAGCTTCGCCGACGTCTTCGACGCGATGTCCGCGCTGGCGCGACTGGTGGACAGGGCCTGAGGACGGCACACTGAAGCCATGAGCGTCGTCAAGATCAATGCCATCACCATCCCCGAGGGCATGGGCCCGCAGCTCGAAGGTCGCTTCGCCGGGAGGGCGAAGATGGTCGAGCAGTTCGAGGGCTTCGAGGACTTCCAGCTCCTGCGTCCGACCGAGGGCGAGAGCCGGTACTTCGTCTACACCCGCTGGGCGTCCGAGGAGCACTTCCAGGCCTGGATGAACAGCCAGGACTTCGAGCGCGGCCACGCCAGCGGCCAGGGCGGCCACCCCGGCGGAGCAGCTCCGAAGCCGGTGGCCCAGGGTGCCGACCTGATGAGCTTCGAGGTCGTCGAGCACGTCGTCAAGGGCTCCTGACCGTTCTCGCGAACTCATTGGGAGAGAGTGGTCAACGAGTTCAGGAGAACGAGATGTAGCCTCCGGTCCTCGTGGCACTGATCGTCCAGAAGTACGGCGGCACCTCCGTCGCCGATCCCGACCGCATCCGCGCGGTGGCCGACAACGTAGCGTTCACGCGCAAGCGCGGCAATGACGTCATCGTGGTCGTGTCGGCGATGGGCAAGGCCACCGACAACCTGATCGCCCTCGCCAACTCGGTGTCGAACACGCAGCCCGGACGCGAGATGGACATGCTGCTGACCACCGGCGAGCGCGTCACGGCGGCGCTGATGACGATGGCGCTGGCCGACCGTGGCATCGACGCGGTGAGTTTCACCGGCAGCCAGGTCGGCATCATCACCGACACCGCACACCGCAAGGCCAAGATCATCGAGGTCAAGGGCGACCGTGTTCGCGACGCGATGGCGGCCGGCAAGGTCTGCGTGATCGCCGGGTTCCAGGGGGTGAGCACCGACCGGGAGATCACCACGATGGGTCGGGGTGCCTCGGACCTCACGGCATCTGCACTCGCCCAGGCGATGAACGCCGATGCGTGTGAGATCTACACCGACGTGACCGGCGTGTTCACTGCCGACCCCCGCATCGTCCCCCAGGCCCGCAAGCTCGCCAAGGTTCATTTCGACGAGATGCTCGAGATGGCCGGCGCCGGTTCCAAGGTGCTCGCACTGCGTTCGGTCGAGTTCGCCCGCAATCACGACGTCCCGCTCCACGTCCGTTCCGCATTCACCTGGGAACCCGGCACGTGGGTCACCAACGAGGAGGCCTCGATGGAAGATCCGATCATCTCCGGTGTCGTCACCGACATGTCCGAAGCGAAGGTCACCGTGTTCGGCGTCCCCGACCGGCCGGGCATCTCTGCCGCGCTGTTCGAGCCGCTCGCCGAGGCGAACGTGAACGTCGACATGATCGTGCAGAACACCTCGACCCAGGGCACGACCGACATCAGCTTCACGATGCCGATGGCCGACATGGCCGACGCCGAGCAGATCGTGTCGCGCGTCGCGTCGGAGATCGGTGCCACCGGCGTCTCGCACGACAACGACATCGCCAAGGTGTCGCTCGTCGGCGCGGGCATGAAGTCGTCGCCGGGCATCGCCGCCAAGATGTTCCGCGTGCTCGCCGACGAAGGGGTCAACATCGAGATGATCTCGACCTCGACGATCCGCGTCTCGGTCGTCTGCGCCGCCGACGACATGGAACGCGCCGCGCGAGCGCTGCACACCGCGTTCGGTCTCGACTCCGGCGCCGATTATTCCGCACCGCTCCCCGAACGCAAGTGAACGTTACGCCGGTGCCTGGCACCGGCGTAACCGGGCGGGAGTCGGCACGTCGCGATTGAATGTCGTTCGTGGGAGATGTCTGGCCGCAGTTGGCACTCGTGGCCGCGTTGGTGGCGATCAACGCCGCGTTCGCCGGCACCGAGCTGGCGCTGGTGTCGCTACGCGAGAGCCAGCTCCAACGCTTGACGGAACGCTCCGCGACGGGCGCCGTGCTCGCGCGCCTGGCCCGGCAGCCGAATCAGTTCCTGGCCACCATCCAGATCGGCATCACGCTGGCCGGATTCCTGGCGTCCGCCGCCGCCGCGGTGTCGCTCGCCCAACCGCTCGAGGATCCCCTGAGCTTCCTCGGCGGTGCCGCCGAAGCAACCTCGGTGATCATCGTCACGCTGGTGCTCGCCTATTTCACGCTCGTGTTCGGCGAACTCGCGCCCAAGCGCCTCGCCATGCAACGGGCCGAGAAGTGGGGCATGGTGATGGCCAGGCCGCTCGATCTGCTGTCGACGTTGACGAAGCCGGTCGTCTGGCTGCTCTCGCGCTCCACCGACATCGCGGTCCGGCTGCTCGGAGGCGACCCCGACATGCAGCGGGAGGTCATCACCGAGGAGGAGTTGCGCGAGATGGTCGCCATCCACGAGACCTTCTCGGACGAACAGCGCCTGATCATCGACGGCGCGTTCGAGATCTCGCAACGTCGCCTCGACGAGGTCATGGTGCCGCGCAACGACGTTGAAGTCATCGATGCCGAGGCCACCTGCGCCCAGGCACTCGAGATCCTCCTGGAATCGGGTCACTCACGCGCGCCCGTCGCCGAGAAGCGCAACCTCGATCGGACCGTCGGCATGGTCCGCCTGCGGAATCTGATCGGACGGAACGAGGAACTCGTGACCACGAGGATGCGCGAGATGCCCGCGTTCCCGGACGCCGCCCGGGTTCTGACGGCGCTGCGCGAGTTCCAGACCCACCGCACCCAGATGGCGGTCGTGATCGGCGAGCACGGGCAAGCACTCGGGATCGTCACGGTCGAGGACCTGGTGGAGGAACTCGTCGGAGAAATCTACGACGAGACCGATCCGGACATGGCGAGCGTGGGCCGGGAGGCCGACGGGACGATCACACTGCCCGGGAGCTTTCCGGTCCACGATCTCGTCGACCTCGACGTGGAGCTCCCCGGCGGGGACTTCACCACGGTCTCCGGACTGGTCCTCGACGAACTCGGCCGGTTCCCGTCGGTGGGCGAAACGCTGACCATCGGCGACTGGCGGATCGAGATCCGCTCGATCGAACATCACCGCATCCAGCAACTCGCGATCCGCCCGGCCGAACCGACGACGGCGGCGCCCCGCGAGACGTGACGATCAGCGGACGGTGGCGATCAACCAGTAGTGGTGCCGGTTGATGCCATCGAATTCCTGGACGACGGCGCCGCGACCCGAGATCTTGCTCTTCGGGTTGCGCCAGATCTCGATGTCGGCGAGCAACGGCGACAACGGCCCGATCAGCTCATCGGGCTGCAGACGGTTCGCCTGCCAGCCGAGCCGGGCCGCCCACCGTCGCTGCGAGAGCCGCGGGCCGAACTTCGGGACACGGAACAAGGCGCGTGCCACGGCGCCGAGCGGGAGCAGCACGATGTCCTGCGCGCCCCTCGCGCGGTAGTTGAGCACGACCTTGCCTCCGGGCCTGGTGATGCGGACCGCCTCTGACGTGAGCTCGAGCGCATCGTCGGCCTCGCAGTGCTGCAGCGTGATGTAGCTGAAGGTCACGTCGGCCGAGTTCGGGGGAAGATCGAGTGTCTTGCCGTCGGTGACATGGCTCGTGCGGAGCCGATCGACCTTGCCGAACTTGCCGACCGATTCGATGCAGCGTTCGAGGAATCCGGCATCGAGATCGCAGGCCACGACCGTGCCGTACTCGCGGGTGAACGCACAGGTCATCCGACCGATGCCGCACCCGATCTCCACGAGGGTCTTGTCGTCGTTCGTGCGTCCGTCGGCTCCCGGTGTCCGCAGGCCGAACACGGTCAGGTACGAGGGGACCTCCGAGTCGCCGGTCGCGACGAATTGTTCGAGCGTCAGTTCGCTGCCGGTCTCGTTGTTGAAGACCCAGCCTGTCGTCCGAACGACATCGTCACCGTTGGCCTGACGCTCACTGGTCTGGCCGGCCGCCGTCCATGGAACGAGCTGAGGTCGACGACGCATGAAGAGGATTGTGGCAGAGCAGGCACGAACGCGCGCAGCGCGCCGAAACCTTCGACGGGCAATCCGCCCAGTGGCGTTATCGTTTCTGCCATGTCTGCAGCACTCCCCGGCGTTCGAATCGGTGTGGTCGGCGCCACCGGACAGGTCGGCAGCGTCATGCGCCGCCTCCTCGACGAGCGCGGGTTCCCCGTCGCCGAGATCCGCTACTTCGCGTCGGCGCGCTCCGCCGGCACCACGCTGCCGTGGAAGGGCACCGACGTCGTCGTCGAAGATGCCGAGACCGCCGACCCGAGCGGGCTCGACATCGCGCTCTTCTCGGCAGGGGCGAGCTCGTCTCGCGCCTACGCCGCGAAGTTCGCCGCAGCGGGCGCCGTCGTGATCGACAACTCCTCGGCGTTTCGCATGGATCCCGACGTCCCGCTGATCGTCGCCGAGGTCAACGGCGAGGAAGTTCACAACACCCCCAAGGGCATCATCGCCAACCCCAACTGCACCACGATGGCGTTCATGCCGGTGCTGAAGCCCCTGCACGACGAGGCCGGGCTGCTCCGCCTGGTCACAGCGACGTATCAGGCGGTGTCGGGTGGCGGTCTCGCGGGCGTCGACGAACTCGACAAGCAGGTGCGCCAGGTCGTCGACCAGGCCGCCGAACTCACCCACGACGGTGCCGCGGTCACGTTCCCCACACCCGAGAAGTTCGTCAAGCCGATCGCGTTCAACGTGCTGCCCTTTGCCGGTTCGCTGGTCGACGACGGCTCGTTCGAGACCGACGAGGAGCAGAAGCTGCGCAACGAGAGCCGCAAGATCCTCGGCATCCCGGATCTGCTCGTCTCGGGCACCTGTGTTCGCGTGCCGGTGTTCACGGGCCACTCGCTGTCGATCAACGCCGAGTTCGAACGTCCGATCTCCGTCGAGCGCGCCACCGAGTTGCTCGCCGCGGCACCAGGCGTCGTGCTCTCCGACATCCCGACCCCGCTCGAGGCAGCCGGTCAGGACCCCACGTTCGTCGGGCGCGTCCGCGCCGACGAGGGTGTCTCCGGCGGACGCGGTCTGGCGCTGTTCGTCAGCAACGACAACCTTCGCAAGGGTGCCGCCCTCAACGCGATCCAGATCGCCGAGCTGCTCGTCTGATTCAGCAGACGCAAGGGCTCGAACCGCACTTCGGGCAACCGGCGGCGTAGCGGGCGACCGCTTCGTTCAGATCGACGCCTTGTTGATTGGCGAGCGTCGCAACCCAGGCGACCACGTCACCGAACTCGTGCACGCGCTCCTCGTGGGTGCCCTTGCGGACCGCCTGAGCGAGTTCACCGATCTCTTCGGTCAGCCAGGCAACGGTCGCGGACACGCCGCGTTCACGGTCGCGGTCGCCGTAGGTCCGCTCGATGACGTCTTGCAGCTCCGCGAAGTCCATGCAGGGCGACGGTAGCTCGCGGCGGCGACCGGCGAATCAGGATTCGGCGCCGACGCGCAGCCCGTGTTCGAAGCGCTCATGGAACTCGACCATGCGCGGGTCGGCGTTGAGGACGACGAGATACGAGTCGAGGCCGCGGGTCGATGTCACCCGGGTCATTGCCGCGTACGCGAGACGACGAGACCGCGCCTCCATCCCGATGCCGAGCACGACGGCCGGGCTCTCCCAGCCCTTGAACGCATGCACGGTGCATCCCTTCACGGCATCGGCGTCGGGCCAGAACCTCGACTTGCTCCGCTGGCGCTCGTCGGGGTCGCGGCTGTAGAGGTGATGCACTGGGTATCCCGCCGCTTCGATCACGGCGGCAGCGGCGAGGCCGTCGTGGTGGTACTCACACAGATACACGACGTCGCGCGGGGCGAGCGTCGGATTCTCGTGCAGCAGGCGAACGACTTCCCGCCCGAGGTCGACGCCGAGATCGGCGACCCGCTCGACGTTGCACCACGACCGTTGGGCCGACGACATCTCGCCCACGACCGCAGCTTGATCGGCAGGAATGGCAGGAACCGCTGCGTCGTCGGCCACATATTCACGGGCGAACAGGTTCGTCGACTCGATCAGTTCCGGCGCCATGCGGTACGAACCGCTCATCTCGATCCACGGCTCGGTGAACCCCGCCAGCTCCAGCGTGGTCGGCGTCGCCCAGCTCGACTTGCCGTACAGGTCGACGGTCGGATCGGCGACGAGCAGCATCTCGCCACCGGGTTGCAGCACGCGTTCACGCAGCAGGTTCCACCACTGCAAGCGGAAGTCCTGGCCCTCGTCGACGAGCACGGCGTCATACGAACGGTCGAATCCGCGACGCAACACCTCCTCGGTCTTCACGACGATCTTCTCCGGCCAGGTCCCCCGCGCTGGTTCGTCGGCAACGACGCCCGCATCGGCCGCATCATCGACGACCCGCGAGCAGAAGGTGTGGAAACTCGTGCACGTCACGCGAGCCGGGTTGGCACCGTATTCGGCGCAGCGCTCGACGACGAGGTTGCGCAACCGATGCGCCAGGGTGAGGTTGAAGCACAGCACCAACACGCTCTTGCCCTCGGCCGCGAGCCGGGCGGCGCGAGCGGTGAGGGCGAACGACTTGCCACACCCGGGGGGACCGGTGACACCGCGAATCCTCGAACCCTTGGGATTGGCCGCCACCATTCGAGCATCGGCGCTGAGTTGCACCGGTGTGACCATTCCGTGCGACACACCGTCGATGACGACTTGGTGATGCAACCGACGAATCGACTCCGCCGAGACACTCGATCCGGGCGGCGCCATCACGACGGCTGACAGGTGTTCGGTCATCGCGTCGGCGCCCCAGACCGCGGATGTCCGGTCGGGCGAGGTCGCCGCGGCCGGGAGCAGGCTCTTGGCCTCCGTGGTCGAGCGGTCGGGCACGACCACTGCGATGCGCACGGCCGGCCCGGGGTCGCGACCGTCACCGGGGAGCGAGAAGAACTGGTCGACGATCGTGTCGCGGTGCCGATGCGCCGTTCTGACCACGTTGTCCGATCCCGTCCAGACGTCGACGACGATGACGCCGTGACGATCATGGACGAGCACGAAATCGGGCACGTCCTGGCCGACCAGCGGGCGGCTGTAGACCGTCCAGTCGTCGTCGAGCAGAGCAAGGTTGCGAGCGATCTCGAACGCGTCACCGTCGAGCGGATCGAGCAGTTCGTCGAGATGATCGAAGGACGGTTGGAACGTGGCCACAAGGACCCCCTGACTCTGGCGGACGCAGCGTCATCGGCAACTCTTCGAGGCGACTTGAGGAATTTCTGTCGAGAACTTGCGGCGGAGCTGACGGTTCGGGCCCGAAGCGTCCATGAACACGGTGGGAGCAGCCGAAAACATGCTCAACTCTTTCGGGAATCCACCGCTGACGCGTACGGATTCCAGACGCCTTCGGGATCGTGCGATGAGTTTCGGCGCGACCCGTGCGCGCTCAGACTCATCGCTACGGAGGGCAGGCATCGAGGTGCCCGACTTGCAGACACCTCGTGGTCGGGGTGAGAGGATTTGAACCTCCGGCCTCCACGTCCCGAACGTGGCGCGCTAACCAAGCTGCGCTACACCCCGTAGCGGCTGGCCATGCTATCCAGCGGTTGCGGGTTCTTCCTCGGCCGATTCCGCGACCGCTGCGTCGGCGGAATCGTCCGGCAGCGGGACCATCGGTTCGACGCCGGCGGCATCGGCCGGGAGGCCTTCGGTGTACCGCCCCCCTGCGGCCAGGGCATCGGCCGCACGGCGCAGGCGGAGGGCGTCGAGCGGCTTGACCAGCCAGCCCTCAGCTCCGCTGCGTCGCGCCAGGTGGATGTCCGCAGCACGATCGAGGAGCATCAGCACACGGACGTGCTCGACGGCGCCGGCCGACTCGTCGAGACGCAGTGCCATCGTCACCGCCATGCCACCCATCGAGCCGACCTGCAGGTCGAGGATCGCGAGATCCGGCGTCTGCTTCTTCACCTCGCCGGCGACGGCACGGCCCTCGCGGCACACGGTGAAATGGACGTCGTCGTCGCCGAGCGCGGCGACGACATCGTCGACGATCCAGTCGGCATCGGTTGCAAGCAGGATGTGCACGGCCCAGACGCTACCGCTCGACGATCGGATGGTCGAAGAGATGCGCCGCGATCGTCCGCAGACCGTCGAGATCGTGGACGTCGCGGTCGAGCAGAGGCAGGACGACGACGCGCTCGTCACCGGCCACCTTCGCCAGCGGATCGATCACCGCGAGCTCGCGTTCGCGCAGCGTGCGAAGGTCGGCAACGTTGCGCCACAGCGCGGCAAGACCGGGCGCTCCCGCAGCCGCTGCATCAACCGACGCGTCCAGTGCGTCATCCGCCGAGCCCTCGCCGAACGCGGGGTGCGCACGGTTGACGATCGCCGCGGTGACGTCGATGCCCTGCTCGACGAGTTGATCGACGAACCAGACGGCCTCCGCGATCGTGTCGTGGCGCGCCGAGGCGACGACGACGAACGACGTCTCGGGGGCCCTGATCAGTGCGATCACGTCGTCGGCACGTTCACGGAACCCGGTCTCCATCCCAGCGAACGCCTGGAAGAACGCGACCGAATCGGCCAACACGTCGGATCCGACCACCCGGCCGACCGCCCGCAGGATCGGCTGGGTCGCCGTCCCGATCACCTTCAGACCGCTGCGGGCAGGGAGCATGAGCAGCTTGAAGAGCCGGTGGTCGAGGAAGCGCGACAGCACACCGGGCGCATCGAGGAAATCGAGGGCGTTGCGGCTCGGTGGTGTGTCGACGACGACGAGGTCGAATCGATCGTCGGCGTGGAGTGCGTGCAGCATCTCGGCGGCCATGTACTCCTGGGTGCCGCTCAGGGCGCCGGCGATGTTGCGGTAGAACGCGTTGTCGAGGATCCGATCGACCTGTTCGTCGTTCTCGGCGTTCGCCCGCACGATCCCGTCGAACGTGGCGGCGGTGTCGAGCATCATCGCCCACAGCTCACCGGTCGAGTCGTCGAGTTCGATGCGCTGCGGCTCGGAAGCCAACCCGTCGACGAGGCCGAGTGCGTCGGCGAGACGCCGGGCCGGGTCGATCGTCACGACGACCGCGCGGCGTCCCCGGCGCGCGGCCTCGAGCCCGAGTACCGCGGCCGTCGTTGTCTTGCCGACACCGCCGGAACCACAGCACACGATCACCGACGACGCCTCGATCAGGTCGTCGGCTGCCGGCGCGCTCACGTCGGTCCGTCCTCGTGCACAGCGAGCACTGTGGCCAACTCGTCGATGTCGTCGGGCGTCAGCCCCGCGACGAGTTTCGCCGGCAGCACGATCTGCGGGATCGGCAACTGATCGGTGAGGCGGGCCAGTTCCTGCGCCTCCATCTGGCGACGCGACCTCCGGAAGGCCGCCGCGTCGACGAGCGCCTCGGCGACCTCGGGCTCGAGACCAGCAACCAGCGACGCGGTCGCCGACTCGTCAGGGAGGTCGACCCCGTCGTCGACGCCGTTGACCACCACCGGGCCGAGTTGCACCCCGACCTGGTCCTCCAGCGCGAAGGCCGTCTCGATCACCTCGTTCACCGGCGTGGTCTCCGCCAGTGTCACGAGCACCACCTGGCAACGCTGCGGGTCGTGGAGCAGTTCGAGCACGTCGTCGGCCTGCGCTCGGACCGGCCCGGACCTGACCGAGTCGGCCAGGCCGGCCGCCGAAGTGAGAAACGTGATCGCATGGCCGGCCGCCGGACCGTCGACGACGATCAGGTCGTACTGGCCCGACCGATCGAGTTGCTTGATCTTGCCGAGCACGACGATGTCGTCGATGCCCGGTGCCGCGGTGCCGACCATGTCGATCACCCCGGTGCGGTTGAGTCGCTTCGCGATGCGGGCGAAACCATTGTCACGCAGGTATTCGTCGAGCGCGTCGGGGGCGGAGATCGGCAACACCTCGAGGTCGGGGACGAGTTCGGCGAGCGCCGGTTTGCCGTCGAGTTCGACGACCAGCACACGTTGGCCGGCACGGGATGCGGCGCGGGCGATCACAGCCGTTACCGTGGTCTTCCCCACACCCCCCTTGCCCGCCACGACGACGACTCGAGCGGCGGTCAACGATTGCAGCGGATATTCGCTCTCCGGAGGCACCTTTGCGCAGACTAGCGATCAGCATCCTCACGCTGATGGCCGGGCTGACTCTCGTCGGCCCGTCCGTCCATGCGCAGAGCGGCGACACCGTGCCACCGAGCACGGCGGCCGACGATGCGGCGCCCGACGACGTGGGTCGTGTCGACGTCCTCCAGGTGAGCGGCTTCATCGATCCGATCCTCGTCGACGCGATCGGCCAGGCGATCGATCGCGCCGACACCGAAGGGTCGCAGGCCCTGATCCTGCAGGTCAACAGCGATGCCACCGTGGTCGGCGACGACGTGATCGAGGACCTGCTCGTCCGAGTCGCCAACGCGCCGATCCCGATCGGTATCTGGGTCGGGCCGAGCGGCGCCCGGTTCTACGGCACCGCCGCCCAACTCCTCGCGGTCGCCGACGTCACCGGCATGGCACCCGGCGCCCGCGTCGGCTACATCGGGGTGCCCCTCGATCCGGCCGGACTCCCCGAGGGCGTGTCGGTCGACTTCGGCATCGCGGAGGACCGGCTGCGCAACGGTTCGGTCGGATTGTCCGACGCCCGCACGCTCGACATCTTCAAGCAGCGCGTCGACGACGAAGGCGTCCCGACGATCAGCAACATGTTGCAGGCGATGAACGGATACGAGGAGAACGGCGTCGTCGTCGCGACCACCAAGCTGGTGGTGCTCGGTGACGGATCGACGCGTTTCGACACGATTTCCGTGGTGCGCTTCTCGAAGCTGACGCTGCTCGATCAGCTGTTCCACACCGTGGCCAGCACGCCGGTGGCCTACCTGCTGCTGTTGATCGGTCTCGCGTTGCTCGTGTTCGAGTTCTTCACCGCCGGGGTCGGACTCGCGGGGGCTATCGGCGCGGTCTCCACCGTGCTCGCCTTCACCGGTCTCGCCGTCCTGCCCACGCAACCGTGGGCAGTCGCACTGATCATGGTGGCGATGTTGGCGTTCGCCATCGACGTACAGGTCGGCATTCCCAGGTTCTGGACCGGCGTCGGCATCGTGCTCACGATCATCGGGAGCTGGTTCCTGTTCGAGCCGGTCCCGGGATCGTCGATGCGGGTGCCGTGGCTCGCCCTGATCGTGGGCGTCGGCGGCATCATGCTGACGTTCATCGTCGGCATGCCGTCGATGGTGCGCACCCGGTTCGCCACGCCGACGATCGGCCGCGAGTGGATGATCGGCCAGCAGGGAACCGCCATTGGCGCCATCGATCCGGAGGGCATCGTCGAAGTCGACGGTGCCAGGTGGCGGGCGCGCACGAACCGGGCCACCCCGCTCGCTGCGGGCGATCCGCTCCGTGTTGCCGCGATCGACGGGGTGACCCTCGACGTCGAGCCGCTCGAGGGCGCCGCCCGCGACTACCGCGAGATGCGCCACAAGTCGACCGCCGAACCAGTCAAGGCCGAACCGGTCGACGCCGAGCCCACGACCTGAGCCCTCGACCCAACCGGGGGTCAGGAACCCGGAAGGCGGGGGCCGGCGATGCGCACGTCATCACGACGACGGGTGACACCGCGGGCGTCGAGCTCGGAAACGAGCGGCAGGGCGAACTTGCGACTCGCGCCGGTGGCGTCTCGGAACTGGGCGACGGTGAAGCCGTCTGGATGCTCGGCGAGCAGCTCGGCGGCGACCACCGCCGCTGCGGCGATGGTCTCGTCATGGAAGTGCAGCCCGTCGCGAACCACGACATGGCCCCGACGGATCAGCTCGCGCAGTTCGGCGCGATCGATGCCGTCCGGTTGCGGCGGGGCGAATCCACCGGCGAGCACCTCGGCCAGGTAGGGATGATCCGCGAACGGATCGATCACATCGGCGAGTCGCACGGTGGTGGCATCGATCGTCACGTCGTCGAGTGTCGCCAGCACGGCTCGTTCGCGATCGTCGAAACCGGCCACGTCGAGCCCCGAGGGTCCCGCGGCGGTGACCCGCTCGACGAGAACGGCACGCATCGACGAGAGCTGCTGGTCGGTGGTCAACCAGTCACCGATGGTCGGTTCGACCGCGTCGCCGGTCAGCTGCTCCACGTCGCGGGCACGCACCCAACCGCGCTCGCGAACGATTCGTTCGATCGAGCGATCCGGGCGCGCCCTCGACGCCCGCACGATCGGATCGATGTCGAGCACCTCCCCGCCGCCAACCGTCTCGTCGCGGCCTGATTCGCGCAGCACGAACCGGTCGCCCGGCAACAGTGGCAGTGCCTCGTCGAGGAACAAGCGCACCGCACCATCGCCGCCCGGGTTCAGGCTCTCGGTGCCGAGCACCCGGAGCCGCACCGGATGCTCACCCGAACCGATGTACGCGACGAACGCCCCACGCCTCGACACGTCGTGATCGAGGGCGACGAGCACGTGCAGTGACGCGTCGACGCGATCGGTGAGTCGCCACCGGTCCGCCTCCACGACGGCGTGACCACGCGCGAGGTCGTGATGATCGACGCCGACGAGGTTCAACGCCACCCGATTGCCCGGTCCGATGACATCGACCGCATGGCCCGCTGTCTGGATACCCCGGATCCTCGCCGACCGAGAGCCGGGCTCGACAACCAGCTGCTGGTCGGCGGCCAGCGCGCCGCCCACCAACGTGCCGGTGACGATCGTGCCGCTGCCCTTGGCTGCGAACACGCGGTCGACCCACAACCGCGGTCGACCTGCGTCGACCGCACCCGGCGATCGGGTGACCAGATCGTCGAGGGTGGCACGGAGCTCATCGAGACCGGCGCCGGTCGTCGACGACACGGCGACGACCGGTGCGTCGGCGAGGAACGTTCCCGCAACGTGATCGGCCACGTCCATCGCCGCGAGTTCGGCCAGATCGGCATCCACCAGGTCGGCCTTGGTGAGCACGACGAGGCCGGACGTGATACCGAGGAGCTCGAGGATCCGCAGATGTTCTTCCGACTGCGGTTTCCATCCCTCGGTGGCGGCCACGACGAAGATGCAGGCACTCACACCACCGACCCCGGCGAGCATGTTGCGCAGGAACTTCACGTGGCCGGGCACGTCGACGAAGCTCAGCTCGGTGCCCGACGGCAGCGTCGTGTGGGCGAACCCGAGATCGATCGTGAGACCGCGACGCTTCTCCTCCTCGAACCGGTCCGGATCGGTGCCCGTCAGCGCGAGCACGAGTGACGACTTGCCGTGGTCGACGTGGCCGGCGGTGGCGATGACCGTCACGACGCGGCGGCCGCCCGGAGCGCCCCGATCACGACCCGGTCGTCGTCGGGCGCCACCGAGCGCAGATCGAGCATCGTGCGATCGTCGCGCGACCGAGCGATCACCGGTGGCTCATAGGCTCGCAGCGCGCCGAGATGGTCGCCGTCGAGTTCGAGCCCGTACGACGCCATGGTGATCCCCGGCGCCGACCCTGCACCGGGCAACGAGTCCATCGCGGTCGCGGCGGCCGACGGGTGTACGTCACCGACGGCGGCCACGATCGCGTCGGCGCGTCGGCGGAGATCGGCGACCGGCGCCGCGACCATCGCCCAGAACGGCACGTCGGTCACCGCCCGCTTGTCGAGATAGGCAAGCGCTGTCTCCTGGAGCGCGGCGAGCACGAGACCCCCGGGGCGCACCGCTCGAGCGAGCGGGTGGCGCATGCAGCGTTCGACGAGGTCGCGGCGCCCTGCGATGATCCCGGCCTGCGGTCCGCCGAGCAGCTTGTCGCCACTGAACGTCACGAGGTCCGCCCCGTCGGCGATGCTCTGGCGAGCCGCGGGTTCCTCGGCCAACCACGCCGGGGGCGCTCCGGGCAACCACGGGCAGTTGGCGTCGATCAGTCCGCTGCCGATGTCGGCGACGACAGGAACCCCGAGCGTCGCCAGCTCGCGCACCGTGGTCTCCTCGACGAACCCCTCGACGCGGTAGTTGCTCGGGTGGACCTTGAGCACCATCGCGGCATCGACCCCAGGCGCATCGATCGCTCGCCGATAGTCGTCGAGACGCGTGCGGTTCGTGGTGCCGACGTCGACCAGTCGCGCCCCGGACTGTTCCATCACCTCCGGCACGCGGAATGAACCACCGATCTCGACGCTCTCGCCGCGACTGACCGGCACGTCACGTCCAGCGGACAGCGCCGCGAGGACGAGCAACACGGCTGCGGCGTTGTTGTTGACGACCATCGCCGATTCGGCACCGCACAGGCGGGCCAGCAGTTGACCCACCGCCCGTTGCCGAGAACCGCGCGTCCCGGACGCCAGATCGAACTCGACCGTCTGCGCCGCGGCCTCCTGGTGATGACGAAGGGGCGCACGTCCCAGATTGGTGTGCAGCAACACGCCGGTGGCATTGACCACGGGCGTCAACAGCGTCCGTCGGTACGCCCGGGCCCGGGCCAGGGCCGACTCGACGTCGCCGGCCTCGATCGCCTCGCGGGCGATGTCGACCAGGATCGGATGCGGCAGGCCTGATCGGGTGAGCGACCTGGCGAGCGCGTCGACCGACGGGGGACGCTGCGGTTCCTGCGTCGGTGCGCTCATCGCCCGGATCCTACGACCCTGCCCGGCACCCTGCCCTGCTGCGCGCAGGGCGGGTGCGAGATGTCAGGCCTCGGGCAGCTTGTCGACGGCGTCCTTGGCCACATCGGCGGCCTGCTGCACCTTGTCGGCGTGGTCGCCGGCCTTGTCGTCGATGGCGTCGGCAGCCTTGTCGATGCCCTGCTTCACCTGGGTCTTGTTGCCGCCCAGTTTCGACTTGATGGAATCGAACAGTCCCATGATGGACCTCCTTGGTAGTTGTGCGGTGACCCTACTGCGGCTGGAAGAAACACAGGCCCCCCGATTCGTGGACGACCACCGTCGCGATCGGGGTCAGACCCCGCTCGCGACGCGTACGATCGACGCCGTGAGCCTGCCGGTACCGATCGTCCAACTCGACCCCGAACTCCCGCTGCCCGAATACGCCCATGAGGGCGACGCCGGCCTCGACCTGTACGCCCGCGAGTCGGCGACGCTCCCGGCCGGCGGCGGTCGGGCGCTGGTGCCGACCGGCATCGCGATCGCGATCCCGATGGGCCACGGCGGATTCGTCCTGCCCCGCAGCGGGATGGCGGTCAAGCACGGCATCAGCGTCGTCAACGGGCCCGGCCTGATCGATGCCGCCTACCGTGGCGAGATCAAGGTCGTGCTGATCAACACCGACCCCGACGCCGACTACGAGGTGCATCGCGGCGACCGGATCGCCCAGCTCGTGATCCAACGGGTGGAGTCGGTCGCGTGGCAGGTCGTCGAGTCACTCGACGGTGTCGACCGCGGCGGTGGCTTCGGCCACTCCGGACGCTGACCACCGCGGTTGGGCCCGGGACCTCAGGTCCAGGCAAACACGGGCTGCTCGAACTCGGCCACGCGCTCGTTGACCCGGCCGTCGAGCGCAACCCAGCGGAACTGCACGAGCAGCGCTCCGGTCGGGGCGTGGATCAGATCGCCGCCAAGGGGGACCTGCACGACGGGGCGGTCGCTCTCCGGGATGGTGACGAAGCGCGGCGAGTCGTCGCGTGTGAGCTCGTGCAGCCCGATCCGGTATGCGGCGAGCACTTCGCCCGGGTGGGGCAACAGCTCGATCGACGGCCCGCCCCAGACGACGACCGGGGTGATCACGTAACCGGAACGCGTGGCGTAGTCGTCGAGCAGCCCGAGCACCGACGCCTCGTCGAGTCGCACCCCGATCTCCTCGTCGGTCTCGCGCAGTGCGGTTTCGATCGGTGTCTCGCCGGGGTCCATTCGCCCGCCGGGCAGCGCCCACTGCGACGCGTGACGGTTCAGCCCGGCGCTGCGACGACAGAGCACGAACGACGCGCCGCCGGCGACGCCCGCCATGCGCCCGTCGAGATCAGACGTGTCCGACGGCACCACCGACATCTCCTCCACGGTCGCACCGTACGGATCGTCGGCGTCGGCGCCGAGAACGGAATCGACGAGCAGGATCGCCACCGCAGCGTGACGTCGGCCGTCGAGCGGCAGCTCCTGGCGCTCGTGACGGGCAAGGTTCGATGTGATCCGTGCCCGCAGCGCGTCGTCGAGATCGATCACGTGCCGTCGCCTTCGGCGTCTTCGGCGATGCCCTGGCGTTCCGCGGCGTGTTCCGGCTGATGGAGGTGACGATGGCCAACGTCGTCGTGATGGTGATCGTCACCATGTCCATGGCCGTGGTCGTCGACGAGCAACGACCGCCCTCCGACCTCGAGCAGACGTCCGCCGAACGCCATCGCCAGGTATTCGGGGCGCAGCACGTCGAGTGCAGTCCCGTCGGCGATCACGCAGCCGGCGAGGAGCATCACGCGATCGGCCCGCTTGGCCTCCTCGAGATGGTGAGTCGAGAACACGACCGCCGCACCGCGGGCAACCTCGTCGTCGATGACACGCAGGATCGTCTCCTGGCTGGGGAGGTCGAGCCCCGTGATCGGCTCGTCGAGCAGCAGCAGGCCCGGCGCCCCGATCAGCGCCTGCGCCACGAGCACTCGTTGGCGTTGCCCACCGGACAGCTCCCCGAACGAGCGAGACATCAGATCGCCGACCTCGAGTCGGGCCGCAACCTGTTCGACCTCGGCACGATCGGATCGGGTGATCCGCCCGAGCAGGCCGCGTCGCCGGTAGCACCCCATGCGCAGGACCTCGTCGACCGGCAGCGGCATCCAGTCGTGGTGGCCATGTTGCTGGGCAACGAATGCCGCCTCGATGCCGTCGGCCCGTACGACGTCGCCTGTCGTCGGCGACAGCAGGTCCGCGAGCAGGAGCAACAGGGTGCTCTTGCCACTGCCGTTGGCACCGACCAACGCCACCGACCTACCCGACTCGAACGACGTGGTCGTGCGGTCGAGGGCGACGACGTCGGCGTAGCGCACCGCAGCGTCGTCGAATCGAGCAACTTCCACGGCGCCACGGTAGCAAGTTGTCTTGAGAATAGTTCTCACTATCATCGTCGACATGGCATCGTCCACAACTCGAGCACTCGCGCCGCTGGCCGCGCTCGCGTTCATCGTCGCTGGATGCAGCAGCGGCGGTTCGACGACCTCGGACCAGGGCCCGACCGTCGTGGCCACCACGACGATCTGGGCGGACGTGGTTCGCAACGTCGCCTGCAATGGCCTCGTCGACGTCGAGACGATCGTGCCCGCCGGCGGCGACCCGCACTCGTTCGAACCCTCGCTCCGCGACCGCGAGACGATGGGCAATGCGACCCTCGTCGTTGCGAACGGACTCGGTCTCGAGGAGTCGATGACCGACATCATCGACGCCGTCGAGTCCGACGGCGTGCCCGTTCTGCGCGTCGGTGAAGTGGTCGACACGCTGCCGATCCGCGAGACGTCGCCCGACTCGGACTCGGCAGGCCGTGACCCCCACATCTGGTTCGACCCCACGCGGGTGGCCGCGACGCTGCCGGCGATCGCCGACTCGCTCGCTGCGGCGGGGATCGATCAGGGTGCACTCGACGCCTGCGTTGCCGACTACGCCGCTCGGCTGGCCACACTCGACACCGATGTCGCGGCCACCGTCTCCGCACTTCCCGCCGACCAACGCCTGCTCGTCACGAACCACGACTCGCTCAGCTACTTCGCCGACCGGTACGGCTTCGAGGTCCTGGGCAGCGTGATCCCGTCACCGAGTTCGCTCAGCGCCACCAACCCCTCCGACCTCGAAGCACTCGCCTCGGTCATCGACGAGACGGGCGTCCCGACGATCTTCGCCGAGACCCAGCACTCGTCGTCCGACACCCAGGCGCTCGCCGCCCGTGTCGGCACCATCGACGTGGTCACGCTGCAGACCGACACGCTCGGCCCGGCGGACAGCGACACCGCCACCTACGTCGAGTGGCTCACCGTCACGGCACGGACCATCGTCGACGCACTGAAGACGACCCCGTGATGGAGTTCCTGACCGATCCGTGGGGGTGGTGGATCGCCCCGTTCGCCGACAACCAATTCATGCGTGATGCACTCCTCGCGGGCATCCTGACCGTGATCACGACCTCCCTCGTCGGCACCTGGGTCGTGCTGCGCGGGATGAGCTTTCTCGGCGACGCGTTGGCCCACGGTGTCCTGCCGGGCATCGCCATCGCCTTCATCATCGGTGTCGACACGACGATCGGCGCGTTCTTCGCCGCCGGCGCGATGGTGTTCGGCATCAGCGTGATCCGCCGCTACTCGCCGCTCCCCGACGACACCTCGATCGGTGTGTTGTTCGTCGGATTCCTCGCCCTCGCCGTCGTGATCATGTCGACTCAGCAGGCGTCGTACGTCGGCGACCTGAACCGCTTCCTGTTCGGCTCGATCACCGGGGTCGACCATGCCGACCTCGTCCGCCAGGCGATCGCCGCGCTGATCGCACTCGTCGGCGTGGTCGTGCTCTACCGGGCCTTCCTGGTCATGACCTTCGACGCGTCACTCGCCCGAATGCTGGGACTCCGGCCCGGGTTCGCGCAGTGGGCGCTGCTGGTGCTCCTGGCCGTGTCGATCGTGTCATCGTTCAAGTCGGTGGGCAACCTCTTGGTGTTCGCCTTCCTGGTCGCACCCCCGGCCGCGGCCACGCTCATCGCCCGACGCGTGCCGGTCATCATGGTCGTCTCCGTGCTGCTCGGCACCCTCGCGACCGTGGTCGGGATCCTGATCAGCTACCACTTCGACAGCGCGACCAGCGCCACCATGGCGCTGTGTTCCGTGGTGCTGTTCTTCGTCGTGCTCGCCGGCTCGGCCGTCTCACGCGCCTGGTCGAGCCGGGTCACGCCGGTGCCAGGCACCGGCGTGACCCGTCAGGGGCGGCAGTCGGCGCAGCGACCGTAGAGGTCGATCGTGTGGTGCGTCGGGGTGAAGCCCTCGGCGCTCGAGACCGTGGCGAACGCCGCGTCGAGCCGCCGTTCGAGTTCCGGCGTCAGCGTCACGTCGCGCACCGACCCGCACTGCTCGCAGATCAGGTGATGATGATGTTCGGTCAGGTGCTCGGCGAGCTCGTACCGGGCATGGTCGCTGCTGTGCACGAGGCGCCGCACGACGCCGACCTCCTCGAGCACCGCGAGATTTCGGTAGGCGGAGCTCTGTGCGAGCGCCGGTGCGAGATCGATCAGCTCGGGCAGGGTGATCGGACCGTCGGTCTCGGCCAACGCGTCGACGACCGCGCGCCGACCCGTCGTGTAGCGCTGGTCGTTCTGGTCGAGACGATCGCGCACCGTGCGGTGGATCTCGGCGTGGGCCGGCGACATCGATCGACCGCTCAGCCGCGGTACCCGCTGGTGATCGGCAGCCGGCGATCCTTGCCGAACGCCTTGCGGCTGACCCTGACTCCGGGCGGCGACTGACGGCGCTTGTACTCGGCGATGTCGACGAGCCGAGTGATCCGTCGGACCATCGCCTCGTCGTGTCCCAGTTCGATGATCTCGCCCGCCGTCCGGTCGTCCTCCACATAGAGCTGCAGGATCGGGTCGAGCACCTCGTACGGCGGCAGGCTCTGATCGTCGCGCTGGTCGGGACGCAACTCGGCCGACGGCGGCTTGGTGATCACGGCCTCAGGCACGACTTCGCGGCCGGCGACACGGTTCACGTGACGACACAGGTCGTAGACGCGAGTCTTCAACACGTCCTTGATCACCCCGTACCCGCCGACCGAATCGCCGTAGATCGTGAAGTAGCCGACCGCCACCTCGCTCTTGTTCCCGGTGGTCAATGCCATCCAGCCGAACTCGTTCGACAGCGCCATCAACAGCAGCCCGCGGCACCGACTCTGGATGTTCTCGTAGGTCAGCCCAGGCTCACGCCCCTCGAACGATGGCGCCAGCATGTCGAGATACGCCTGGAAGGCGGGCTCGATCGAGATCGTCCGGAAGTCGATCCCGAGGTTCTCCGCGAGCAGTTGCGCATCGCTGCGGGAGTGATCGCTCGAGTATCTCGACGGCATCGAGACGCCGTGCACGTGACCGGCACCCAAGGCGGCGACGGCCACACACGCCACGATCGTCGAGTCGATCCCGCCGGACAGCGCGATCACCACGTCGTCGAAGCCGTTCTTCGCGCAGTAGTCACGAGTGCCGAGCACCAGCGCGTCGTACAGCTCGCGGTCGGGATCGAGCAGCTCGGCCAACACGCCCACGGTCGGGCCCACATGAGCGACGGGCGAATCCGACACCTCCACGGTTGGCAACAGCGACTCGGTGATCCGTCCCCGCGGGTCGAGCAACCGTTTGCGATACACCGGCGGAACAGGCACGTCGACGATGAGTAACGCCTCTTCGAACTGCGGCGCCCTGGCGAGCAGGTTCCCCTCGTGGTCGAACACCACCGATGCCCCGTCGAAGACCAGCTCGTCCTGCCCGCCGACCTGATTGACGTAGATGATCGCGGCGTGCGAATCGGCGGCGCGGGTGGCGAGCATCCGCTCGCGCTCGATCGACTTGCCCGTGTGGAACGGCGAGGCATTGATGTTGATGCTCAGCTCCGCTCCTGCCGCCGCCTGTTCCGCTACCGGGCCGAACGGGCTCCAGATGTCCTCGCAGATCGAGATCCCGACCTTGACGCCGCCGATCAGGTACAGCTCGAGCGGGTCGGACTGGTGGCCCGGCGTGAAGTAGCGGGCCTCGTCGAAGACAGTGGAGTTGGGCAACAGGCGCTTGTGGTAGCGGCCGGCGATCTCGCCGCCGACGCAGACCGCCGCCGCGTTGTACAGGTCGCGGCCCTGGTCGACGAATCCGACGACCGCCGCACAACGGCCTGTGTGCGACGCCAACGTCGACAGCACCTCGAGGTTGTCGGCCACGAAGCCCGGCTTGAGCACGAGGTCCTCGGGCGGATACCCGGTGGTCGACAGCTCGGGGAACGCCACGATGTCGCATCCGGCGGCCTCGGCGCGGTCGTAGGCGTCGATCAACTTCGCCAGGTTCCCGTCGAGGTCGCCCACGGTCGGGTTGAGCTGGGCGAGCGCCACTCGCAACACCGTCACGCTGGTGCAGGCTAGCTCGGCACCCGCCAGGGCCGTCGATGCTGGACTGCACCGGTGATCTGGCACTATTGCGTCGTGCGTTGGACGTGGGTGGCGATCGTGGGGGTAGTGGTCGCTGCTTCGTGTTCACCCGGCGACGGACCCGAGTCGATCGCCCTGCCGACCTCACCCGACACGACCAGCACGACCACGACGACCACGACCACGACCACCACGACGCTCGTGCCGCCACGCTACGAAGCGACGATCAGGCGCACGACCGACGGCGTGCCCCACATCACCGGCGAGACGATCGAGGACGTGGCCTACGGCCAGGGCTGGGTGAACGGGGAAGATCACGGCTGCACCCTGAGCGACCAGGTGATCAGGGTGACCGGCACCCGCGCCGCCGCACTCGGCCCGGGAACGGAGGGTGAGAACGTCCAGAGCGACTTCGCGTGGCGGGCGATCGACATCGCTTCGATCGCCGCTGACGACTTCGAGAACATCGCCTCCGACGCCGTGGTCGCACAGTTCGAGGCCTACACCGCAGGCTGGAACGCCCAGCTCGCCGACATCGGTGGTGAGCGGGCCACCGGCTGGTGCGCCGGAGCTGCCTGGGTGCGGCCGCTGAAGCCGGTCGACGTGTACATCTACGCTCGATCGGTCGCACTGCTCGCGAGCAGCAGCGCACTGGTGCCGTACCTCGGTTCGGCTCAGCCGCCGACCACCCAGCCAATCGGGCTCCGACGCCGCGCGGCAGCGTCCGGCGTCGATCTGTCGGCCTTCGAACGCGGCGCGACCGAGCTCGGCCTGAACGATCTCGGCAACCTCGGCAGCAACGGGTGGGCGATCGGTCACGAACGCGTCGCCGGCGGCGAGGGCGGTCTGTTGCTCGCGAATCCGCACTTCCCCTGGGAGGGTGAACTCCGCTTCGCGGAAGTGCAACTCACCGTGCCCGGCAAGTTCGACATCTACGGGGCGAACCTGCTCGGCCTGCCCGGTGTCGGCATCGGCTTCACCGACGGCGTGGCTTGGACGCACACCGTGTCGGCCGGCAAGCGGATGACGGCATACAACCTGACGCTCGACCCGGCGTCGCCGACGTCGTACCTCCTCGACGGTGTCTCGGTGCCGATGACATCGACGGAGGCGACGATCGACATCCTGCGCGCCGACGGCACCGTCGACACCGAGACCCGCACACTGTGGCGCAGCGAATACGGACCGGTCATCGACTTCCCCGGTGTCGGCTGGACCAACACCAACGTCCTCACGTTCCGTGACGCCAACATCGACAACGACGAGTTCATCGAGCAGTACGCCCTGCTGCCCACCGTGCAGAGCATCGACGACCTGATCGCCCTCAACGCCGAGTACGAGGGTGTCCCGTTGTTCAACACCGTCGCCACCGATTCGAAGGGCAATGTCTGGTACGCCGACACGGCGGCCACACCCGCCCTGTCGGCCGAAGCCGAGCAGCTCTACATCGGCAAGCTGTTCACCGATCCGGTGAC
The DNA here is from genome assembly GCA_024643255.1 of Ilumatobacteraceae bacterium. GTDB lineage: Bacteria > Actinomycetota > Acidimicrobiia > Acidimicrobiales > Ilumatobacteraceae > Sva-07. The sequence continues at coordinate 39,931 of JAHENF010000009.1, forward strand.
GAAGATCGCCTACGACCAGGGCGTCGTCCTGCTCGACGGTTCCGACAGCCGGATGCGGTGGGCGAACGAGCCCGGCGCCCGCGACCCTGGTCTCGTGCCGTTCACCGACCTTCCGCAGGTCGAGCGCACCGACTACCTGTTCAATGCCAACGACAGCTTCTGGGTGCCGAGTGCAGAATTCACGCTGACCGGTCCCTACTCGATCATGAACGGCGAGCAGGGCACCGCGCTGACGATGAGGACTCGCCAGAACGCAGCCGTGCTCGGCGATGCGAACACGACGGGGCTGGCGGGAACCGACGGGCTGTTCGATGCCGCCGAGGTCCGCGCCGCCGCGTTGGAGAACACGGGACGTACGGCCACCCTGCTTCGCAGCGCCGCCGTGACCGCGTGCAAGGCGTCGCCACTGGTCAACGTGCCCGACCTCCTCGCCGACGACGGGACGGTCAGCCTCCCCGCGGCCACGGTCGATCTGACCACGGCCTGCAGCGTGCTCGCCGGGTGGGACGGGGTGTACGACCTCGACCGCTCGGGGCCGATGATCTGGCGCGAGATGATGGACCAGTTCGCCGACGCCGACTTCGAACGGGCCGGCCCACTCTTCGCCGACGCGTTCGATCCGGCCAATCCGACCTCCACCCCATCGGTGCCGGCGGCCGATCCGGGACCGCTGCTGCAGGCGATGGGTCGTGCCGTGCAGACGATCACCGAGGCGGGATTCGCGCTCGACACGACGCTCGGCGCCGCTCAGTTCACCGAACGCGCCGAGACCCGAATCCCGATCCACGGCGGCACCAACCGTGACGGTGTCACCAATGTGGTCTCGTGGAGCGACTCGTCGACGTCGAGCGAGCCGGCGCCGCAGCGCGGCGAGCCGGTGGCCGCCGGAAGTTCGCTTCGCGGCGAGGGATACCGCATCAACTTCGGGACGAGCTTCATCATGACGGTCGATTTCACCGGCGACCAGGTGCAGGCCTGGGCACTGCTCGTGTACGGCCAGACCGGTGACCGCACGTCGCCCCTGTTCGACATCCAGACCGAACAGTTCAGCGAGAAGCAGTGGCGCGAAGTGGCGTTCACCGAGGCGCAGATCGCGGCCGACCCCGATCTCGACACGTACACCGTCGTCGGGCGCTGAGCGCAACGACGACTCCCGGTTCAGAATTCGACGATCTCCAGGCGACCGTCCGGGTTCGCCGCGGCCTGTTCGGCATCCGACGACTGTGCCGTGCACACGAGCAGATGCCGATGTTCAGGTCCGCCGACCGCACAGGCGAACGCGAGTTGCGACGTCGTCACCCGGTCGGTGATCGCTCCGCCCTCCTCCACCCGAACCACTTCGGTCGTCAACGGATTCGCGACCCAGATGCCACCGTCGTCGTCGACGGCGATTCCGTCGGGCGCCACGAGCGAGCCGTCGCTTCCGACGAGCGGTGCCCAGGTCCGCCGATTCGACAACGTACCGTCGGCCGCTTTGTCGAACGCGGTGAGTTCGAGGCCGAGCGTCTGCGCCACGACGAGCGTGGACCCGCCGTCGACCGTGACGATGCCGTTCGGGAACGCGAGGTCGTCGGCGACGACCGACACCGAGCCGTCGGGGTCGACCTCGGCCAGCACCGCGGTGTACGGGCCTCGATCGGTGGCGATCGCCGTCAGCAAACCTTCGGGCCCCATCGCCGCCATGGCGGTGTCGAGATCGAACCCGAAGTTGCCGACGTAGGCGCGACCGGTGTCGTCGACGAGCATGTCGTTGCAGTGGAACGTGGCCACGTCGCCCAATTCGGCGTGGACGACGACAGTGCCGTCGTGCTCGCGCCGCATCACCCTGCGGGCGAGCATCGCGACGAACAGCAATCGGCCATCCGGAAGCCATCCCAGCCCGGACGGCTGCTCCCCGTCGTCGAGCGTCACCTCGGTGCGCACGTCGCCGCCGAGGCCGACGCTGCAGATCTCGTGGGCATGGAAATCGCTGAACCAGAACCGTCCGTCGTGCCAACGCGGCCCCTCGCAGAACCGTCGCCCCTCGACCAGTGTCGTCGTGTCCATGAGTTCCCCTCTCGCTCGGCCGCCAGTCTGGCAGCCGTCCACGGCCCGCGACGGCTCGACCAGTTCACACGCCGTTCACAATCGGGCAACGACTCGGCAACCGGACGCTGCGACGATTCCGCCTGCCATCGGGCGACGCCGTAGGTTGGATTGCCCGTACCCCTAATCATCGTGGACGAATTGAGGACAACTGTGGTTTACAAGGCCGAATACATCTGGATCGACGGGACGCCGTCAGCTGGCAAGCTGCGGTCCAAGACCAAGATCATCGAGGACGGCGAAGAGCCCGGGATCTGGGGCTTCGACGGCTCGAGCACCAACCAGGCCACCGGCGACAAGAGCGACTGTGTGCTCAAGCCCGCATCTATTTTCCCCGACCCGATCCGCGGTGGCGACGACGTGCTCGTCATGTGTGAGGTGATGCTGGTCGACGGCAAGCCGCACCCGACCAACACCCGCGCGGCGGCTGCCAAGACCGCCAAGAAGTACAAGAAGCACGAGCCGTTGTTCGGTATCGAGCAGGAATTCACCCTGATGAAGAACGGCCGCCCCTACGGCTTCCCGCCCGCCGGCTACCCCGAACCGCAGGGTGGTTACTACTGCGGCGTGGGTGAGGACGAGATCCACGGTCGCCCGATGATCGAGGACCACCTCGAGGCGTGCCTCTCGGCAGGGCTCTCGATCTCCGGCATCAATGCCGAGGTCATGCCCGGCCAGTGGGAATTCCAGGTCGGCCCGCTCGGTCTGCTCGAGGTCTCCGACCAGCTGTGGGTCGCTCGCTGGTTGCTCTACCGGATCGGTGAGGACTACGGCATCGCCGCCACGCTCGACGCGAAGCCCGCGAAGGGCGACTGGAACGGCGCCGGCGCCCACACGAACTTCTCCACCAAGGAGATGCGCGAGGAGGGTGGCTACAAGTACATCGAAGCCGGCTGCAAGGCACTCGGCGCGAAGGCCGCGCTGCACATCTCGAACTACGGAACCGGCATCGAGGACCGTCTGACGGGCGCCCACGAGACACAGCGCCACGACCAGTTCAGCTACGGCGTGTCCGACCGCGGCGCATCGATCCGCATTCCGTGGCAGGTCGCCGTCGACAAGCGCGGCTACCTCGAGGACCGTCGCCCGAACGCGAACATCGACCCCTACGTCGTCGCCCGGCTGATGGTGGAGACCATCTGCGGCGCGATGTCGTGACCCGTTGATCGTCGTCGTCGACGACGCGACGATCACCACCGACGAGAACAGGGCGGGGGCTTCGGCTCCCGCCCTGTCGCTTTCCTGGCCGATCCACGAGAGAATTGAGACATGACCGAGATGCTGGACCAACAGCGCGACTACGTCCTTCGCAGTGTCGAGGAGCGCGGTGTCCGACTCGTGCGGCTGTGGTTCACCGACGTGCTCGGCAACCTGAAGAGCCTCGCCATCTCACCCGCCGAGCTCGAGAACGCACTCGAGGACGGCATGACGTTCGACGGATCGTCGATCGACGGGTTCTCGCGTGTGCAGGAAGCCGACGTGCTCGCCATGCCCGACCCGGACACGTTCGAGTTGCTGCCGTGGGGTGACCCCAAGGTTCCCGAGGCGCGCATCTTCTGCGATATCCACCACCTCGACGGCTCGCCGTTCGAAGGCGACCCGCGCCAAGTACTGCGCCGTCACGTCAAGGAGGCCCACGACGCCGGCCTGACGTTCTACGTCGCCCCCGACGTCGAGTTCTTCTACTTCGAGCCGCTCGTGCCCGGTCAGGCCCCGGTGCCCGTCGACCAGGGCGGCTATTTCGACCTGACCACGAGCGACGTGACGGGTGAGCTGCGCAAGCAGACGATCCGCACCCTCGAAGCGCTCGGCATCCCCGTCGAATACAGCTTCCACGAAGACGCCCCGGGCCAGCAGGAGATCGACCTGCGCCACACCGATGCGCTCACGATGGCCGACAGCATGATGACGTTCCGTCTCGCGGTGCGCGAGGTCGCCTCGCACCACGGCGTGCACGCCACGTTCATGCCCAAGCCCCTCGAAGGCGTGCAGGGTTCGGGGATGCACGTGCACCTGTCGCTGTTCCGCGGCGACGACAATGCGTTCTACGACGCCGACGATGCGTATCACCTGTCGGCCACAGCCAAGTCCTTCATGGCCGGCATGCTGCACCACGCGGCAGAGATCACGGCGGTCACCAACCAGACGGTCAACAGCTACAAGCGACTCGTGCCGGGGTTCGAGGCGCCGGTCCACATCAGCTGGGCCCGAAACAACCGCAGCGGGCTGATCCGCGTCCCGATCCCCAAACGCGGCAATCCGGTGGCCACGCGCATCGAGTACCGCTCCGCCGACCCAGCGTGCAACCCGTACCTCGCGTTCAGCCTGATGCTCGCCGCCGGGATGCGCGGCGTACGCGAGGGCTACGAGTTGCCCGACGAGGCCGATGCGAACCTCTTCGAGATCGGCGACGACGTGCTCCACAAACTCGGGATCCAACAGCTCCCGCAGTCACTCAACGACGCGCTGGTCGTGATGGAGCAGTCGACCCTCGTGCAAGAAGCGCTGGGCGAGCACATCTTCGAATGGTTCCTGCGCAACAAGCGCAGCGAGTGGCGCTCCTACAAGACCCAGGTCACGCCGTTCGAGCGCGATCGCTATCTCGGGGTGCTCTGAGCTCACGATGGCCGCCCGCGAATCGATGCTCGCCGTCGTTCCCGACCCGGCATCTCCCGAGTTGGCGCGCACGCTCGACCTCGCCGGATACTCGTGGAAGGCCGTCTCGGCGGCCGAGCCCGCCGCCGAACACGAGCCTGCCGGCGGGTGGGCGGGCGCGATCGTCGACATCGGCGCCGACGCCGACGCCGGGTGGGCGTTCCTGCGCAACATCAGCAAACAGGGCGACCGGACGATCCCGGTGATGCTGCTCGTCGGCGGCGCCCAGCTGAGCGATCTCGAGCATCGTGACGAACTGTTCGACGACTTCTGTCTCTCGCCGTTCCATCCGGCCGAACTCGAGGCCAGGTTGCGGCACCTGCTCGTCACCGACATCGACCTGCATCGCGCCGAACTCGTCGAGTACGGCGAACTCACACTCAACCTCGAGACGTACCAGGCGTCGATCGCCGGACGTCCGCTCGACATGACATACATGGAGTACGAGCTGCTCAAGTTCCTCGCGCAGAACCCCGGCAAGGTGTTCACACGCGAGATGCTCCTCAGCCGGGTGTGGGGCTACGAGTACTACGGCGGCGCCAGGACCGTCGACGTCCACGTGCGACGCCTGCGAGCCAAGCTCGGCGAGGAACATGCCAACCTGATCCAGACCGTGCGCTCGGTCGGCTACCGCTTCGGTCAGTCCCGCTGGGACAGCTGAGCGTTCGGAGTCCGTGAGGTTACGGAGGTGCCTGGCACCGGCGTCACCGTTCAGAGGCCGAGGAACGCCCGGGCGGTGTCGGTGACCACGAAGGCGAACACCTCGGTGCCGTCGGGCGTGGGATGGACCCCGTCGGCGACGAGCACGTCGGCGGTGGCGAACGACGACCACGGAGCGACGACGCTGTTGCCGCGCCGGGTGACCCGATCGTGCACGATCGAGTTGAGGACCGCCTGCGCTTCGGGTCGATCACGGAAGTACGTGTCGACCCAGACGAGTGGCGACTCGTCAGGCACACCGTCGAGCACCTCGTTGACCGCCGCAGCGATCTCGTCGGGGCCCGAATACTGACCGACGTCGTTCGTCCCGAGTGCCACGACCCACAGTTCGTTCGAGTGGTCGTCCGATCCCGACTCGAGGAATCCGGCGATGGTGGAGCCGCTCGGATTGTCCTGCACGGAGACCGCCATCCGCTTGCCGTTCTCGGCTTGGATCATCGCATCGAGCCCGAGCAGGTCGAAACGGTCCATGAGAGCGGGCGTCGAACCCTTGGTGATCGAGTCACCGATCATCACGACCGAGTCGATGTCGCTCGCGTTGGCCGCGACCTGACCTTCGGTCCCGACCTGGCCGGGGTGACCGACGACGCCGAGTCCGACGCCGAGGTCGATGGTCACCGGCGCGGCGTTGTCGTTGGCCGGCACACCACAGCCGACGAGCGCGACGAGGCCGACGAGCGCGAGCGCCGAACGACGCACGACGGTCAGAGGAGCCAGTCTCACGCCGACAGTCTGGTCAGTGCGGTGACCCGGATCACGTCACCGCGCATCACGGGGGGCGTGTCACCGGTCACGTTGCATCGCTTCCGCGAGCCGCGTGTGCGCGCGCAACAGCTCGCCGACACGCGGGGAGACCAGCACCCCGTCACGCACGACCGCTCGGCCGGCAACCACCGTGTGCCGTGCGGAGACAGGGCCACAGCGCAACCAGGCCTCGACCGGATCCGCGATCGCCCCGGCAAACGACGGGCCGGTGAGTGGCCACACGGCGACGTCGCCGACCGCGCCGACCGTCAGCGTGCCGATCTCGCCGAGTCGACCCAGACAACCTGCGCCACCGATCGTCGCGATCTCCAGCGCCATACGCGCGGTCCCCGCGGCCGCACCGTCACGCAGCTTCGCGAGCAACATCGCCTGACGGGCCTCCAGCCACAACGACGCCGCGTCGGCCGACGACGACCCGTCGACGCCCAGCCCGACATGCACGCCGGCCGTCCGCAACGCCACGACCGGGGCGATTCCCGACGACAGGATCATGTTGCTCGAGGGGCAATGCGCGGCGCCGACACCCGCCGCACCCAGGCGTCGGATCTCGTCGTCGTTCGGCATCACGCAATGCGCCACCCAGGTCCGGTCGGTGCACCAGCCCGTTCGCTCCAGATACTCCATCGGACGGCAGCCGAACGTCGCCAGGCTGAATTCGTCGTCTTCGGCGTTCTCGGCGAAGTGGGTGTGGAGACGCACGTCGAGCTGCTCGGCGAGCTCCGCTGTGCGCACCATCAGCTGCTCGGTGACACTGAACGGCGAGCAGGGCGCCAGTGCCACCCTCGTCATCGCTGCGTGAGCCGGGTCATGATGGCGCGCCACGGCGTCGGCGCACGCCGCGAGGATCTCGTCGTCGTCGCTCACCACGTCGTCGGGAGGCAGACCGCCGTCCTTCTGCGACAGCGACATCGACCCGCGCGTCGGATGGAACCGCATGCCGAGATCGCGGGCGGCATCGATCTCCGCAGCCAGCAGGTCACCGGCGCCACGCGGATGCAGATAGAGATGGTCGGACGACGTCGTACATCCGGCGAGCGCCAACTCGGCGAGCCCGACCCAGGCCGAGACGTAGGCCGCCTCGGTGTCGAGGGCGCTCCACAGCGGGTACAACGACGCCAGCCAGCCGAACAGCGGCTTGTCGGTCATCGGCGGGTACGCCCGCGTCAGGTTCTGGAACAGATGATGATGCGCATTGACGAGACCCGGCGTGACGAGACAGTCCGTCGCGTCGAGCACCATCTCGGCCAGTGGCGCCGGCCCGACCCCCACACCGCTGACCAGTCCGTCGGTGATCGCGACCCACCCGCCGTCGAGTTCACGGCGCTCGGCATCGACCGTGGCCACGCAGCGGGCGTTGACGATGACGAGATCGGCGACGACGCTCGGGTCGTTCACGATGCTCCGGAACCCAGACTGTCGATGATCGAGGCGATGTCGTCGATCGTGGTGCGCGGGTTGACGATGCAGATCCTCAGCACGACCTCGCCCTGCCACGTGGTCGGCACGACGAACGCGCGCCCGGCTGCGAGCTCGGCGTCGCTCCACGCCTGGTAGTCGGCCGGGGTCCAGCCGACACGTCGGAAGATCACGATCGACAGCTCCGGCTCCATCAGGAGTTCGGTGTCGGCACACTGATCGATCAGGCGAGCAGTCTCGCGAGTCGTGGTCAGCGTGATCTCCACCGCCTCGCTGTAGGCCTCGGTGCCGTGGGTGGCCAGGCTGAACCACAGGGGCAGACCGCGTGCGCGGCGTGAGAGATGGTGGGCGTAGTCGCTCGCGTTCCACGGTTCGTCGTGCACGTCGTGCAGCACGTCGAGGTACTCGGCGTGCTGCGTGTGCGCCGCCCGGCCGACGTTCGGGTCGCGATACAGCAGCGCGCAGGAGTCGAAGGGTGCGAACAACCACTTGTGGGGATCGACGATGAAGCTGTCGGCGCGTTCGATGCCCTCGAAACGATCCCGCACGCTCGCCGCGGCGAGCGCCGCTCCGCCGTACGCGCCGTCGACGTGCAGCCACGTCCCGAGTTCCTCGGCCGCATCGGCGGCGGACCGCAGGTCGTCGACCACTCCGACGTTGGTGGTGCCGGCGGTCGCCACGATCGCGAACAGTCGAGCGCGATCGCCGGCGTCGAGCGAGTCCAGCGTGGAACGCAGTGCGTCGCCGCGCATCTCACCCCGATCGCCCGCGGTGACGAGTACGACATCGGCATCCATGGCGCGCGCGGCCTGCGCGACCGACGAGTGGGCGCCGGCCGACGCGATCATCAGGCCCCGTGTGCGGTCGTGGGCTCCCTCGGCGCGGTGGCGCCATCGCCAGCGGGCGGCGATCAGCGCGCTGAGGTTCCCGGCGGTGCCGCCGCTGACGAAGACGCCGCCCGCCTCCGGTGGGAGGCCCGCGAGGTCGGCGATCCAGCGCAGCGCCTCGTTCTCGGCGAAGATCGCTCCCGCGCCCTCCATCCACGAACCCCCGTAGACATTCGACGCGCCGACGACGAGATCGAACAGGATCGACGCCTCGGTCGGAGCATTCGGTACGAACGACAGGAACAGTGGGTGATCGACCGAGATGCATGCCGGCGCGAGCACCTCTCCGAAGACTCGCAATGCCTCGAGACCGCCGAGGCCTCCCGCCGTGATCGTGGGTCCGGCGGCCCGACGGAGTTCTTCGGCCGACATCGAGTGGTCGAGTGGTGGAGGATCCATTCGCATCCGCTCGACGGCGTAGCGGACGATCGCCTCCGCGAGCACCTCGGTCGACTGATCGTGCGAATGCATGGCCGCCAGTGTGCCAGCCGGAATCACCGACACGAGGTTCAACTCGACACCGGGGCTACCCGCAGGCGTGTCAGTCGGGAAGGTCGAGGAGTTCGCTGCCCTCGTTGCGGGAGCGACCGTCGCGGTACTCCGCCTCGCCGATGATCGCCGACGCGACGGCGCCACTCATGATCACCACGACGGGGATCAGCAGCAACACGATGACGATGGCGATGGCGCCGGGCATGGCGTCAGGCTAGTGCGCGGCACTCGCGATGCCGAAAGCAGGTCGTGAGATGGTCGTTGACCATTCCTGTCGCCTGCATGAACGCGTAACAGATGGTCGGGCCGACGAAGGAGAAACCCCGACGCTTGAGGTCCCGGCTCATCGCCTGCGAGCGATCGGTCTCGGCCGGAACGGTCTCCATGGCGGTCCATTCGTTCTGGATCACCGCACCGTCGACGAAGTTCCACAGGTGCTCGACCGGGTCGTCGAGTTCGAGCCAGGCCTGGGCGTTGCGGATCGATGCGTCGACCTTGGCCCGATTGCGCACGATGCCCTCGTCGGCGAGCAGTCGCTCGACGTCGGCGTCATCGAACGACGCGACGAGTTCGGGGTCGAAGTCCCGATAGGCGACCCGGTACGTGTCGAGCTTGCGCAGGATCGTCGACCACGACAAACCTGCTTGCGCTCCCTCGAGGATCAGGAACTCGAAGAGCACCTGGGCATCGCGTTGGGGGACACCCCACACATCGTCGTGGTACCGAACGTAGGCGTCACCGATCGACGGGCCTCCACCCATCGCCCAGGTGCAGCGCGGTTGCTCGCTCACCCTTGTGGGACGTACGCCCAGGCCTCGACTTCGACGAGGAAGCCGGCGGGCAGGCCGGCGACCGCGACCGTTGAGCGAGCTGGGCGATGATTGCCGAGCGCCGCGGAGTACGCCTCGTTGAACGCGGCGAAGTTCTCCATGTCGGTGAGAAAGCACGTGGTCTTGACGACGTCGCCCAACGTCGCTCCGACCGTGGCGAGTTGGGCAGCGACGTTCTTCATCGTCTGCGTCGTCTCGGCGCTCACTCCGCCGTCGACGACCTTGCCGCCAGCCATGCCTCCCTGGCCGGACACGATGACGAAGTCGCCGGCGCGAACAACCGGACTGTAAGGACCGAGGGGCTTGCTCATGTCGCCAAGCTAGCCCGAGGGTGCCGGCCGCGAATACAGCGACGCGCGCCGGCCGCCGTGATCAGCCGACGGGCCGCGGGTAGCGTCGTTCCTGCCCGACCAAACGACCATGAGAAGCATCCGATGACCCCCCGACACGTCCGCCACCCGTTCACCGATCCTCTCTCGCGTCGCGGGTTCCTGTTCGGAATCGCCGCCACGGGCGTGCTGGCGGCGTGCGGGTCCGACACCGCGTCCTCCTCGCCACAGGGTTCGTCCATCGAGGGCGTGACCCCCGAGGTCTCCGATCCGACCGAGCCCGGCACCTACACGATCGCGCAGCGCTTCCCGCCCAACGTGCAAGAGGCCGGCCCGGTGCGCCTCCCGATCAGCCTGGCCTCGAACACCGGCGGGTTGATCCAGGACGGGCCGGCGACGCTCGGCGCCCAGGTGACCGACATCGACGGCGGCCTCGTCGGCGATCGCATCACGGCACGGCGTCGCGACGTCTCACCCGGGCCGTACTACGACTTTCGCACCGAGATGGTCGAGCCGGGCGTCTACTACCTCGTCGTCGACGGCGGTCCGTCGCAGGGTGCCGCGTTCCAGATCATGGAACCCGGAACGGTCACCGTCCCCGGGCGGGGCCAGCCGATGCCGCCGTTCGACACGCCGACATTCGACGATCCACGCGGGGTCGACCCGGTCTGCACGCGAGAGAAGCCCTGCCCGTTCCACGAGGTCACGCTGTCGGACGCGCTCGCCTCGGGCAAGGGCGTCGTCTATCTCGTCGGCACGCCGGCGTTCTGCCAGACCGGTTCCTGTGCGCCGGCGCTCGAGTCGATCATCGACCTGTCACCGGACTTCGCGGATCAGTACGTCTTCGTCCATGCCGAGGTGTACACCGACAACACCGCAACCACGCCGGCACCGGCGGTCGACGCGGCTGGGCTCACCTACGAGCCTGCGCTGTTCATCACCGACGCGAACGGCATCGTCGTCGAGCGGCTCGACGCGGTCTGGAACGAAGAGGAACTCCGCGAAGTCCTCGACGCCCTGTCGCCGAGCTGAGCGTCACCGCTCAACGATCGGCGACGATCGGCAGTTCAGGAGAAGCTCTGGCCGCACCCGCAGGTGCGCGACGCATTGGGATTCGTGATCGCGAACCCGGACTGGTCGAGGCCGTCCTTGTAGTCGAGGGTTGCGCCTTCGAGGAGTTGCTTCGAGGCCGGGTCGACGACGACCTTCACGAAACCGTCGTCGCCATAGGTGGCCTGCGTGTCGTCGGCGGCGATGTCGCCGTCGAAGAACATCTCGTAGGAGAAGCCGCTGCAGCCGCCGGGGCGGACCGCGACGCGCAGGGCCAGATCTTCGGCACCCTCGTCGCTGAGCAGTTGGCGGACCTTGACGGCGGCAGAATCGGTGAGCGTGATCATGGAACCTCCTGGTTGCAGAACGATCAATTTAGCGGGTCGCCACCGTGACACGACACGGGGTGCGGCTGGTGAGCGTGCAGAATTCGCGAACCTCGGCATCACCCATCTGGGCGACGAAGCCCGCCACCAACCCCCGGTGCAGGCCGCACACGAGGTCGGGGTGCACCTCGGCGAGGTCGGCGAACGGGCAATGCGCGAACGAAACGACCGCCGCGTCGGGATCGTCGGGCCGGTCCGTGACCATCGGGTCGAAGCCGAGCCGATCGAGATCGGAGACGAGCGCTTCGAGGGTCGACGGAGCGTGGACGTAGGGCACCGCCCGCGCGCTGCCCTCGCTACGCCCCACGGCTTCGGCATCGTCGGGTCCGCCGTGGAGTCGTGCCGCCATCGCCAGCGCCATCCGAGCGAGAACCGGCATGGTGGGTGGCTCGAAGCCCAGCGAGGGGGCATTCGGGGCAATCGAGTAGCGATGCTGTGGGCGCCCCACATCGCCGCGACCACCGACTTCGACCTCGAGCAGGCCGGCCTCGCGCATGCGCTCCAGGTGCGGTCGCACCGTGTTGGGGTGCAGACCGAGAGCGTCGGAGATGTCGACGGTGGCCAGCGGACGCGGTGACCGGGCGAGTTCGAGGTAGATCGCCGAGCGGGTGTTGTCGCCGAGCGCCTTGAGCAAGTCGAGTTGCGCCGTCGCGATCGTCGGCTCCGTCGACGTCTCGGCGATCCGGTCCCGGTCCACATCCGGAGATTACACGGGATTCACCGGTAAAATACGGCGCATGACCGCCACGCCAGCGTCCACCGTGCCACCGCCCACGGTCGACGACGTGATGATCGTGCTCGGCACCGTGATCGATCCCGAATTGGGCGCCGACATCGTGTCGCTCGGCATGGTCCCGTCGGTCGACGTCGCTCCCGACGGCGCGGTGACGGTCGGGATCAAGCTCACGATCGGCGGCTGCCCGTTGCGCGCCGACATCAAACGCGAAGTCGAGAACCGGGTGTCGGTTCATCCAGGCGTGACCGACGTGACGATCTCGTGGGGTGAGATGAACGCCGACGAGCGCAGCGAGGTCATGACCAAGGCGCGCTGGAACGCCCGTCAGAACGCTCCCGACACCGAGGTGCCCCTGACCTGCAAGGTACTGGCGATCGCCAGCGGCAAGGGCGGCGTCGGCAAGAGCTCGGTCACGGTCAACCTCGCGGCTGCGGTCGCGGCTGCGGGCCACACCGTCGGCGTCCTCGATGCCGACATCTGGGGATTCTCCGTTCCGCGTCTCCTCGGCATCTCCGAGCGGATGGAGGCCTCGAAGGTCGACGGTGCCGACAAGCCGAAGATCATCCCCAACGAGCGCTCCGTCGGCGACGGACTGCTCAAAGTCGTGTCGACGGGCTTTCTCGTGGCCGAGGACACCGCCCTCATGTGGCGTGGCCTGATGCTCACCAAAGCCGTCGAACAGTTCCTGCGTGACGTCCGCTGGGGTGAGCTCGACTACTTGTTCATCGACATGCCACCGGGTACCGGCGACGTCCAGATGGGCCTGGCGAGGATGCTGCCGAGCACCGATCTGATCGTCGTGACGACGCCGGCGCTCGCCGCTCAGAAGGTCGCACAGCGCGCCGCGGACATGGCGCAGCGCAGCTTCTTGAAGGTGGTCGGCGTCATCGAGAACATGAGCGCGTTCACCTGCGATCACGGCGAGTCGTATGCACTCTTCGGATCCGGCGGCGGCCAGGCGCTCGCCGAGGCGATTGACGCGCCGTTGCTCGGCCACGTGCCGCTCGAGGCATCGGTTGCCGCCGGAGGCGATTCCGGCGAGCCGGTGTCGCTCGACGGGTCGGGTGCAGCTGCCGACGCCTTCCGTGCGATCGCCGCGCGGATCCTCACCGACATCGCACCACCATCGGATCCCGATGCCATCGACATGGCCGGCTGCTCGGCACGCCTGTTCGACACGGTCAACGCCGCCTTCGCGGAACTCGACGCCAACCCCTGACACGCGCAGCGGGGGGAGTCCCCGCGCACGACGGTGAGGTGATTCAGGTGAGCGCGTCGTAGTCGGCGTCGCCGGGCATGGCAATGCCGACGACCCGGCCGGCGTCGTCACGCTTCAGCTTCGGCAGCGTGCACGGCGGACGCTCGATCGCGGCACCTGCCGCCACCGCGTCGATCGCACTTGCGTGCGGGGTCAGGAAGCGTAGGTTCGCCACCGTCGGCGGCATCATCATCAGTTCGCCCTCGGCCTGTAGCCGCAGCGCTTCAGCAGGACGGACCCAGAGGCTGTCGACGGTCTCCTTGTCGTCGTGGAGCGGTTCCTGACCCTTCGGCATCTCGCTGATGAAGAAGCGCGTGTCGAAGCGTCGCTGCTCGCCGATCGGGGTGATCCAGTGATCGACGTAGTGCGTCGTCGACAGGTCGAGGACCAGATCGTCGCGACGGCACAGCTCGACCAGCGAGAGCGAGCTGTCGTGCACCTCGTGGCGGTCCTCGTTGCGCAGGCGCAGCGCTCCTCCGCCGCGCGGCGCCGCGAGCAGCACGCCGGCCTCCTCGAAACATTCCCGAACCGCGGCCACCCAGTACGCGAGGCCGCCGTGTTCGATGCCGAGCTTGTCCGACGCGGTCGCGTCGTCGAGACCCCCACAGAACGGGGCGATCTCGTCAGCGCCGTCGACGCCGTCGACGCGGCCGCCGGGAAACACGTACATGCCGGCGCCGAACGCGGCGTTCGCGGTACGGCGCATCATGAACACCTCGACGCCGGGTTCGCCGTCTTCGGCATCGCGAACGAGCATCACGGTGGCAGCAGGTCGGATCGGGACGTCCGCAGGATCGATGAGGTCGGTCGGTCGATCGTTCATGTGGTCTCGACGGTACCGAACCTCACTCGATCGGCGGGATTCGGATGGATCCCGACGAGGAGCAATCGATGACGAGCGAGGGGCGGCGCGTTCCGGGGTTCTACGGTGTCACCATGTTCACCGCACCGACGACGGCCCCGAACCAGCCCGGCGATGTCCTCGAGCACATCGGTCCCGGGACCCAGCTCATCGTGCCGCTCGCCAACGGCGAACCGACGGCGGTGATCGACGCGATCGAAGCGGCGGCCGCCGCCGGCGATCCCCGGATCAACGAGGTGCGCATCCACCAGATGCACGCCATTCACGATCGGCCATACCTCCGCGGCGAGTACGGGACCCGCCTCAAGCACATCTCGTACTTCCTGTCGCACATCACGCGACCTCAATTCGCCGCCGGCCACGTCGGCCTCGTCCCCGCCCACTTCTCCGAGGTGTACAGCCTGATGCGGATGCGGACCGACGATCCACTCGTCATCGCCGCCGCGTCACCACCCGACCGCCACGGCTACTTCTCGCTCGGTGTGTCGGCCGACTACACCTCGAGTTTCATCGGGCGTGGCCGGATCTTCCTCGAGGTCACCGAACACATGCCGCGCACGTTCGGGCGCAACCAGATCCACGTCTCGCAGGTCGTCGGCTGGTGCCGCAGCGATCGACCGCTGATCGAGGTGGCCCCAGCGGTGTGCGGCGAGACCGATCGACGGATTGCGGCGTTCGTCGCCGAACGGATCCCCGACGGCGCCACGATCCAGACCGGAATCGGTGCGATCCCGAACGCGATCATGGCGTCGCTGACGGACCACAAGGACCTCGGCATCCACACCGAACTCGTGTCGGACGGTGTCGTCGACCTGATCGAGTCGGGCGTCGTCAACGGCGTGAAGAAGCGGCTCAATCGCACCAAGGCGGTCGGCACGTTCGCGCTCGGGACCGAGCGGCTCCACGAGTTCCTCCACGAGAACACTGCCATCGAGCTGCATGCTGTTCGCTACGTGAACGACCCGAGAATCATCGCCAACGAGAAGAACTTCGTGTCGATCAACGCCACCTTGACGGTCGACTTCATCGGGCAGTGCGCCTCGGAGACGATCGGTGGCCAGTACTACTCGTCGTCGGGCGGCCAGAACGACTTCGCCCGCGGCGCGATGTACTCCGACGGCGGGCAGGGCTTCGTCGTGCTGCACTCGACGACGTCGCACGGTACGTCGCGCATCGTGCCGCAGCTGGCCGCCGGCGACGTGGTGACCACCCCGAAGAACACGATCGACAAGATCGTCTCGGAGTACGGCGTCGCCGAACTGCGCGGCAAGTCGATCAAGGAACGCGCCGAGGCGCTGATCGCCATCGCTCATCCCGACCATCGCGACGAACTGACCGCGTCCGCCGCGGCCTTGAACTACACCTGAACCACGCCGGAACGGAGCGCGAGCCATGCCCAACTCGGATGTCGATCTCACCACGCTGCGCGAGATCGAGCGTCGGGTCCTGTGGCTCTCGACGCGTATGATCGATCACGCCAACCGGCGCGCCGAGACCGAGATCAAGGTCGGCGGGCATCAGGCGTCGTGCGCGTCGATGGCGTCGATCATGACCGCGCTGTGGTTCGGCCACATCGGCGGCGAGGACAAGGTGGCGGTCAAGCCGCACGCGTCACCCGTGTATCACGCGATCAAGTACCTCACCGGTGAACTGGACCGCTCGTACCTCACCACTCTGCGCCAGCGCGGCGGGTTGCAGGCGTATCCCTCGCGCACGAAGGATCCCGACGTGTCCGACTTCTCGACCGGATCGGTCGGGCTCGGCGCGGTCGCCCCGCTGTTCTCGGCACTCACCCGTCGCTACACCGACTCGCAGTTCGGGGCGCAGGCATCGGCGCGCTTCATCGCACTGGTCGGAGACGCCGAACTCGACGAGGGCAACGTGTGGGAGGCGATCGCCGACCCCGCTACTCAGGAGCTCGGCAACTTCACGATGGTGGTCGACCTGAACCGCCAGAGCCTCGATCGAGTGATTCCCGACATCGCTGCCGTTCGATTGAAGCGGTTCTTCGCCGATGCCGGCTGGCACGTGGCCGAGGCCAAGTACGGCGCCCGCCTCACCGCGGCGTTCGCCGAGCCCGGCGGCGACGCGCTCGCCGCCCACATCGACTCGCTCTCCAACGAGGCCTACCAGGAGTTGTTCGCGCTCAGCGGCGCCGACGTCCGGCGCTCGTTCCTCCGCGGCGCCGACCCCGCGGTGGTCCGCATCGCCGACCGCCTCGACGACGAGTCCCTCACCGCGCTCGTCACCGACCTCGGCGGCCACGACCTGGGCCTGTTGATCGACACGTTCCGTCGGTGCGACGAGGCCGCTGATCGCCCGTCGGTCGTGTTCGCCTACACGATCAAGGGTCATGGGCTGCCGATGGCCGGTGACCCGATGAACCACGCCGCCCTGCTCACCCTCGAGCAGATCGATGCCTTCCGAACGGCTGTCGGACTCGATCACGCGACCGAATGGAACCGTTTCGATCCGGACTCACCAGCCGGACGACTGTGTGCCGATGTCGGCGGTGACATCAACAACACACCGCCCCCACCGCGGCCTGTCGTGCCCGTACCCGCGGCGGCTCGCCCCCTCGTGACGAGCGGCGCCGTGTCGACCCAGGACGCGTTCGGCCGAGTGTTGGCGAGCCTCGCCGACGTCGCCGGCGTGAGCGAGCGGATCGTCACCACCGCGCCGGATGTGTCGATCTCGACGAACCTCGGCGGCTGGATCAACAAGCGCGGCGTCTACGCCCATGCCGAGCGCGACGACCACGGCGGCGCGGCCCGCCTGCTCAAGTGGGCGCCGGGGCCGACCGGCCAACACATCGAGCTCGGCATCAGCGAGATGAACCTGTTCATGCTGCTCGGGCAGCTCGGGCTCAGCCACGAACATCACGACCGCCATCTCCTCCCGATCGGCACGGTCTACGACCCCTTCGTCCTACGCGGGCTCGACGCCTTCATCTACGGGATCTACAACGACTCCCGATTCGTCGTCACCGGCACGCCCGCCGGCGTGACGCTCGCACCGGAGGGCGGCGCGCACCAATCGACGATCACCGCATCGGTCGGCGTCGAACTTCCCAACCTGACGTGTTTCGAGCCGGCCTACGCCACCGAGGTCGACTGGCTGCTGTGCGACGCGCTCGACCAGCTCTCGCGGCCCGATGGCGCCAGCTCGTATCTCCGCCTCTCCACCCGGCCGATCGACCAGACGCCGTTCGCGGCTGCTGTCGGCCGCATGGGCGAGGAACGGCTTCGGGCGCAGACGCTGCTCGGCGGCTACCGACTCATCGATCCGGCCGACGACGGTCGACCCGCGGTCACGATCGTGACCACCGGCGTGATGGCTCCCGACGCAGTTGCCGCGGCGGCCGAACTCGATGAGGAAGGCGTGCTCGCCAGCGTGATCCACCTCACCAGCCCTGATCGTGTCTACCGGAGCTGGCGTTCGGGGCTCACACGATCGGCGAGGACCGCCCGCGCCGTGCGCGTTCCGAGCCATCTCCACCGCCTGGTGCCGACGAACGAGCGCACCCGGCCGATCGTCAGCGTGCATGATGCCGCCAGCCACAGCCTCGCCTGGCTGGGCTCCGCGCTCGGCACGCGCCAGTACGCACTCGGCGTCGACCGGTTCGGCGAGTCGGGCACGATCGCCGACCTGCACGAGCTCACCGGGATTTCGACGGGCAGCATCGTCAACGCTGCACTCGTCGCGATCGGCGACCTCGATCTCTACGACTGAGAAGAACTCGGAGATTGGGTCGAGCTCGGAGATTGGGTCGAGCTCGGCGGCTCGGCGGGTGCAGGGCGCGTGACCACGTAGGCGATCGCGCCACCGACGACGAGCGCCATGACGACGCCGGCGACCTGCCAGTGCTCGTTCAGGAACGTCGTCGCCTGCGCCTGACGCTCGAGGGCCCAATCGGTGACCGGGTCGCCGACTTCCTTGATGTCGACCCAGTAGAAGTACCAAAGGAGGTACACCCCCGACAGCACGACGAACCCGGCCGCGATCCGGTCGACATAGCGCATCCCGCCGCGCAGGAATTTCAACAGGCTCGTGTTCGCCGACGCCAGGGCGATCGTGAGGGCGCTCACGAGCAGTGCCATGCCCGCGCCGTACGCGACCACGTTGCCGACGCCCGCCACGACGCCCTCACGGGCGGTGGTGCTGAAGACCGTGGCGATGAACAATCCGATCGTGCAGCCGATCGATGCGACGGCGTACGCGATGCCGAACACGAACATCGCCCGCATCGTGCGCTCGGGGGTGTCACCACCGGTGTTGATGTTCGGCGTCATGAACGGGATCTTGTAGCCGAACAGCATCGCGATGCCGAGGACGACGAGCGCCGCTCCGATCGCACCGGTGGCGTACTTCGCGTTCTCGTTGATCCAGTTGGTGAAGTTGTACGAGATCACGCCGGCGACGAGGAACACCGACAGGAACCCTGCCGACACCGCTGCGCTCACCAGCAGTGCACGGCGCATCGTGGCGCGCTGGCTGCCCGGCAACGACCCCTGCATGCCGAGGAAGTACATGAGATAGGTCGGCAGCAGGATGAAGCCGCACGGATTGACGGCCGCAACCATCCCGCGTATGAACGACAGGCTCATGACAGCTTGCTCTCCTCGACCATCAGCTGATCGATCTTGGTCCGGAGTTCGTTCGCGTCGAGCGCGCCGGACTGATCGACGATGGTGCCGTCCGAGGTGACGAACAGCGTGACCGGAAAGGCGACGGCACCGACACCGTCGGCCAGCTCGGCGAACTCGTCACGGTAGAGGTCGTACTGCACGCCACGTTCTCCGGCGAATCGCTCCATCGCCTCGACCGAGTCGATCGTGTTGACACCGATGAATCGGACGTCGTCACGCTCGGCGTCGACCTCGGCGAACGCCGGGAGCTCCTTCGCGCACGGCGGGCAGGTCGTGAACCAGAGGTTCACCACGAGCGGTTCGCCGAGGAGATCGGCGGTGGTCACGTCGTTGCCCGCCGCGTCGGCCAGAGTCACGTCGGGAAACGGTGTGCCCTCGACGGACTGGTTGCCCAGCCCATCGTTCGGATACGTGACCACGGCCCCCGGATCGGTCAAGCGGGCGTCGAGCTGGTCGCCGGTTCCGTCGGAGCGTTGCGTCCACGCGAAAGCGACGATGACGACGACAGCGACGAGCAGTGAGCCGACGAGGAGTCGCGGACGGATCTTCACACCGTCGAGGCTACCGACGGCCCTTCTGCCGGGCCGGTCGGTCGCGCCGTTCTTCGCGTTTGTTCACCACCACGGCCACCAAGTGCCGTTTGTGGCGCGATTTCGGTGCGGGGGGTCACCAAAACCGCGCCACAAACAGGCGAATGGGTGGACGTCACCGTTCAGGCGACCGCCACGGGCCCGAGCTCGTCGATCACGACGACCGCCCGGGGCTGCTTCGGCGGGCGACCGCAGGGCCGCTTGTTGGCGATGACGCGGCCGCCCGAGAGCAGCTCACCACCCCAGACGCCCCACGGCTCCTGACGCTCGAGTGCGCCTTCGAGGCACGACGCCTGCAACGGGCACAGGCCGCACATCGCCTTGGCCCGAGCGATGTCGATGACGTTGTCCGAGAAGAACAGCCCGGTCATCGTGCCGTGACCGTCGGCGCAACGAGCGACCGGGGTCCGCGTCGATCCCTCGCCGGGCGGGCTTGGACTGTCCGGTTCTCGCGGTTCGACGAGCACCGAGCGGCGCGGGCTGAGTGTGATGTCCATGGTGGATTCCTGTTCGATGAATGGGGTGGCTGCGACGTGGCTCGGAGAGCCGGTGTGGTTGTCGAGAAGGGTCATGTCGGGCTTTCTGGTTCGGTGGGTCTGGGTGAGGGATCAAGGTGGTCGGGGCCGAAAAACGCAAGAGGCCGCCGGGTCGGAACCCGGCGGCCTCGTGAGAGGTGATCTGACGTCGGTGTTACGTCAGGGCTCCCATGAGGTGGCCGGGGGTGAGTCGCTTGGACTCGGTGTTGCCAGTGGTGTCGCCGGAATTCACGGACATCTGTCCGCAGACCGGAGCGAGCCACGAGGCGTAGCCGAGCGAACCGACGTGATGGCGCGCAAAGGCGATCGACGGTGCAGAAATCGGTGACATGCTCATCGTTCGTCCTTTCGCTTCGTCGTGGTCGGATGTTCGAGTCTTCGGACCCGAGGTGTCAGACAACCACGACAACCGGGGTGCGGTCAAGGGGGTTTCGGAAATTTGGTGAGAGATCGATGAGGATCTTGCCGACGTTGGCGTTCGCCTCCATGTGGCGATGGGCGTCGGCGATGTCGTCGAGCGGGTACCGCGAGTCGACGACCGGATGGAGCTGTCCGCTGTCGAAGAGCGGGATGATCTCGTCGATGAACCGTTGGCTGAGTGCCAGTTTGCGCTCGATCGGTCGCGCCCGCAGCGTCGTGCCGACCCACGTCAGCCGCTTCGACAGGAGCAGCCCGATGTTGACCGGTGCCGAGCCGCCGCCCATCAGCCCGACCTGGATGATCGTGGCGTCCATGCGAGCGGCCTGGAGGTTGCGATCGGCCTCCTCGCCACCGATCACGTCGAGCACGACGTCGACGCCAGAGGGAATCGCAGCGCGCAGCGCACCCAACCAGTCTGATGGGCTGCGCTCGAGGACGAGATCGGCGCCGAGGGCACGGCAGGCGTCGGCCTTGCCCGCAGAACACGTCACCGCGACCCGGGCGCCGATCGCCTTGGCGATCTGGATCGCCGCGGTGCCGACCCCTGAGGCGCCGGCATGCACGAGCGCCCAGCGCCCGCTGGTGAGCCCACCCTGCACGACGAGCGCGTCCCAGGCGGTGAGGAACACCTCCGGGATCGCCGCAGCGTCAGCCGGGTCGAGCGACGACGGCACGGGCAGCGCCTGACGCGCATGGGTGACGACCTTGCCGGCGTAGCAGCCCCCGGCTTCGATGCCCATCACCCGATCGCCCACCGTCCAACCGGTCACGTCGGAGCCGACCGCAGCGACCACACCTGCGTACTCGAGGCCGGGAATCTCGATCGCTCGGCGCCGGGGGTCGGGGTACATGCCCATCCGCTGCAGGATGTCGGCACGGTTGATCGCGGTGTGGTGCACGTCGACGACCAGCTCGTCGCGACCCGGTGTGGGGTCGTCGACCTCCTCGATCGTGAGGACTTCCGGGCCACCGTGGGATCGCAGGACGACTGCACGCATGAGCGGGAACCTATCCGCTCACCGCGGCACGCTCCGGCTCGAGTGGAGCGATTCGGGTTTCAGGCGGTGTCGGTCGGCGCAGGAGTGGGCGCCGGGACGAACACGTGCTCGCGGTAGTACGCCATCTCGCGAATCGACTCGCGGATGTCGTCGAGGGCGCGGTGCGATCCCTGACCACGCGGTCGGCTCGCATCGACGTCCGGGTACCAACGCTTCACCAACTCCTTCACGCTCGACACGTCGATCGATCGGTAGTGGAGATGGTTCTCGATGTCGGGAAGGTAGGCCGTCAGGAACCGGCGATCGGTCCCGATCGAGTTGCCGCACAGCGGCACGCTCGCCGGTTCGGGGACGTGCAGCTTGATGAACTCGAGGGTGGCTGCTCCCGCATCGGCGAGGCTGACCGTCGACGTCTTGATCTGCTCGAGGAGACCGGACTTGGTGTGCATGTCGACGACGAACGGGTCCATCCCCTCGAGCGCCTCATCGGGTTGGTGGATGACGAGGTCAGGTCCTTCGGCGAGAATCTGCAGATCGTCGTCGGTGATGATCGTCGCGATCTCGACGATCACATCCGAGGTGTGATCGAGTCCGGTCATCTCCAGGTCCATCCAGACGAGCATCGACGTCACTGTACGGCGCTCATGCTGCGATCATGGTGCGATGACCGCCTTTGCCGCCCTCCTCGGAATGCCCGGGGTCGACGAGGTCAGCGAGCTTCGCGGCCGCGTCGGCTTCATGGCATTCCACGGTGGGGCACTCGAGGCGATGACCGACGTGATCGCGTCGCGCGCAGCCGAGCGGTCGTCGGCCTCGTTCTACGCCGTGATCCAGCCCGACGGCATGCGTGAGCACCTTCCGTCGATCGAGGTCCGGCCCCAGGAGTCGGAGAAGTTGGCGGTCTTCCTGGAGCACGTCGACATCGTGATCACCGTGCACGGGTTCGGTCGACGGGGTCTCTTCGGTTCGCTGCTCCTCGGCGGAGCGAACCGCGTGTTCGCCGATCATGTCGGTACGTCGTTGCGGCGATCGCTCCCCGCCTACGACATCGTCACCGACGTGGAGGCGATCCCTCGACCACTCCGCGGGTTGCACCGGCACAACCCGGTCAACCTCCCACGCGACGGGGGCGTGCAGATCGAACTTCCTCCGCGGGTGCGCGGGTCGAGTCCGCTCTGGTGGGACTGGGAAGGCCCGGGGCTCACGCCACACACCGAGTCACTCATCGACGGCCTCGTCGACGCCGCGACGACCTGGCCCACCACCACACACTGACATTCGACACCCTGAAATTCGGCACGACTGAAATTCGGAGGGGATGTTGCGCTCAGCGCAACATCCCCTCCGAATTTCGGGTTCGGGTTCGGGTTCGGGTTCGGGTTCGGGTTCGGGTTCGGGTTCGGGGTTGGATCAGGCGGGGAGCAGGATCTCGACGACGCCGCCCGGGCCGTCACCGACGCCGATCGATCCACCGTGCGCGGTGACGATGCCCCGCGCGATCGACAGACCGAGCCCAGCGGTGCCCGTGCGGGTGTCGCGGGCGGGGTCCGCCCGCGTGAACGGCTCGAAGGCCCGGTCCCTGAAATCGGTCGGGAAGCCTGGGCCCTGGTCGACGACACGGAGCGTTGCGGACGCATCGTGCTCGTCGATCTGCACGAGCACCACCGACCCGTCGGGGGCGTGGCGGATCGCGTTCTCCAACAGGTTGCGGATCACGCGTGCGAGCTGGGAACCGTCGGCGTCGACCATCACGCGATGCCGTGCCTCGAGCAGCAACGAGATCTTGCGCGTCTCGGCGATCGGCCGAACCGTCTCCATCGCCTCGTCGGCGAGTTCGGTCAGATCGAGTCGCAGTCGCTGCAGCTCCATCGTCCCACTCACCAGCCGGCTGTGGAGTTGCAGGTCGTCGACCAACGCCGACAGCGCGCGCACCTGCCGCTCCATTCCGCTGAGGTACTGATCGGGGTCGGCGGCGACACCGTCGCGGATCGCCTCCACGGAGGCACGCAGGGCGGTGAGCGGCGTTCTGAGATCGTGCGAGATCGACGACAGCATCAGGGCCCGTTCACGCTCGACGGCATCGAGCCGATCGACCATCACGTCGAACATGGCGGCGGCCTCGCCGAGCTCGTCGCTGCGGGTGACGCCCGTGCGCGCGGTCAGGTCGCCGTCGGCGACACGCATCGCGGCCTCGCAGATGCGGTTGGCATCACGGGCCACCGGCCGCGCCATCAGCACCGCAACGATTGCCGCGCCGAGCACGGCCGGCACGAGCGCCCACATGAGCAAGCGGAGGTCGTGGTCGTTGATGAACATCGACTGCGCTGCGATCGCGATCATCAGGATCGCCACACCGAGGACAGCGAGCATGGCCGCCAGGAATCGCAGGCCGAGGCGGTTCATCCCGCGCGGCGGCTTCGAGGCCATCACGGCTCGAACCGGTACCCCACTCCCCACACGGTGGTGATCCAGCGCGGGGTTTCGGGGTCGACCTCGATCTTGTTGCGGATCCTGCGCACGTGCACGGTGACCGTGGCAGGGTCCTGCCATTCCGGCGACGACTGCCAGACCGATTCGAGGAGCTGCGCCCGCGAGAAGACCTGCCGGGGTGACGACGCCAGAAAGGCGAGCACGTCGAACTCCTTCGGCGTCATGTCGACGTTTCGACCGTCGAGGGTCACCTGCCGGCTGAGCGGTTCGATCTTCAGCTCGCCGAACACGATCGGGCCGGGCGTGGCGGTGGCCCGGCCGTTGGTACGGCGCAGCACACCGTTCACGCGCGCCGCCAACTCGCGGGGCGAGAACGGCTTGACGACGTAGTCGTCGGCGCCGAGCTCGAGCCCGGCGACGCGGTCGGACTCCTCGGCGCGAGCGGTGAGCATGATCACGGGCACGTCGCTCGTGGTCCGAACGCGACGCAGGACGTCGAGTCCGTTGACACCGGGGAGCATCATGTCGAGCACGATGAGATCAGGAGGGTCCGTCTCGACGATCTCGAGTGCTGTCGTGCCGTCGCCGGCCTCGAAGACCTCGTGGCCGTCACGTCGAAGGTAGCCCGCGACCACCTCGCGCACGGTCGGCTCATCGTCGACAACCAGCACCTTTGTCGCGGTCATGGGATCAGCCTCGCCCCTGGTGGGACCGTGTTCAACCCGGTTCGTCGCCGTTTTCGGATTGGCTCGCACTTCGCGCGCATCAAGGCGCGAGCCGCACGACCTGCCAGGTCCCGTCGGCGTCGTCGCGGCGGTATCGGAGACGATCGTGGAGTCGGCTGGGGCGACCCTGCCAGAACTCCCACTCGAACGGAACGAGGCGCCACCCGCCCCAGTGCGCGGGGCGCGGGACGTCGCGGTCGGCGAACTCCTCGTCGGAGGCGATCACGAGCGCTTCGAGTTCGGCGCGGTCGGCGATCTCCTCACTCTGCGGTGACGCCCATGCGCCGAGTTGACTGCCTCGTGGGCGCGACGCGAAGTACGCATCGCTCTCCGCGGCCGAGACGCGCTCGACGCGGGCACGGAGTCGCACCTGCCGATGCAGGTCGAGCCACGAGAACACGGCGGCCGCCACCGGTGCCTCGTCGAGCTGACGGCTCTTGACGCTGCCGTAGTTGGTGTAGAAGACCAGGCCGTCCGCATCGGCCTCGCGGACGAGCACGATCCGAGCGTCGGGAACCCCGTCGGCGCCGATCGTGGCCACCGTCATGGCGTTCGGCTCCGCGACACCGCCGTCGAGGGCTTCCTGGTGCCAGCGGTTCCACTGCACGACCGGGTCGATGTCGACATCGGTGACCTCGAGTCCCTCCGTCTCGTACTGCTCGCGCCGGCCCCACAGTTCGGCACGTCGATCGGGGGCGGACCAGTCGGTCATGACCGGCTCTCGATCCGCTCGATGCCGCGCATGTACGGCCTGAGCACCTCGGGCA
This sequence comes from Ilumatobacteraceae bacterium, assembly GCA_024643255.1. GTDB lineage: Bacteria > Actinomycetota > Acidimicrobiia > Acidimicrobiales > Ilumatobacteraceae > Sva-07. The sequence goes on from JAHENF010000009.1 coordinate 65,517, forward strand.
CTGTGACCGAGCCGTCGTCATTGCGGTGGGTCTCGATGATCGCGGCCCACACACGCGGCACCGCCAGCGCCGAGCCGTTCAACGTGTGGACGTACTCGGTTCCCTTGACCGGCTTGCCGTCGGCGTCGTGACGCCGGAACCGGATGTTGGCGCGGCGTGCCTGGTAGTCGCTGAACCAACTGATCGACGACACCTCCAGCCACGCATCGACACCCGGCGCGTAGACCTCGATGTCGAAGCTTCGATGATGGCTCTGGCCCATGTCCCCGGTGCAGATCTCGATGATGCGATAGGTGAGGCCGAGACCGGCGATCGCCCGCTCGGCACGCGCCACCATGTCGTCGAGCAGTGCCGGAGCCTGCTCGGGCATGGCGAGCGCGAGGATCTCGACCTTGTCGAACTCGTGGGCTCGCAGCATCCCGCGGGTGTCGCGGCCCGCCGACCCGGCCTCGCGTCGATACGACGCACTGTGGGCCATCATCCTGATCGGGAGCCGCGTGTCATCGAGTGTCTCGTCGGCGTAGATCGAGGTGAGCGGCACCTCGGCGGTCGGGATGCACCACAGGTCGTCGCGTTCGATCGCATACGCGTCGTCGGCGAACTTCGGCAGCTGACCGGTGGCGGTCAGCGTCGCCGAGGTCACCAGAGAGGGTGGCCTCACCTCTTCGTGGACGTCGGCGTTGAGATCGAGCCCGTACTGACACAACGCGCGCACGAGGGTGGCGCCGGCCCCGCGCTGCATGGTGAACATCGCGCCGGAGATCTTCACGGCGCGTTCGTTGTCGAGCACACCGAGCTGCGTCGCGGTCTCCCAGTGGGGCACGCGCAGGCGCTCGGCAGCGTCGGTCGGTCCGATCGGCCCCTTGACGACCGGGTTGTCCACGTCGCCGGTGCCATCGGGGGCGTCGGGATGCGGCAGGTTGGGGATCCCGAGTAGGAGGTTGCGCAGCGTCGTGGAGACGACGTCGTGTTCGGCAGCGAGCGACCGCTCGTCATCGCCGAGCTCACGGCTCTCCGTTTGGAGTGCTTCGGCGGCAACGGTGTTGCCATCGCGCCGCAGCTGACCGACTTCCTTGGAGATCGTGTTCACCCGCGCCCGGATCGCGTCGCGTCGCGCGGTGATGTCGATCAACCTCGTGTCGAGTTCGGCGGCAGCGTCGACGTCGTCGAGCAGACTGGCGCTCCCGCGACGTGCGAGTGAGGCCCTGACCCCGTCGAGGTCGGTGCGCAACAGCCGCTGATCGATCACGGCATCGAGGTTACTGCTCGGACACCGACTCGTCCCGGGCGAGTTCGTGCGTCACTCGCTCGAGCGGGGAGGGACCTGGGCGAACTCGCGCTCGATGTCCGCTGTCGTCAGCGGAGCTTGACCGTCGATCGTGGCGTCGCCGGTCAGTTCGGCATCGGGCATCGGGTGGGGTCGTCGGTAGGAACTGTCGTACTCGAAGCCCACGGCGAACCGCTTGAAGAAGATGAAGATGATGATCGCCCAGAGGAAGATGCCGCCGCCGGTCTTCATGATCGCCCCGGCGAGCTGTTGGTCGAACACGACCGAGAGCCCCCAGACCCGGACCGGTTGGTCGTAGGTCTTGTACACCGCACCGTCCGCGAACGTCAGCCACGCCGCAGGGATCGTGGGGACCAGCGACTGGATGAAGAGGTAGATGCACTTGCCGATCGGTGAGATCTGGAGTTCGGGGAACGGCCCGACCACCGGCATCCACATCAGGAGCGAGAACATCACGACGGCGAAGTGCAGCGAATAGTGCAGCGGGCCACTCGCCACCGAGGCGGTGACCACGGCGGGGATGTGCGTGACGATGACCACCGCGTTGAACAGCAGCGCGGCGACGACCGGCTTCGTGAAGAACACGACGACCCGGTAGAACCGGCCGTTGCCGACGAGCACCCGCAGCAGCCATTCCGGCGTCGCCATCAGGACGAGCGGCGGCAGGAAGTAGCTCAGCATCATGTGCTGCGCCATGTGCACGGAGTAGAGGTACTCCTCGCCGATGTCGTGGACCGGCCAGTCGCTCGCCACCCACAGCATCACCATCGCGCCGACGAAGCAGCCGATGTTGAAGCGGGTGACCGCGGGCTTGCCAGGCGGCACGGCCTTGGGGCCGATCACTCGCACCATGTAGATGTACGCACCCGTCAGGAAGGCGACGAGGATCCACACTTCGGGGTGGAACTGGAACCGCCAGGGGTCCGTTGCGGTGAGTTGGGCGAGCATGTCAGGGGTGCTCTTTCGAGGTCAGCCGGTCCAGAAGTGGAACGTCGCCAGGACGGCGGAATACAGCACCACGGCGAATCCCAGGCCGAGATAGAACAAGAAGGTGAAGAGCTTGTTGTCGAATCGCAGGTGCATGAAGAAGCTCGCGACGACCCAGAACTTCACGAACATCAGCACGATCAGCGTGGGCACGAGCCACGCGCCGTCCGGGCCGATCTCGGTCGACATGATCTCGAGCGCCGTGAGCACGGCGAGCAGGATCGCAATGCCGATGTACTGCTTGTCGGTCGGCTCCTTGTGGCCGTGCCCACCTTCGTGGATCGGCGCCGACGGCGGGTAGGCCGGGGGCGTCTCGTCGGCGAGCTGCTCGGCCCCGATGCCGTAGGCGTGGTCGTTCTCTGTGGTGTCGTTCTCTGTGGTGTCGGTTTCGCTGCTCATGTCAGGCCGGGATCAGGTAGACGAGGGTGAAGATGAGAATCCAGACGATGTCGACGAAGTGCCAGTAGAGGCCGATCATCTCGACCGTCTCGGCATTGTCGCCGACGAGTTTGCCCTTGGCGAGCATGGCGACGAGTGACAGCAGCATGATGATGCCGACTGCGACGTGCACGCCGTGGAAACCGGTGAGCGTGTAGAAGCTCGACGAGAACAGGCTGGTCGTGTAGCCGAGACCCTCGCGGTAGAACGTCGTGAACTCGTACACCTGGCCGGCGACGAAGAGTCCGCCGAGCAGTGCCGTCACGGTGAGCCACAACTTGGTGCGCTGCTCGTCCTTGCGCTTGGCAGCCGAGACCGCCATCACCATCGTGAGCGACGACATCAACAGCACGAAGCTGGTGGCCGACGTGAACGGGATGTCCCACAGCTGGTCGGGGCCGATCTGATCGGCCTGCCGGTTGCGGTAGAGCATGTAGGTGGAGATGAGGCCACCGAAGAGCAGGCACTCGGAACCGAGGAACAGCCACATGGCCAACTTCGTGTTCGAGAGACCGGTCGAGGTGTGGTGGGGCAGGCCGGCGTGATCCTGTCCGTCGTCGTACCCTGCCGGGATCTCCTCGACGTCACTCGGTTCGGCGATCGTTGCGTCAGACACTGACTGCCAACTCCTTGCTCGGCTGATCACCATCGGGTGCAGGCGGATCGAATTCGGACTCGTCGGCGGTCGGCGGTTCGAGCGCCCAGCCGAACAGTGCCAGCACCGCGATGGCGGCCCCGGCGACGATCAACAACGTATTGAAGATCACGCCGTAACCGATGATCGGCAGCGAGATGGCGAGCACCATCGGCCAGTACGACGGCGACGGCAGGTGGATGTGCGCATCGGCGTACTTCTCTTCGAGTTCGATGACCTCGGCGCCGGTTGCCACCTGCTTGTAGTCGTGCTGGTCGCCTTCGCCGACGTCTTCGTACTTGCGATGGAAGAACTCGTCGAGCGTGTGCACGGTCGGGATGCGGTCGAAGTTGTGCTCCTTGGGCGGATTCGTCGTCAGCCACTCGAGGCTGCGCGCATCCCAAGGGTCGGCCGGAGCGGGCGGGTTCTTGCGGCTGACCCAGACGTTCACGAGGAACAGGAAGGCGCCGATGCCGAGCACGAGTGATCCGATCGACGCCACGAGGTTCCAGAACGCGAGGTCGAAGAAGCCGTCGCCGGCACGATCGCCCGTCCAGATGTACATGCGTCGGGGCTGGCCCTGCAGGCCGAGGATGTGCATCGGTCCGAACGTCATGTTCATGCCGATGATCATCAACCAGAAGTTCCAACGGCCGATCTTCTCGCTCAGCATCTTGCCGAACACCTTCGGCCACCAGTAGTAGATGCCGGCGAACAGACCGAGGACGGCGCCACCGAAGATCACATAGTGGAAGTGCGCCACGATGTAGTAGGTGTCGGTCTGCTGCGTGTCCGACGGGGCAACCGCGTGGGTGACGCCGGAGAGTCCGCCGATGGTGAACTGCACGATCAGGCCGATCGCGAAGAGCATCGCTGTGGTGAACCACAACTTGCCGCCCCACATGGTGAGGGTCCAGTTGATGATCTTCACGCCGGTCGGCACCGCGATCGCCATCGTCGCCACCGAGAAGACGGCGACCGAGATCGGGCCGAGCCCGGCGGCGAACATGTGGTGAGCCCACACGCCGAAGCCGACGAAGCCGATGGCCGCACCGGAGAACACCACGAACGGATACCCGAACAGCGGCTTGCGCGAGAACGTCGGCAACACCTCGGAGATGATGCCGAAGGACGGCAAGACGAGGATGTACACCTCCGGGTGCCCGAAGAGCCAGAAGAGGTGCTGCCACAGCAGCGGATCCGCACCGGCCTCGACCGAGAAGAAGTTGGCGCCGAAGTTCCGCTGGAACATCAGCAGGAACAGGGCGACGGTGATCACGGGGATCGAGAACAGCAGCAGGAACTGCACGACGAGCGCCATCCACGTGAAGATCGGCATCCGCATCAGCTTCATGCCGGGTGCCCGCATGTTCAGTGCGGTGACGATCAGGTTGATCGCACCGACCTGCGAGGCGACACCGGTGATCAAGAGGCCCAGCGTCCAGAAGTCGACGCCGTTGGTCGGCGAGAAGGGCACGGAGCTGTTCGGGGCGTACATGAACCAGCCGCCGTCGGCGGCGCCACCGAGGATCCAGGACGAGTTGATGAAGATGCCGCCGAAGACGAACAGCCACAGGCTGAGCGCGTTGAGCCGCGGGAAGGCGACGTCACGAGCACCGATCTGCAACGGCATCATGTAGTTGGCGAAGGCTGCAGCCATCGGCATCACGAAGAGGAACACCATCGTCGTGGCGTGCATCGTGAACATCTGGTTGTACTTGTCGGCCGACAGGATCGTGCCGTTGGGCTGCGCGAGCTGCGCACGGATGAGGAGTGCTTCGATGCCGCCCACGAAGAAGAACACCATGGCGACGACGCCGTACATGATGCCGATCTTCTTGTGGTCGACCGTGAAGGCCCAGGACTTCCAACCGGTGGCCTGCACCGGGCGACGGAAGTTGCCGTACGAGCTCGACGGCGTGACAGCCGCGCCGGCACCCGCCAGTGCCGGGGTGTCGGTTGGACGTTCGATGATGGCCATGGACTATCGGTCTCCCATCAGTGGCGCTCGAGGAGGTAGGCGACGAGTTCGTCGATCTGATCTTCGCTGAGCGCAAGGTTCGGCATGCCGCGGGTCAGGCCGTCTGTCGCTTCGAGCTTCGTCGGGTCGGCGTACATCGGCTTCTTGGCCGGGGCGTTGCGCAGCCACTCGCGCAACTCGACCGAGTTGAGGCAGTCGGGGGTCACACCCTTGAGGTACTCCGCGCCGACCGTCTCGGACGGGGCGTTCCACACCTTCGGACGGCACTCGGGCGTCAGGAGGTTGTAGGCCGCACCGGCGAAGGTGTTGCGGGTCATGAGGTGGGTCAGGTTCGGAGCAGCACCGGAGTACACCGAGAGATCCGGGCGTGACACGATCGGCGCACCGTCAGCGTCCTCGAGGCCGTTGACCTGGTGGCAGCGGGCGCACTGCGAGATGAAGGTCTGCTCACCCTTGGCGGCGAGCGTGCCTTCGGCCGGTGACTCGTACGGCTTGGTCTGGTTGAGCTTCCATGCCTCGAAGTCCTCGGGGGTCATCGCGATGACCTCCATGCGCATGTTGGCATGCGACAGGCCACAGAACTCCGTGCACTGACCGGCGTAGATCCCCGGTTCGTCGGCCTCGATCCGGTTCGTGTGCACACGCCCCGGGACCATGTCACGCTTGCCGTTCAGACGCGGGATCCACCACGAGTGGATCACGTCGCGGCTGGTGCCACGCACCAGGACCGGCGTGCCGATCGGGATGACCATCTGGCCGGAGGTGATGATCGGCTGGTCGATGCCGGAGCCACAGCCCGACTGGGTCGGGTAGTCGATCTCCCACCACCACTGCTGGCCGGTGACGTTGATGACGCACTCGGTGTCGGAGGTGTCGTTCAGCGCCATGATCGTGCCGACCGTCGGGATCGCGACGCCGATCAGGATCAGTGCCGGAATGATCGTGAGGATGATCTCGAGCGTCGGCTTGCCGTGCACCTGATCGGGGATCGCCTGGCCACGGTCGCGGAACTTGACGACGATGATGGCGATGAAGACCATCACGATCACACCGATGACCCCGGCGATGATGAACACGGGGACCGACAGGTCGTAGATCGACTGTGCGTTCGGCCCTGCGGGCTGGAACATGTCCTGCGGTGCGTCTTCGGCACAGCCGGCGACGAGCGCGGCGAGGCCGACGGCGGCGGCGATTCGGACTCGGCGATTCATGCGTCTGACGGTAGCCGGAGATTCCAATGCGGGCCTTTTCGATCGGGGGTTACTCACGGCACAACCAGATTCAGCTCGGCCGACTCGACACCGGGGACGAAGAACGAGTACCCACCGGGTGTCGTGATGCTCGGAAGGTCGATGCGCATGGTCATGTTCTGTGCTCCACCGTCGTCGACGAGGGTCGTGCACATCAGGACGGGGACTTCGTTCGTGGAGCCTTCCGCGACCATCGTGCCGAGGCTGGCCGAGAGTCGGCGGGGCTCACCCGAACGGTTCTGGAAGATGATGTTGTTCGGGTTCGAGCGAGGCAGCGTGATGCCGACGGCCCCCGGCGCGCTCGGGCCGTTGAGGTCGTAGCTGAGTTCACCGTCGGAGCCGAGCGTGATCGTCGCCGCGACCGCGGCCGTGGCCGACACCGACTGTGACGCCTTGAGGTCGGCCTCGAACTCGTCCGGGCTCGTGCAGATGTCGACGCCCTCCTCGTTGAGACCCGACGTGGTCTCGTGCGGATGGATCTCGCGCTCACCACTGAGCCCGGCAGCAGCACCACCGGCGATCAGGCCGAGCGCACCCACACCGATCACCACGGCTGCGGCCTTGGAGGGGACCCGTGGGCGGTAGGCGAAGAAGAAGGCGAGGGCGATGACGATCGAACCCAGCACGGCGAAGGCGATGACCGTGTTGGTCTTCGACAGGAAGAGCATCACCCGGCTGAAGGCGTACACGACCACGCCGATGCCGATCGCCGCCGCGAGCGGGAACTCGAGCGGGTTGGCGATCCGGTCGCGAACGTTCGCGTTGTGGCCGGTGTCGGCCGATGCGCTCTGCGCCCAGGCCTCGGCGGTCCATTCGGCGCCGCTGACGAGCAACAGCACCACGCCGATGATGAACACGGCCTGATAGGTGACCAGGCCGACGGCGAGCACTGCGGCTCCGAAGGCGAACGCGAAGGGCCACACGCTGTTCGCAGGCGCGGGCACTGCCGCAGGGGCCTGCTCGATCGATGCGATCTCGTCGGCCCAATAGTTGTTGTCGCGGGTGTACAGGTTGAGGCCCGCGAGGAACCACAGCGCGACGGCGGCGGAGCCGAGGCCCACGGTCCCCATGATCCCGTCCTGGGTCACGCCATAGGCGATCGCCGAGAGGGTGGCGAGGACGGCAGCGCCGACGAGGAATTTGGATCCGGTGGTGAACATTCAGCGGCTCACTTGGTGACGTAGACGAGGAACCAGATGGCGGCGTAGATCGCCGCCATGGCGTACCAGTACAGGGCGTGTGCGGTGAGGAGTTCGCGATCGGCGCTGCGGCCACCGATGAACCGGAACGCGGCCACCGTGGTGAAGAGCAGACCGATGATCATCAGGACCACGAAGAATCCGGTGATCGCGTAGAACATCGCGGCATAGGTGCCGTCGGCGATGCCGAGGTGCATCTGTGTGTAGACGTACGCCTGGGCGTTGATCACGAGCAGGCCGACGAGGAATGTGCAGCCGAGCGCCAGGATCGTGTGGCCACGATCGTCGTGCTTGGCGCTGTAGACCGCCCACTGACCGAAGACGCACAGGCCGATGAAGGCGAGCAGCATGACGTTGGTCGGCACTTCGGGAATCGTGACGCCGTCGGGCAGCCAGAACCCTGCGAAATCGATTGCCTCACGGCGCTGGAGCGCCCAGACGGCGAGCATGCTGCCGGTCATCATCACGGCGGCCATCACCGCGAGCGTGACGCCGACGAGCACCTGTCGTTGCGGTGCCGGCGGTGCGGCAGAGGGCAATGCGTACATCAGGACTCGCTCCCGTTGGTCGGTGCCGATGCGGCCGCTCGCAGGTCGAGCATCGGCTCAGCGGAATGGATGATCGGGACGTCGACGAAGTTGTCGCGAGGTGCTGGCGATGTGGTCGCCCACTCGATGGTCTGCGCGCTCCACGGGTCGTCGCCGACGTCGTCGCCGCGGCGGGCGAGCGAGGTGATCATGAGGAGCACGAACGCCAACGCGGTGACTGCCATCAGGCTGTGACCGATGAGGCTGAGGATGTTCCAGATCTGGAGGTCGTTGTTGTCGTAGGCGACGCCGGCGGGCTGGTCGAGGAGGCCGGCGATGTAGAGCGGGAAGGTGGCGAGGATGGTGGCGCCGACACCGAGGAAGGCCAACGCGGTCGCTCCGAGGTCGTGCATCTTGCGGCCCCACAGCTTGGGCGCCCAGTGCACGAGCGCGCCCATGGCGCCGAGGACTGCGCCGTAGACGACGTAGACGAGCGAGGCCTCTTCGAAGACGGTGCCCTGGACGGCGGCGTCGTCGACGGCATAGAGCAGGTTGCCGAGCATCCCGACCAGCACCATCCCGAAGCCGAAGAAGGCGAAGAAGACCGGCGGGGCGACCTTGACCTTCATGCCGGACGTGGGACGCGCGATCTGGAGCGCGACGAGCAGGACCAGCAGGACGCCGATGATCGGGAGTCCGTTGAAGATGAGGTACGGCACGAGGTCGCGGGTCTTCTCGTCGAGGTTGCTCGTGCTCAGCTGGCTGCCGGCCCACGGCAGGTTCTGGATGTTCTGCTGGGTGACGGCGCCGAGCGCAGCGACCCCGACGAGGGCCAGGCCGGCGAACATGACGCCGCGAGCCGGTGTCCGGCGACCGAACGTGATCGGGAAGATCTCGACGAGCATGCCGATCGCAGGGATCGCGAAGAGGAAGGTCGCGGGCTGCGTGAAGATCCAGCCGACCCAGTCGAAGATGCCCGCGTTGCCACCGAAGCCCGTGCGGGCGTTGCGATGGTCGACGAAGAGGTAGGTCAGGGTGCCGACGAGGACCGGCATGACGAGGACGACACCGAGGTTGAACACCAGGGCCGACCACGTCGACGGTGACACTCGGCGCATCGTCATGCCCGGCGCACGAGTCGTGAGAATGGTGGTGACGACCGTGCCGGCCGACGCCAGCAGGCCGATCGCCGTCAGGCCGAGGCCGGCGATGAACAGGTCGACCATGTCGCTGTCGCCACCGAGCGACCCGCCGTTGTTGACCAGGGCGACGACGGTGACGATCGCGCCGCCGAGCCACATCCAGAAGCCGGCGAATGCGAGACGGGGGAACACGATCGAGCGGGCCCCGACCTGCAGGGGAACGAAGGCGATGCTCATCGCCATCGCCAACGGGAGCAGCACGGCGAAGACGAGGCCGACGCGCTGGGCGTCGAGCAACTGCGGGATGACCTCGCTGGACAGGACCGTGTCGGCGCCGTCGAGGCGTTCGATCGCGATCAGGACGTTGACCACCACGATGGCGAGGAGCCCGAGGAGCCCGGAGACGAAGTAGTGGCGCCCGATCACCTTGTGATCGGTCGACGTGAAGACGTCGATGAATCGATCGAGCCAGCTGGGGCTGTCGGCGTCGACGGACGCGTTCGACACAGCGGCGACGACTTCTGGACTGGATTCGATGGTGGTCATACGGGGTGGGTACTCACTTGTCTGACTTCGAAACGTGGCACGGCACGACGGCCGAGACTACTGGTAACGGACCCATGAGCCCGAAATCCTCGCAGGGTGGTCGACCGTGATCGCGGATCGATCACCAGCCGTAGTGGACGAACACGTCGAGCATCATCGATCCGAACAGCACGGTCACGTAGGTGATCGAGAAGCCGAAGAGCCGCATGCTGGCTGCCGGTGTGGGGTTTCGGCGCAGCATGAGCGTGCCGCCGATGAACATGGCGCCGAGGACCGTGGCGGTGACGGCATAGATCCAGCCGAGATCGGCGACGGGGACCAACAGCAGGGTGGTGGCGACGAGGGCGACGGTGTACCAGAGCATCTGGCGCACGACGTTCTCGATCGGGGCGACCGACGGCAGCATCGGCACCTCGGCGGCGCGGTAGTCGTCGGCGTACTTGACCGCGAGCGCCCAGAAGTGCGGCGGTGTCCACAGGAACATGGCGACGAAGAGCACCACGGGCGTCCACGACAGCGAGTCCTGGACGGCGGCCCAGCCGACGAGGACGGGCACGGCGCCCGCGGCCCCACCGATCACGATGTTCTGGCGGCTGGTTCGCTTGAGCCAGAGGGTGTAGACGCCGACGTAGAACGCCGCGGCGCTGAACGCGAGCACGGCGGAGAGCAGGTTGGCCCCGGCCCAGAGCACTGCGAATGCCATCACCTGCAGGGCGAGGGCGAAGACGAGGGCGTTGCGGGCGGGGATGATGCCGGTGACGAGTGGGCGGCCGGCGGTGCGCGCCATCAGGGCGTCGATGTCGCGATCGACGTACATGTTGATGGCGTTGGCGCTTCCGGCGGCGAGGGTGCCTCCGAGCAGCGTGACCGCCACGAGCGACCATGCGGGCCACCCCTTTTCGGCGAGCACCATCGTGGGCACGGTGGTGATGAGGAGGAGTTCGATGATCCGCGGCTTGGTCAACGCGACGTAGGCACCGACGACGCTGGTGGGGGTACGCCGGTTGCCATGCGCAACTCCGCCTGGCGCCAGCCTGGACGGTACGAGGGGGCGACTGCCGACGGCCATGACCGACTCATCGTAGGGCGGCCACTCCCGAGTGGCCAACGCCGGGTCCGACATCGGCGAGGTCGATGAGCACACGGACCCTGGGTGTGGACGGCACACTGGTGGCGTGCCGACGACGCTGCAGCCCACGGAGGTGACCGATCCGGACCTCGACGAACTCGCCGTGATCGACCGCCCGTGGATCGTGCTGGTGTGGAACGACCCGGTGAACCTGATGAGTTATGTCACCTACGTGTTCCAGAAGCTGTTCGGCTACTCCAAGGAGAAGGCGACCGAGTTGATGCTCGACGTCCACGAGAAGGGTCGGGCCGTGGTGGCGTCGTGCGGGCGCGAGGAGGCCGAGATGCACGTGTTCCGGCTCCACGAGCACAGCTTGTGGGCCACGATGGAACAAGATGGCCCTGCGTCGTAAGTTCGTCCCGCCGGTGCAGGCGGTGCGTGGCGGGTGGCGGATCACGCTCGGCGTCGACGAGCGCAGCCTGTTGATCCGCATGATGGGCGAGTTCGAGGCGCTGATCACCGGCCCGGACGACAACGAGCTGTTGTCGCGCCTGTTCCCGGTGGCCTACCCGGAGGACGAGGAGAAGGAAGCCGAGTATCAGCGGCTGATGCGTGAGGAGTTGGTGGCGAGCCGGTTGTCGGCGATCGAGTCGGTCGTGACCACGCTCGATCCGGAGCACACCGAGTTGCTCTCCGAGGGCGAGACGATCGCGTTCATGCAGTCGATCAACGCGATCCGTCTGGTGCTGGGGTCGTTGCTCGGCATCACCGACGACGAGTCGGCCGACGACGCAGACGACGGCGACTCCCCCGAACACCAGTTGTACGACTTCCTCGGCTGGCTCCTCGAGTGGACCGTGCGTTCGCTCTCCCCCGACTGAGCGTTCCGAAGGCATCGGATCGTCGCCCCCTGTGCCGTGTGCGCGTCGCCGAAAAATGGACACTCCGAGGTGCACTATGGTCTGTGGTCCTTCGTACTCGTCACGATGAGGAGAGGGAGACGGGGTTGGGGGTTTCGGTACGAATTCCCGACCGGGCCGTTGCCCGGTCGTTGCGAATCCGTCCATCGGACGGTTCGACCGGCGCGCGGCTCGCGCTCGTCGGCTTCGCGCTGATCGTTGCCGCGGCGCTCGCTGCGGCGGTCATGGTCGGTGACGCTCGATTGCCGGCGATCCTCACCGTTGGGGCCATGGTTCCGGCCGCGTTGGTCGACATTCGTGAACACCGCCTCCCCGATCGATGGGTGGGCTTCGCCGGCGCCGCCTTCGCGGCAACCTCCTGGATCGCGTGGTTGCTGGGACAACCGGTCGACGTCGGCGGGGCCACGGCCGGCGCCCTCACGATGGCCGCGCCGATCCTGGCGCTGCATCTCGTGTCACCCGGTTCGATGGGATTCGGCGACGTCAAGGCCTCCCTGGTCCTCGGTGCAGCCGTCGGCTCGGTCGACTGGCAACTCGCGTTGTCGGCGCTGACGCTCGCGTCCGGGCTCGGCGCGGCAGTCGGCATCGCCGGGCGCAGTCGCACGATCGCGTTCGGCCCGTGTCTGGTCCTCGCGGCATCGATCGCGCTGACCGGCGTCTCGATCTCGATGGGAGGCGCACCGTGACCGATGTCCGCACGACGCCGGGCGAGCGCGTGTTCCAGCCGGCATCGCGCCGCCGGAATCGCATCGCGTTGGGCGTGCTCCTGGCCGCGGTCGCGATCGGCGGCAACGTCTTCGTCTACTCGAGTCTCGATCACGCCGAGCCCGTCGTCCAGGTGGTTCGCGACGTGCCCGCAGGCGACCAACTCACTGCAGACATGCTCCGGACGGTCGACGTCGAAGCCGACTCCACGGTCAATCTGGTCGACGGCAGCGAACTCGACGCGCTGGTCGGCAGCTACGCGAAGGTGCGACTCGTTTCGGGCTCACTCGTGACCGTCGACGCGCTCCAAGCCACTCCGCTCGTCACGCCGGGAAGTGCCGTCGTGGCGATCCAGGTGGCGGAAGGAACCCTTCCCCGTGGCGTCCGCGAGCGTGCTCCCGTGGTCCTCGTGATCGCCGACGACGCCGGCCCCACGTCGGTCGCGGGGCGTGTCGTGGGGCTGCCCACCGCGACCAACGCCGCACTCGGCGAACAGTCGATCTCCGTCGAGGTCGATGCAAACGAGGCCGCAACCGTGGCAGCCGCCGACGACGTGCGCGTCGTCCTGGTCGAACCGAGCGCAGATCCCGCAGCCCAGCCAGGCGATGAGCCATGACGATCATCGCCGTGATCGGAGACTGCACGACGACCGTCTGTGTCGCACTCGCCGCGTGCTGGCCCGCCGACGACGACGTCTTGGTGCTCGAGGCCGATCCGGCGGGCGGATCGCTCGCTGCATGGCTCGACACTCCCAGCTCACCATCGTTGACCACCGTCGTGGCCAACACCGGCGCCGCCGAGGTGGGCGCGGCCGTGGCGACCGTCTCGTCGATGGCCCAGCGCAGCGCATCGGGTGTCCGGTTCCTCGCCGCCCCGCTGCGGGGCTTGCCGGCTCGGCGGGCGATCGACGAAGCCACCACGACGGTGATCCCTTCGCTCGCGGAGACCGACGCCGTGACCGTGCTCGCCGATCTCGGCCGGCGACATCCCGGCGAGATCCCGCGTGCATTCGAGTCGGCAACGTTGACCGTGGTCGTGCACCGTCAGCGCCCTGCATCTGCAGCCGCCGAAGCGGCGCGTTTGGAACGGCTCGTCGAATTCGTCGAACAACTCGGGCGACCGATCATCCTCGCGGTGCTCGGCACCGATCCGTTCGACCCTGCCGAGATCGTCCACCACGTCGACACCTCGATGCCGGGAACGATCGCCGACTGGATCCGGTTCGCCGACGATCCGTTGGCGGCGACAGTCCTGGCGGGGCGAACCGGCGTGTCGGCCAAGCGGCTGCGACGCCTTCCGCTGATGCGGTCCGCAGCGGTCGCAGCCCAGGTGTTGCAGGAGCGGGCGTCGTGAGCGTTTCCACCGATGCCCTGTCGTCGGCCGGCGCTGTCGGCCACGACGCCGACGTTCGAACCACCGCCGACGTCATCTCCGACCGCGTCGCCACCCGGCTGATCGAGGCCATCGAACACGACGACGCCATGCGCTCGGAACGCGGCGCTCCCGGCAGACCACTCGCGGGCGACGAACGCCGCCAGCAACTGCTGGTCGGCGCTTGGATCGGCGACGAGATTGCGGTCATCAACGAGGAGCGCCTGCTTCGGGACGAGCGTCCGCTTGCCACCGGTCTCGAGCAACAGGTCCGCGCCCGGGTCGTGGCCGACCTGACCGGTGCCGGACCCCTCGAGCCGTTCCTGGTCGACCCCGGCGTGGAGGAGATCGACGTCAACGGACCGGACTCGACGTGGGTCACGTACACCGATGGACGCAAGGTCGATGTCGGCGCACTCTGGGCGTCGGCCGCGGAGTTGACGGCATTTCAGAAGCGGATGGCGCTGCGCATGACGGGAACCGGTGAGGGCCGGCTCGACACGTCATCGCCGATGCTCACGTTGCAGACGCGCGACGGGGCGCGCATCGTGATGGTGTTGGGAGGTTCGGGCGAGCACGGCGTGTCGACCCATCCGCGCCTGGCGATCCGCCGCTTCGTCGTACGTCGGGTGGGCCTCGCCGGGCTGGCCGAGCTCGGGCTGTTCCCCCACCGTCTGGTCGAGCAGCTCCGGGCACTTGTGCGCTGCGGCTTCACCATCCTCGTGTCGGGCCCACCAGGTGCCGGCAAGACCACCCTGCTCACCGAGTTGCTCGGCGAGGTATCGCCGCTGGAACGCATCATCACCGTCGAGAAGAACCTGCTGGAGTTGCGCCTCGAGGACGACCCTCGACACCCGGACGCACCAGCGCTGTTCACGCGCCACGCGAACTCCGAGGGCGAGGGTGAGATCACGACCCGCCAACTCGTCGAACTGACCCGCCGCCTCAATCCCGATCGGGTGGTGGTGGGCGAGCTCGTCGAGGACGAGGCCCTCGACATGCTCGACGTGGCATCGATGTGCAAGCGGGGGTCGCTGGCCACGATCCACGCCCACACCGCCGACATCGTGTTGCAGCGTCTTGCGTACTACGTCTCGAAGTCGAACACGAGCCTGCCCGAGTTCGCCGTGTGGAGCCTGATCGCTCAAACCGTCGACTTCGTCGTCCACATCGACCTCGTCCGCAACGCCGTCGAAGACCGCGCTGCCGTGCGACGCGTGACCTCGATCATCGAGGTCGGCGGCATCGGCGAGGCGGGCGGCGTGTCGAGCACCGAGGCGTGGGCCATCGACCACGCCGATGAACTCGTGCAGATCGCCCCGCTGTCGCAGCGCCACCTCAATCGGCTCCGACTGGCCGGGTACTCGTCTCGGCTGTTCGCCGTCGAGAGGTCGCCTCGATGAGTCTCGATCTGGCGGTCCTCGTGCTCGCGACCGTTGCCGGCCTGGCCGCGGTCATGGTCGTGTTCGGGCCGGACCGGCCAGTTCGTCAGCGCCGGCCCCTCGACGCCGACCTGATCCCGCGGTTGCTCGGATCACTCGGACTCGGCGCGCTGGTGCTGACGTTCTCCGGGTGGCTCGTGGCCTCGACGGTGGTCGCCGTCGGCTGTTGGTTCGCGACAGGCCGCTGGCAGCGCCGGGACCGACGATCGGTCAGCGATGTCGAGCGCACGGACGCGCTGGCGTCGTGGATCGAGAACCTCCGCGACGTGCTCGTCGCCGGCGACCAACCCATCGGCGCCATCAACGCGACGGTGGCGACCTGTCCCCCGGCGATCAAGCCGCAGGTGCGGCGCCTCGCCGCGGGTCTCGGGCGCCAGGAGCCCGACATCGTCTTCCGGCGATTCGCCGATGATCTCGACGACCCGATCGGCGACCTCGTGGCGGCCGGATTGTTGATCGCGGTGCAGCGCGGGGCGCGCACCGTGACCGTGCTCGGCGCGCTCGCCGAGCAAGCCCGGCGGCAGGCCGATCGACGACGACTGGTGGAGGCAGAACGAGCCCCGATCCAACGCGAGGTGATGTTGCTCAGCCTGATCATGGGCTCGTTGATCGTTGCCGTCCTCGTGTTCGGCCGTGCCGAATACCTCGCGCCCTACGACACCGGCGGGGGCCAGCTGTTCCTCGGCTCGGTGCTCGCCGTCTACGCGCTGCTGCTCCTGCGAGTGCAACGTCTCGCCCGGTTTCCTCGTCCGAGCCGTTTCCTGACCGGCGCCGCACAGGCCGTCGAGCGTCCACTGTCCAGGAGCCCACGGTGAGGCCGACCGGTTGGCTCGTGTTGACGAGCGCAGCGCTGTGCGTCGGCGCCTGGCTGATCCTGTCCGGTTGGACGCAGCCCCGCCCGAGCGTGACCGAGGCCGTCCGACACCTCCGGCGTGGTGGACCGGTGCGACACGCCGGCACCGGCATCGTCGATCGCGTCGGCACATCCGTCCGTCGGCGCGACATCGCCACCTGGACCGACTCCTGGACTCGGCCGCTTCGTCTCATCGGGCGACCCGTCGATCTGCACGTCGGGCTCCTCGTGCTCGTGGCGCTCGCCGGCTTCGTCCTGCCATCGGTGGCGCTGGGCATCGCCCAACTCGTCGGTCTCGCATCGATCGGGCTCTGGGTTCCCGCCGCATTCGCACTCGCGATGGCCGCGCTGATGCCGTGGATCCTCCACTCCCATGCGATGGCCCGCAGCGCCGACGTCGCCATCGACCTCCGCCACCAGCTCGGCGCGTACCTCGACATGGTCACGATGTTGTTGGCCGGCAACACCGGCTACGAAGGTGCCCTCGACCACGCCGCTCGCGCCGGCGACGGGCTGTTGTTCCGCGAGCTGCGACGACGGATGCGCGAGGCGTCGACCACGGGCCACAGCCTCGTGCGGGCGCTCGAACTCGTCGCCGACGACTACGGAATCGTCGAGCTCGACCAGGTCGCGGCGACCGCAACGCTGTCGGCCAACGAAGGCGCGCCGGTGGCGCGCAGCCTGGCCGCGAAGTGCGCCACGCTGCGCTCGACCCTCGCGGCCGAGCAGGAAGCAGCCGCCCGTGTACGCAACGACAAGATCACGCCACCGCTCGTCGGCATGGCGCTGCTCTTCATGGCACTGATCATCTACCCGGCCCTCGATCTGAACTGAGCAAGCACCCGATCAACCCAACCCGGAGGTATCCACCATGCACGATCCGATCCTCGTGTTCACCGGCGTCGTCGCCGTGATCACCGACACCATTCGACGGCTCGCGCTCGATGGAGATGCCACGACACGGCCCGACCGCGGTGCAGTGTCGATCGAACAGGTGCTCTGGTATGCGGCTGCCGCGATCAGCGTCGCCGTGGTCGCCGCCATCATCTGGAACCAGATCCGCGACACCGCGAGTACTCCCGTGCAGTCGCCGTCGGCCCCCTGAGGACCCGTGCTCGACGTCGTCCGACGGTCCGGGGTCGCAACGGCCCGCGCCACTCGCCTGCGCGGCGACGCGGGCGCCGCGACGTCGTTGTCGATCGCCCTGCTCACCCCGATGTTCATCGTGCTCGCATTCGCCGCGTTCCAGGCCGCGCTGTGGAGCCATGCGAAGACCGAAGCCAGGGTGGTGGCGCGTGACACCGCCGCGCTCGTCGCTCGCTCCGGCGTCCCTGCGAATGATGCGGAGGCCGCAGCCAGGGCGATCCTCGAGGCCGACACCGATCTGCGCAACGTCGTCGTCACCGCGACGTCGAGCAACGGACTGGTGACCGTTGCGGTCACCGCCGATGCGCCCGGGATCATCGTGGGGACCTCGACGGGCCTGGCGGTGACATCGGCGGTCCCCATCGAGGAGTTGACGCCGTGAGCCTCCTCGCTCGACGTACGACACGACGTGGGGATCGTGATCTCGGATCGGCGGACGCGCTCGGGCTGGCGCTGCTCGCGCCTGCGGCGATCGGGTTGGCACTGGTGATCGTGTTCCTCGGGCGTGGAGTCGACAGCCGCGCAACGGTGCAGAGCGCCGCTGAAGCGGCTGCTCAGGCAGCGGCCCGGGAACGCAGTCCGGCCGCGGCCGTCGTCGCCGCCGAACGGGTCGGCGCGGCAATGCTCGTCGATCGGTCGTCGTGTGCCTCGCCAACGGTCCTCGTCGACACCTCGACGTTCGCGCCCGGGGGCCGGGTCGCCGTCACGATCTCCTGCACCGTGTCGACCGACGACCTCGCGTTGATCGACCCGCCGACCGGCGGCGCGACGACCGCGACCGCCTTTGCGCTGATCGATCCACTCCGCGCCACACGGAGGGGGCCGTGAATCCCTCGCGCACAGACGACCGGTCCGATCCGCCGATCACCGATCGGCTGCGCGGCGAGCACGGCTCGGGGCTCGTCGCCGGCATCGTGCTGGTGTTCGCGTTCACGTTCCTCGGCATGGTGTGGCTGGCGCGCGACGTCGATCGGGGCATCTCGAACCGATCTGCGGCCCAGTCGATCGCGTTCCAATCGGCCCGCTCGGCCGCGCAATCGGTCTCGGTCGGCAACCTGCGCCGCCACGCCGACGTCCCGTCGATCGACGAGCAGCCGGCGCGCACCGCGGCAGTCACCACTGCCGACGCGCTCTTTCGGAGCTACGACGTCGACGGATCGATCACATCGATCGAGGTCGAGGGCGACCGGGTGTCCGTCACCGTCGTGATCACCGACGGCGACATCACCGTGACCGGGGCGGCAACGGTGCGAGCGGAGCGCGCGCCGTGAACCGGTTTCCCGTCGCGCGCTTCGGCCACCCACTGTCGCTCCGAGCGGCGCGAGCGGAGGAGGTCGAGTGAAGCAGGACCGCATCACCATCGGGCGCGCGCTGACATCGGTCGTCGCCGTCGCCATGATCGTCGTGGGCGTACCCGTCGTCCTGACCGCCGTGTCACGCGCCCGGTTCGGGTCGATGAACCCACTCGCCGGCACCTCGAGCGGGCTCGGCAACCCGTCGACGTTCCGCGATCCGATCGCCGACGAGACCGTGGTCGATCTGTTGATCCGCCTCAGTCTCGTCGTCGCATGGATCGCGGTCTCGGTGGTCGTCGTGACGACGGCGATCGAGCTGGTCCACATGATCCGCCATCGCGGCCTGGCGATGCCGGCGGTGCGGGGCATCGGGTGGGCCCAACACATCGCGCGATTCATCGCCGCCGGCCTGATCACGCTGGTCCCCGCATCGGCCTCGACGCCGTCGGTCGCCGCGTCGTTGTCGGGCCTCGGCATGCCGGCGCACGCTCCGTCACCCGCCGAGATCACCGACCGGCCCGTTCACAGGACCTCCTCCCCGATCGCGTCCGAGTCGATCGAGGTGTCCATCCACGTGGTGCAACCGGGAGAGTCGGTGTACTCGATCGCCGAACGACTCGCGACGGGCCGCGACACGACCGTGATCGACATCGCCGAATCGATCGTCGAGTCGAACCTCGGCGAGATCGTCGCACCCGGCACCCGGTTCACCAATCCGGCCTACATCGAGGTGGGATGGGAGCTGCGAATCCCGGCTCATCTCGTCGCGTCAGCGACAGCACCGCGCGATGGTGTCCCTCGGGCGGCCGAGGCCCCACCGACGACGTACACGGTGCAGCCCGGCGACACGTTGTGGGACATCGCCGACGAGCATCTCGGCGACCCGACCGCCTGGCCACGGATCTGGGACGAGAACGCCGGCGACGACATGGGTGGTGGTCGCACGTTCGACGACCCCGATCTCATCCTGCCGGGCTGGGAACTCGACCTTCCCGGCAGCCCTGTCGACCTCCCCGCAATCGTCGCCCCCGACCCCGTGACCGAAGCTGTCCCCACCGCCGAGGCACCGCCGATCGACGAATCGGCGACGACCA
>JAHENF010000010.1:0-25466 GCA_024643255.1 Ilumatobacteraceae bacterium
GCTAGTCGCCGGTCAGGTCTTCCACGATCAGAGCGATGCCCAAACTGACGGCGGCCTCCCCGATCGAATCGAGCACAGCATCGAGGTCGGCCCCGACCGGCACGGTCAACTGGACGGTGATCTCGAACTGCCTGCCACCATTCTTGCCTGGCAAGTCGGTGACCGTGCCCAGACGCGAGATGCTGATTCCGGCTTCGCTGATCGCTGTGGAGACCTCATGGACCACGCCAGGTCGATCATCACCGGTGAGTCGTAGGCGTACCTCATCAGCGTCGGGCGCAGCGATGGGTTCCTCGACCTGCTGAGCTGTGACGTGCAGACCCTGGTCACGCAGCACCAACAGATTGGTGAGGAGCTCGTCGACCCGGTCGTCACCGACCTCCACCACCACGACGCCGGCGAACGTTCCAGCGATCTCGGCCAACTCGCTGCGCTTCCAGTTGCCCTCGTGAAAGCGAACCACATCGGCCAGCGACGCAACGACACCTGCCCGATCGCGCCCGATGATGGTCAACACCAGTTCGATCATCCCGTCACTATGGCACGCAACGCAGATTCGCCATCAACGGTGGGGGCGCCGAGGTGCAGTGTGGCGAAGGGGAACCTGACACCGTTGATCGCACAGCGAGTGGCGGGTGACCTTCTCAGGTCGCCAAGTCTGACCCGAGCACTCCAACCCGAAATTCGGAGCCAATGTCCCGCTGAGCGGGAGGTTCGCTCCGAATTTCGGGTCTGGGAGGGGTGGGAACGCGCAACGGCCGGGGCCCGAGGGCCCCGGCCGTCGTCGGCGTTCAGATCGTGTTGGTTGAAGATCAGGCGTCGGCGGTGACGACGCTGACCGTCTTGCGGCCCTTGGTCTGCCCGAACTCGACGGTGCCGTCGACCAGGCTGAACAGCGTGTCGTCCTTGCCCTTGCCGACGTTCTTGCCGGGGTGGAACTTGGTGCCGCGCTGGCGAACGAGGATCGTGCCGGCGGTGATCGAGCTGCCGCCGAACGCCTTCACACCGAGGCGCTGGGCGTTGGAATCGCGACCGTTGCGGGTTGAACCGCCACCTTTTGTCTTGGACATGAGTGCTCTACTCCGTTCGAATTCAGTGCAATCGGCGAGTCAGACCGTGATCGAGGTGATCTCGACGACGTGATACTTCTGACGATGGCCGTAGCGACGATGTTGGTTGGTGCGGCGCTTGAAGGTGTAGCCGTTGATCTTCGGACCCTTGACCTGGCCGATGATCTTGCCGGTGACCGATGCGCTCTTGAGCTCATCCGGCGTCGCGAGAACGGTTGCTCCATCGACCACCATGACTGGGGTCAGCGACACGTCGCTGCCCTCGTCGGCGTCGAGCAGTTCAACTCGTACCTGCTGGCCTTCGGCCACCTTTTCCTGCTTGCCGCCTGAGGCGATGACTGCGTACATAGCGTTGTCCGATGCTAGCGGCCAATCTCGCCGGCTCAACCCGTTGACGCCGTGTTTCCGCGCTGACAGTGGGATATCTGGGGGCCGACCCCAGACGTGACCCTACGGCTGAGGCGCTGCGATCGCCTCGGACTCCCGCGCCGCTCCGGCGAAGATCCCCTTGGCCATCAGCGAGGTCTCCGCTGCCCGTCGGGCCCGATAGATGACCGCCCGGGAGGCGTGGACACCGGCATCGGTCGGCACCGCCCAACCGGCGAGATCCGCGAGATGGCACGCCAGGCGGAAGTCGCCGAGCTCGGACAGCTGCATCGCTCGATCGACGAGGACGTTCGCTCCCCCGGCGAGTTCGGCGAGTTCGGCGGCGAGCGCCCGATCGGGAGCGGGCTTCAGGCGGCTCGGCGCACCGTCCCACCAACCACCGAACTGGCGCCAGATGTTGCGAACCACGAACTCCGGCTCGTCGTAGAGCGGACGGAGGTAGGGCTTCGCCAGTACGTCGTCGGGAACATGGACACTGTGCACGATCGTGTCGAGGACCTCTCCGGCGTTCATCATGTCGACGACCTCCTCGACGAGGTACTCCAGCGCCGAGGCGATCTCGACGAGCACCCGTGAGATTCGTTCGCGGCCCTCGATCGGCAGGCCGTGCGCCGGTAGGAGCAGTTCGGGCCCTCGAGCGGCCATCGCGCGCAGCGCCGCCGCCCACTCGATGGGATAGCGCTGCACCTTCTGAGGATTGCCGGCGTTCGGGAAGTTCCAGATGACGAAGTCGCCGGTGAACAGCCACTTCCGCTCGGGGATCCAGCCCCAGAGGTGGTCGTCGGTCTCGCCGCGGGCATGGTGGAGTTCGATGGTGTGGTCGCCCACGGTCACGGTGTCGTGGTCGTCGACCACGTGGCTCGGCCTCAACGTGGTGGACGGGATGAATTCGGGCGTCTCCCCCATTCCGAAATCGCCCCGCACACCACCGAACTGGCGGGCGTTGATCCGTACGTTCCAGTCGTTGGTGTAGGCGTATCGATCGAATCGTTCGTCGACGTTGCGGTGGCCGACCACTTCCATCCGGTCGTACGCGGCCGCGAAGTCGGGGCTCCCCCCGACGTGATCGGCGTGGCCGTGGGTGTATACGAGGTGCGTGACGGGCGTCGATGTCCAGCCGCCGATCGCGGCCACCACGTCGGCTCCGGTGCGGGCATGGGACGCATCGAACGCGACGAGTCCCTCTCCGGCATCGACCAAGATGCTGTGGCTGAAGCTCTCGACGATCGCCAGCCCGTCGTCCAACTCGGAGAGCTCGTTCGTGATCCGGTTGACGGGTTCGTCCGCCACGCCCGAGTCGATGACCCGAGTGGACAGTGCAAGGAGATCTGCCATTCCCGAACCCTACGCGTCGACGGTCGACCGCTCGGTCTCAGATGGCACAGGCGTCGTCGTTCCCGTCGACGGCACGGAATTCCACGGCGAGGGACTTCGTGAGGCGACCCTTGGTGACGACACGCATCGACTCGGCCATGCCGATCAACGTCGGCGAGATCAGGATCTGGAACCGCTCGTGGCGCAGCTTGCGGTACGGAGCGAGGTTCTTGCCCTTGACGTTGGTGTCGACCGACACCTCTGCGACCTTGCCTCAACCGGTGGGCCGGATGAAGTCGATCGACATCGTCCCGCCCTTGCGCTCCAGGAGCGTCCGAGCGTCGTCAGTGATCTCGATCTGCATGCCGTCAGGCTAATGAGACGCGGGGTCTGAGACGCGGGGTCAGACCCCGGATCTCAGCCCAAGCGTCACGTTTGACCCGGCACCGTGTGACTACTCACTCGAGGAGTGAGTAGTCGACGAGGACGCCTCGGCCTTCGCAGTCGGGGCAGATCGCCGAGTACTCGGTGAGCAAACCCTCACCGATGCGCTTGCGGGTCATCTCGACCAGGCCGAGTTCGGTGATGTCGAACACCTGCGACCGCGTCTTGTCGCGCGCGAGCGCATCGCGGAAGATGTCGACGACCTTCGCACGATTGCCCTTGACCTCCATGTCGATGAAGTCGATCACGATGATCCCACCGATGTCACGGAGCCGCAGTTGCTTCGCGATCTCGACGGCGGCCTCCATGTTGTTCAGGAACACCGTGTCCTCGAGATTGGACTTGCCCACGTTCTTGCCCGTGTTCACGTCGATCACGGTCAGCGCCTCGGTGTGTTCGATGATCAACGAACCACCCGAGGGCAGCCACACCTTGCGGTCGAGCGCCTTGTGTACCTGCTCGTGGATGTGGTGACGCTCGAACAACGAGAGCCCCTCGGCCTCCGCGTCGTAGTACTCGATGCGATCCGCCAGCTCGGGGTTGAATGCCGCCACGTAGCGCTTGACCTCGCGGTGCAGGCGCTCGTCGTCGATCACCACGCCGCGATAGTCGGCGTTGAACTCCTCGCGGATCACCCGAACGGCCAACTCCGGCTCGCGGTACAGCAGCGTCGGCCGCTGCGCCTTGGCGGCCTTCTCGGCGATCTCGTCCCACTGCTGGAGGAGGATCGTCATGTCGGCCACGAGCTCCTGCTCGGTCGCCGTCTCGGCAGCCGTGCGCACGATCAGGCCGTGCTCATCGGGCTTCACGCGATCGAGGATGCCGCGCAGACGTTTGCGCACATCGTCGGGGAGCCGCTTGGAGATGCCGTAGGTCTTCGAGTTCGGGATCAGGACGACGAATCGGCCGGGCAGCGACACCTCCTGCGTGAGACGTGCCCCCTTGTGGCCGATCGGGTTCTTCGTCACCTGGCAGATGATCAGCTGCTTGTTCTTGAGGATGTCCTCGATGCGAGGATTCTTGCCCCGTTCGTCGATGTCCTCGGCGTCGTACTGCACGTCGCCGCGGTAGAGCACGGCGTTCTTCGGCGTCGCGATGTCGACGAAGGCCGCCTCCATGCCGGGGAGCACGTTCTGCACCCTGCCGACGTAGACGTTGCCGTGGATCTGGCTGACATCGTCGGCGGGCCGGCTGACGTAGTGCTCGATCAGGCTGCGGCCCTCGAGCACGGCCACCTGTGCCATTCCCGGGCGAACCTGGACCGCCATGAAGTAGCGGCCGATCGGCTTGCCGTTGCGTTCGCGACCGCGTCGTTGCTCGAGCATCGCATCGTCGAGCTGAGCCTCGGTGCGACCCTTGCCACGCCCGCGCGCTCGGCGACTCTTCTTCGCGCCGGACTCGGCGGACGCGTTCTGCGACTCGGCGTTCGACGGGCCGGACGAACGACCGCCACCACCACCTCCGCCGCCGCGGCGGCGCCGACGCTTTTCGCCACCGTGTTTGGCCGGCGCGTCCGCAGTCGAACGGGCCGGTCCGGGTGGTGGCGACGAGGGGATCGGCATCGTGTCACCGATCTGCGGCTTGCGGACCAACGCCTTCTCCGCGGCCTCGGCGGACGCACGACCTTCGCTCATCGGCTCGGGAAGCTCGACGTCGTTGCGATCGTCGTCGTTGCCATCATCGTCGTCGATGTCGTTGCCGTCGCCGCTGCCGTCGTTGGCATCGTCGATGTCGTCGCGATCGTCGCGATCATCGATGTCGTCGATGTCGTCGATGTCGTCGATGTCGTCGATGTCGTCGATGTCGTCGTCGGAGTCGGCATCGCCGGACTTCTGCGAGCTCGTCGCGCCTCGACGGCGCTGGCCGCCGCGTGAGCCGCGACGGCGCCGATTGGGTGCGCCACCGTCGGCGTCTGTGCCGTTGTCGTCAGCGGACTGCTCGGTCACGTCGGACGAGGCATCCTCCACCTCAGTGGGCGTCGGAGCGGGTGTCCCGCTCGATGGCCCGTCAGTTGGAGCTGCGGCTGCCGCCTCGGCGGGAGTATCGGTTTCGGAGTGATCCATGTTGGAGGGAGTCCCTTCTCAGGAGAGCAGCCCGTACAGCGCTCTCCGCAACCGGGGCCGTCCGCGCTGTGCGGTGGGTCCGGGTTGCTCGTGACGTTCGGGTCCGCCGGTCGGCGGCCTCGGGAAGACGCGTCGCCCCCAGGCGACCGTTTCGACTGATGCGGCGGCCGACCCGACTGCGCTGGTCGCGCAACCGCTCATGGGGGATGAGTCCGTCGAATGTGGCCACTGGGTTGGCGATTCTACGCCGCGGTGGCCCGAGTCGAGGGATGGCGGTCGATTTCCCAGCTCAACGCATTCGCCGCATGTGCACGGACTGGACGAGGCCGAACAACGCGAAGTACACGATCAACCCCGAGCCGCCGTAGGAGATGAACGGCAACGGGAGCCCCGTGACGGGCATGATCTGCAGCGTCATCCCGACGTTCTGGAACGTCTGCCAGAGCACCATCGTGAACACGCCGGCGCACAGATACGTCCCCAGCAGGTCGCGCGACAGGTGCGCGATCCGCCAGATTCGTACGAGCAGCACCGCGATCAGGCCGAGCACGACCGCCGATCCGATCAGCCCGAACTGTTCACCGATCGCCGCGAACGGGAAGTCGGCCCACATGACGGGAATGTCGCGCCCGTTGGTCAAAGGCCCCCGCAGCCACCCCTTGCCCCACACGCCGCCGGTACCGATGGCGCGCATGGCATTCTCGGCCTGGTAGAGATCGTCCTGATTCGCTGCGGCGGGGTTGACCAGTGCTCGGATTCGGGCCGCTTGATAGCTGTTCACCAATCGACCCACGAACGCCGCGAGCACCGTGCTCACCGACAACAACGTGATCAGGAAGATGTAACGGGCCTTGGCCCCTGCGACCAACAGCACCCCCATCGCCATCGAGACCAGCACCGACGCCGAACCGAGGTCGGGCTGGATGATGACGAGCACCGCCGGCGCGCCGACGATCATCAGGCCACCGAGGAAGCGGGGATACGACACCTCGTCGCTGCGCTCCTCGGCGAGGTAGGTCGCGAGCATCAACAACGTGGTGAACTTCGCCATCTCGGCCGGCTGGAAGTTGAACGGCCCGAGGTCGAACGAGATGCGATCCTGGCCGGAGGCGATGCCCACGAGGAACAGCAGCGACAGGATCACCAGGGTGAGGCCGTAGAGGAACCGGGCGCGGTCCTTCCACCATTCGTAGTCGACCGACATGACGATGAACATCACGACGGTCGCCATGATCGCGAAGACCACCTGGCGCGTGACGAACGCGTACGGGTCGTCGTTCAGGCGGGTCCGCGACGCCGAGAACACGACGAAACACCCGATCACCGTCAGCAGTGCCTGCACCGACAGCAACACCCAGTCGACGTTGCGGCTCGGGGCGGCAGGACTGGCGCCGATGTTGCCCAGACCAGAGTCGGGCCGGCGCGAAAGGAAGGAAGTGGCCACGACTATTCGATCAGGCCGCCGCCGTCGAACCGGCCGTTGTAGCAGCTCGGATCGGGGATCTCACGCGGCTGGGCGGGCAGATTCGACCGGGTGTCGAGCGGATCCGACAGCCGGACAGGATCGGTCGTCGCCAGACCGGACATCTGCAGGAACATGCACTTGACGACCGGCGCCGCGGCTTGTGAGCCGTAGCCGGCCTTCTCGAGATACGCCGACACCGTGTACGGCCGCGACGGGTCACGGCTGTACGCCGCGAACGCCGACGAGTCGTTCCACGGATAGTTGCCGGCGCCCTGGGCGGTTCCGGTCTTGCCCGACAGTGGGATGGCGCTGTCCGGGTAGTAGTAGAAGAGCTTTTCGCCGGTCGTCGAGTGGTAGTAGTCACTCGTCGTTCCGGGGCCGGTGATCACGCGGTGCAGGCCGTTGTCGATCTCCTGCCACGTCGCCTCGGGCATCGGAATCTGTCTGACCACCTCACCGGTGAGGTTCGCCGGTTCGGCCAGCTTGGCCGCCGACAGGTCGGCATAGCCCGGCGTCGCCGAGTCGGGAACGCCGGGCTGCCACACCGCCTTGATGATCTCGGGCTTCATCAGGAAGCCCTTGCTGGCGATCGTGGAGTAGCCCATGGCCAACTGCAACGGCGAGGCCGACAACAGCCCCTGACCGATCGCGAGCTGCACGTTGTCGCCGGTGAAGTAGCCCGAACCCTCCGCCTCGGTGATGACGCCGCGCTTCGCGTAGTCGGCCTTGAGCGCGGCATCGGGCACGGTGCCATCGAAGGCAAACGGCAGGGCGATGCCCGGGTCCTGTCCGAATCCGAACTTGCGGACCTCTTCCTGCAGCACCGGCTGATAGTCGTTCGTCGTCATGATCAGTTCGCCGATTCGGTAGAAGAACGAATCGGACGACACCGCAAGTGCCGTCTCGACGTCGACGGAGCCGTACACGCATGGGCGTCCCGTTCCGCTGCAGGTGGCGTTGCGGTACACGCAGCGCACGAGGCCGGAGTTGCACTTGTCCTTCTCCACCGACTCCATCCGGTAGGAGCCTTCGTCCTTGTAGTAGTCGTTCACGCCCATCAGCCCGGTGTCGAGGGCGGCGAATGCCGTGAACGGCTTGAACGTCGAACCCAGGTTGTAACGCCCCTGAATGGCCCGGTTGACGAGGATCGACTGGTCGGGATCGATCGGATCCCCGTTCGCGTCGACCGACGGGAAGAGCTGCTCGAACTTGCCGTTGCCGAGGTCGGCTTCGAACCACCGGTTGTCGAACGTCGGGTAGCTGGCAAGTGCGATGATCTGGCCGTTCTGGTAGTTCTCGACGACGACCGAGCCGGCGGGCGCCTTGTACGGCACGTCGCGGGGGTAGTCGGGGAACACCAGCTCCGTGAAGTTGGTCTCCGGATCCTTGGGGTTGGTCGCCGTGGCGAGCTGACGGCGCTTGAGCTGTGTCTCGAGTGCCTGCTCGGCGAACTGTTGTTGGTCGAGGTCGATCGTCAGCTGGACGTCGTTGCCGTTGATCGGCGGGATCCGTTCGACCTCACGCACGATGCGGTTGGCGTTGTCGACCTCGTAGGTGACCGACCCCCACTTGCCGTGCAGCTCCGACTCCATGCTCGACTCGATGCCGAACTGACCGACTCGTTCGTTGAGGTAGTACCCCTCGCCCTGGTATTTCTCCTTCGTCTCGGCGGTGATGCGGCCCATGTAGCCGACCACGTGGCTCGCGATCGGGGCGTACGGGTAGACGCGCCTCGACTGCTCGAGGATCGACACGCCCGGCAGGTCCTCGACGCGTTCCTCGATCGCGGTCGCCGTGCGCTCGTCGACGTCCTCGGCGACGGGCATCGGCAGGAAGGGGCTGTAGATGCCGCTCTGGTATCGAGCCTCCATGTCTCCGATCGGTACGTTCACCCAGCCGGACAGCCGGCGGAAGATCTCGGTCCGGTAGGTCTTGCTCCGGATGATCTCCCAGTCGACGCCGACGGTGAGCACACGATCGTTGTCAGCGAGGATCCGGCCCTCGGCGTCGAAGATCCGGCCCCGCTCGGGCAGGAGTGGCACGGTGCGCAGCTTGGTCTGATTGACCTGGGCCTGGAGGCTCTCCTGCTCCACGGTCTGCAGGAACCACAGGCGCGCGCCGACCAGCCCGAAGAGCAGCATGCCGACGAGGGCGAGCACTCCGAGGCGCGCGGCGCGTTTGTCAGCAGCCACTGCGCACCCGCGCGTCGGTTGGGACGAAGCTCACCATGAGATACCAGCCTGCATGTTACAAACGTGTTGCAGGGCGCGGGTGGCGGATCCGACAGTCCGCGGATTCACACCTTCCTCACAACTGGTTCGGTGCGAGCTCACGCCTCTCGAGTTGATGCGTCGCCGACCGGCTGGGTCCACTCGGGCCGCTTCAGCCGCAGGCACCATCGGGCGAGCGGAACGAGCAGCGGGCTCATGATGGCAGCCGAGATCGCCACGATCGGTACGACGATGGTGAGGCGGTCCTGGAACGGCTCTGGTTCGCCGATGAACAGTCGGACCACCGGGATCATCAGTGCGCCCGCCGCCGCGCCGAGGCCGGTGAACAGTGCGTTCAGCCACCACTGCGGGTCGGCCGCGATCAGTGCGAGCAATCCACCGACCACCCCGGCGATCGTGAACGCAGTCGCCGTCGAGCCGAGAGGTGTGCCTTCGGCGAGGTCGAACATGACGCCGAACACGAACCCCGCGACCGCGCCGCGCTCACTGCCACCGGCGACTCCGGCGGCCGCCGCGGTTGCCATCATCAGTTGGATGATGACGCCGTTGACCTGGAGGTCGACGAAGAGCGTGCGCTGCAGGGCGAGCAGCAACATGCCCACAGGGATGAGCCTGACGAGCGGGCCCTGAACGAACGCCGCGAACATCAGTCGATCCTGGACCGCACGAGTCGGTACACGGCCCTCACTGGCCGACTTCGGACAACGGCTTGTACAGCACCACTCGAATGAAGTTGAGGCGACCGAGATCGGCGTTCAGTTCGACATCGAGCAGCGGCCCGCCGGATCCGGGGCGGTTCGCACGGTTGAGCACGCGGCCGACCGGGATGCCGGGCGGCGCCAGGCTCTCGGACCCGCCGGCCGTTTCGACGAGATCGCCGACCTGCAGCACGGCGAGTGACGGCGAATCCTGCAGGAAGCGGATCTGTGGCAGACGGAGCCTACCCCGCCCCTCGAGGGCGCCGTATTCCTTCTCGATGACGGGCAGTGTCGTCGTGGTCGTCGTGGGCGACACGACGCCGGGCAGCGAGTCACCCGGGACCGAGTCGGTCGGCACGGACGTCGTCGAGGTGGTCAGCGACGCGGCGAGCGCCGCGATCTCGGCGGGCGTCAAGCGTCGACCGGTCGCGTCGACGAAGGGATCGTTCGCCGATGCGCCGGGCAGCGTCGTGGCCGGAATCGGGAGCCCATCGGGTCCGGTGATTCCGGGCACGAGCGCCGGCGGCACCGTGGTCGTGGTGGCCGCGTCGGCCACCTGCTGGGGGTCGAGCCCCGATGGCGTCGTATCGGTCGTCGCGTCGGCGAACCCCTGATCCGACGAGGTCACCTTCACCGCGATGCTGTAGCGAGCATCGGTGACGAGCATCACTCGCGCGGAGTTGGGCGACACCTGGGTGACCTTGCCGACGAGTCCGGCTTGGTTGACGACCGGCATGCCGATCTCGATCCCGCTGCGGCTGCCCTTGTCGATCTCGATCACCTGGTCGAGGTTGTTCGCCGCGTATCCGACCACACGGGCAACCTCGGTGTCGATGCCCGACAGCGAAGGAAGGCTGTAGAGCGCCTGCAGTTCCTTGCCCTCGATGACCGCCGCCTCCGCGGCCGCCTGCGTCCCGATCAGGCGATCGACCTGCTCCTGGAGCGAGAGGTTCTCCTGCTCGAGATCGTCGTAGTTCGTGATGCCGTGCCAGGCACGCTCGAGCGGGTTGGTCACGACCTGGGTCGCGGATTCGACCGGACTCATCGCGGCCGAGAAGCCCTCACGTACACGATCGATCACGGGATTGCCGCGCAGATCGAGTGTCAGGAACAACACGGTGGTGAGCAGCAGCGCGAGAATGACCCGCTTGCGCCCGACGGAATAGATGGCCATGGTGACAGGTGTTCCGGCGCGTTGGACCGGTGGTCAGTCCTCGCCGCCGAGCGACATGAGGCCACGCATGGCATCGATGTTCTCGAGGGCCCGGCCGGAGCCGATGACCACGCTGTACAGGGGCTCGTCCGCGATACGGATCGGCATGCCCGTCTCGTGCGTCAGTCGTTGGTCGAGGCCGCCCAGCAGCGCGCCGCCACCGGTGATCGTGATGCCGTCTTCCATGATGTCGGCCGCCAACTCGGGCGGCGTCTTGTCGAGGGTGGTCTTCACGGCGTCAACGATGGCAGAGATCGGCTCGGCAAGTGCTTCACGAACCTGTTCGGTGGTGACCTGGATCGTGCGGGGCAACCCGGAGATCAGGTCGCGTCCGCGGATGTCGGCGGTGAGCTCGAATTCGAGCGGCCACGCCGAGCCCATCTGGATCTTGATCTCCTCGGCGGTGCGGTCACCGATCGCGAGCGAGAATTCCTTCTTGACGTACTGGAGCACCGCATCGTCGAGTTCGTCGCCGGCGACCCTGATCGACTGGGCGGTCACGATGCCGCCGAGCGAGATCACGGCGACCTCGGTGGTGCCGCCGCCGATGTCGACGATCATGTTGCCCGACGGTTCGTGGACCGGCATGTCGGCGCCGATCGCCGCGGCCATCGGCTCTTCGATGATGTGGACCGGCTTGCGCGCACCCGCGTACTCGGCGGCGTCCTGCACAGCGCGCTGCTCGACGCCGGTGATGCCCGACGGGACGCAGATCACCATGCGCGGCTTGCTCCACTTCGAGCCGTGCACCTTCTGGATGAAGTAGCGCAGCATCTTCTCGCAGACCTCGAAGTCGGCGATGACACCGTCCTTGAGCGGGCGGATGGCCTTGATGTGGTTCGGTGTCCGACCCATCATCCGCTTGGCCTCCATGCCGACCGCGACGGGGCGGCCATCGTTGGCGTTGATCGCCACGACCGAGGGTTCGTCGAGCACGACACCGTGGCCGCGAACGTAGATCAGCGTGTTCGCCGTGCCGAGGTCGATGGCGAGGTCACGCCCGAGACTGAGCGGATTGTTGCGGGCCATGGGATGGCCACCTTTCGCGAGCTGTCGAGAGTTCCGGTCCGGCACTCCAACCGTGCCATCAACCGGAATCTCTCAATGTTACAGATTGGGGAAGAAAATCCCGATCTCGCGCTCGGCAGACGCCAGCGAGTCGCTGCCGTGCACCAGGTTCTCGGTGAACAGAATGCCGAGGTCCCCACGAATGGTTCCCGGAGCTGCCGTGCGCGGATTGGTTGCGCCCATCATCGCACGAACGACCTCCCAGGTGTCCTCGGGGCCCTCGATCACCATCGCGACGACTGGCCCGCGGCTCATGAACTCGACGAGTTCGGCGTAGAAGCCCTTGCCGACATGCTCCTCGTAGTGCCGAGCGAGGGTGTCCGCGTCGAGCGAGCGGAGCTCCATGGCGACGATGTCGAGGTTCTTGGCCTCGAAACGCGAGACGACCTCACCGACGAGCTTGCGCTCCACGGCGTCGGGCTTCAACAGGACCAGCGTGCGATCAGACATCTCGCCGAACCTATCCCCCGACTTCCTCGAAACCATCCGACCCCTCACTCCAAGTCCCACCATTCCAAGCCCCACTCCACGTCCCCATTCCGAAATTCGGAGCGAGGCTTGCGCTCAGCGCAACATCCGCTCCGAATTTCGGGATGGGAGTGGGTTCGTAGGTCAGTTGGCGGAGCGTTGGAGGATGGGGCGGGCGGCACCGGCGGTGTAGAGGCTGCCGGTGACGAGGATCGCGTCGTCACCGTCGGCGTACTCCATCGCTCGCTGGCAGGCGGCTTCGACCGAGTCGAAGACGTAGACGGCGTCGCAGCCGAGACGACGGGCCGCATCGGCGACATCGGCCGCCGGCACGCCACGCGGCGACGGCGCGGTGCAGGCGAACACGATGTCGAACTCGTCGGCGCGCAGTGCGGCCAACATCTCGTCGGGATCACGAAGGGTGCCGACCACGAGGATCCGGCGCCCCTCGGGATCGAAATCCTGCAGGAACACCGACGCGCACACGTCGGCACCAGGCGCATTGTGCGCACCGTCGACGATCACCAGCGGCTGACGCCCCAGCACCTCGAAGCGGCCCGGCATCGTCACCTCGGCGAAGCCCTCGAGCACGACCTCCTCGGCCAGCGGCGCCGCGAAGAACGTCTCGACGGCGACCAACGCCACTGCGGCGTTGCTGCCCTGGTGAGCGCCGTTGAGCGGCACATACACGTCGGTGTAGATCGTCGTCGGTGTCCGGATGTCGAGCAGCCGGCCGCCGATCGCCAGCCGGTTCCCGATGAGTTCGAAGTCGTCGTCGACCGCCAACATCGCCGCTCCCCCGGCGGTCGCGAAGATCGACACCAGTTCGGACCGGGTCTCGCCGACGACCGTCGCCGAACGCGGCTTGATGATGCCGGCCTTCTCGCGGGCGATGTCCTCGAGGGTCGGGCCGGCGAACTCGGTGTGGTCCATGCCGATGTTGGTGACCACCGCGACGGTGGCATCGACGACGTTCGTCGCGTCCCATCGACCGAGCAGGCCGACCTCGACCACCATCACGTCGATCGCCACGTCGGCGAACCAACGGAACGCCGCTGCGGTCATGATCTCGAAATAGCCGGGACGGCGACCGATGATCACTTCGAGATCGGCGATCGCGGCGATCTGCTCGGCGAGATCCTCATCGGAGATCGGCTCGAGATTCCGACTGATGCGTTCGTTCACCCGTTCGAGGTGCGGGCTCGTGTAGGTGCCGACGGTCAGTCCGCTCGCCACGAGCAGACGCGAAATCATCTGCGCCGTCGAACCCTTGCCGTTCGTGCCCGTGATGTGGATCACGGGGCAAGCGTGCTGCGGATCTCCCATCGCCTCGCACAACGCCGTGATGTTGTCGAGCGACGGCGACGTGATGCGCCCGGTCTTTTCGTAGGTCGCGTGCTCGTCGAGGTAGCGCAGCGCGTCGTCGTAGGTCATGGGGACCCTCAGGTTAGGGCCGGGACGAGCGGTTGCTCAGGACGCCGCTTTGCGCTGGCGACCCGCCGAACGCGGCACCAACGTGGGGTTGACCTTCTCGGTCACCGTGGTCTCGTCGATCAGGACCTTGCCGATGTCGGTGCGACCGGGCAGGTCGTACATCGTGTTGAGCAGCACCTCTTCGAGAATCGCCCGCAGACCCCGGGCACCCGTGCCACGCAGGAGCGCCTGATCGGCGATCGCCTGCAGTCCGTCCGGTGTGAACTCGAGCTCGACGTCTTCGAAGCCGAACACCTTCTCGTACTGCTTGACCAGGCTGTTCTTCGGCTCGACGAGGATCTTCACCAGCGCTTCGCGGTCGAGGCTGCCGACCGCACCGATCATCGGGAGTCGCCCGATGAACTCCGGGATCATGCCGAACTTCACGAGGTCTTCCGGCAGCACCTGGGCGAACAACTCACCCGGATCACGATCAACGGCCGAGCGCACCGTACCGTGGAAACCGACACCCTTGTGTCCGATTCGCGACTCGATGATCTGCTCGAGCCCGGCGAACGCGCCGCCGAGGATGAACAACACGTTGGTGGTGTCGATCTGGATGAACTCCTGGTGCGGATGCTTGCGACCGCCCTGCGGCGGCACCGACGCCTGTGTGCCCTCGAGGATCTTCAGCAACGCCTGCTGCACACCTTCACCCGACACGTCGCGCGTGATCGACGGGTTCTCGCTCTTGCGCGCGACCTTGTCGATCTCGTCGATGTACACGATGCCGGTCTCGGCGCGCTTGACGTCGAAGTCAGCTGCCTGGATCAGCTTGAGCAGGATGTTCTCGACGTCCTCGCCGACGTAGCCGGCCTCGGTCAGCGCGGTGGCGTCGGCCACAGCGAAGGGCACGTTGAGTTGGCGGGCGAGCGTCTGGGCCAGATGGGTCTTGCCGCAACCGGTCGGCCCGAGGAGCAGGATGTTCGACTTGGCGAGTTCGACCTCGTCGCGGCGCCCGACCGTGGTGGCCTGGCTCTGGTGCTGGATCCGGCGGTAGTGGTTGTACACCGCCACCGACAGGATCTTCTTCGCCGAATCCTGGCCGACGACGTAGTCGTCGAGGAATGCTCGGACCTCACGCGGGTTGGGCAGGTTGTCGAAGCTCAGCTCAGCCGTTTCGGTGAGCTCTTCCTCGATGATCTCGTTGCACAGGTCGATGCACTCGTCGCAGATGTACACGCCCGGGCCCGCGATCAGCTTCTTGACCTGCTTCTGCGACTTGCCGCAGAACGAGCATTTCAGCAGTTCGCCGGTATCCCCGAATTTCGCCACTGTCGGTACCTCTTCGTGTCGTTCCTGCGCTGGCTGTGCGAGTTGGAGCCCGACAGTTTGGCGCGTCCACCACGACGAGTCGTGGACCCACCCGACGAATCAGGCGAACCCCCGCCCGGTTCAGCGGATGGGACCGGTCCGGTCCACCGCCTCGCGAGAGGAGATCACTCTGTCGATGATGCCATATTCGAGGGCCTCGTCGGCCTCCATGACGAAGTCACGGTCGGTGTCGGCGTGGATTCGCTCGATCGACTGACCGGTGTGCTCGGACAAGATGCCGTCGAGAAGTTCACGCATGCGCATGATCTCCTTGGCCGCGAGCTCGAGATCGGTGACCTGGCCGTAGCCGACCTGACCGCTCGGCTGATGCAGCAGCACACGGCTGTGCGGGAGGGCGAGACGCTTGCCCTTGGTGCCGGCGGCGAGCAACACGGCCGCTGCCGATGCGGCCTGGCCGAGACAGATCGTGGCGATGTCGTTCTTGATGAACTGCATCGTGTCGTAGATCGCGAACAGCGCCGTGATGTCGCCACCGGGGCTGTTGATGTAGATGTTGATGTCCTTGTCGGGGTTCTCCGACTCGAGGTGGATCAACTGGGCGCACAGCAGGCTGGCGATCTGGTCGTCGACCGGCGTCTGCAGGAAGATGATGTTGTCCTTCAGCAGGCGGCTGTACAGGTCGTAGGCGCGCTCGCCGCGGCTCGTCTGTTCGACGACGTTCGGAACGAGATAGCTCACCGCATCGAGATTCATGATGTCGTCTCCTCTTCGTTGTCGGTCGTGTCGGACTCGGTGGCCGCGGCCGCCTCGGCGTCGGTCGCCGCGATGACCGCAGCAGCTGCCGCCTGGACATCCTGGACCTCGCCGTGACCACCGTCTTCGTCGTGGGTGTGGCCGAGCAGGGTGTCGCGATCGATCGCCTCACCCGCCGCGTCGACGAAGTCGACGTGATGGATCAGCCAGTCGAACGCCTTCGACTTGCGGATCTGCGCCTGCAGTTCCGGAACGGCGTCGTTCTGCTCGTAGGCCTTACGGATGTCCTTGGCCTTCTGGCCGTACTGCATCGCCATGCGTGCGTACTCGGCGTCGAAGTCGTAGGGCTCGACCTCGAGCGACTCGGCGTCGGCGACCGCACGCAGCGCGAGGTCGACCTTGACGGCCTCGACCGATGCGCCGCGCATCGACTCGATGAACTGGTCGGGCTCTTGGCCGGTGGCGGCGAGCCATTGGCCGAGATCGATGCCTTGCGCCTGGAACTGCTGCACGGTTCCCTGCACCCGCTGGTTCAGGTCGGCATCGACCATCGCTTCGGGAATCTCGACGTCGACGAGGCCGGCGAGCGATTCGTTCAGCGCCCGCACGAGGCTCTGGCGAGCCTGATTGAGCTTGGTCTCGGCGAGCGACTCGCGCAGGCTGTCGTTCCACTCGTCGACGGTGTCGAACTCGCCGAGGTTGTCGGACACCCAGTCGTCGGTCAGCTCGGGTGCGGTCATCTCCTGGACGGCGGTGACCTTGACCACGAAGTCGGCCGGCTCCTCGGTGCCCTTGGGGGTGGACGTGAACGTCAACTCGTCGCCGACGGATGCGCCGGTCAGCTGATCGTCGAAGTCGTCGGTGACCCAGCCCTGACCGATTTCGTATGACCAGTCTTCGGTGTTGAGGCCCATGACCTCGTCGCCGTCACGAGTGGCGGCGAGATCGAGGGTGACGAAGTCGCCGGTCTGCGCTGGGCGATCGGCGTCGGCGAGCGATCCGCCGCGCTTCAGTTCGGCCTCACGCGCCTCGGCGATGTCGTCGTCGTCGACGGTGATCGACGGCAACTCGACGCGCAGTTCGGCGTAGCCCTCGACGGTGATCGTCGGACGCACCTCACAGGTGGCGTCGAATTCGACCGGTCCGGTTTCGGTTCCGTCGGTGATCTCGACTTCCGGCGCCGCGATCAGGTCGATCTCGTGCTCACGCACGGCCTTGGCGAGGTACTGCGGCACGGCGTCGCGGAGTGCCTGCTCGCGAGCCACGCCGACTCCGACGCGCGCCTCCAACACCTTCCGTGGGGCCTTGCCTGCACGGAATCCCGGCAGGTTGACCTCCTTGGCGATCAACTTGAACGCCCTGTCGATGTCGTGATCGAACTCTGCCTCGTCGACTTCGACGTACAGCTTGACTTTGTTGCCCTCGAGGGTCTCCACGGAACTCTTCACAGACGGGCGAGTGTATCGGCGGTGCCCTCCCACCGGTCCTGCCGTCCAGAGCCGTCCGACACAGATCCGGAGCATGAACTCGCGCGATCGAACCGCGAGCGGGCACAATGGTGCTCGATGGAGTACTGGAAGCCGCACGCTCTCGCCACACCGCACGCCGACCAGCTGGACCTGCGGATGAACGACAAGGTCCGCACGATCGTGGAGATCCACGGCGTCCCGTCCGGAACCGAGGGCAAGGTCATCCTGGCCAACGGCTTCAACTGGCAGCGCTACCGCGTGCTGTTCGACAACGGTGCAGAGGTCGGCGATCTCGACCAGCGCCAGATCGAGCCGATCGGCAAGGCCGCCAAGCGCCTCGAGAAGGCTGCCGCCAAGAAGGCCTAGGGGCTGCGACGCTCAGTCGGCTGCGGTGTCGTTCGCCGTGACGGGTTCGACGATCGGGACGGCCGGTGGGTGCACGAGGAAGTGCACGCTGACGATCAGCACCCAGAGCGGGAACAAGATCGTGAACCACAGCGTGAAGCCGAGCGAGAAGATCTGGACGATCGCGACCGTGTAGGTGAGCGCCACCATCCATCTCGGCATCGTGCCGGACCGCAGCCAGATGGTGCCGGCCGAGAACATGAACACCCCGGCCATGCGCACACCGAACACGTTGGTGACCCTGAAGATGGTCTCGCGCTCCAGCGCGTAGAGCCCGTTCTGGATCGTCGCGACCGGGTCGGCCTGGTACGAGGCGATCAGCGCGCCGGCGAGCGCGGTCGCGATGAACGTCATCGCGATGAACAGCAGACCGCTGCCGAACAGGATGCTCGAGAAGAACCGGTCCTCGAACACTCCCAGTCGGTCGCGGATGACCCCGATGAACCAGAGGAACGCGATACCGGCGAACGGCACGAGCCACAGGGCGAAATTGACGCGGTCGCCGTTGGTCGCCAGCCAGTCCCCCGAGTCCTTCGGATTCTCGGGCACCGACGATCGCAGCAGCGCATAGGTGACCGTCAACAGCAGGGAGAACACGATCCCCGCGACTGCGGCAGCCCGTGGCGTGGTGAGGCGGCGCCCGACGAGTTGTCGATGATCGTCTCCGTGATCTCGACCCGGGAGTTCGTTCATGGCCGGACGCTACCCGTTGGTGTCGAACCCGCCGAAGGATCACTCCCAGTCGGCGGTCTTCTCGCCGAGGTGGGCCGCGGCGCTGCGGATCGCCGACCGTCCCTGCTCCAGGAGCGTGGCGACCACGATGGCGGCGACGCCGAGACCTGCGACCGCGACCCACAGCGCGGGACCGCGCCAGGCGGGAATCGTCCCGGCGAGCGGAACGCCGAGCAGCAACAGCATGGCCAGGACGACGGTGACGGCACCGAAGGCCGCTCGCCGC
The DNA here is from genome assembly GCA_024643255.1 of Ilumatobacteraceae bacterium. Lineage (GTDB taxonomy): Bacteria > Actinomycetota > Acidimicrobiia > Acidimicrobiales > Ilumatobacteraceae > Sva-07. Next base: position 18,755 of record JAHENF010000010.1, read on the forward strand.
CTGACCCGCGTGGCGACCCCCCACACCGCGAGGGCGAGGCCGAGCCCGATCGCGAGGAGTGAATACCACAGGTTGCCGGCGACCACTTCGGCCAGCGAGGACGCGACGACGAAGAACATTCCGACGAGTTCGAGCACGACGAGATCGGTGCTCGCGACCTCCTCCCCCCGGCCACGCCGGAGCCACCGGATCAGCCCGACATCGACCAGGATCGTGAAACCGATCGGAACGGTGAACCAGTTCGAGTCGGCCAGCGAATCACTCGCAAAGAGCAGCCATGCTCCACAGGCGAAGATCGGAGCGGCGACCGCGAACGGCGTCGATCGCAGCACGACCCCGGCGACCGCCGACTCAGCCGAGCAGGCGAGCAGCACAGCGATCAGCAGCTCGCGGTGAGGCATCTCGCCGAGCGCGGCACCGAGTGCAGCGAGCTGCGCCGATGCGGCGAGCGCGACACCGGGCCCGATCCAGGGTGAGGTGGGTCGAGCCGCGTGCAGCAGGAGCATCGTCAGTCCGACCGCCAGCGCAACAGACGTCGCGGCGACCACGACGAGGACGACTGCAGGTTCGAGCGCTTGGAACGCGGCGAGCCACGACCCGACGAGCAATCCTGCGGCCACCCATCGGAGTGCCGCATCGATGGCGGCTGCCGAAATTCCTGCCGAGATCGCGAGCACAGCAAGGGCTCCGGCAACCGACAACCACCCAGCTCGCTGCCCGACCTCGGGGTCGGACACGAGCCAACAGGCGAGCATTGCGACGACGGCGGTGTCGACCAGCCACACGCGCCAGAGATCTTCCGGCCGAGCACGGCGACGCGTCGCCCATGCAAACGGCACGGTGAGCAGCGCGGCCCCGAGTGATGTGGACACCAGCACCGCGGTCGTCGACCATGCCTGCCAGTCGGCGACCAACACCCATGCCACGGACATCATCACCGCGCCCACGACGAGTAGGTTCCGACGCACGCTCCCACCGGGGACCCGCACGCCCATAGCCGTCGCGGCGCCGCCTTCGAGGCCCGTAGCGAGTGCCAACCAGCCAGCCCCTGCCGACCCCGCACCGACCAGCGTCAGCGCTGCGCCCACCACGATCCACGCCGGTCGATGGATCACCAGGCCCACAGCGAGGGACACGACCGCGACGGACACGAACGTGGCCGGGATCGACCCGTGCCCGAGCGCCGCGAGGAGGGCCAGCACGGCGACCCCGTGGGCGACCCGGAACGTGGGCAGGTCCCAATGGGCGGAGGGTTCGACTGGGACCCGCGGGCGCTGCCACCATGCCAGCACGAGCAGTCCAGCCGCCCACGGAACCATCGACCAGGGGTGTTCGAGCGGCGACCACGGCGCCAGCAACACGAACCCCACCGAGATCAGGCCCTCAGCGATTCCCCCGACGGTCCCGAGCGACAGCAGGAGCGCGACGGCCAGCACCGGAACCGCAAAGCCGAGACACAGCCATCCGGCCGTGGTCGCCGATTCGCCGACGAGTGAGGCGACTCCGCCCATCACCATGGCGAGCGAGCCGAGCACGAGCGGTGCTCGCATCGGCCGCTCATCGACGATGGCGCCCACGTCCGACGGCCCGGCGCGGACCCGGTACAGCGAGGCGGCCCCGACGACGACGATCGAACCCCACGCAGCCACGGCGACGTCGAACCATCGCGGGTCGAGACCCGCCCGATCGGCGAGCAGCACGGCGAGCACCCCGGACTCGGCCCACGCGACCCATCCGTACAACACAGGCCGCGGCGAGCGGTGCAGGAGGACGACGACGACACCGGAGGTCAGGGCGGTGATCGTCGGCCAGCCCGGAGTTGAGGGGGCTTCACGAGTCGCGGTGACCAGGGCCGCCGCGGCGACCAGCGCAAACACCGCCAGCGACAGTGCCTGTTCGTCCGCCCGCCTCCATGGTGTGATCCGGACGATCAGTGCGGCGGCCACTGCGACCACCGCGGTCGACGCTGCCGCCCAGGCACCCGTCGGCAGGGATCGTCCCGACGCATCCAGCGCGAGGATCGCGACCGCCGAGGTCCCCACCAGCACAGCGAACGCGGGGACCGAATCGATCCAGGCCTGTACCCGACCGGCGGCCGTCGTCGTGGCGGCTCGAAGCCACAGCAGGTAGGCGACGCCGCGTCGTTCGTGCACGAAGGCGGCAACGAGCCAGGCCGCGGTCGCGAATCCGACGACAACCGTGATCCTCCACCCCGAACCCATCGGCACCGCGATGGCTGCGAGACCGCAGAGGTGCCCCATCAGGCCGAGCTGGACGAGCACCGGACGACGAGCATGGACCCCGACCACCACCAAGACGAACGCGAGCGCGGCGAGCACGAGACCCTGCGCGGCGAGCGAGATCCCGGCGGAGTCGGCCGCATTGGCCAACGTCCAGAACACGATGGCGGCAGTGAGCCATGCCCGGGAACGAACCGGCACGACGCTCATCGCCATCGCCGCGGCGGTAAGTGACGATGCCACGGCGAGTTCGACCGATGCATCGCCCCAGTGCAAGCTCGCCCCGACGAACGTCGCGACGAGCGCCGCACTCGGAACCCACCAACGCCAGAGCATGTCGGCGCGCACCGGCGCGAGCACCCGCCCGGCGAGCGCGATCGAGAAGATCGCCGCCGAGTAGACGACGACCGTGACGCCCGGGCTGCCCACCTGCCACAACTCCGCGGCGACCACGGTCGACAGCGCGGCCGGCACGAGTCCGAATCGATCGTCTGCGGGCGCCCACACCGCCGGCACGACGCGACGACCGAGCGTCCAGATCGTTGCGAGGCCGAACGCGAGCATGGCCGGTGTCGGTTCGTCGATCGTCATCGCCAGCGTTGCCACGACCGCGCCGAGCGCCGTCAACGTGCCCGCGACGGTTGGGCGGCGCCAACCTGCCCATTCGGCCAGCACGACGAGCAGGACGGTGACGACAAGCGCGATCCATGCGCGCTCCGGGGTCGGCAGGAAGCGAACCCCAGCCACGACGACGGCCACGACCTGACCGACCGTCACGATGTCGGGTCGGAGTCGATCGGCAAGCAGTTCGAGCAGCAACACCATCGCCACCGCCGACAGCACGCCGCTGCCGGCCGCCCAACCACTGTTGCCGGCGACGATGAGTTCCAGCGCATACGACGCGCCGGCGACGAACGGTGCGACCTGGAGCGTGGCCGTCGCGAGTGCTCCGCCGCTGTGACGCAACCTGATGACCAACACGCTCAGCATCACTGCGAGGAGAATCACCGCGAATTGGAACGGTTCCGGATGAAGGACTTCCCCACCGATCGGGACCACCTCGTTCACGACGCCCGCGGCCAAGCCGGCACCGAGCCACAGCACCACCGGCGCCACGAAGCGCAGCGGGGTCTGCGGTGTCCGGCGGACGACCAGGGCCATGCCCGCAGAGATCACCACGCAGATCGCAGCCTGGGTGAGCGGGAGCGCGCGTCCGGTGAGGTCCGGTGGGACGTCGGCACCGTCGGTCACGGAGGCGATGGCGACCACCGGGAGGAGCACACCACCCAGGACGGTGAGCGCGGTCGCAACGACCTCCGCTCCCCGCCGTCGCAGATACCACGCCGATGTGAAGAACGACAGGGGAACGAGGAGCTCGGCCCAGACGCGCAGGTCACGTCGGACCTCGTCGAACGAGAAGGCGATCAGCCCGAAGACGCCGGTGAACAGCAGCATGACGCCGAGGTAGGCGAGCCCGTGCAACCCCAGGTCGCTCGCCAGCGACTCTCGCGTGCGGCTCCACCAGCGAGCCACCAGTCCGGGCTCGCGTGGCACTGGAGCAGGCGCCGGTTCGACCGACCAGGCCTCGAGCGGCCAATCGGTCCGGGTGAGCGGTGCAGGCCTCGAACGGGTCGGCGCCACCACTCGCGGACGCGGGAGCGGAGCGGGAGGTGCGACATGCACGACGTGCAATCGTCGACCCAGGTCGCCATGCAACCGCTCGGCGGTCGGATGGTCGAGCAGTCCGTCTTCCTCGGCGAGGGTCACATACCGTTCGATGACGTCGGTGTCGTGTTCTGCCTCGCTCCGCACCACGACCTGGAGCGGCGTGAGGTCCTGCGACACTCGTCCACCCCACGAGACGGTCGCGGTCCACTTCGCCCCGTCCCAGAACCGGGCTCGTTCTGCGCTCACCGGGTCCGGGTACCACCCTGGACTGCGGATTCGCTCCATACCAACAACGTCGGCCAATCCCGGACCCGGACACAGGGTCCTTCGTCCTCAGTTCCCGAGCGTGGAGAACGGGGGTCATCCCGATCAGACGATGCGGCTCACCCCATCGCCCCAGTACTCGTCGCGCAGCCCCTTCTTGTAGAGCTTGCCCGTCGGCAGCCGTGGGAGCTCCGCGACGTAGTCGATCGAACGCGGCACCTTCTGACGCGCCAGGTGTTTGCGGCAGAACGCGAGCAGCTCCTCGGTGAGTGCACCGTCGGGTTCGATGCCAGGCATCGGCTGGATCACCGCCTTGACCTCCTCGCCGAGGTCGAAGTTGGGCACCCCGAACACGGCCGCATCGGCGACCTTGGGATGGGTGACCAACAAGTTCTCCATCTCCTGCGGATAGATGTTGACCCCGCCGGAAATGATCATGAAGGTCTTGCGATCGGTGAGGTACAGGTAACCGTCGGCATCGACGTAGCCGACGTCGTTGACGGTCGTCATCGTGCCGTCCGGCGAGGTCGCCTCCCGGGTCTTCTCGGCGTCGTTGTGGTACTCGAACGCCGTCGCGGTCTTGAACCAGATGGTGCCGGGCTCACCGACGGGCAGTTCGTTCATGTCGTCGTCGACGATGTGGAGGTCGCCGAAGATCACCTTGCCGACAGTGCCCTTGTGGGCGAGCCACTCCTCGCTGTCACAGGCGGTGAAACCGAGACCTTCAGTCGCCCCGTAGTACTCGTGGATGATCGGCCCCCACCATTCGATCATCGCCTCCTTCACCGGGATCGGGCACGGCGCGGCCGCGTGCGTGGCGACCTCGAGCGAAGACAGGTCGTAGTGATCGCGTTCCTCGTCCGGCAGTTTGAGCATCCGGCTGAACATCGTCGGAACGAGTTGGCTGTGAGTCACCTGATACTGCTCGACCAGGCGGAGGTACTCGACCGGGTCGAAGCGCTCCATGATGATCACGGTGCCGCCCTTCAGGATCGTCGTACCGACCGCCGCTTGGGGCGCAGAGTGGTAGAGCGGCGCCGGCGACAGGTACACCATGTCCTCGCGGTAGCGCCACAGCGACGAGAGGAACGCGAACAACGCATTGGGGGCGTCCGGTGGTTCGTCGACGAGCGGGCGAGCGATGCCCTTCGGCCGGCCCGTCGTGCCCGACGAGTAGAGCATCGGTGACCCGCCTCGCTCATCGGGGATCGGCGTGACCGGATGTTCGGACAGCGCGGTGGCGTAATCGATGACCCGAGGATCGCCACTGGTGCCGTCGTCGCCGACGACGAGGACGTGCCGCAACCGGGGACATTCGTCGGCGGCATCGAGCACCGTGTCACGTTTCGCTCGTGACGTGATCACGACCTGGGACTCGCTGTTGTCGACGATGTACGCCAACTCCTCGGCGGTGAGGTAGGAGTTGACCGGCGTGTAGATCAGCCCGGACCGCCAGCCCGCCGAGCACGCTTCGAGGTACCGGTCGTTGTTCTCCATGTAGATGGAGAAGTGGTCGAACTGGTTCAGGCCGAGTGAGCGCAGCAGGTGGGCCAGCTGATTCGAGCGCGCTTCGTACTCCCGGTAGCTGACCGCCTCGCCGGTCGCCGCCATGACGAACGCCGCCCTGTCAGGGTGTTGTGTCGCGTAGTTCCCCGGATACATCGCAACCCCCACGATCACGGCCGGCGGCTGCCGGTCGGGCGAGAGTATCCCACCGACCGAGAAGTCGAAGCCACGCGGGGGATCGGATCCAGCCCCGATCGGGACCCGACGACGTGCGATCATCCCACTCGGCGTCGGACTCCGACCTACCGGCTGTTCACCGCCTGAGTCGAAGGCGCACTACTTCGTTCGCGGATTCGGCTGGGCCGATCTGTTGGCGAGCCTGCCGTTCGAGCAGCTGAAGATCCTGCGTGTGTTCCGCCTCGTCCGGGTGTTCCGGCTCCTGCGGGCCTACGGAACCAAGAACATCGCTCGCAGCCTCATCGCCGACCGGGCCGGCAGCGTCCTCTTCACCCTGCTCCTGATGGGCATCTTGTTGCTCGAGTTCGGCAGCTACGGCGATCAGTATCCCGTCACCAGTCGAGGTCGCTGGTTCGGATCCATCGTCATCATCATCGGTGTCGGCATCTTCGGAACGTTCACCGGATACCTCGCGAACTTCTTCCTGGCACCGTCGAAGTAGGCCGCCGCCGCGGAGTCCACCGCAACAGAGGCCAATGTCCGAACCCGGGTCTCCGAGCTCCGAACGTTGATGGCCGTTCAGCAGCGCCAACAGGACTCGGCGATCGACGAGATCGAGCGCCTCCTGGCGTCCGAGGGCGGCGTTGCCGACGACCTGCGCGGCTGACGACTGGAGCCAGGGAACCCGGTGCACGTGGGTCGGGGTGGGGAGATTCGAACTCCCGGCCTCCTGCTCCCAAAGCAGGCGCGCTAACCAAGCTGCGCTACACCCCGTTTGACGGGCGGCCCATGCTACTGAGCGACACCGCCGGCGCCTCAGGGTTCAGAGCGTCAGGGTTCAGAGCGTCAGGGTTCAG
>JAHENF010000010.1:25566-71719 GCA_024643255.1 Ilumatobacteraceae bacterium
GCGTCAGGGTTCAGAGCGCAATGGCGCCGGTGGTGGAAGGCGGCGGTGGCGGCCACCGGCGTGGGCCGATCGGAAGCCGGGCGTCGGCGAAGGCGGTGGCGAGTTGGTCGACGTGCAGATCGTGACGACGGTCGGTCGTCTCGACGTTCGTGACGACGCCGATCACATCGAGATATGCCGCACGGAAGAGCGGACCATGACCAGCTTCGACGCCGGCGAGCGCGTGCGCCAACTCGTGCGCAGCTGTGGCAATCGTCGCCTGGGTTGCGGCGAATCGGATCACGGCTCGGCCGTCGGTCTGCGCCGTCGCGCAGCGCGTCGTCGACGAGCGGGCATCGGCCCGGGCCGCACGAACTTCGATCGGCGGACCGGGCCACCACTCCCCCGCAGCCACCGCCTGCAGGCGCGCACCGATGCGCTCGAGGCCGACGACCGACTCGAGGTCGGTCCCATCGAATGCGGCGAGTTCAGCGCCGTACACCGCCGAACGGTCGGTGTCCATCGCTCAGCCCTTCCCCAGCGCCCGCCGGCCGGCGAGTCGAGCCCGACCGACGTCGGCGCGATCCGCGGCAGCAACGCCCGCGCGCCATCCATGCTCCTGCGCCGCACCGGCGGCACGCGCCGTTCTCACACGGCCGAACGACTCCTTGGCGAACTCCTCCACCCGACGGCTGCGCTCTACCAGCTCGACCTCGGTGCCGGCCAGGCCGACACGCTCGGCAACATCGGCCTCGGCGTCGCGACGAGAGTCGGCGAGCAGCACGCCCATCCGGTCGGCGTAGCCGAAGAGGAACGATCGCCGGAACCGCTGCGTCGCCGCCGCCGTGGCGCGGCGTTCGGCAGCCATCTGCGACGCGGCCTGGCCGTGCAACGAGTGGTACATGAGTTCCACGATGTCGAGGTCCGACGCAAATCCGGCGACATGGGCAACCGTGCCGGTCGGCGTCGTGCCGAACACGACCCGGGTGTCGTGTGTTCCGGCAACCGCCATCAGGAGAGCCAGTCGGGCCCGCACATAGGCGCCGCGTCCGATCGGAATCTCGCGCACCGCGAGTTCGTCGGCGCCCGACGCTGCCATCACCCGGTCGGGGTCGATCCGGTGTCGAGCCACCAATTCCGCGGCCTTCCGCGCGAACGCGTCGGCCTCGTGGGTATTCGATGTGGCGCTCGCCTTGTCCATGAGCTTGCGGACGCGCTGCAGCAAGATACTGTTATCACCTTCAGATGGGGAACGACGGCTGGGCGACATCGGTCAGGTCACCTCTCGCTTCGAACATCGACTCACAAGGCGAGCGTATGGCGATGACTCAAACACGACAGGCACCCGTCAACATGGACATCGCGGCGTCGACCGACGGCCGGACGATGCGCCGCAACCGCAACCGGACGGCGGTGATCACCGCGCTGCTCGACATGATCCGAGCGGGCGACCTGCATCCGGGAGCAGCCGAGATCGCTGACCGCGCCGGCGTGTCACATCGCTCGATCTTCCGGTACTTCGACGATCTCGACGATCTGGTTCGCACCGCGATCGACCAGTCGTTCGAAGACGCCGGACCGTTGAGCACGATTCCGAACCCCGGCTCAGGCACGCTCGCCGAACGCATCGCCGCGTTGGTCGACGCCCGCATCGCGCTGTTCGAGTACGTCGACGGCCCGATGCAACTCGCGAGGATGCGGGCCTACTCGATCCCCACGATCGACGAGGAGATCGCGAAGGTCGCCGAGTCGTTCAGGACCCAGATCCGCGAGCACTTCGCGATCGAACTCTCCGGACGTTCCGATGCCGAACAGGACGCACTCGTCGACGCCGTGCTCGTGCTCACCAGCTACGACTCCTTCGCCATCCACACGAGGCTGCTGGCGCGACCCCCACAGGGGATGCGCACCTCCTGCATCACCGCGCTGGGCGTCCTGCTTCGGACCTGAGCGTCGCACGCCGGGCCCGGTAGGGTGTCGGCTCTTGCGGACGTAGTTCAACGGCTAGAACCTCAGCCTTCCAAGCTGATGATGCGGGTTCGATTCCCGTCGTCCGCTCCAAATTTTCAGCGCGCGAGGTCGGTTCGACCGACAGCGCAGGGCCGCCCTCACTCGTCGTGGTGGACGACGAGAAAGCTGGGTCGGGCGTGGGTGGCGATGCGCGTCGACACGCTGCCGCGGAGGAATCGGGTGAAGCGCCGGACACCGCGGCTGCCGACCACGATCAGGTCCGCCCGCGTTGCGTCGGCGAGGTCCAAGATCGCCTCTGCGGGATCGCCTTCGACCAGATGGCTCTGATGATTGACACCCGACTCCTCGAGCAGCCGAGTGGCGTCGTTCAGGTACGTCGTCGGCGCCGCCAGCGCGTCGAGCGTGTCGCTGAACTCGGTGGGAAGCGACGCGATCGCTCGCGTCGCGTCGCGTGGATCCGGCGGCCCGTGCGCGGTGACCACATGAACAGTTCCGTCGGCAGCGACGAGATCGATGGCTGCCTCCACGGCCCGGCGCGCGTTCGCTGAGCCGTCGTATCCGACGACGACGCAGTGCGCCTTCATGTCGGTTTCCTCTCTCCTGGTGTCCTTCGATCATGCGCCGCGACCGACAGGAGCGGAAGTGTCGTTCGGCTCTGACTCAACGCCAGCGACTCTTGCCAACGATCAGAGAGAGGGCAATCGCCTTCGAGGAGGACTCCGGACCCTGGCCGAGCGCCGCCCGGATGCGGCACGATCATCTGGATGAGCACGCATCCCGGGACGCCGTGAGGCTCCGCACCGAATTCGCACGACGAGCCGAGCACGAACTCGCCCGACCACGCTCCGACGAGATCGTCACCGATCGGCACCTGGACGCGCTCCCCGCCCCCGTCGCGCGCTATGTACGTAGATCGGGAGCGGTGGGGCGTCCGACGATCTCCAATTTCCGGGCATCGATCCACGGGCGGATCCGCTCCGGCCCGAGCGACCGCTGGATGGTGTTCAGCGGTGAGCAGGTCAACACATGTGTCGGAGTGGCCAGCCGACTCTTCTTCATCAGGGCATCGATGCGCGGTCTCCCGGTCGACGTGTTCCACTGCTTCGTCGACGATGCCGCATCGATGGTCGTGAAGCCACTCTCGCTGTTCACGATCGTCGACGCGAGCGGGCCGGAGATGAACCGTTCGGAGACGGTGACGATCCTCAACGACATCTGCCTGATGGCCCCCGCAGCGCTGATCGACCCTGCCTTCGGGTGGCGGTGGGTCGATGATCGGACCGCGGAGGTGACGTTCCGGCGGTTCGAGGAAACCGTGTCGGCGATGCTCCACTTCGACGACGACGATCGGCTCGCCGACTTCGTCTCGGACGACCGATTCCGGTCGTCCTCGAGTGGCGCGACGTTCACACCCCAACGCTGGTCGACTCCGGTCGATCGCTACCGATCGTTCGGAGGCCGACGCGTGATGACCTTCGGGGAGGCGCGATGGCACGCCACTGCACCGGAGGGTGAGTTCGCCTACATCGAATTCGTACTCGACCAGATTGCGTACAACGTCGACGCGCTCGGTGCGACATCCGGGGTCTGACCCCCGGGCGCGGCGATCAGCCGACAGCGAGGAGATCGACGACGAAGACGAGGGTCTCGTTCGGGGCGATCACGCCACCGGCGCCGGATGCGCCGTAGCCCATGTGCGGAGGAATCGTCAGGCGGCGGCGACCGCCGACCTTCATGCCCTGCACGCCGTCGTCCCAACCCTGGATCACCTGACGGCGACCGAGCCCGAACGAGAACGGCTCCATCCGATCCCATGAAGCATCGAACTGCTCACCGGTCGACCACGACACGCCGACGTAGTGCACGGTGACGTTCTTGCCCGATGTTGCCTCGTCGCCGTCGCCGACGGTCTCGTCGTCGATGACGAGTTCGGTGGGCGGGGTTGCTTCGGGGATCGTGACTTCTGGCTTACGCATGGACGACGACGTTATCTCCGGCCCACTCGACCGGCGACCTCGTCAGCCACGCTCGACATCCAGCCGACACGCCGACGGATCGTTGGCAAACAGGCCGACGTCGACGCTGTACGAACCGGCTTCGGTGACCCAGCCCCCTTCGAGACGCACGTCGAGCATCGACCAGTCGAGATCGATGACGGCGCTCGCGCGACCGCCCGCGGGCACGGTCGTCCGGCCGAACCCGACGAGTCGTCGCGGCGGGCGTTCGTGTGCGCTCGCGTCGAGTCCGGCGTGGACGAACACCACCGGCGACGTGTCGCGATCGCCGGTGTTCTCGAGTTCGACCTGGATCGACCCGCCGTCGTCCGCGAGGTGCACGGCCTCGATCGTCGCCGCTCCATACCCGAGGCCCCAGCCGAACGGGAACTGCGCGGCGTTGGCCTCCCGGTCGAGTTTCCACTGGCCGTGCAGGAGGCCGTAGGTGACCGCCGTCGCGGTGCGATCGAAGTCGACGAGGTGGTTTGGATCGGTCGGAACCGCGAACGGAAGTCGGCCGCCCGGCTCGGCGTCCCCGGCGATCACGGAGGCGAGCGCCGTGCCACCCTCGACGCCCGGGTACCAGATCAGCAATGTCGCCGACACCGAGTCGACCCACGGCATCAACACCGCCGACCCGCACATCACCGCCACCACCACATTGGGATGTCGTTCGGCCGCCACCGCGATCAACTGCTCATCTGCGTCGGAGAGCCGCAGCGAGGAGCGGTCGCCACCAGGCGCCATCATGGCGTCGGCACCGGGAGCCGACGGCGCCCGCGCTCCGATCCGTCCGGACGGCGCCGGCCGCTCGTACGGCGCCTCGCTACCCAGCGCCGGATGGTCGATCGGCGGGAACAGGTCGCCGATGAGAGGGGCCGTGCCCGTGTTGTCGATGAACTCCCCTTCATCGTCCTTGGTGTAGCCGACGACGACAACCACGAGATCGGCGTCGTCGACGATCGACACGTCGTCGTCAGCGTGGACGACGTCGCCGAACCGACCGCGAAGCCCGTCGAGCGGGGTCACCACATCCGATGCCCTGACATCGCTCGAGCCGCCGTCGCCGAGATTCGGGACTGCGGCGAGACGACCGAGCACCGCCACCCGGCCCGTCGCATCGGGCTGGACGGGGAGCAACCGCCCCGAATTCCGCACGAGCACCATCGACGCGACAGCGGCGGTGCGGGCCAGTTCACGATGCGCCGCGTCACCGACGACGGTGAGCGGTGGCTGCTCGGCCACGACGTGATCGAAACGCAGGAGCGTTGCGACGACTCGCGTCACCGAGGCATCGACGTCGGAGAGTTCGAGATCGCCGGACACCAGGGCGTCGGCGAATGCGAGCGCACGCTGCTGCCGGAACGGCATCTCGATGTCGAGCCCGGCGCGCACCGACGTGACCGCATCGCGCAGCCCGAAGATGAAGTCGGACGTCACGAAGCCGTCCCAGCCCCATTCATCGCGCAAGATGTCGGTGAGCAACACCGTGTTCTGCCCGCACCACTCGCCGTTGACCGAGTTGTAGGCGCTCATCACCGAGGCGACGCCTTCGGCGGCGACACGGCGGAAATGCGGGAGGTACACCTCGTGCAGCGCCCGTTCGTCGACCGTCACGTCGACGCTGAAGCGGGCGTTCTCCATCGAGTTGAGCGCGAAGTGCTTCATGCACGCCATCACATGGGTCTGCAGCCCCCGGGTCAGTGCCGCGGCCATCGCCCCGACGTGATGGGGATCCTCCCCGTAGGTCTCCTGAGCACGCCCCCACGCCGGATGGCGCAGCAGGTTCATGCACACCGCGCCCGTGTACGTCGCACCGCTCGCCCGCAATTCGGCTCCGATCACCCGGCCGATGCGCTCCTCGAGGTCGGGATCGAACGTCGCTCCCCTCGCCATGCTGACCGGGAACGCGGTGGCATCGCCGACCACACAACCACGCGGCCCGTCGGCGAAGGCGATGCCCGGCACACCGAGACGCGGCACCTGCGCCGCGGGCCACGGATGCTCGTAGTAGCCACCGGCGGTCATGTCGAAGAGGCCAGGCCAGAACGGCGTGTCGCCATCGAGACAGCCGAGCTTCTCATCGAGCGTCATGGCGTCGACGAGTCGGCGGGCCTCGACGTGCGGGTCGTCACCCGACTGCACCCTGCGGGCAGCTTCGGCGAACGTTGAGGTCATGCCACCGACGATGACACACCGCGCGGCACCCGGCGAAGCGGGAGGTGATGCCAGAATGCGAACATGCCCGGCGCCTTCCTCCACCCGTTCGCCAAACCGACCCGGGAGCACTTCATCACGATCGTTCGCGGTGAAGGCTCGCTCGTCTGGGACGCCGACGGCAACGAACTGGTCGACGCCATGGCCAGCCTCTGGTACTGCCAGGTCGGCCACGGCCGCAAGGAGATCGCCGATGCGGTCGCCGCGCAGATCGGCGCAATCGAGGCCTACTCGTGCTTCGATCCGTTCACCAATGCCCCGGCCGATGCGCTCGCCGAACGCATCGCCGCGCTGACGCCGATACCCGGCGCACGGGTCTTCTTCGCGGGCTCCGGATCAGAGGCGGTCGACTCGGCGATGAAGCTCGCCCGGCTGGCTCACGTGCAGGCAGGCCACCCCGAGCGGCGTCTGATCATCTCGCGCGTCCGCGGCTACCACGGCACGAACTACGGCGGCACGAGCGCGCAGGGCCTGCCGCTCAACAAGCACGGCTACGGCGAACTCCTCGCCGACGTGGTCCAGGTGCCGAGCGACGACATCGAGGCGCTGTCGCTGCTGATGGCCGAACGCTCGCACGAACTCGCGGCGGTGATCACCGAACCGATCCAGGGCGCGGCGGGCGTGTTCCCGCCGGTCGACGGGTATCTCGCCGAGGCCCGACGCCTGTGCGACCAGCACGGCGCACTGCTGATCTTCGACGAGGTGATCACCGGATTCGGCCGCCTGGGCACCTGGTTCGCCGCCGATCATTACGGCGTCACGCCCGACATGACCACGTTCGCGAAGGGCGTCACGTCCGGCTACCAGCCGCTCGGCGGGGTGATCGTCGGCAGGAAGGTCGCGGACGCGCTCGAGGCCGACACCGACTTCATCCTGCGCCATGGCTACACCTACTCCGGCCATCCCGCGGCGTGTGCCGGCGCGCTCGCCAACCTCGACATCATCGAGCGCGAGGGACTGCTCACCGAGGTGAAGCGGCTCGGCGCCCGGCTGGAGGGCGGCCTGCGAGCGCTCGAGGCCGACGGCGTCGTCGACCACGTTCGTGGCGACATTGCGATCTTCGGCGTGCAGTTGCACGACGGCCACAACGCGATGACGGTGCGCGACCGGATGCTCGAACTCGGCGTGATCACCCGGGCGATCGGCACCGAGACGCTCACCTTCTGTCCTCCGTTCGTGACCACCGACGAGCAGATCGACCGCATCGTCGACGTCCTCGCCGGCGCACTCGCCGAGGTCGCCCACACCTGACGCGTGGGGCCGGCCTGCGGTCGTTCACGGCTTTCGCGGCAACGACGACTAGCTTCGACGACGTGGCTGGTCTCCCCCGTTGGACACATCTCGCGCTCAGAGTTCGTGACATCGACGCGATGATCGAGTGGTACGTCACCCACACGCCGCTCGAACTCCTCGAACGACGCGAGGACGCGAACGGCTTCGGCGCCTGGCTCGGTCACACCGACAGCCCGGACTCACCGTTCATCCTCGTGTTCGCCCAGTTCCTCCCCGGCCACGAGCCGTTTCCCGGCTCGGATCAGACACCGATCGGACCGTTCGCCCACCTCGGATTCGAACTCGCGGAGCGCTCGGACATCGACGACGTCGCAGCCGTCGCAGAGGCCGGTGGTTGGCTGACGACGCCCCCGATGGACCTGCCGCCCCCGATCGGCTACATCTGCATGGTGACCGACCCCGACGGCAACACCGTCGAGTTCTCCCACGACCAGGGTGTGTACGCGTTCGCGCAGCAGCATTTCACCCGGCCCTGAGCCAGGCCTCGACGTGCCCCGGCAACTCGTCACCGAGCACACACAATCCGGGCGCGACCTGCCGATCGCCGACTATGCGCTGATTTCGGACTGTCACTCGGCCGCACTCGTCAGCAGTCATGGATCGATCGACTGGGCCTGTCTTCGTCGATTCGACAGCGGCTCCACATTCGCTCGACTCCTCGATCACGATCGTGGGGGACACTTCTCGATCCTCCCCGTCGCCCCCGTGACGAGGATGTCACGCCGATACGTCGATGCCACGATGGTGCTCGAGACGACGATGGAGACCGAGGGCGGCGCGATCGTGCTCACCGACGCGTTCGCCATGCACACCGGCGGATCTGGGTCGCCTCGGGGTCAACTCCTCCGGCGGGTCGAGGCGATCTCGGGAGCGGTCGAGGTGGACGTGCTCATCGAGCCACGCTTCGACTACGGCAGTGTCCACCCGTGGTTGCAGGTCGACTCCGACGGCCGGAGCAGCGCGGTCGGCGGCGAGGACGCCCTGGCCATCCACGCAACAGTGCCGCTGCAGCTCGACCGGCCGGCCGCGCGACTCAGCTGCCGTTGCGTCGTGACGCCTGACCGCCCGTTCGCGGTCACCGTCGTCTCCCAGCCGGCACACCTCCTGCAGCGACGAGCCGCAGATGCTGCCGACGTCGAAGGGCGGCTGCGTGAGACGATCGACTGGTGGACGAAGTGGTCGTCGACCACGACACCGGACGACGTCTACTCGCGGCACGTCGAGCGGTCGGCGCTCGTGCTCAAGGCGCTCTGCTGCGCCCCCACGGGCGCGGTGATCGCAGCTCCGACGACGTCGCTGCCCGAGATCCCGGGCGGTGGCGCGAACTGGGACTACCGGTTCTGCTGGATCCGCGACGCGACGCTGACCCTCGAGGCGCTGTCCGCGGTCGGCCACGCCGAAATCGCCCAGGGATTCCGCGACTTCATCATGCGCTCCTCGGCCGGACGAGGCGACGAACTCCAGATCATGTACGGCACCTACGGTGAGCGGAGACTCCCCGAGATCGAACTCGATCTCGCCGGCTGGCGCGGGTCCCGCCCGGTGCGGGTCGGCAACGGCGCGGCCACGCAGCTCCAGCTCGACGCGTTCGGCCATCTGCTCGACGCGGCCCACCTGTGGCACCGGCGCTCCGTCACCGACCCACAACGGCATCGCCGGCAACCCACCGTCGGGGGGATCGACGACGACGAGTGGAGATTTCTGTGTTCGGCCGTCGGCGAGGCCGCCGAGCGTCGCAACGACCCCGACGCCGGCATCTGGGAGCTCCGCGGCCCGCGCCGTCACTACGTGCATTCGAAGGTGATGGTGTGGGTGGCGCTCGATCGTGGCGTGCGCCTCGTCGAAGACCACGGGCTCGACTCGTCGCACAGCGAACTCGACGCGTGGAAAGCGGCGCGCGACGAGATCAGAACGGCGATCGACACCCTCGGGGTCCACCCGGTGACGGGCGCGTTCGTGCAGGCATTCGGGAGCACCGACGTCGACGCCAGCCTGCTCAAACTCCCACTCGTCGGATTCGTCGACGCCCGCGACCCCCGGATGCTCGCCACGGTGGAGGCCATCGAACGTGACCTCACCGACGGACCGTCCGGCTTTCTGCACCGGTTTCGTGGCGCCCCCAACGACGGCGCGACCTCCGGCGACGAAGGCATCTTCCTGCTGTGTTCGTTCTGGCTCGTCGAGGTACTGGCCCTGCAGGGCCGCCACCACGATGCGACCGAACTCTTCGAGCGGCTACTGGCAGTCGGCAACGATCTGGACCTCTTCGCAGAGGAGTACCACCCAGGTTCCGGCGAACTCCTGGGCAACTTCCCGCAGGCGTTCACCCACCTCGGCATCATCTCGGCCGCACAACGGCTGAGCGATTGCACTGCTGGCTGATCCCTCCTCAGGGATTCAAGAGGCGGATGAGGCTGCTGGTGTCCCAACGATCTCCACCCATCGCCACGATCTGCTTGTAGAACTGATCGACGAGCGCCGTCACCGGCAGGCGCGCACCGCTGCGGTCGGCCTCGTCGAGCACGATGCCCAGATCCTTTCGCATCCATTCCACGGCGAACCCGAAGTCGAACTCGTCAGCGGCCATCGTGCGGGCCCGATTGTCCATCTGCCAGCTCTGGGCGGCGCCCTTGCCGATCACCTCGACCACCTGGTCGACGTCGAGGCCGGCGAGCTTGGCGAAGTTCACGCCCTCGGCGAGCCCCTGGAGGAGACCGGCGATGCAGATCTGGTTGACCATCTTCGTGAGCTGGCCCGACCCCGCCGGACCGAGTTGGACACAGGACTTCGCGTAGGCCCCGATGACCGCCGCGGCCCGGTCGAACACTTCGACGTCATCGCATCCGCACATCACGGTCAGCTGGCCGTTCTCGGCGCCCGCCTGGCCGCCCGACACCGGAGCGTCGACGAATCCGATGCCCCGTTCGGCGCAGGCCGCCGAGAGTTCTCGGGCGACCCCCGCCGACGCAGTCGTGTGGTCGATCAGGAGCGAGCCGGGCGACATCGCGGCGAGTGCCCCGGCGGGCCCGAGCACGACCTCGCGGACGTCGTCGTCGTTGCCGACGCACAGTGCCACCACGTCGACGGCCGCCGCGGCCTCGGCGGGCGTCGGCGCCGCCTGATTGCCGTTGAGCGCCACCCATGCCAGCGACTTGGCCGCCGTGCGGTTGTAGACCACGACCTCGTGGCCGGCCTTGGCCAGGTGACGGGCCATCGGGGCGCCCATCACACCGAGCCCGAGAAACGCAATCTTGCTCATGACCGCCGAGTCTGGCACGCCCCAGACCCCCACGCCCCCGAACACCCTGAAATTCGGAGCGAACCTTGCGCTGAGCGCAAGGTTCGCTCCGAATTTCTGCTCGGGGTGGGGGCTGTGCGCGACACTCGGCGTCGTGGAGACGTCCGACCATTCGAACTGGTGCGTGTTGACCTGGAACCTGCACGGCTCGAAGGGGCCCGACATCGCCGCGGCCGCCACGGCCATTCGAGCCGAGTCGCCCGACATCGTGGTGATCCAGGAGATCCGCAAGGCGCAGGTCGAAGCGCTCGGCACAGCACTGTCGATGCGGTACTCGTGGGCGCTGAAGCACTACCCGTACACCAGGGCGATCCGCTGGCGCGCCGAGGGGATGGCGATCCTGACCCCGCACCTCCTCGACGCGGCGGGCCACAGCGAGGTGTCCGAGGATCAGCCGATGCGCAGTTGGCGGCGCAGGATCGCCCAGTGGGCGCTGATCGGCCGCGCCGACCGCAGCATGGTGATGATCTACAACCTGCACCTGTCGCCGCACCAGGATGCGGAGTGCCGACGAGCCGAGGCGATCCGTGTCGCCGAGATCGTCGACGCCATCGGTGACGACCCTTCACCCATCGTCGCCGGCGACTTCAACGACGCCGACGACCCGACGATCGTCGGATCGCTTCCCGGCGTCGAGCACATCACGCCGTCGAACACCAACCCGTCGGAACGACCGACGCAGCTGTTGGACCACGTCCTCGTGCCCAAGGACGCCACAGAGGTGTCGGTCAGCGTGCCCGGTGGTGGTGCCGAGTGGGCAGCCATCTCCGATCACCTTCCGGTGACCGTTCGCTTCGCGCTCCCCGCGGTCGCTGCAGGGGCCTGAACCTGCTGGCGGAGCTACTTCTTCTTCTTGGGCTCGGCCGGCGGAGCCTTGAGCACGCCCTTGGCGAGGGCGTCGTCGAGGTAGGCCTCAGCCTCTTCGGCTGACACCTTCAGCGCCGGCGAGATCTCGGAGATGAGATTCACGCGGGCCCGCTCGTACATCGTGCGCTCTGCTGCGGACAGTGATGCGTCGCGATTGCGGGCCGCGAGGTTACGGACCACTTCGGCGACCTGGTAGACGTCGCCGCTCTTGAGCTTCTCCTGGTGGTTCTTGAACCGGCGCGACCAGTTCGAGGGCACGCGAGGATCGGGCTTCGCGAGCACGGCCACGAGGTCTTCGAGTTCGTCAGCCGACACGGGAGGCCGCACGCCGACTTCGTCGGTGCTGGAGATCGGCACCTTGAGAGTCATCTCGTTGATGACCGTCTTCAGGATCAGATAGTCCTGCTTCTCGCCGAAGAACTCCATCTTCTTGGTCCCCATGACGACACATGCGCCGTGCTGGGGATAGATGACGGTTTCGCCCTTCTTGAATTTCACGCAGAACCTCGCCTGATCGGGGGGTGGGGGCCGCGGGTGGACGCAGCGCCCTGCAAGGCTACAGCGCCCCCGGCAGGATTCGAACCTGCGACCTTGTCATTAGAAGGGACTTGCTCTGTCCAGCTGAGCTACGGGGGCTTTGCGGCAACGCTAGCGGTCAGCCAACTCGGTGCGCAGGAGGCCGAGCGCAGTGATCACCGAGAACTGACGCATCTGCTCGCGCTGGCCGGGCAGGCGCGCGTGGCGGACCTCGTCGAAGCCCGGTCCGACCAGACCGATGTACAGGGTGCCCACGGGTTGACCATCCTGCTCATCGGGTCCGGCGACCCCGGTCAGCGACAGGCCGACGTCCGCACCGAGACGTTCACGCACGCCGTGAGCCATCTGACGCGCCGCCGCCTCGCTCACGACCGATCCGTCGGCCACGCCGAGCAACGTCTGCTTGACCTCGGTGGCATAGCTCACGATCGCCCCGCGGAACACGTCGCTGGCACCGGGGATCGCCGTCAGCCGCGCCCCGACCAGCCCGCCCGTGACCGACTCGGCCGTCGCCAGCGTCAACCCGCGGCGGCGGCACAGCTCGAGCACCACCGATTCCATCGTGTCGTCGTCGGTGCCGAACACCAGATCACCGAGTTCGTCGCGAACCACCTGTTCCCAGCGATCGAGCTGCACGGTGCACTCGGCGAGCGTCGGCGCCTTGTGGGTCAGGCGAACTTTCAAGCCGTCCCAGCCACTGGCCAGGAAGGCCAACGTCGGAGTGTCCGGACCGTCGAGCTGCTCGATGACGTGGTCGAGGCGCTCGTTGAGCCCGCTCTCGCTCTCGCCCCAGGTTCGCAGCACACGGCTGGCGATCACCGAATCGTCGCCGCTGCGGCGCCGCAGGTCGGGAAGGATCGCCCGGTGCACCATGTCGTACATCTCGTGCGGCACACCGGGCACGGCGTAGACGACCTTGCCGACGCCGTTGACGACCACCGGGCAGATCAGCCCGGGCGCCGTCCCTCGGGTCTGCGGGATGATCGACGCGCCGACGGGCACCATCGCCTGGCGCATGTTGTTCTCCGCCATACGGCGCCCGCGGGCGGCGAACATCTCGCGAATCACCTCGGCGACGGCATCGTCACGCACCAGATCGACACCCATCACCGCCGCGATCGCATCGCGCGTCAGATCGTCGTGGGTCGGCCCGAGCCCGCCACACATGATCACCGCATCGGCACCTTCGAGCAGTCGACGCAGCTGCGATTCGATCCTGGCGACGTTGTCGCCGACCTTCACCTGGACCAGCGAGTCGATTCCGTTCGCCGCCAACTCGCCGCCGATCCATGCCGAGTTCGAATCGATGATCTGACCGAGCAGCAGTTCGGTACCGACCGCCAGGACGTCGCAGCGCACCGTCATTCCGCTGGGGCCGCCCGGCCGATCCCGCCGAGTTCCTGCACCTCGGGCGCCAGGGCCTCGAGCCGGCGCGCCCGCAGCAGGTACTGCGCGCCGCTCACGAGGGCGAGTACGACGGCGATCCACAGGAACGAGTTCCACAGCCACGTGGCATCGACCGCCGTCAACGGCAGCAGCGCGAAGGCGACCGCGAGCTGCTGGCTCACCGTCTTGTACTTCGCGAGGCGGATCGCCGGCACGCTGATGCCCTTGCCGCCCACGAGCACCCGATACACGCTGATGACGACCTCGCGGGCCGTGATGATCACCACGGGCACGATCCAGAACATGCCGGTGCTCACCAGCGTGAACATCGCGCCGAGGATCAACACCTTGTCGGCGAGCGGATCGAGGAACGCTCCGGCGGACGTGGTCCCCTGGCGACGGGCGATGTAGCCGTCGACGAAGTCGGTCGAGCAGAACACGAACCACATCACGAACGCGATCCACGAGCCCAGATCGTCATTCGGGATCACCCAGAACATCAGCGGCGACAACAGCAGGCGCCCGACCGTGATCGCGTTGGCCCAGGTGGCGAGCTTGTCGGGCTCGACCATCAGATCGCTTCCAGTGCCCCGACGTCGACGCCGGTCCCGACGAGGTCAGGACCCAACGCGTCGACGATCTCGACCTCGACGACGTCGCCTGCAGCGAGCGCCACGTCGAGATGGACCACGCCGTCGATCTCGGGGGCCTCGCGATGGCTGCGTCCCACGCCGGGAGTGTCGACGAGCACCGACAGCGTGCGGCCGATCAGCGCGTCGCGACGCGTCGCCGTGATGTCGTCCTGCAGTTCACGCAACTCGGCGAGCCGTTCGCTCATCAGTCCGGGATCGACCGCACCGTCGAGGTCGGCAGCGTACGTGCCGTCCTCACGGCTGTACGAGAAGAAACCGCACCAGTCCAGCTGCGCCTCCTCGACGAAGTGCAGCAGTTGATCGTGATCGGTCTCGGTCTCGCCGGGATAACCGACGATGAAGTTGCTGCGGAATGCGGCATCGGGCTCACGCTCACGAATGTCGGCGATCCGGTCGAGGAAGCGCTGTCCGTCGCCCCATCGCCGCATCCGACGAAGCAACGGCTTGCTGACATGCTGCAACGACAGGTCGAAGTACGGCACGCCGGAGTCGCAGATCGCATCGATCAGACCGTCGCTGAGGTCGCTCGGGTAGAGGTACAGGAGCCGGACACGGTCGACGGCAGCCGCCACGGCATTCACCAGGGGCACGATCGAGCCGGCGCCGAGCTCGTCGGGACGATCCTTGCCGTACGAGGCGAGATCCTGCGCGACGAGCACGATCTCGCGCGCCTCGAGTTGCTCGACCTCCTCGAGGATCGAGGCGACGTCACGGCTGCGCTGCGGTCCGCGGAAACTGGGGATGGCACAGAACCCGCACGAACGGTCGCAGCCCTCGGCGATCTTCACGTACGCCCACGGCACCGCCGACTTGGGACGAGGCAGGTTGAGCAGGTCGAATTCGGGCAAGGGGGTCGACGACACCGGGATCAGCTTGCGCTTGCCCTTGGGTACCTCGGTGCCGTCACGCTCGACCGGCGCGACGTTGAACGCCTTGCCGAACCCGGCGACCTGGTCGACCTCGGGAAGCGCCGCAGCGAGCTCGTCGCCATAGCGCTCGGCCATGCAGCCGGTCACGACGAGACGGGAGCCGTCGGCGCGCTGTTGGTCGAGCGCGAGGATCGTGTCGATCGACTCACGCCGCGCTTCGTCGATGAACGCACAGGTGTTCACGACCACGAGGTCGGCGAGCGCGGCGTCGTCGGTCGGCTCCATGCCGTCGGCGAGCAGCGCTCCGACCAGCTTGTCGGAATCGACGTCGTTCTTCGGGCAGCCGAGCGTCTCGATGTAGAAGCGCTGTGACACGGCTGATCACGCTACCCGCGGGCCGCTCACCCCAGGCCGATGCCCCCACACCCGCACGCCCACCCCACACACCCATACCGGCCCAGCGATGAGGTTCCGGCCCACCTGTCGCGCCACAACCTCATCGCACACCCTCCGATGAGGTTCCAGCACACCCCCGCGCCACAACCTCATCGCACACCCTCCGATGAGGTTCCGGCCCACCTGTCGCGCCACAACCTCATCGCACGTCACATGACGGTGGAGCGGAACTTCTCCATCAGGTGATGCCCTGCGGTGGTCGGGGCGTACCGCGGCGGCTCTCCATCGGTGACGATGCACTCAACGGGCGCATCCCAGTTGGCGTTGTGGAAGAACGGGATCGAGAGCCGCCGGTCCGAGCCCGGCACCAGCACGACGCGATGCATCGTCGATCGCCAACGGTCGTTGGTCCACCGTTGCATCAGATCGCCCAGATTCACGATCAGGCCGCCCTCGACCGGCTCGACGTCGATCCACGAACCCGATGGCGACAACACCTGCAGTCCGGGCATCCCATCGGTCCACAGGATCGTGAGCGTGCCGTAGTCGGTGTGGGCGCCCGCCCGGAGTCGTCCATCGGCGGAGCCTTCGTGCGCCGGGTAGTGCGCCAGGCGCAGCGCGGAGCCGTGCTCGTCGATGAACGGCGCGAACGTCTGGGGATGGAGGCCCAGCGCCACGGCGAACGCCTCCATCAAGGTCGCCGCCAACTCGCCCATCACCCGATACCAGCGCTCGGAAGCGGGGCGGAGTTCGGGCACCGTCGCCGGCCAGAGGTTCGGTGCGTACACCGCTCGCTCGTCAGGGTCGGTCATGTCGCCGAGCGGGCGCGGCGGCGGGTCGATCGGGCCGATGTTGAACGTCTCCTTCAGATCAGGCGGTTCGACCCCGCCGATCGATCGGTTCAGCGCCTCGGCCTCGAGCCGGTTGTAGCCGTAGGGGTACCCGGGCTCGGGCATGGCCACCGCCAGGCGATCGGCGAGATCAGCATCGAAGAACGCGAGCGCTGCCGCCCGCAGCCGCCCGATCACCTCCGGATCGAGGCCGTGACCGACGATCGTGAAGAAGCCGACCGAGCGGCACGCCTCGTCGATCTGCTCACCGACAGCGAGTCGCTGAGCCTCGTCGCCGTCGACGAACCGCGAGAGATCGACGATCGGGATCTCCGGGTGCGTCACTGGTGCGCGAGCCGCAGGCCCGGCCGCGGCCACGGAAACGACACCAGCCGACCGCTGCTCGAGCAGGTCACGTACGCCGTGCGCAGGTCGTCGCCACCGAAGCAGATGTTCGTCGTGAGCACGTCGCCGGTCGAATAGAACTCGACCTGGCTGCCGTCGGGCGAGATCGCCGTGATGCCACCGTTGACGATCGTGGCGACGCAGACCCATCCCTCGCCGTCGACCGCCAACGAATCGAGCATCTGGTACCCCGGCAGACCACACAGGACCGCAGTGAAATCGAGCGGCGCCGGCGCCAAGACCTCGCCCGGCGCCGTGATGGTGCGCTGGTGGACACGTCCGTTGTGGGTCTCGGCCCAGTACAGCGTGTCGGTGTCGGGCGAGAGGCCGATCCCGTTCGGTGAGTCGGTCGGGAAGACGACCTCCTCGATGTCGGTCCCGTCTGCCTTCGCGTAGTAGATCCCCGTGAGGTCCGCGGTCCGCGAGGAGGTGTCACGGATTCCGTGATCGGTGAACCAGAACCCTCCGTGACCGTCCATCACCAGGTCGTTCGGGCCGCGCAGCGGATGGCCGTCGCACTCCGTGTACAGGTCGGTGATCGTTCCATCATGGGGATCGACGCGCTGGATGCGCCCGCCGATGTAGCCGTCGCGGTTGAACCCGCCGGGAAGCATCATCCCACCGAGATCGACCGGCGTGAACGATCCACCGTTGTTGCACACGTAGAACGCTCCGTCGGGCCCGACCGCAGCGCCATTGGGCCCGCCCGGGATGTCGGCGATCGTCTCGGTGGAACCATCAGGGTGCACCCGCGTGAGGCGCGGCCCGAACATCTCGACCAACACGACCGACCCGTCGGGCATCGCAATCGGCCCTTCGGGGAAACGAAGTCCCTGGGCGATCTCTGTCAGCTCGGGGTTGAACTCGCGAACGGTCGGCGTGGTCATGGCGACATGATGTCACCACAGCGACGCAGGGTCAGACTTGGCCGCTCTGCTGCAACAGTTCGAACTCCTCGACGGTCATCAGCACCGAGCGAGCCTTGGATCCCTCGCTCGGGCCCACGACACCGCGCTGCTCGAGGAGGTCCATGATCCGTCCGGCGCGGGCGAAACCCACCTTCAGCTTGCGCTGCAGCATCGACGTCGACCCCAGCTGGCTGCGCACCACGAGTTCCATCGCCTGGCGCATCATGGCAGTGTCCTCGTCCTCGTCACCGGCGGAGAAGGCGTTCGCGTCGGAGGTGACATCGAGATCGTCGAACGATGCCATGCCGCCGCCCGATCCGAAACCGCCAGAGTCGCCGCGCGGGGGAACGAGCGACGACTGCCCAGCGGTCCCTGAGCCAGTCACCTCGCCACCCGACTCGACGTCGTCGGAGTAGATCGGTTCAGGCGACTGTGTTCGCCAGTGCGCCACGACCTGGCGAACCTCCTCCTCGCTCACGAACGAACCCTGGATGCGGTTGGCGACCGACGAGTTGCCGGGAAGCAGGAGCATGTCACCCTTGCCGACGAGCTTCTCGGCGCCGGGCTGGTCGAGGATGACCCGGGAGTCGGTGAGGCTCGACACGGCGAACGCCATGCGCGCGGGAATGTTCGCCTTGATGACACCGGTGATCACGTTGACCGACGGCCGCTGGGTGGCGACGATCAGGTGGATGCCGACCGCGCGGGCCTTCTGGGCGATGCGGGTGATCGACTCCTCGACATCACGGGCGGCGACCATCATCAGGTCGTTCAGCTCGTCGACGACCACCACGATGTACGGCAGGTGCTCGTACTCGGCGGTCGATCCGAGCGGCGGCTGGATCTGGCCCTTCGCGAACGCCTTGTTGTAGCCGGAGATGTCGCGGTAGCCGAGTTCGGAGAGCACGTCGTAGCGCCGCTCCATCTCCTTGACCGCCCATCCCAGCGCGTTGGCGGCCTTCTTCGGGTTGGTCACCGGCTGCGTCAACAGGTGTGGCAGGCGTGCGTACTGGCCCATCTCGACCTGTTTGGGGTCGATGAGGATCAGGCGGACCTCGTCGGGCGTGGTGCGCATGAGGAGCGAGGTGATGATGCAATTGATGCCGCTCGACTTGCCGGCGCCGGTCGCGCCGGCGATCAGCATGTGCGGCGTCGTGGCGAGGTCGAGGAACACGGCCTTGCCAGCAATGTCCTTGCCCACGGCCACTTCGAGCGGGTTCGTGGCCTTGACCGCCTCGGGCGAGGTGAGCAGATCGCCGAGCGCGACGAGTTGGCGCTGGTGGTTGGGCACCTCGACGCCGATCGCCGACCGGCCCGGAATCGGAGCC
This sequence comes from Ilumatobacteraceae bacterium, assembly GCA_024643255.1. GTDB lineage: Bacteria > Actinomycetota > Acidimicrobiia > Acidimicrobiales > Ilumatobacteraceae > Sva-07. The sequence continues at coordinate 44,498 of JAHENF010000010.1, forward strand.
AGGATGCGCACGTCGACGGCGGCCATCGCATAGGCGATGTCCTTCTGCAGGCTGGTGACACGGGCAACCTTGACGCCGGGCCCGAGTTCGAGCTCGTAGCGCGTCACGGTCGGACCCACGGTCATGCCGAGCAGCGTGGTGTCGACGCCGTGTGACGCCAGCGATTCCTGCAACATGACGCCACGGGCCTCGACGGCCTTGCGATCGATCTTCTGCTCACCGGGACGGTCGAGGAACGTCATCGGGGGCAGCACCCAGTCGCCGATGGTCGTGCCGTCTGGGCTCACCGAGCCGGGTTGACTCCCCGTCGACATCTTCGGCTTGGGGGTTCGGCGACGCCTGGGCTTGTCGTCGGGCTGCCCGCCCGGATCGTCACCCTCCGCAGCGAAGTCGTAGAGCGCAGCGCCGCCACCGGCCAGGGCCGAGGCCTCACCGGCCACGTCGTAGGGCGCCGCGTGCGGTGCGCCCATCGGTGCTTCGTCGTCTCGATCGCTGTTGAGGGTGGAGATGTTGCTGATGCCCGACCGGGCGGCGCGATGCAGCGGCCCCCCGATCGCGGCCAGGAATCCGCCCGTGTTCTGGGCGAAGGTGCGGATCGAGGTGCGGGTGACGAGCAGTGCGCCGCCGAACAGGAGCCCGACGAGGACCACCGCGGCACCGGCCGGCGCGAGCAGCGCTTCGAGCGGAGCGCCCACGAGTGCCCCCACGTAGCCACCGGCATCGACGACCTCGGAGGCTCCGTCGGAGATCTTTTCCGGCCCGAGGAACACCTGCAGGAGCCCGAGCGCCGACAGTGACACGACCGTCCAGCCGATCGCCAACTGGATCGGACTCGCTGAATGGCCCCGGCGCAGGAACGACACGGCGACAGCGACGAGCACCAGGGGTAGCGCGTATCGGCCGTAGCCGACGAGCCAGCCCATCAGCGTCTCGATGCCTCTGCCGAGGGGGCCGGCGAGATCGAGATACACGGCCAGGCCGATCACGATCGCCAGGCCGATCAGCCCGATCCCGATGAACTCGTGTTCGCGCCCACCGACTGCGCCACGCATCACCGAGGCGCCCCCAGGAGCCTCACCACCGGGTGGCGTCGCGTCACGAACGCTGCCCGACGCCTGCGACTTGGATCGTGACGACGAGCCCTTCGACGTGGAGGCTCCGGAGCCCTTGGACGTCTTCGACGTCGTGGACCGAGACGCGCTCGAACCGGACTTCTTCTGCGTCGAACGCTTCTTGGACGGACCCCATGTGGACATGACTCCGCACACGGTACCAAGGGGCTGTCACACGGAACCGTGACCATCGAGCGCTCCGGCGTTCGCGCCGGCGGTGACACCGACGTCGCCGCACGCCCGTGGGGGCATCAGGCGGGGTCGACCGCCAGGACCGAGCCGTCGGGGCCGACGGTCACATCGAGTACGCCGCCGGCTGACGACCGGACCGAGACGACGTAGCGCACGGTCCCCCCTTCGCCACCCTCGACGCTCACGGTGTCGATCACGGCGTCGGGCAGTTCGCCGGCGATCTCGCCGAGCACGGTCGATTCGTCGAAGTCGATCGCGTCGGCGGTGAACACGAAGCCTGATGCACCCGTGAGCACGGGAGCCGGCGGCTGGAGTTCACCATCGGCGTACACGTACGGGATCGCTGCGGTCGCGTCGTCGATCGCCACGAAGACGTTCGTCAGCTGCGGTCCGGCGGTCACCTCGAAGTACTCCTGACCCGGGCCGAGTTCCGCCTCGACCGCCGCGACAGCAACGCGAATGTCACCGACGAACGACGTCTCGGGAGCGGCATCGGAATCGCTGCCGCAGGCCGCAAGCAGCGTCACGGCCACCATGATCCCGATCGACGATCGGTGTCTCGGAAACGCTCTCAAGCGTCACGCCTCCATGACGACGGGAACGATCATCGGGCGCCGCTTCGTGCGCTCGCTGACGAACTTCCCGGCGGCACGACGAACATCGCGCTCGAGCGCCTCGACGTCGCGCACACCCTTGCCCAGCGCCGACTCGACCGCGTCGGCGACCGCGTCGCAGGCCTCGTCGAGCAGATCTTCGGCTTCGGGCGCGTACACCCAGCCCCTGGTGATGATCTCCGGGCCGACGAGCACCTTGCCGGTCTGGATGTCGACCGTGACGACCACGACGACCACGCCTTCCTCGGCGAGCTTCTGACGGTCGCGCAGTACTCCCTGGCCGACGTCGCCGACGATGCCGTCGACGTAGAGATAGCCGGAGGGAACTCGCCCGACGGGGCGCAGTTCCTTCTTGGTCAGCTCGAGCACGTCGCCGTCCTCGCAGAGGATCACCCGATCGTGAGGAACACCCATCAACTCGCCGAGGCGGGCATTGGCGACCATGTGGCGGTACTCGCCGTGGATCGGCACGTACCACTCGGGGTTGACGATCGACAGGTACGTCTTGATCTCGTCGGCCTGAGCGTGCCCGGTCGCGTGCACGTCGAGCACGCCGGAGTGCACCACCTCGGCGCCCATGCGCAGCAGCCCGTCGATGACCGCATTCACGTTGCCCTCGTTGCCAGGGATGGCGTGACTCGACAACACGACCGTGTCGTGCTCGCCGAGCTTCAGCCACTTGTTCTCACCGCGCGCCATCAGTCCGAGCGCCGACATCGGTTCGCCCTGCGACCCGGTGGAGATGATGCAGACCTTGCCCGGCTCGTACTTGTCGATGTCGTCGATGTCGATCAGCGACGACTCGGGGATGTCGAGCACCTTGAGTTCGCGCCCGAGCTTGACGTTCTTCTTCATGCTCAGACCCAACGTGGCGATGAAGCGTCCTTCGGCGATCGCAGCGGTGGCGATCTGCTGGATCCGGTGCAGGTGGCTGGCAAAGCTCGCCGTGACGATGCGACGATCGCGCTGCGAGGCGAACAGGCCCTGGAGTACGGTGCCGACACTGGTCTCGCTCGGCGAGTAGCCGGCTTCTTCGGCATTCGTGGAGTCGGCCATCAACAGGCGGATTCCCGGCGACTTCGCGAGTTGGCCGATGCGGGCGAGATCGGTACGACGATGGTCGACCGGTGTGAGGTCGATCTTGTAGTCGCCCGAATGGAGCACGACGCCCTGCGCGGTGTGCACCGCGATGGCGTGCGCATGCGGCACCGAGTGCGTGACGGGGATGAACTCGACGAGCAGCGGGCCGATTTCGACGGATGCGCCGTCGGCGACCTTGCGCATGTCGGTCTTCGGGAGCAACCCGGCTTCCTCGATGCGGTTGCGTGCCAGCCCGAGTGTCAACGCCGCACCGTAGATCGGCAGTGGATCGTCGCGAAGATCACCGATGCCGTCGTGGTCACGGAGCAGGTACTGGATGGCCCCGACGTGGTCCTCGTGACCATGGGTGAGGACGAGGGCCTGGATGCGGTTCGCGTTCTCGCGTAGATACGTGAAGTCGGGCAGGATCAGATCGATCCCGTGCATGTTCGCATCGGGGAACATCAGCCCGCAGTCGATGAGCACGACCGTGCGGTCGGGGTCGTCGGCGGCGCCCTGCTCGATCGCCATGCAGTTGCGGCCGATCTCACCGAGGCCTCCGAGGAAGACGACGCGAACCGGAACGGACGAATCGGTGGCGCCGGCAGCGAGACGGTCAGCCACGGGCGGCGACCAGGCGTTCGTACACGCCGCGAGCGGCGTGTTCGAGTCCATGGGGTGTCGGCCCCATCGGGGACCGGCACTCCCCGACGTGATGACCGAGTGTTCTCAACATGGCCTTCGACGGTACCGGGTTCGGGGCGTCGTCGCTGGTTTCGAACTCGTAGCTCTCGAGCTGGCGGGCGTTGATCCGGCGCGCCGCGACGACGTCCTCGCGCTCCCACGCGTCGAACATCGCGACCTGATCGGGGGCGCACCAGTGTGTGGCGACGCCGATCGCGCCGACCGCGCCGATCGCCAACAACGGCAGGGTCATCGAGTCGTCACCCGAATAGACCTCGAAGTCGGCAGGGCTTGCCGCCTTGACCGCGGCGGTCGCTCCCGGATTGCCGGCGGCGTCCTTGAGGGCGACGATGTTGGGCACGTCGGCGGCGAGGCGGACGATCGTGCCACTGGAGATCTTCCGACCAGTGCGCACCGGGATGTCGTACAACACGATCGGCAGGTCGGTCGAAGCGGCGATCGCCCTGAAGTGGGTCTCGATGCCCGCCTGCGAGGGGCGGTTGTAGTACGGGCACACCCCGAGGATCCCGGCGACGCCGAGGTGCCCCGCCTCTTCGGTCAGACCGATGTCGTGGCGGGTGTTCGATCCCGTCGTTCCGGCGATCACCGGCACGGTGACGGCGTTGACCACGGCTTCGAAGAGCTGGAGCTTCTCGTCGATCGACAGTGTCGGCGCCTCACCGGTCGTGCCGCACACGACGAGACCTTCGTTGCCCTGTTCGACGAGCCATTTCGCCAGATCGACCGCGACGTCGATCGCGAGTTCGCCGTCGTCGTCGAACGGCGTGACCATCGCGGTGAGGACGCGCCCGAAGCGTGCCATCAGCGATCACCTCCGCCCGACGTCGGGTACCAGTTGCGCATTTCGTGGCGAATCACGGGGTGCAACCTATTCGATCAGCGCCGCGTCGCGCAGTCCGATTCACCCGTCACACGGTGCCGGGTCAAACGTGACGTTTGCGGCCCGAACTCAACTCGACGACAACCCCGATGCGAACCAGACACCGACATCGAGGTTGCGCACCACGGCGAAACCGACCAGGACGACGCCGATCGTCATGATCGCACCGGGCCCCCGCACGAGTGCCGGTGTCGGCCGATCGGCCCAGGTCGACCACGTCCACAGGACCCATGACACGACGACGAACACGAGGGCAATCGGGACGAGCACGTTGTGATCGAGCGCAGCCCCGAGGTCGAGGTGTGCCAACGCGCCGAGCGAACGAGTCGAACCACAACCCGGACAGTCCAAGCCGGTCAGGCGTTTGAACGGGCAACCGATCGGCAGGCTCGAGACTCCGTCGGGCGAGTAGGTCAGGCGGGCGGTCGCCATCCACACCACCCCGGCCGCACCGGCGGCGAGAGGCGCGAACCGGGTGGTCATCGAGGCCTCAGTTGGTGCTCCGACTCGCCGTGGTGAGCACGACCGCCAGCAGGAACCAGACCACGATCAGCGCGACGGGGACCACCGCTGCCACGATCGCCCATTTCTTCGCGTTCTTCGACGACTCCATCGAGCCGACGAGATCGCCGGCGTTGTACTTGGAGTCGACCTGCGCCGCGAACACGATGCTGACGATGCCGAACGGCAGACAGCAGAACAACGTCGTCAGGATCGCCCACACAAGATAACTCGGCGGCTTCGGGCCCACCGGTTGCCAGCCCCCGGCCGGGTAACCGCCGACCTGGTATCCGCCGGGTGGTGGCGGCGGCGTGCCGCCGGGTGGCGGCGGGGGCGGACCCGAGGGTGGAGGTGGAGGTGGTGGCGTGTTGAACGACATCAGCAGAACCCTTCGAACGAGCGGCCGACGCCGCAGGAAGATCAACCTGGACGCTAGGGCCTTGACCGTGCCGGAACGGGGGATGCCACACCGTGCGCAACCGGCACCGACGCGAACCGTCGGGCGTCGATGTCGGCGTCGCGTGCGACAGACCACCCGAGCCTCGTCGCCGACGGCCCGCCGAGCGGCCGACCGTCCGCGAGCGAAGCTGAAGGTCGGTCGACCCGAGACAGGCTGCTCGATCGTGCCAGCAGGTAGCTTCTCCCCCAGCGTGAACACCAACTGAAGGAGCACATCATGCGACCCTCCCCCGTCCTGCGCCGGCTCGTACCGGCAATCGCCGTCGGCGCACTCGTCCTCGCAGCCTGCGGAAGCGACGACTCGTCGGGTGCCGCGAGCACCGACGCGACGTCTGCCACCGATGCGACCACGGCCCCCGCCGGCACGGCTGCAGGCGAAGCCTGCGGCCCCACCATCGAGGACGGCACACTGACCATCGCCACCGGCGAGCCTGCCTTCTACCCCTGGGTCATCGATGACAAGCCCGAGAGCGGCGAAGGCTTCGAAGCGGCCGTCGCCTACGCCGTCGCCGGCGAGATGGGCTACGCCGCCGACTCGGTCGTGTGGGTCCGAACCACCTTCGACGAGGCCATCCAGCCGGGCGCGAAGAACTTCGACATGAACCTCCAGCAGTACTCGATCACCCCCGAGCGTCAGCAGAACATCGACATGTCGCTGCCCTACTACACGAGCAACCAGGCAATCGTGGCCCTCGACGGATCCCCGGCGGCCGGAGCAACGACGATCGCTGACCTCAAGGACGTCAAGTTCGGAGCACAGGTCGGTACGACGAGCCTCCAGTTCATCACCGACGTGATCAAGCCGAACCAGGAGCCGTTCGTGTACGACGACAACGTCGGCGCCAAGGCCGCGCTCGAGGCCAACCAGATCGACGCGGCGGTCTTCGACCTGCCGACGGCGCTCTACGTCTCGGGCGTCGAGATCGAGGGCAGCAGTGTCGTCGGGCAGTTCCCCGCCGACGCCGGCGGCACGACCGACCAGTTCGGTTTCGTCCTCGGCAAGGACAGCGCGCTCACCGCGTGCGTCAATGCCGCCATCACGACGCTCACCGACAACGGCGAACTCGACGCGATCACTCAACAGTGGCTGGCGGACTTCACCGGCGCACCAGTGATCGCCGTCGGCTGACCCCGACCCGGACTCCGCACACAGACCGATGACGAGCCAACCGACCCGGCGCGAGCTCTACGAACGAGCTCGTCGCCGGCGGTCGGCCGTCATCGCCACCGTCAGCACGATCGTCGTCGTGGGCGCGTTGGTCATCCTCGTGCCGATGACGCCGGGCTGGGACCGGGTCAGGCAGGCGTTCTTCGACGGCGACGTCTTCGTCGAGAGCTTCCCGCGCCTGCTGCGGGCGTTCTGGCTCGACGTCAAGATCCTGGTCTGGTCGACACCGCTCATCGTGGTCGTCTCGTTGGTGCTCGCCCTCGCGCGCAACACGCGTAGCCCGGCGTTGTTCCCCGTCCGTGCGTTCGCGATCGTCTACATCGACGTGTTGCGGGGCATTCCCGTGATCCTGCTGGTGTTCCTGATCGGCTTCGGCGTCCCGGCGCTCCGGCTCTCGGACTCCCGAGCCTGGGCCAACCCACTGATCTGGGGCACCGTCACCCTCGTGCTGTCGTATTCGGCGTACACGGCCGAGATCATCCGAGCAGGGATCGACAGCGTGCACGAGAGCCAGCGCGCCGCCGCGCGGTCGCTCGGCATGACCAACCGTCAGACGATGGCCACGGTCATCCTCCCCCAGGCCTTCCGCCGCATCGGCCCGCCGATGATGAACACATTCGTCAGCCTGCAGAAGGACGTCGCGCTCGTGAGCCTCATCGGCCCGGTCGAGATCCTGCGCCAAGCCGGTATCGACAAGGCGAAGTATGCGAACTTCACGCCGTACGTCGCCGCGTCGCTCATCTTCCTGGCGCTCACGATTCCCTGCACCCGCCTCGCCGACTACGCGATGGCTCGCCAGCGACAACGCACGGGAGCCACGACGATCGCATGAGCGAGATGACCGACCGAGCGCTGCCGAACTCCGAACGCCGGCTCAAGCTGCAGCTGCGCGGCGTGATGAAGGCGTTCGGGACCACGGCGGTGCTCGACGGGATCGACCTCGACGTCGCCGAGGGCGACGTGATCACGTTGATCGGAGCGTCGGGTTCGGGCAAGTCGACGCTGCTGCGATGCATCAACCTGCTGGAGCCGGTCGACGACGGCCAGGTGCTCCTCGACGGTGTCGACATCGCCGAGCCCGGACTCGACCCCGATCCCGTTCGTCGACGGATCGGAATGGTCTTCCAGAGTTTCAACCTGTTCCCCCACATGAGCGTCACCGACAACGTCGCGATCGGTCCCCGCAAGGTCCTCGGGGTCCCGAAGGCGACCGCCCGAGCGAACGGGCTCGAGATGTTGACGCGCCTCGGCCTCGCCGATCGCGCCGACGCCTACCCCGACCAGCTGTCGGGCGGCCAGCAGCAGCGGGTGGCGATCGCTCGGTCACTCACCATGAACCCCGACGTGATGCTGCTCGACGAGATCACCTCCGCGCTCGATCCGGAGCTGGTCGGCGAGGTCCTCGACGTGGTCCGTGGGCTCAAACGCGACGGCATGACGATGCTGATCGCCACCCACGAGATGGCGTTCGCGAGGGAGATCAGTGACCGGGTGTGCTTCCTCCATCGAGGACGGATCCTCGAGGAGGGAACCCCGACCGAGATCTTCGGCGCTCCTCGCGAACCCCGAACGCAGGAATTCCTGCAGCGGGTGATCGACGCGGGGCGCTTCTAGCGCGAACTCCCGACGTCACTGACCCCACAGACGAGGTCGCGGTTGAGACACAGCGCGACCTCCTGCTCGAGCTTCTCCTGGTTCCAGACGTTCCAGAAATCGGCGTGGCCGGTGATGATGTCGCCGGACGCGAGGGACAACCCGTCGGGATCGACCGCGGGGTAGTCGATCGCGATCGTCAGCTGCGGCACGGCGACGGGGAACCCGTCCGGGCATCCGGAATCGTCGCTGTAGCGCGCCGGCGCGTCGTCGCCGAGGCCGGTGAGCCGCTCGCCGTCCCAGCAGTCGGGGAACGTCACCAGCATCCGCAGCGGCATCGACGACGGGCACTGCGGCGGGTGGACGTCCCGCGTCGCACCGGTGCCGCACGACCAGGCGACGATCCCGGTCGGCTGGGGCTCGGTGGCCATCGCATCGCCGCCGATCATCATCAGTCCCGCCGGGTACGGCTGCACATCGGCGGGATCGACGCCGCGGCCCACCCGGTAGTACGCCGTGAAGCCGGTCGGCTCGATCTGGTTGCCCGTCGCATCGAGCAGCGCCGGCGCCCAATACGACGCGGTGTCGAGCGACTGGCGACATGACGTGTCCGCACCCTGGACGCGCTCGTAGTCGGGGTCGGAATCGACGTCGCGATTCCCGAAGAACTGGTGCAGGTGACTCATGCCGGGCATCGAGGGATGCACGATCGGATCGTCGTAGGCGACATGGCTGAGGTCGCACTGGACGAGGAACTGCGCGACGTGACCCTGAGGGCCACGTCGCGCAGGATCCGGTCCGGCCGGCGCCGCCGACGACGTCGATGCACACGCCCCGGCGACGAGCGCGAGCAGGGCGAGGCCCGCGATGCGTCCCATCGTCATGTGTCGATCCGTCAGGGCCGCGTGGGCACGACGATCGTGCTGATGTCGACCAGCGGCGGCATGTTCGTCGCAGGGTTCGCCGGAGCTGTGGCCGGATCGGCCATTCCCTCGAGCACAGGGGGCTTCGGCGTGTTCGCCTTGCGGTAGTCGACCGATGGCGGAGCGTTCTCCGCATCGGTCAACCAGCTGACGACGTTGAGATCGCCGAGCAGGAAGTCGGCGCCGTTGCCGGCTCCCTCGCACGGCAGCAGCGCCTCGATGTCGGTCGGAGCACTCTTGGTGAAGACGTTGCCGCTGAAACAGTTTCCGAGTTCGGTCGGGTCGATCGGCGCGAGCTGATCGTCGACGGCGGAAACAGCGAGGTCCGCAACCCCGCTCCCTTCCACGACGTTGCCGACGATGCGGTTCTGCTTGGGCGCCCAAAGAATCGCGCTGAGCGTGTCGGGGTCGGCCAGCGGCAGGTCGCGTGTCTCCGAACACGGCAGGTCCCACTTGTCCTCGGTGGGCTCGGCGTCGTTCGGCTCGAACTCGGGGAACGGCACCAGGCCGATGCCCACCTTGTCCTGGCCGTACACGAGATTGCGTTCGACGACGTTGCCGATGCCGCCTTCGATCAGGATCCCGTTGTTCTGCGCGAGGATCGCGTCGTCGATCGCCGGCGTGTCGGTCTGGTTGTTGTCGTACACCAGGTTGCCGACGATCGTCGTGCGGCGCTGCGGGTAGCACAACTCGTACGTGGCGGAGTTCGTGTTGATGCCCGCGCGGTTGTTGTTGAACCGGCTGTTGATGATGTACAGGTTGCCACCAGAGGTGGTGCCGGAGTACCCCAGGCCGTTGTACTCGGCGATCACGTCGTCCATCACCGCGTTGCACTCGTAGCACTGGCCGATGTAGAAGCCAGCGTCGGGGCTGCCGCTGGCGTAGGAATGTTCGAGCAGGCCGTTGACCGAGTCGTATGCGTAGATGCCGTAGTCGCCGTTGCGATAGGCGGTGAGGTACGAGCCGCGGTAACCGTCGACCGAGGTCCAGAACACTCCGTTGTTGGTGTAGTTCTGTGCGGTCAGGTTCTCGACGGCAACACCGCTGGCACCGAGCACCCGTACGCCGTTGTCGAGTTCGAACTGCCCATCGAGCACGACCTCGTTGCGGTCGAGCCCGCGGATGGTGATCTCGTCGGTCGTGACGTTGACCGCCTCGTTGTAGACCCCGGGTGAGATGAGCACGAGGTCGCCGGGCGATGCAGCGTCGACGGCGGCCTGGATCGTGTCGAACTCGTCCGGCACCGACAGCACCCCATCGTCGGCACCGGTGTTGGTCGCCTCCGTCGAACTCGGCGCGTTCGTCTGATCGGGAGCATCGGTACCGGTGGCAGCGTCAGTACCGACGGAAGCGTCGGTCGACGGCGTGGCGCCATCGTCGCTCCCTCCGCACGAGGCGAGGATCACTACGGCCGCCAGGGCCAGGACAGTCTTCTTCATGGTCATACCTTTCGGGGACGCGCCGTCGGACATGGGGTCGCAGCGCTCGGGGGTGAGAGTCGTTGGGAATCCGCCCCTCCGGGAGAGGCGGACGCACCTGGTCAGGTCGCCGGGACCACGACGACGGTGCCGACCATGCCGGCGTCCTTCGTGCCATGGATCGAGCAGAAGTAGGCGTACGTGCCCGGCTCGGCGAACACCCACGTGTAGTCGGTTCCCGGCTTGAAGTCCTCGGTCGCCACGCCCCACGCCGCCGTGTCGTCGACCGGCATCACGTTGTGGTCGTTGCGTCCGCTGTTCGTCCAGTGAACGGCAGTCCCCGCAGTCACCTCGATCGTCTCCGACCGGAAACTGTTGTCGAGCGCGATCACGTCGGCGGTCTCGCCGTTCGAGGCGACCGTCGTGTCCGTGGTCGCGCCGGCGACGACCGCCTCGACGGTGACGCCAGGCTCGGAATTCGCGCCGACGTCGGGACCGTCGGCACCGCAGGCAGCGAACAACAGGCCCGATGCGCAGGCCACGGCGAGCGCTCGACGCACGCGATGAGAAGAGAGGTATGCAGACATGAGCGGGCGAGTGTGGCAGGAGCCGGACCGAATCACACCTGGCCACGGACAATTTCTTCGACGCCTGCATCGCTCCGTGTGAGCTCACCTCGCGGGGCCTCAGGTGCCCATGAGTGTGCCCGCGTACTCGTCACGGAGGGTCTTCTTGGAGAATTTGCCGACGCTCGTCTTCGGCACCTCGTCGATCCACACGACGCCCTTGGGCATCTGCCACTTCGCGATCTTCCCCTCGAGGAACGACAACACCTCGGCCTCGGTCAGTTCCTCCCCCGGCACGACGACGACGCATGCAAGCGGCGCCTCGCCCCACTTCTGATGGGCGACGCCGATGACGGCGGCCTCAGCGATCTTCGGGTGCGCCATCAGCTCGTTCTCGAGCTCGACCGAGCTGATCCATTCGCCGCCCGACTTGATCAGGTCCTTCGTGCGGTCGACGAGGCGCACGAAGCCACGCCCGTTGACCGTGGCGACGTCGCCGGTCTTCAGCCAGCCGTCGTCGGTGAAACTCTCGCGTGAGCGTTCGTCGTCGTAGTAGTCCGACGCGATCCAGTTGCCACGGCACTGCAGTTCGCCGCTGCTCTCGCCATCCCACACGACGGGGTCGGTGGTGCCGGGCTCGACGACTCGACACTCCGCACCGAACACGATGCGCCCGACCTGCGTGCGCAATTCCGCCTGCTCGGCCTGCGACAGGAGTCCCTGATCGGCATCGAGGCGGCAGACCGCCGCGATCGGGCTGGTCTCGGTCATCCCCCAGGCCTGGAAGATCGGCAGACCGGTCTGCTCGCGGTACGCCTCCGAGAGTGCCTTGGGCACGGCCGATCCACCGCAGGGGATGCTGCGCAACGCCGAGGTGTCCTTGCCCTTCAACTCCGGCAGCACCGCCATCCAGATCGTGGGGACACCGGCTGCGACCGTGACCTTCTCGTCGACGATCAACCTCGCGACCGCCGGACCCGAGAGATCGGGCCCGGGCATGATGAGGTCGGCTCCGGTCGCCACAGCAGCGTGCGCGAGACCCCACGCATTGGCGTGGAACATCGGCACGACGGGGAGGATCACGTCGCTCTCGCGCACGCCGAGACTGTCGGCGGTCATCGCACCCATCGTGTGCAGGAACGTCGAGCGGTGCGTGTAGACGACGCCCTTGGGGTTGCCGGTGGTGCCGCTCGTGTAACACATGCTCGCGGCGCGGCGTTCGTCGTCGACGCGGAACTCGGCGGGATCGGCCGCCGCGAGCAGTTCTTCGTAGTCGAGCAGTTCATGACCGTTCAGGTCGGCAGGGATGTCGCCCTTGCCGTCGTCCATCAAGACGAGGTGCTTCAGGTTCTCGAATGTCGGCAGCAGCGGCGCCAGCAGGGCAAGGAGCGAACGGTCGACGAAGATCACCTCGTCGTCGGCATGGTTGACGATGTAGGTGAGTTGTTCCGGGAAGAGCCGGATGTTGAGCGTGTGCAGCACGCGGCCGGTGCAGGGCGCTGCGAAGTAGAGCTCGAGGTGGCGAGCGGTATTCCAGGCGAACGTTGCCACACGGCCGTCCTCTGAGATGCCGAGATTGTCGAGCACACCGCCGAGCTTGCGCGTGCGCGCCGCCCAGTCGCCGTACGTGATCCGCTCGACACCGTCGCCCGTCGCCGTCACGATCCCCTTGTGTGGGTGGTACTTCTCGGCCCGCTCGAAGATGTGTGGAATCGCGAGCGGAACGTCTTGCATCAGGCCTTGCATGCCGCCGAACGTAGTGCACCCCGGCCGCGACCGATCCACCCGAGCCGGTACTGTTGTCGCCCGTGACCGATGCAGCGATCGACGTACCGGACGCACCACATGTGCGCCCGGCCTGGGCCCCGCTCACGCTCGTCGCGTTCGTCACCCTCGTGATCGCGAGCAACGTTGCCAGCGGCGTCTGGGCCCGATGGGTCGACACGAACCCCGAAGGCCTGCTCGCACTGTCCTCGCGCAACCGCTATCTGGCGCTGACCTTGGCGGCCGGCGTTCCGGTGTGGGTGTACGTCGTGATCGGCTTCCTGCGCATCGCGGCGGCCTTCGTGGTGTGCCACCTGATCGGTCGCGCCTATCACGACGATGCGATCGGATGGTTCCGCAAGTACCTCGGTGTGAGCTCCGAGGCGATCAATGGCTTCAACAACGGGTTCGCGAAGGCGGAGTGGATCCTGATCCCCTTCTTCGTCGGCTCCAACATCGTCGCGGCACTGAGCGGCGTGCACCGCACTCCCCCGGTCCGTCTGGCTGCGCTGATGTCGGTCGGCATCGCGGCGCGACTGGCGCTGATGTGGTGGCTCGCGCGCACCTTCGAGTCGCAACTCGTCGACTTCCTCGGGTGGCTGCAGCGCTACCAGTGGTGGGCCGTCGGCATCTCGATCGGCATCGTGGTCCTCGTCAACCTCCGCAACCTCCGCAGCGCCTGAATCGCAAACGATGGTTACGCCGGCGCCTGGTTACGCCGGTGCCAGGCACCGGCGTAACCATCAGAGGAAGGGGTCGAGCGAACGGCTCAGACCGGGGATGGAACCGATCTTCTTGCAGGCCAGGACGACCCCGGGCATGAAGCTGTCGCGGTCGTAGCTGTCCTGTCGAATGATCAGGGTCTGACCCTGGGCACCGAGGATCACCTCCTGGTGGGCGACCATGCCCCGCATGCGCACCGAATGGATCCGAATCCCCGCCGAGGCGCTCCCGCCTCTCGCACCCTCGTAGACGAGGTCGGTGGTCGGATCCGGATCGAAGTCCCCGTTCCTCGCAGCACCCATCCGCTCCGCAGTCTTGATCGCAGTCCCCGATGGCGCGTCGATCTTGCGGTCGTGGTGCAGCTCGATGATCTCGGCGGTGTCGAAGAACGGTGCCGCCATCTCGGCGAATCTCATCATCAACACCGCGGAGATCGCGAAGTTGGGCGCGATGACGCAATTCGGGCCGTCGTCACCTCCGAAGGTCGACTCGAACAATGCGAAGTCCTCGGCGGTGAACCCGGTCGTGCCCACCACGGCGTGGATGCCGTGCATCCCGAGCCATGGCAGCGTGTTGCGGGCGGCATCCGCCACTGTGAAGTCGATGACGACATCACACGCCGCGTCGGCAAACGCGTGGAGATGTTCCGACACCGCCAGACCCTCCACGGTCTCGCCCAAGCCGAACGGATCGACCGCAGCAGCGAAAACGAGATCGGGGTCAGCGGCGACAGCAGCGCAAACGGTTCGACCCATTCGCCCTGCTGCCCCGTTGACCCCGACTCTCATGAGTGCAGTCTGGTCGATCCGGTCACGTCGGACCAGATCGATTCAGCAGCGGTATGTGTGTGCTCGTCTCAGCGATGCCGACGACGGCCGCCACTGCGGCCACCACCGTCACCGGAGGGACGCTCCGACTTCGGGCCGAGGTCGCCGAGTTCGTCGGCGAGCTGGGCATCGAAGCTGTCTTCGAAGCTGACCTCGACGACGTCGACGCCTCCACCCGAAGCGGCAGGTGCCGAGTCGGAGTCGTTCGAGCGCTCCTTGCGGGGCGCACGCTCACGACGCTCGGACGATCCCGAGTCGTTGCTCGACGAGGAGCCTTCCTTGGCGGGAGGCGGATCGCCGGCGGGGGTCAGGCTGACCTTGCCCTTGTCGTCGATCTCCTCGACGCGGACCTCGATCTCCTGGCCCAGCTCGAGCACGTCCTCGACCGAATTGATGCGCTTGCCGCCACCCAGCTTCGAGATGTGCACGAGACCGTCACGGCCCGGCAGGATGTTGACGAACGCACCGAACTTGGTGATGTTCACCACGCGGCCCATGTAGACGGCGCCGAGTTCCGCCTTCGGCGGGTCGACGATCGCGAGGATTGCGGCCTTGGCCTCTTCCATGCGCCATGCCTCGACGGCGCCGATCGTCACGATGCCACGGGCACCGTCGTCATCGACGCCGATGTCGGCACCGGTCTCCTGCTGGATCGTGTTGATGACCTTGCCCTTCGGGCCGATCACTTCACCGACCTTGTCGAGCGGGATGAAGATCGTGGAGATCTTCGGCGCGGTCTCGGCCACCTCGTCACGCGACTGCGCGATGCAGGCGTTCATGACTTCGAGGATCTCGAGGCGAGCGACACGAGCCTGCGCCAGTGCGGCGGTCAGCACGTCGGCGGGAATGCCGTCGATCTTCGTGTCGAGCTGGAGCGCGGTGATGGCGTCCTCGGTACCGGCAACCTTGAAGTCCATGTCGCCGAAGGCATCCTCGGACCCGAGGATGTCGGTCAGCGTGATGTACTTGCCGTCCTCGTAGATGAGGCCCATGGCGATGCCCGACACGTGACTGCGCACCGGCACGCCGGCGTCCATCAGCGACAAGCTCGAAGCACACACCGACGCCATCGACGTCGAACCGTTCGACGACATGACCTCGGAGACGAGGCGCAGCGTGTACGCGAAGTCTTCCTGATTCGGGATGACGGGCAGGACTGCACGGGCGGCGAGCGCACCGTGGCCGATCTCGCGGCGCTTGGGGGAACCGACACGGCCGGTCTCACCATTCGCCCACGGCGGCATGTTGTAGTGGTGCAGGTACCGCTTGGTGTCGTTCGGTGACAGCGAGTCGATCATCTGGTTCATGCGGGGCATGGCCATCGTCAAGACGTTCATCACCTGGGTCTCGCCACGCTGGAACAGGCCCGAGCCGTGTGCTGTCGGCAGGACGCCGACTTCGGCGGAGATGGCCCGCAGGTCGGCGACACCACGGCCGTCCATGCGGACGCCCTCGTTGACGACGCGTGCACGCATCAGCTTCTTGTTGAGCGAGCGGACGGCTTCCTTGACCATCTTCTCGCTGCCGGCGAACTCGCCGGGCGCGTCCTTCGAGCCGCACACCTCGGCGATGATCTCGGCCGTGACGGCGTCGGTCGCTTCGTTGCGCTCGGACTTGTTGGCGATGGTGATGACCGGGGCCAGCTTCTCGCTCCCGGCCTTCTCGACCGCCGCGAAGATCTCCGGCGTGTAGTCGAGGACCGGGGTCCACTTCATCGGCTCGATCGCGCCGTTGGTGGCGATCACCGAGGCGACGAGCTGACGCTGGAGCGCGATCGACTCCTTGATCCACACCTTGCAGGCCTGCAGGCCGTCGGCGAGGACTTCCTCGGTGACCTTCTTGGCGCCATCGTCGTAGTAGTAGAACGCGTTCTCGGAACCGCCGGCCTCGACCATCATCACGGCGACGTCGCCGTTGTCGAGTTCGCGGCCGGCAACGACCAGCTCGAAGGTGCCGTTCTCGGCCTCTTCGTAGGTCGGGTGCGGGATCCACGAGCCGTCCTGGCTGTAGGCCATGCGGATCGCGCCGATCGGGCCCTCGAAGGGGATGCCCGAGATCATCAGCGCCGCCGAGGCAGCGTTGATCGACAGCACGTCGTGGGGGTTGCTCTGGTCGGCGCCGAGGACCGTCGTGACGATCTGGGTCTCGTTGCGGAAGCCGTCGGGGAACGACGGGCGCAGCGGCCGGTCGGTCAGGCGGCAGGTGAGGATGGCATCCTCGGTCGGACGTCCTTCACGACGGAAGAACGAGCCGGGGATCTTGCCGGCCGCGTAGGCCCGCTCCTCGACGTCCACCGTCAGTGGGAAGAAGTCCATGCCTTCGCGCACGCTCTTGGCGGCGTTGGCAGTGGTCAGAACCTTCGTCCCACCGATGGTCGCCACGACGGCACCCATCGACTGGGGGGCAAACTTGCCCGTTTCGAAGGCCAGTGTCTTCTCGGTCCCGGAGACGGGACCAGACACGGTAATGGGGTCAGCCACAAGGGCTCCTTTCGTGTGCACTCCCCCTCGGGAGTGCGCCTCTGGAGCGATCGGCCGGTTCCCAGTTGGTCAACCCGACATCTTCCACACCGTCAGAAACGTGCGGAGTTCGGATTCAGCAACCGGCAACCGACAACGGGTCGCTCATGTTGCGGGGCCGGACGTTCCGACTCCGAGGGGAGATCCTACCGTGCCACACCCACCAATGCGCGGCAGAGCGATCACAGGTTCGAACGCATCGCGACGCCGACCCGGACGCGTGCTACGACCTGGGCGGCACCGGCGAAACCCTCAATTCGGGTCGGGATCAGATGGTTCGAGGACAAGGCGCGCAGCGACGACGCTGACTCACGTCAGCGAGGAGCCTGCGGAACGCAGTCATCGGGCCGTCTGGCCCGACTACCGCCTCAGGCCTTGGTCGGCGATGATGGTGCGGTAGCGCTCGACGTCGATCGACTTGACGTAGTCGAGCATGCGACGGCGACGGCCGACCAGCATCAGCAGTCCACGACGGCTGTGGTGGTCCTTCTTGTGGACCTTGAGGTGCTCCGTCAAGTGCACGATTCGCTCGGTCAGGAGCGCGATCTGCACCTCGGGCGAGCCTGTGTCGCTCTCGTGGGTGCGGTACTTCTCGATGGTCGCCGCGGTGTTCGGGGTCGTGTCGGCCAAGTCAGCCATGATGTGTCGCCTTCTCAGTGGTGCCGCCGGATGGACTGGCAGCGGTGGAGGTCGCAGGACGCTTCGGATGAAACGCTCTGCATCGCGCCCGCGCCGGAAATCCCAGCCCGAACGGACGTCGCAATGCTACGGCGCGTCGGTCGCTGTCACAACGAGACCGGTCACGGCACGAGACGGACGGGTACGCTCGCTCGTCGTGCCACCCCGGATCGAGCTGCGAGGCGTCTCGAAGTCGTTCGGGTCGCTCGCCGCCCTGGCTCCGGTCAGTTTCGACGTGGCCGAGGGCGAGACCGTCACGCTGATCGGCCCATCGGGATGCGGCAAGACGACACTGCTGCGCCTGATCGCCGGGTTGGAGACGCCGACCTCCGGCGAGATCGTCGTCAACGGCATGACGCCCGGCGACGCGCGTCGTCACAAACAGATCGGATTCGTTCCCCAGGCGCCGGCACTCCTGCCGTGGCGGACCGTCGAGGCGAACGCCCGGCTGCTGCTCGACATCAACCGCAGAGCCTCCCCGGCCACACCGAGTGCCTCGGTCGCCGATCTCCTCGACGAGGTCGGCCTCGGCGACTTCGTCGAGGCATACCCCCACGAGCTGTCCGGCGGCATGCAGCAGCGAGTCGGTCTCGTGCGGGCGTTCGCACTCGACGCCCCGATCCTGCTGATGGACGAACCGTTCGCCGCACTCGACGAGATGACCCGCACCGACATGCGCCACCTCCTCGGACGGCTCCGCGAGCCGCTCGGCACGACGGTGGTCTTCGTCACCCACTCGATCCCGGAGGCGACGTTCCTCTCCGATCGTGTCGCGGTGATGTCGGCGCGTCCCGGACGGGTCACCGAGGACCTGACGGTCGAGCTGGCTCACCCCCGACTGCCCGACATCGAGGACACCGAGACGTTCTTCCACATCACCACACGCCTCCGCGGCGCGCTGAGCGCGGGGATGGACCGATGAGCGCCGGTGTCCGCCGCGTCGTCGCACCGATCGTCGGCATCGTCGTGTTCGCCGTCGTCTGGGAACTCTTGGTCCGCGTGTTCGACATCCGGCGCTTCGTCCTGCTGCCACCGTCGTCGATCATCGACACGCTGACGGCCACGCCGGCGTTCTACTGGGACAACGCCCTGGTCACCGCCCGCCACATGGTCATCGGTCTGTCGATCTCGCTGCTGTGCGCGATCGTCGTCGGCTCGATCATGGCGGCCTCACGCTTCATCGAGGAGGCCGCCCAGCCAGTGCTGATCCTCGTGTTGGTCACGCCTTGGGTCGCCTACATCACCTCGGTCGTGCTGTGGCTCAACGGTGGCGACCCGACGATCTACTTCATGGTGGCCTTCACCGCGTTCCCGGTGTTCACGTTCGGCGTCGTCGGCGGCATGAAGTCGGCCGACCCTGCGGCGCGCGAACTCCTCGCGAGCGTCGACGCTCGGCCGTGGGAGGTCTTGTGGCGACTGCGTCTGCCGTCGGCGATGCCGTCGATCTTCACCACGGCACGGTTCGCCGTCGGACTCGGACTCGCCGCCGCGTACTTCAGCGAGGGCTCGGCGCTGACCACATCGGGCCTCGGCGCGATCGGTCGCCGGGCCGCATCGTTCAACGATGCCGAGGTGCTCTGGACGACGATCGTCTGTTCCGCACTCCTCGGCATCGCCGGGCTCGCGATCGTGTCGATCCTCGAACGCGTGCTGCTTCGATGGCACGTGTCGCAGCGCAGCTGACTGCAGCGATGCCGGCAGCTCGTGGCATCATGAGCCCTCCGATGCCGACCTCGGCCCGACTCGAGTTCCCCCAACGACTGGACCCACGATGCGTTCTCGCACTGCCACCGCTCTCACCGCCGTCACCGTGATCGCTGCCACGCTGTTCGCCGCCTGTTCGAGCGACGGTGGAAGTTCCGGCCCCGACTCCACGCCGGGCGCCACCACGATCGACTCCGTCGCCACCACGGCGGGCGGCACCTCTCCCGGATCGGGCCAGGTGGGCGATGTCGTCGCGGGTGAAGCCTTCCCCGAGGACCGCTGCGCTGCGAACCAGGCCGCCGGCAAGATCACCTACCTCACCGGGTTCGACTTCGCCGCCACCGCCTCGATCGTCGACATCCTCGTCGCGCAGGAGAAGGGCTACTACGAGGACATGTGCCTCGACGTGGAGGTGACGCCGAGCTTCTCGACCGCCAACTATCCGCTCGTGGCCGAGAACGACGCCCAGTTCGCGTCGGGCGGGTCCTTCAGCGAGGTGGTGCAGTTCTCGGCCGCCAACGATGCTCAACTGGTCGTTCTCGCGGTCGAGGGGCCCACCGCGATCGATTCCCTGATCGTCAAGCCCGGAACGGCGGCTGAGCTGACCGATCTCGCGGGCACCACGATCGGCGTCAAGGGCAAGCTCCCGCCCAGCGTGGCAGCGATGCTCGCCCAGGCCGGCCTCGTCGAGGGCACCGACTTCGACACGGTGCTCCTCGACGGCTTCGACCCGGTGCAGCACATCGCGATCCCGTCGATCGTCGGATTCCCCGGGTACAAGAGCAACGAGCCGGGCCAGCTCGAGCGCGCCGGCATCGAGTTCGACCTGTTCGATCCGATCGACTACGACATCCCCGGATCGTTCGGCGTGATCTACACGAATCAGCAGTTCGTCGACGAACATCCCAGCGCCGTCCAGGACTTCGTCCGGGCAACGATGCTCGGCCTGGCCGACGCCATCGCCGACCCGGAGGCGGCGGCGACGATCGCCGTCGATCGGATCAACGCCGGCGGCAACCCCAACTTCCTGTCGCCCGAGGGCGAGACCTACCGCTGGACGACCGATGCCGCGCTCATCTCGGGGCTCACCCCGTCGGGCACCGGCTACGGCGTCCCGCAGAGCGGCGCGCTGCAGGACGAGCTCGACACGTACGCCGGTGTCGGCCTCTTCGGTGACGCCGGCGCCCCGAACGCCGATGCGTATCTGGGCGACGTCGTGATCGCGTCGATCTACGGCACCGACGCGAAGGTGATCTGGCCGAGCTGACCGAGCCGGGGGCAGATCGCATACGGTCCAACCGCTGGGCGCCGCTCAGGTGCCGAGGAATTCGCGGACGTGTTCGATGTCGTGCGTCAGCTGCGCGATCAGCGCATCGACGCCGTCGAACTTGCGCTCGCTGCGGAGGAAATGGGTGAAGCGCACCTCGGCGCTCTCGCCGTAGAGGTCCACGTCGACATCGAGCAGGTGCGCCTCGAGCAGCGACGAATTCGCGTGCTCGTAGAACGTCGGACGCCGCCCGAGGTTGATCGCACAGGCATGCACGTCACCGTTCGGACGCTCGTACCAGCCGGCGTACACCCCGTCAGCGGGCAGACACATGCCACCCGGCACGCCGACGTTCGCCGTGGGGAACCCGAGCAGGCGGCCGCGCTGATCGCCCTCGAAGACGGTGCCGCGCACCTCGTGAGGATGACCGAGCATCGCGTTGGCGCGGGCGATGTCGCCACCGGCGAGCGCTCGTCGAATGGCCGTGCTGCTCACCGGTTCGTCGACGCCGTCGTTGCGCGGCACGAGCAGTATCGGCTCGACGTCGAAGTCAGCCTCGGCACCGAGCTTGCGCAGCAGGTCGACGTTGCCGTCGCGGTGACGGCCGAAGTGGAAGTCCTCGCCCACCACGATGACTCGAGTCTTGAGGCAGCGCACCAGTACCCGATCGACGAACGACTCCGGGCTCTCCGCCGACTGGGCCTCGTCGAACGGCACGACGACGACCGCGTCGATCCCGGTCGCCTCGAGCAGTTCGAGCTTCTGCTCCGGGCTCGTGAGCAACCTGGGCGCCGACTCCGGACGGACGACGCTCGCCGGGTGCCGATCGAAGGTCACCACCACGGACTTGGCACCGAGTTCCCCCGCGCGTCGACGGACCTGATCGATCACGGCACGATGTCCGAGGTGGACGCCGTCGTAGGCGCCGATCGTGATGACTGCGCGAGCGTCGCCCCACGGGCAGTGTTCCGGGTCGGTCACGACGAGCACGGCCGCAACGCTATCGGCCCCGGTTCGCCCGAGCAGGAACGAGCGGGCTCAAACGGGTAACACGACGGCAGGCTTCGCCTGTCCATCGCCGAAGGTCTCGTATACGGCGAGCAGTTCACCCCCGCCGTCGAAGACCGCCCAGGGCCCGTCGCCGGGCCAGGCATCGAGCACCCGCCCGTTCGCGATGAGCGCCGCCACGTCGTCGTCGACGTGCACCGCAGCCAGCGCACGAACCGCGCTCGCCACAGGCAGCAGCTCGCACTCGTCGGGAGGGGCGGCCTCTGCGAGCGAGAACGCGCCGACGTGGGTGCGGCGAAGATTGCGCAGGTGCGCTCCCCCGCCGAGCAACCGGCCGAGGTCGTCCGCGAGCGTGCGGATGTAGGTGCCCGCCGAGCACTCCACGTCGATCGTCAACACGCCGGGTGCGGCCCAGTCGACGACGTCGAAACGGTGGATCGTCACCGGTCGCGGCGCCCGTTCGATCTCGATGCCCTCGCGGGCGAGCTCGTGCAGCCGCTTGCCGTCGACCCGGATCGCCGACACCATCGGCGGGATCTGCTCGATGTCGCCGAGGAGTCGAGCGGCTACCACGGCGCGAGCTTGTTCGATATCGACGTCGGACATGTCGAACGTCGCCACCACATCGCCCGCCGAGTCGAGCGTCGAGGTCGACGATCCGAGTACGACCTCGCCGATGTATCCCTTGCGGGTCTTCTCGACGAATCGCAGCAGACGCGTCGCCTTGCCGACCGCGACGACCAGCACGCCGGTGGCATCGGGGTCGAGCGTGCCCGCATGGCCGACCTGGCGTTCACCGAATCGCCGGCGCAACATGCCGACCACGTCGTGGCTCGTCATCCCCGCCGGCTTGTCGACCACAGCGACCCCGTGGGTGGTGGCCGGCTTGCGACGCGCCATCAACCCTCGTCCGCGTCGGTGCTCAACGGCTCGTCGGTGGGTGCATCGTCACTCGCCTCACGGTCGAGCCGGGCCCGGTCCGATTTCAAGATGTCGTCGATCCGTGCCGCCGAGCGGATCACCATGTCGGGTCGGAAGTCGAGAATCGGCGTCTTCTTCGCGCGGATCTGCTTGGCGATCGACGCCTGGAGCCGGATGCGGTGGTCGGCGAAGGCCTTCAGGATCTCCTCGTCACCCTCCTCGTCGGCGAGCGAGTCGAAGAACACGATGGCCCGGTTCAATTCCGGGTCGACATCGATGCCCGTCACCGTCACGAACGTGAGCCGCTCGTCGTCGATCCGCACGAGATCGTCGGCGATGATCTCCTGCAACGTCGTGCTCACACGAGCGCTGCGGGAGTACTTCGGTGTGCTGCTCCGGGTGCTTCTGCGCTTTCCTGCCATGGCTCTCTCCTCGTTGGTCGATCGTGCAATCGGGGTCTGCCCCGTGCTGCACGATCAGGTGAAGTCGGGGGCGACGCGGTTGGACCGCTTGAGTTCGGCCATGCCCGACATGGTGGCCAACCTCTCGACGGCATCCCACAGCTCGAGCGCCTCCGCACCTTTCGGCGCCTTGGAGATCACCGGCCCGAAGAAGCTCGCCTCGGTCTCGGCGCCCGGGTGGAACGTCAGGATCGGCGTGCCGACATCACTGCCGGCCCGACTGAGCGCGAGTTCGGTATCGGCGCGGATGTGCTCGTCGTGCGAATCGTCCTCGGCCGCCTCGAGGTACGACTCGTCGAAACCGTTCGCCGCGAGCAGGCCTCGATACCAGCCCGTCGCGTCGCCACGGGCGACCTCGCGCTGGCGCTGCACGTGCAACGCCGTGCCGACCGCGGTGTACCAGCGACCGACCGCCGCCGGGTCGTCCTCGCCGACACGAATCGCATCGCCGATGCGCAGACCCTGATGGCCGAGATAATGCCCAGCCCGATATTGGGGCGTGTACCACTCCTTGGAGTTCTGCTCGTTGAGGATCCACAACGAGATGAATCGCCACGTCACCTCGTAGTCGCGCTGGTCGCAGACGTCGACCACCCATCGCGAGGTGATCCACGCCCACGGGCACACGGGATCGAAGAAGAAGTCCAGGTCGGCGGCCATCGCCCCAACCTACCGACGACTCAGGTTCTTGGGATCTCGACGTCCTGGTACGTCTCGATGAGATCGCCAGGCTTGAGGTCCTGGAAGTCGGACAGACCGATGCCGCATTCGAAGCCCTCACGAACCTCGCGCGCGTCGTCCTTGAACCGCTTGAGCGACGTGATGTCGCCCTTCCAGATGATCGTGCCGTCGCGAAGGAAGCGAACCTTCGAGCCGCGAGTGATGACACCGGAGCGGATGTAACAACCCGCAATGGCGCCGATCTTCGGCACCCGGAAGATCTCACGGACCTCGGCCTCGCCGGTCACCTGCTCCTCGAATTCGGGCTCGAGCATGCCGATCACGGCCTGCTCGATGTCCTCGAGGAGTTTGTAGATGATCTCGTACGTGCGGATCTCGACTTCTTCCTGCTCGGCCAGCTTGCGGGCCTTGCCGTCGGGACGCACGTTGAAGCCGATGATCGTCGCGTTGGTCGCGTTGGCCAACGAGATGTCGTTCTCCGTGATCCCACCGACGGCGCGGTGCACGAAGCTGATGTCGACCTCGTCGCGCTCGAGCCGCCTCAGCGACTCGGTGACCGCTTCGAGCGAGCCCTGGACGTCGGCCTTCAGGATGAGGTTGACCGCAGCCTTCTCACCCGACTGGATCTGGGCGAAGATGTCCTCGAGCTTCGTGCCGGTCTTGACCCGGGCGTCCTCTCGCAGATGCTTCGCCTTGAGGCGCAGCTCGCGAGCTTCGGCGACCGTACGGGCGATCTTCTCGTCGGGAGCGGCGCGGAACTCGTCGCCGGCCTCGGGAACGAGCGACAGACCGAGCACCTGCACCGGAGTGGACGGACCGGCCGTCTTGACCTGCTCGCCCTTGTCGTTGATCATCGCGCGGACCTTGCCCCAGGCAGCGCCGGCGACGATCGGGTCGCCGACCTTCAGCTCGCCCTTGTCGACGAGCACGGTGGCGACCGGGCCGCGGCCCTTGTCGAGCTGAGCTTCGATGACGATGCCCTTCGCTCGACCGGTCGGGTTCGCGGTGAGCTCCTCGAGCTCGGCGACGACCTGCAGCTGCTCGATCAGATCATCGACGCCGAGGCCCTGCAGTGCTGACATCTCGACCACGATCGTGTCGCCGCCCCATGACTCGGGAACGAGTTCGTACTCGGCGAGCTGCGTGAGCACACGCTGTGGATCGGCGTTGTCCTTGTCGATCTTGTTGACCGCCACCACGATCGGAACGTCGGCGGCGCGAGCATGATTGATCGCCTCGATCGTCTGCGGCATGATGCCGTCGTCGGCGGCGACCATCAACACGACGATGTCGGTCGCATCGGCACCACGAGCACGCATCTGCGTGAATGCGGCGTGACCCGGCGTGTCGAGGAACGTGACCGAACCGTGCTCGTTCTCCACCTGGTAGGCACCGATGTGCTGGGTGATGCCACCCGCCTCGCCATCGACGACGTGGGCGCCGCGAATGTGGTCGAGCAGTGTGGTCTTGCCGTGGTCGACGTGACCCATCACCGTGATGACCGGCGGACGGGGCTCCTGGAGTTCGTCGTCGTCGGAGTCGTCGAACAACTTCTGCAGTTCGACTTCTTCCTGCTGACCGGGCTCGACGAGCAGGATCTCCGCGCCGACTTCGAGCGCGAACAGTTCCATCTGCTCGTCGGCGAGCGTCATCGTCGCCGTGACCATCTCACCGTTGTTGAGCAGGAACCGCACGACATCGGCCGGGGTGCGATTCAGCTTCGGAGCGAACTCCTGGGCCGACACACCGCGCTCGATGATGACGACGCCCTCGGGGACCGGGGCATCGGACGACGTGTAGGTGGTGAACTGCGGCTGCAGATCGTCCTGGTCGCGACGACGACGCCGACGGCCGGTACGACGCGGCGGACGCCGCTGGCCACTGGGCCGGTTGCCGCCACCGCCGCCTGGGCGACCGGGGCCACCGCCACCGGGGCCACCGCCACCGGGGCCACCGGGACCGCCACCGGGACGACCGGGGCCACCGCCACCGGGACGCGGCGTGAAGCCACCAGGACGGGCACCGCCGGGACGCGAGCCGGGTCCACCGGTGCGGCTCGTCGGACGAGCAGAACCAGGAGGCGGCGGAATCGGCTTGCCACTCGGTGAGAGCGGACGACCGGGGGGCGGCGGGATCTGACGACCCGTCGGCGACAGCGGACGCTCGGGCGGTGCGGCTTCGGTGCGCTCCTCGGGCCGACGGGCCTCGGATGGTGCGACCGGCTGTTCGGGGGGACGCCCACCAGGGGTGGGTCGAGCGCTCGAGATCACTCGCGATGCCGAATCGGCAGCGGGCGGACTCACGGGCGCGGGGTCCTCAGCCACCGGCTCGGGCGCTGCTTCGGCAGACGGCGCTGGTGTCGGTTCTTCGGCGGGCTCGGGCTGCGCAGGCGGCGTCACCGGCTCGGCGACGACTTCGGCAGCGGGAGCGGCCGGCTCGGGGGCGGCCTCGACGACGACGGGCTCCGCGACGACAGGTTGTTCCGCGACCGCGACATCCGGAGTCGTTGCGGGTGCGTCGGACTCGCTCGGCTCGGCGGGGGCGGCAGCCGGAGCGGCCTCGGCGGGAGCGGCTTCGACGGGGGCGGCCTCGGGAGCCGGCTCCTCGGCGACATCGGATTCGGCAGCCTTCGGCGCGGCCGCCTTCTTCGCGGCGGCCTTCTTCGGAGCGGCCTTCTTGGCCGACGCATCTGTCGCGTCGGCGCTCTTCTTGGCGGCGGGCTTCTTGGCGGCGGGCTTCTTGGCGGCCGCCTTCTTGACGGCCTTGGGCTCTTCGGGCTGCTCTTCACGGGTCAGCCCGTCACGCTCGGCGCGGCGCGTCACCATGTCGGCGTATGCCTCGGCCAACGACGACGACGGGCCCTTCGCGGCAACGCCGAGCACACCGCACAGGTCGAGGACCTCGGCGTTCGTCATCCCGAGCTCCTTTGCGAGCTCGTGGATCCTGATCTTCTTAGCTGCCACGTTGTCGATTCAACCTTTCACAGTCGTCATTGCCTCGCGGATGCAGGAATCACTGCGCATCCGATTCGTCTTCGTCGTCCACCGGCAGCTCGAAACTGGACCGGATTGCTCGCTCGTCGTCATCGGTGACCTCGACGCGCCACGCCCGCGCGAAGGCCCGCCGGGAGATCGCCGCGTCGACACACGCCTGGCTCGAGCCGCGACACACCCACGCTCCACGTCCGGCACTGGCACCATCGACGATGATGCCCGACGCCGATTTCGTGACGCGCACGAGATCGGACTGCGGACGTCGTCGACGGCAGCCGATGCAGCTGCGAACGGGTTCGGGGTGGTCAGCAGCACTCAGTCGTCGTCGCCTTCCGCGCTCGACGACGCCTCAGCGTCGGCTGGGTCGGTGCTCGCCTCGACGGGAGCATCGCCATCGGTGGCGCTCTCGTCGGCCGGTGCCTCGTCCACGGACTCGTCTGTGGTGTCGGCGTCGGTGCTGTCGTC
>JAHENF010000010.1:71819-85338 GCA_024643255.1 Ilumatobacteraceae bacterium
TGCGTCGTCAGCGGACGCGTCCTCGCTGGCCATGTCAGCAGACTCGGAGGCAGCCTCATCGGTTGCCGCCGGCGCCGCCGCGGCGGCCTGCCAATCGGACTCGCTGATGACGCTGCCATCGGCCGCATGCCATTCCATCTCGCCCGTCTCGGCGTTCGCGCGCCATTCGCCGTCGGCGTACTCGACGTCGGCGTCGCGGCCACCGGCCGGAATGCCTTCGGCGAGCTGCGTCTCGGAACGAATGTCGACGCGCACGCCAGTGAGGCGGGCGGCGAGGCGGGCGTTCTGGCCCTCACGACCGATCGCCAGGCTGAGCTGGTGATCGGGCACGATGACGTCTGCGGCGGTGCCGTCCTCGGAGATGATCACCTGGGTGACCTTCGCCGGCGACAGCGCCTTGGCGACGAAATCGGCGAGGTCCTCGCTGAAGGGCACGATGTCGATCTTCTCGCCGCGCATCTCGTTGACGACCATGCGCACGCGGCCACCACGGGCCCCGACGCAGGCGCCGACCGGATCGACGTTGTGGTCGTTCGACCACACGGCGATCTTCGTACGGTGACCCGGTTCACGAGCGCAGGCCTTGATCTCGACGATGCCGTCGGCGATCTCGGGAACCTCGAGCTCGAACAGGCGCTTGATCAGACCCGGATGGGTGCGAGACACGACGATCTGCGGGCCCTTCGGCGTGCGGCGCACTTCGACGATGTAGGCCTTCTGGCGATCGCCCTGCGCTGGCCGCTCGAACGGAACCTGCTCGGCCTGCGGGAGCAGGGCCTCGACTCGACCGAGGTCGAGCAGCGTGTATCGGGCGTCGGTGCGCTGGATGATGCCGGTGACGATGTCGCCCTCGCGGTTCGCGTACTCCTCGAACTTGCGCTCGGACTCGACCTCGCGGATGCGCTGGCTCATCACCTGACGGAAGGTCTGCGCGGCGATACGACCGAGCTCTTCCTTCTTCGGGGTGTCGTCGCGCTCGTTGACCCAGTTGCCGTCTTCGTCGACGTCGTAGGCGATGAACGAGAACTCCATGGTCTCGGGGTTCACTTCGACGACCACTTCGTCGGCAGCATCGGGGCGACGCTTGTAGGCCGAGGCGAGGGCGTCGACGAGGACGTGCAGCAGCGTGTCCTCGGAGATGCCCTTCTCTTGGGCCAGCATGCCGATGGCCTCGCTCATGTCGAGGTTGCTCATGACGGTTGCTTCTCCTTCGTCGATGTCGGATTCTTGGTCTTCGCGGCCGACGGCTTCGCCCCGGCCTTCTTGCTCGACTGCTTGCCCGGCTTGGGCTTCGGTCCCCACTCGAACACCGTGCGGGCCTTGTCGATCTCGTCGATCACGACGGTGTGTTCGGTGCCGTCGTCGAGCATCAGCGTGATCACGTGGCCGTCGGCGGCGGTCAGGACGCCCTGGAATCGGCGTGGGTCGGCCTGCGCGTCGCGCAGGCGCACCGTGATCGTCTTGCCGACCTCGCGCTGGAAGTGCGCCGGCGTTCGCAACGCCCGTTCGAGCCCGGGGCTCGTGACCTCGAGCGTGTAGTGACCGGCGACCGGATCCTCGTGGTCGAGTTCACGTGAGATCAGGCGCGTCGCGAGCGACAAGGAGTCGAGCGTGATGCCACCGTCGGATCCGGGCAGCGTGTCGAGCGTGACCCGAATCGTGCCACCTCGTCGTTCGATGTCGTACACGTCGAGTGACAGATCGGAGGCAATCGGGCCGACGAGGGCGTGCAAGCGATCGATCTCTGATGCTGCACTCATCGGAACTGCCTCCTTTCAACAAACAAGGCGTGGGGCTCAGCCCCACGCCTTTCGGTACCAAACCAAATGGAGAGATAACCATAGCAGCGGCCTCACGGAAGTCGACAGGGTGACTCCAGACCCACCCACCACCGTTTGCGTGACAGTTCCGTGGGGACGGCCCAACCGTTCTGCAACGCAAACGATCGCTTGGCGCCACTCAGTACAGTGCCTGCGTGCTTCGGATGTCGACCCTGTTCCTGCGAACCCTTCGAGACGACCCGGCCGACGCCGAAGTCGCCAGTCACCGCCTGCTGGTCCGCGCCGGATACATCCGGCGCGCCGCACCGGGCGGGTTCTCCTGGCTACCCCTCGGCTGGCTGGTGTACCGCAACGTCGAGCGCGTCGTGCGCGAAGAGATGGACGCCGCCGGCTTCCAAGAGGTGCACTTCCCGGCGCTGCTGCCCCGCGAGCCCTACGAGGCGACCGGGCGGTGGACCGAGTACGGCGACAACCTGTTCCGGCTGCAGGACCGCAAGGGAGCCGACTTCCTCCTCGCTCCGACCCACGAGGAGATGTTCACGCTGCTGGTGAAGGACATCTGCGGCTCCTACAAGGACCTGCCGCTGTCGATCTACCAGATCCAGACCAAGTACCGCGACGAGGCCCGGCCGCGTGCGGGCCTGCTGCGCGGTCGCGAGTTCGTCATGAAGGACTCGTACAGCTTCGACCTCGACGATGCGGGGCTGCAAGCCTCCTACGACGCCCACCGTGCGGCCTACATCTCGCTGTTCGACCGGCTGGGGTTGCCCTACGTGATCGTGTCGGCGATGTCGGGAGCGATGGGCGGGTCCGCGTCCGAGGAATTCCTCGCGCCGATGGATGTGGGAGAGGACACGTTCATCCGCTGCACGTCGTGCGACTACGCCGCGAATGTCGAGGCGGTGGTCACGCCCGTTCCGCCGGCGATCTCGTTCGACGCCCAGCGCGAGGCGATCGTGCACCACACGCCCGGCACTCCGACGATCGCGACGCTCGTCGAGTGGGTCAACTCCGATACGGAGCTCCGCCACCCGGAGCGCGACTGGACGGCCGCCGACACGCTCAAGAACGTCGTCGTGAAACTCCGCCACCCCGATGGCACCATCGAGCCGCTCGCCATCGGCCTGCCCGGCGACCGCGAGGTCGACATGAAACGCCTCGAGGCGCAGGTCGCTCCCGCCGAACCCGAACCGTTCGACGAAGACGACTTCGCGAAGCATCCGTCCCTGGTCAAGGGGTACATCGGCCCGGGGGCGCTCGGTTCCGACAACGCGTCGGGCATCCGCTATCTGGTCGATCCCCGAGTCGTCGACGGCACTGCGTGGATCACCGGCGCCGACAAGCGCGACCATCACGTGATCGACCTCGTCGCCGGCCGCGACTTCACGCCGGACGGCACGATCGAGGCCGCGGAGATCCGCGACGGCGACGTCTGCCCAGTGTGCGCGTCACCGGTCGAGATCGCCCGCGGCATCGAGATCGGTCACATCTTCCAACTCGGTCGCAAGTACGCCGAGGCGCTCGACCTCACGGTGCAGGACGAGCACGGCAAGCCGGCCACACCCACGATGGGTTCCTACGGCGTCGGCGTCACACGAGCGCTGGCAGCGATCGCCGAAGCCGGACACGACGACCTCGGCCTCGTCTGGCCCCGCGAGATCGCTCCAGCCGACGTGCACATCGTCGTTGCCGGCAAGCTCGACGGCCCGCAGTTCCCCGCCGGCGAACGGCTCGCCGCCGACCTCGAAGCGGCAGGGCTGCGGGTACTGCTCGACGATCGCTACGGCCCCTCACCGGGCGTGAAGTTCAAGGACGCCGAGCTGATCGGCATCCCGACGATCGCCATCGTCGGTCGCGGTGTCGCCGACGAGACGGCCCCGACGATCGAGGTCAAGGACCGCCGGACCGGCGAGCGTGAGGACATCGCGCTCGACGCAGTCGTCGCGCACCTCGTCGCCACCTGCCGCTCCTGACCAACCCAAACCCCACCCACCCGAACCCCACCCACCCGAAATTCGGAGTCAATCTTGCGCTGCGCGCAAGATCTGGTCCGAATTTCGGCTGTTGGGCAGGCCGGCAGGCGGCCAAGGGCCAGGGGGTCAGGAGTGGCGGAGGAGGCCCTGATCGATGACGACGCGGGCGGTTGCGGAATCACCGGGGTCGACGGCGCTGGTGGTGAAGAAGGTCTCCCCCGCGTCGCCGGACCACATCGAGATCGTGAGCGTGTCGCCGGGCAGCACCGGCGCGGCGAACCGGGCCTCGATGTGGCGAAACCTCGCCGGATCGCTGCCGCACACCGCGTGCAACAACGCTCGACCCGTGAAGCCGTAGCTGCACAGACCGTGCAGGATCGGCCGCTCGAACCCGCCGATCGCCGCGAACGACGGGTCGGTGTGCAGCGGGTTGCGGTCGCCCGACAGTCGGTAGACGAACGCCTGATCACGCAGCGTCTGGTACGTCACGACATGATCGGCGTCGCGTTCGGGCGGCACGTTTTTCGGCCCGGACGGGCCGCGATCGCCTCCCCAGCCGCCCTCACCACGGATGAACGCCGACGACGTGTTGGTGTACAAGGGCTCGCCACCCATGACCGCGTTGGTCTCGGTCACGACAACGGCGGCGCTGCCCTTGTCGTACATCGCGACCAGTTCGCTCGTGATGGTGACCGTGCCCTCCACCGGGATCGGGCGATGCAACGTCACCGCCTGCTGTCCGTGCACGAGCAACGCCGGGTTGAACGTCCCGATGTCGCGCATCGCCGACCCCTTGCCCCATCCGATGACCACCGGAAAGGTCGGGAACACCTGCTGGTCGACCCCGTTGGTGTTCTCCGTGGTGAACGCCAACTCGTCGCCTCCGGCACCGATGCCGACCGCGTAGAGGAGCGCGTCCTTCGAGTTCCAACTCGCGTCGACCGGCTCGCTCTTCGAACCGACCGCTTCGGGATTCAGTGGCATGTCATCTCGCTTTCGTGGGGACCGGGTGGTGCGTGATCAGGAATCGAGCATGGTCTGAGGCCACCCGCCGGGGACACCGTTCATCCCCGAATTGCGACGAGCTTCGGAGAGCAGTTGCTCGACGACGGGGCCGATCTTCGTCGGGTCGTCGACCGGAGCCGTCGACGGGCCCCGCACCCAGCCCTCTGCGACCGCGAGGGTCTGGCCCGACGCCTCGAATACCCGGCCGGTCACGCCGGCAGATTCCGGCGAGCACAACCAGGTGACGATCGGTGCGATCCAGTGCGGCGCCCGCGCTTCGCGCTCCTCGTCGGTCTCGGGAGCCGGGCCGAGCCCTTCGGTCATGCGCGTCAGCGCGACCGGGCCGACGGCGTTCACCGTCACGCCGTATCGAGCAACTTCGAGCGCGACGATGTTCGTGAACGCCGCGATGCCCGCCTTGGCTGCGCCGTAGTTGGCCTGGCCGGGATTGCCGTAGATGCCCGAGACCGAGGTCGTGTTCACGATCCGCCCGCTGACCGGCTGGCCCGCCTTCGCCCGCTCACGCCAGTAGGCAACGGCCCAGCGTGATGGAGCAAACGTCCCCTTCAGGTGGACGTTGATGACCGAGTCCCACTCGTCCTCGGTCATGTTCGCCAACACCCGGTCGCGCAGGATGCCGGCATTGTTCACGACCGCGTGGAGATCACCGAAGGTCTCGACGGCGGTGTTGATCATCCGCTGCGCGCCTTCCCAATCGGCCACGTTGTCGCCGTTGGCGATTGCTTCGCCGCCCATCTCGACGATCTCGTTGACGACCTGTTGAGCCGGCGAGATGTCGCCGCCGCTGCCGTCGACGTTGCCGCCGAGGTCGTTCACGACGACCTTCGCTCCCTGCCTCGCGAGGCTGAGCGCATGCTCGCGCCCGATCCCTCGTCCCGCACCGGTGACGATCGCAACCCGACCCTCGCACAGACCACTCATCGACATGTCTCCTTCGTTGCGGTTCGACCCGCGGGTCGTTGACTCGAGCCCGTGCGTCGCACGGCTCCCCTGACTGGTCGGCATCGTAGAGTGGCGGCCGTGTGCGACTGCCAGCGGACGAGACGGGAGCTGTTCTTCGGTGCCCTCGGCGCGGCGGTGCTCGGCCTGACCGCCTGTGGACGTTCCGGAACCGACTCGGCCGCTGCCCAACTCCCGTCCGTCGCGTCGCTGACGTCGGTTCAGGTTGCGCCGGGCCTGAGCATCCATCCCCGCAGCGAGTGGGGCGCCGACCTACCACCCAAGGGCGTCATCGGCCCCGAGATCGTGAAGTTCCTCCTGGTCCACCACACCGCGTCGAGCAACTTCGTTCCCGATCCCCGAGCGGTGATTCGTCAGACCTACGCGTTCCAGACGGGTCCGAGCAAGCGGTGGCCCGACATCTGCTACCACTTCATGATCGGCCCCGATGGCTCGGTCTGGGAGACACGCGCCGGCTCGCTCGCCGGACCGGTCGTCGCCGATGCGACCGGTGGCAACCAGGGATTCGCACAGCTGGTCTGCCTCATCGGTGACTTCACCGCGCAGGCTCCGACACCGGCGGCCCAGGAGTCGTTGATGCGTCTTCTGATCTTCCTCGCCGACCGGTACCGCATCGACACCGACCCGGCGGCGACGACGACGTTCGTGTCACGGGGTTCGGACAAGTTCCGCGCCGGCACCACGGTCACAGCATCGACGATTTCGGGACATCGGGACGTCACATACACCGCATGCCCGGGCAATCTCGGGTACACGCTGCTCGGCGGTTGGCGAAGCCGTGTCCATGCCACCAGGTTGATGCGCGGCGACCCGGGACCGATCAAGCGCGCCGTCCGTCTCGGCACCCACCTCACCTGACCAGATCTCACCCGATCTCACCCGATCACGACCCGATCACGACCCGAAATTCGGAGCGAACGTTGCGCGCAGCGCAACGTCGCCTCCGAATTTCGGGTTGGAGTTGGGGTTGGCTCGTAGCCTTGGGCGTCGTGAGGGCAAGCGACCAACCGACGACGCACCTGTGTGCCGACGTCGTCGTGGTCGGCGCCGGACCGGCAGGCACGGCGGCGGCGATCGAACTCCGCAGGGCCGGCCGGTCGGTCGTGGTCATCGACAAAGCCGTGTTCCCGCGCGACAAGTGCTGCGGCGACGGCCTGACCACACTCGCACTCCGAGAACTCGAGCACCTCGGCCTCGACCCGGGCGACGTCGCCGACTGGTTCGACGTGGCCGGCGCCGCGCTGCGGTCGCCGAGCGGTCGTGAAGTCGTCGTGCCGTTGCCGTCGACCGGCAAGTACTCGGCGGTCGCACCGAGGCTTCAGCTCGACGATGCCCTGGTGCAACTCGCCCGAAAGCACGGCGCCGACGTCCGCGACGGCCACGGATTCCACGGCCTGGTCGAGCACTCCGACCACGTGACCGTCAGCGCCGACGGCCTCGGGATCGACACCCGATTCGTCGTCGCGGCCGACGGCATGTGGAGCCCGGTCCGCAAGGCGCTCGGCGTCAACGAGTCCGGCTACCTCGGCGAGTGGCACGGGTTCCGCCAGTACGGGCGCAACGTCACCGGGCCGGCCGCCGAGCAACTCTACGTGTGGTTCGAACCCGACCTGCTCCCGGGCTACGCCTGGTCGTTCCCGCTTCCCGGCGGACGCGTCAACATCGGCTTCGGCGTCCTGCGCGACGGCCGCCGCAAAGGCCAGGAGATGAAGGAACTCTGGATCGACCTGTTGCAGCGCCCGCACATCGTCGACGCGCTCGGGCAGGACTTCGAGCTCGAGGATCGCCACACCGCCTGGCCGATCCCGGCACGCGTCGACGAGGCCGTCCTCGCCTCGGGTCGTGTCCTCTTCGTCGGCGACGCGGCCATGGCGACCGATGTGATGACAGGCGAAGGCATCGGGCAGGCCCTGCTCACCGGACGCCTGGCAGCCGAGGCGCTCACCGCTGCCGGTGCGACGCGCCCCGACGACGCGGCCCGGCTCTACCGGGCAAATGTGCACCATCACCTGGTCGCCGACCATCGGATGTCGCTCGCGCTCGGCTCGGTGCTCACCAAGCCGTGGGGCGCCCGGGGAGCAATCCGTGTCGTCGCGTCGAGCGGCTCGTGGGGCAGACGGAACTTCGCCCGCTGGATGTTCGAGGACGAACCGCGCGCGTTGCTGCTCACCCCCGGCCGATGGCACCGCCGGTTCCTCGGTCGGCCCGGCGCCTACGCCTGAATCGCCGACCCGCCCTGGTCAGTCGCTCGTCTTCCTCGGCGGCGGCGCCCAGTAGTCGACGTCGTCGACGGTACCGGCGATGCCATCGACATCGATGTCGGTCGGTGCTCCCGACGACTCGATCTCGATCACGATGTCATCCTGCGGGGGCGGGCCCTCGTAGATGTCACGCAAACCGATCATCGCTCCGGCGGCAGCCGCGCCGAGCACCCCGCCCTTGCGACGGCCGGCCGCGATCATCGACAACCGCTGGGCGGCCACCCGTTCCTCCGCCTCGATCCGTCCGACGTCGATCGCGACGTCGGCATCCATGCGCGCAGTCAGCTCGTCGGCAGCTGGATCGTCGGGAATCGGATCGTCGGCAGTCGCGTCGTCGGCCACGGCGTCAGGTTATGGCGACGGCAGCCACGAACGCGGCGCCCGCAACGAGCACCCACGACACGAGGCCGAGGACCATCGGTCGCCCGCCGAGCCGTCGCAGCCGCGCCACTTGGACGCTGGCACCGAGGCCGAACATGCCCGCCGTGAGGAAGATCTGCTCGGCGTTCTTGGCCCGCAACAGGGTCTCGGTCGACAACCACCCGGTCGCTCGCAGGCAGATGGCTGCCAGGAAACCGACGACGAACAGCGGGACGAGCGGAACGTGCACATCGGGATCGGCGCCGTCGACACCATCGCCGACCGAACGCTGCGCGGCTCGACGCCGGCGGCTGGCGATTCCCACGCCGAAGACCATCGGTGCCAACAGGATCACCCGGGTGAGCTTGACGAGCGTCGCCGGCACGAGCGACGCCTCGGAATACGCGGAGGCCGTCGCCGTCACCTGGCCGACATCGTGGACGCCGGCGCCGACCCAGGCCCCGAAGGTGAGGTCGCTGAGCCCCATCAGGTGCCCGAGCGGCGGCAGCACCAGGATCGACAGACTGCCGCAGAGCGTCACGAGCCCGATCGCGTAGGCGGTCTCCTCCTCGTCGGCGGTCGACAACGGCGCCATCGCAGCGACCGCCGATGCGCCGCAGATCGAGTAGCCGGTCGCCACGAGCAGACCGAGGCCTTCGGACAATCCCATGGCGCGCGCGAGCAGCTGCACACCGAAGAACGTCAGCAGCACGACGATCACGACGGCGATGACGCCCTTGATGCCCAGCTCGCGCATCTGGTCGAACGAGAGCCGCAGACCGAGCAGCACGATGCCGATCCGCAGCAGCCGCTTGGCGGCGAACGCGATGCCCGGCACGAATCGGACCGTCAGCAAACCGACGTTGGTGAAGATCGCCCCCAGCAGCACACCGCCGACGAGTGGCGAGATCCCGATCACCCGTTCGAGCGCGAATGCGAGCGCAACGGCGAGTCCGACGACGACCAGACCGGGAAGCTCGTTGCGTCGGACCAGCTCCACGGCTGCCCATTGTGACAGCGAACCCGGGTGCGACACCGCATTCGGACTCACCGAACTCCTACCTGGGCGGTGTCCGGCCGAATCGACCTGGGACTACCGTCGGTGCGCGAATGAGCCACACCACGAGCGAAACCGGCGCCCCCCAACCGGACGAGCGGCAGACCGCCGAAACCTTCGAGAAGATCTTCTTCGAACTCCGCAAGGTGATGGTCGGACAGACACGACTCCTCGAGCGACTGCTCGTCGGTGTGCTCTGCCGCGGCCATTGCCTGCTGGAGTCGGTACCGGGGCTCGCGAAGACCCTGGCCGCCGAGACGCTCGCCGACGTCGTCGGCGGCTCGTTCTCCCGGATCCAGTTCACCCCCGACCTGTTGCCGTCGGACATCACGGGCACCCGCATCTACCGCGGCAGCACCGAGTCGTTCGACGTCGAGTTCGGACCGGTGTTCGTCAACTTCCTGCTGACCGACGAGATCAACCGGGCACCCGCCAAGGTGCAGTCCGCCCTGCTCGAAGTGATGGCCGAACAACAGGTCACCATCGGCGGTGTCACCCACGCCGTGCCCAAGCCGTTCTTCGTGGTGGCCACGCAGAACCCCATCGAGTCCGAGGGCGTCTACCAACTTCCCGACGCCCAGCGCGACCGGTTCATGATGAAGATCGTCCTCGACTACCCGACGCCGGACGAGGAGATGACGATCATCGACCGCATGAGCGTGAGCCCTCCGGTCCCCAGCCAGGTGATCACGCTCGACGAACTCATCACCTTGCAGGAGCGTGCCGACCGCGTGTTCGTCGATCGGTCGGTGTCGCAATACGCCGTCGACCTGGTGCAGTGCACGAGAACTCCCGAGCGGTTCGGACTCGCTGACCTCTCCACGGTGATCGGGCTCGGCGCGAGCCCTCGCGCATCGCTGAACCTCGTTCGCGGCGCCCGCGCGCTGGCAATGCTGCGCGGCCGCTCGTACGCGACCCCCCAGGACGTCTTCGACCTCGCACCCGAGGTGCTACGCCACCGTCTCCTGCTCACCTACGACGCCCTCGCCCGCGACATCACCGCCGACCATGTCATCCAACGGGTGCTCGCCACCGTCCCGGCAACATGGGTCTCACCCAAGCCCAACGACGCCCTGCAGCGGCCCACGAGCTGACGATGGCGACCTTGGGTCCGGCGAGCGTTTCGCCGAGCGCGGCGGCGAAGGCAGCGTCGGCCGACTGGTCGACGACGTCAGGTCAGGCGTGGGCTGCGGGCCCGCCGACCGAGACGGTGGCCGAGTTGTTGCGGACGCTGGAGCTCACCATCAACGGGCGCCTCGACGGCGTGTTGCACGGGAACCATCAAGGCCTCACCCCCGGCCACGGATCCGAGCCCGGTGAGTCACGGCTCTACCAGCCCGGCGACGATGTTCGCCGCATCGACTGGAACATCACCGCGCGCACTCGCGAGACGCACGTACGCGAGCAGATCGCCGACCGCGACCTCACGGCATGGCTCGTCGTCGACGTGTCGGCCACCATGCAGTTCGGGACCGTCGTCAACGACAAGGCACAGACAGCGACCGCTGCGGCGGCATGCGTCGGCTTTCTCACGGCGCGGAACCAGAACCGCCTCGGAGCTGTCCTCGTCGCCGGACCGTCGATCCATGTCATCCCTCCGCGGTCCGGGGCGAACCAGGTCCGCGCCGTGCTCTCCACGCTCAGCAGCCCGCCGACCTCCGAGGGGCTCGGCCACGCGGACCTCGCCGGCGCGCTCGATCGCGTCGGTGCGATCGCCAGCCGTCGCGGGTTCGTCGTCGTGATCAGCGACTTCGCAGGCGATGCGTGGCAGCCGTCGCTGGCCCGATTGAGCCTGCGTCACGACCTGCTCGCAATCACGGTCCACGACCCGCGCGAATACGACGTCCCACCGATCGGACTCGTCGACGTCGTCGATCCCTCGACCGGCGCCGTCCGCGAGGTACGCGTCACCGCCAAGGTGCAGCAGCGCTTCGCTGCGGCCGCCGCCGACGAGCGCGAGCGCCGCGACACCGCACTCGGTCGATCGGGGGCCGACGTGATCGAGCTGTCGACCGACGGCGACTGGCTCGGTGCGATCGTCCAGCACACCCGGCGCAAGCGGGTCCAGGCAGTTCGTGGCGACGGGATCAAGCGATGAGCACCGACTTCCTCGCACCCGGACGCCTCTGGCTGTTGCTGGCGGTCGTCGCACTCGGCGTCGCCTACGTCGCCGTCTTGCGATGGCGACGTACCGCCACCATCCGTTTCACGCAGGTCGACCTGCTCGACAAGGTGGCACCGAGGCGGCCGCGATGGCGTCGTCACGTCGTCGCGGTGTTGATGCTGCTCGGGCTGGCATTCGCCGTCGTCGCCACCGCCCGACCGGTCGAGCGCTCCACCGAGAGTGTGACCAGCGACGGACGAATCCTG
The DNA here is from genome assembly GCA_024643255.1 of Ilumatobacteraceae bacterium. Classification (GTDB taxonomy): domain Bacteria; phylum Actinomycetota; class Acidimicrobiia; order Acidimicrobiales; family Ilumatobacteraceae; genus Sva-07. The sequence continues at coordinate 83,608 of JAHENF010000010.1, forward strand.
GTGCTGTTCGACGTGTCGCTGTCGATGATGGCCGACGACGTCGACCCGAGCCGGTTCGTCGCGGCCCAGGAGGCGGCCCGGAACTTCGTCGGCGAGGTCGACGATCGCGTCGAGGTCGGCCTGCTCTCGTTCTCCGGCACGGTCACCGTCGAGGTCGACCCGACGCTCGACCGATCGGTGATCAATCGGGGCATCGACAACCTGCAGCTCGCCGAGTCGACGGCGATCGGCGACGCGCTGGCGGGCGGGACGCGCCTGTTGGTCAACTCGGCCGACCCGAACGCCGACCCCAATCAGGCACCGGGCGTGATCGTGCTGCTCAGCGATGGTGAAACCACCGTCGGTCGCCCGACCACCGACGGAGCGCAGGACGCCGCCGATGCGGGCGTGCCGGTGTACACGATCGCCTTCGGCACCGACGCCGGCCGGATCGTCGACCCTGTCAGCGGCGATGTCGTGCCCGTCCCCGTCCGGCCCGACGATCTCGCGCTCGTCGCCGAGATGACGAACGGCCAGGCATTCGAGGCCCGCACGGGCGACGAGTTGGCGAGCGCTTACGGCCAGATCGCAGAGTCGTTGGGCACCACGATCGGCGAACCGGTCGACGTGATCACCGAGCTGACCTGGCAGTGGGCGTTGGCCGCCTTCGTGATCCTGGGTCTCGCCTGGGCGCTCAGCCTCTGGTGGCTGCGCGGGATGGTCTGAACGAGCAGCGCGGTCACGACCGCGCCCCGCTCACATCAGATCGCGGAGCTGCTCGATGGTCTTGACCGGATCGGCACCGACCGGGCTGACCGACAGGTGCGTCACGCCGGCCTCCTTGTAGGCGGCGAGGCGTTCCTTCACATAGCCGGCCGGACCGACGAGATTGGTGCGCTCGAGCATCTCGGCGGGCACCGCCGCGGCGGCCTCTTCCTTCTTGCCCGACAGGTACAGATCCTGGATCTCGATCGCCTCGTCGACGTAGCCGTAGCGCTGGCAGATCGTGTTGTAGAAGTTCTGATCGCGCGCTCCCATGCCACCGACGTAGAGCGCCGTCGTCGGTCGTGAGAAGTCGAGGATCCGGCTCTGGGCATCGCCGGTGAGCTCGTCGCCGATGGCGACCATGCCACCCGCGGAGATCTGGAGTTGGCCGAGTTCGGGGTCCCGCTCCGACTGGCCCGCCTTCAGGTCGTCGCCCCACACCGTGTGGAACTTCTCGGGATCGAAGAAGATCGGCAGCCAGCCATCGGCGTACTTCGCGGTGTTCTTCACCGACTGGCCCATCAGGCTCGCCCAGAAGATCGGGATGTTCTCGCGCACCGGATGATTGATCAGCTTCAACGGCTTGCCGAGTCCGGTGCCCTCACCTTCGGGCAACGGGATCTTCACCGTCGGACCGTCGTACATCACCTTCTCGCGGCGCCAGGTCATCCGACAGACGTTGATGTAGTCGCGGATGCGCGGCATCGGCTTCTCGTACGGCACGCCGTGGAATCCCTCGATCACCTGCGGGCCCGATGCGCCGAGCCCGAGGATGAACCGGCCGCCCGACACGAAGTCGAGGCCGGCGGCGGTCTGTGCCATGCATGTCGCGGTCCGGGAGAACACGTTCAAGATGCCCGATCCGATCTCGATGGTCGAGGTCTTTGCCGCCAGGTAGCCCATCTGTGACACCGCATCGAAGCTGTACGCCTCGGGCACCCAGACGACGTCGAGGCCCGCCTTCTCCAACTCGACGACCTTGTCGAC
>JAHENF010000084.1 GCA_024643255.1 Ilumatobacteraceae bacterium
GTCGCCAAGATCAGCGGCTACAGCGAGTCACTCGGTGGTCGCCACTGGGGCCTGTCACCGCTGCTGGCCCGCCTCGCCGAAGAGGGCGGCGCCCTGCATCAGTTCTCCAACTGAGCGGCCACCGACGGACGGAGTCAGCCGGTCGTTCGCGACCGGAACTTGGCGACGAAGCACACACCGTCGGGGCGCGGTTCGCACGTGACGGTGCCGCCCATGCTGCGCATGATGTTGCGCACGATCGCGAGCCCGAGCCCGGAGCCGCCACCGTCGAGGGCGCGGGCCTCGTCGAGGCGGGTGAACGGTTCGAAGATCCGTTCACGGTCCTCGACGTCGATCGGAGGGCCGTCGTTCGCGACGCGCAGCGTGCCGGCGTCGCTCACCGTCACTTCGATTCTGGACGTCGCGTGACGTTCGGCGTTGTCCAGCAGGTTCCGCACCACCTGCACGACGGCATCGGACTCGCCGACCACCCAGGCCGGAGTAGTGCCGGTCGAATCGACGAGTTCGTGACGTGACACCCGGCGGTGCACCTCGGCCACGGCGATCGCGCGCAGATCGCATGACGCAGTCGCCGACCTGACCGACGTGCTGGTCGTGAGCACACGCAGGTCCTGCGCCAGTCGCTCGAGCCGGTCGACCTCGATCAGTGAATCGGCGGCCGTGCGCGGCCAATCCGTGCGGTCGGGATACTGCAGGCCGACTTCGAGTTCGGTCCGGATCGCCGACAGCGGGCTGCGCAACTCGTGCGATGCCGCCGCGGCGAACAGCTGTTGGCGCGCGGCCGACGCCTCGAGCCGGCTCAGGAGGCGATTGAGCGTGCGGCCGAGGCTGATGATCTCCTCGTCGCGTTCGCCGGCCGAGACACGGATCGACAGGTCGGTGACCTCGATGCGGTCGACTTCGGCACGCATCGCGTCGACCGGTGCCAGGGCTCGTGCGACCACTCGGAACACGACGAATCCGACCACGATCACGAGCAACGGCGAAATGAGCAGCAGTCGTTGGCGGAGATAGCGCTCGGCTCGGTCGGCAGGGTCGAGCGAGGTGACCGCATAGACGGTGAGGTCGGTCGGCTCGGCCGAGACCGTGCGCGCGATCACGCGGTAGTCCTCACTCGGATCGTCATCGATCGAGGCGCCGCCGACGGTCGCTGCCACCTGGGTTCCGGCACGGGGCGGACCGACGACGTCGAATCGAGTCGTCACGGCCAGACCCGGTGTGCGCGAAACGATCGCCCCGGTGCCGTCGATCACCTGGACCTGCCCGACTTCGCGACCGGTCGACTCGAGAATGGTCGGTAGTTCGCCGCGGGCGATCAGCTCCTCCACTGCGTCCACACGCCCGTTCAGCAACGACTCGGTGTCCGCAGCCATGGAACGCCGGAGCAGCCCGGTCACCGCGAGCGATGCCACGACGAGCGCCACCGCAACGATCGCCGTGGCACCGATCGTGATCTTCCATCGGAGCGGAACCCGCTGGCGTAACGCCATCGTCATTGCACCCGGTAGCCGCCGCCGCGGATCGTCTCGATGATCGGCGACGCGAGTTTGCGGCGCAATGCCGACACGTGGACCTCGACGACGTTGTCCTCGCCGTCGTAGGCGAAGTCCCAGACATGTTCGACGATCTCGCGCTTCGGGACCACCTCACCACGTCGACGGATGAGGTATTCGAGGATGGCGAACTCGCGTGCGGTCAGGTTGACCTCGCGGCCGTCGACCTGACAGCGACGACGAGTGGTTTCGACCTCGACATTGCCCGCGACGAGTGTCACCGGCTGTGTCGATCCGCCGCGCCGCATCAGTGCTCGGAGTCGAGCGACGAGGACCACGTAGGAGAACGGTTTCGACAGGAAGTCGTCAGCGCCCGTCTCGAGTGCCTCGGCCTCGTCGAGCTCGCCGTCCTTGGCCGTCAGCATCAGAATCGGAGTCGTGATACTGCGGCGACGGAGTTCGGCGCACACCCGATAGCCGTTGATGCCCGGCAGCATCACATCGAGGATGATGGCGTCGTAGGGCTGCTCGGTGGCGAGCCACAACCCGTCGGTGCCGTTACCGGCGACGTCCACGGCGAAGCCTTCGGCCTCCAGACCACGACGGACGGCGTCGGCCTGGCGGACTTCGTCCTCGACGACCAGCACACGCACTCCGACAGTGTCGCAGCCGCTGCCCCCGTTCCACCTGAAGTTCTCTTCAGCGACCTTCAGCAAGCCCACAGGGAGCCCTGGGCATGATGCCGTCCGTACTTTCCCCCCACCACCGCCGCAATCTGGGCAGAACACAGGAGCACCCAATGAGCACCGTCAGCACCCTCGAAGCCGAACCCGACACCTCGGTTGGCCACGACGATCGGACGCCCAGCGTCCGAGTCATCGAGTTCGCCGGCATCGTCGCGCTCGCGATCACCGGTTTCATCCACCTGAAGGACATGTCCGAGAAGTTCGCCGAGGTCCCCTACCTCGGCGTGGGCTACGGCCTGATCGTCATCGGTTCCATCGTGTCGATCGTGCTACTCGCCCGCGGCGATCGGCGCGGCTGGATGCTGGGCGGCGCCATGTCGCTGGCCACGCTGGTCGGCTACACGCTCTCTCGCACGACCGGGCTGCCGACCTCGACCGATGACATCGGCAACTGGAGCGAGACACTCGCCATCTGGGCCGGTGTCGCCGAAGTGGTCATGATCGTGCTCTCCGGCGTGATGCTCTTCGGGCGCCGGTCGCCCGCGCTGGGCGCCGCGACGAGCTGAACCCCTCCACCTTCCGACCTGGCGAATCCGGACGAGCACCACGCTCGTCCGGTTTCGCCGTTTTCGTCCACGGCCGATCGGTTCGTCGAGGTCTGACAGAATCCGAACCGATGGAGCCCGACCCTGTGCACGACGTTCCAGCCACAACTCGTACGTCGACATCGCTTCGGGACCGCTGGCGTTCCCCGGGGGACACCCGGCGCGCCGGACGGCTGATGATCGCCATCGGTGTGGCCGGCGCGTTGATCACCGTCTTCGGTGTGGTCGTCGGGTGGATCTTCGTCGGACAGCTGGCGACCGTGTCCGACGACAGCCTCGACGTGACACTGCAGTCGCTCGACGCGATCGACGACACGATCGATCTCGCCGACGACGTACTCGTGTCGAGCGCCGACGGGATCGATGCGCTGGCCGGGACGCTCACCGCGGTGTCGACGTCGTTCGACAGCGGGACGCAGGCCATCGACGACATCGCCGGGCTCGCCGACACGGTGGGGCCCTCACTCGAGGACGCCGGCACGACCGTTCGGCAGCTCCAACGCATCGGCAACAGCATCGACGGTGTCCTCGGTGCGCTGTCGAGCCTCCCGATCGGGCCCGACTACAACCCGTCTGCCGGCCTCGGCGACACGTTCGGACAGCTGGCCGACACGCTCGAGACGCTGCCGGGTCAGCTGAGCAGCACTGCGGACAGCCTCACCGAGTTCACGGGCTCGGCCGATGCGCTCCAGCAGCAACTCGACGACCTCGCCGCGTCGGTACAGGCCGTCAGCGACGACCTCGGCGACACCGGAGCGCTGGTCGACCAGTACCGCGCCAGCGTCGCGGAGGCCCGGGCGCTCGCTGTTGCGACGAACGACAACCTCGACAACGGCGTGATCCTCATGCGCATCCTGCTCATCCTCGGGGGGATCACCCTGCTGCTGGGGCAGGTGGTACCGCTGTGGCTCGGCCGGTCGCTGCTCGACGACGCCGACCGGCTCGATCGCCGCCCCGAGTAGCCGACGGTGTGGGGGGACGTAGTGCCCTGGCCCGCACTCGCCACTTCTGGCGCGATGAAAGGGTGAGCAGGATCGAGTCGCCACCATGACGCCGCACCGACGACACAGGTCTGCGGCCGAGGTCACCGTGGTCGTCGAAATCCCGCGAGGTGGGCGAGCGAAGTTCGAGATCGATCCCGCGACCGGCACGGTGTGGCTCGACCGAGTGCTGTCGACGTCGACCCAGTACCCCGCCGAGTACGGCTTCATACGGCACACGTCGAGCGGTGACGGCGACCCGCTCGACGCGGTCGTGCTCGTCGAGGAACGCACCGTCCCCGGGTGTCATGTGCGCGCCCGCCCGATCGGTGTGCTCGCCATGACCGACGAAGCGGGCCCCGACTCCAAGATCCTGTGCGTCGCACTGGGCGACCCCTCGATGGGCAGCTACTCGGACATCGACGACGTCGCGCCCCACCTGCTCGACGAGATCGAGCATTTCTTCCGCGTGTACAAGCAACTCGAACCGCACAAGTCGGTCGCCGTCGGCGACTGGCGTAGTGCGGCGGACGCCGAGCGCCTGATCCGCGAGTGCACGGCGCGCTACCACGATCCGTCCCAGACCACCAACGACAACGACCGCACGGCGATCACCGGCATGGAGGCACACGCCATGAACATCGAACTCGACAGTGACCAGAGCGAGCTGCTGCGAGAGGTACTCGACTCGGTCTTCCGCGACTTGCGCTACGAGATCGCGGACACCGACAACTCCACCTTCAAACAGGGGCTGAAGGATCGGGAGGCGATGCTCCAAGCCATCCTGTCGAAGGTCGGCGGGCCACTGCCCGACCGATCCTGACCCTCACGAAGGCCGCTGCACACGCACTGGTGTGCTACGACGGGCAGCCATGACGATGAGCTTCCAGGAGGCGTGCGCGGCTGTCTGCGCGCCCGGCACCCGATTCGAGATCCAGCAGGTCGACGTGCTCGGCACCCCCACCAAGGTGTTCACCGGTACTCCGCCGAGCCTGCGCTTGTTGTTCGCCGCAGCGGCCGCGCGCACCGACGACTTCATCGTCTTCGAGGACGAGCGGTGGCCGATGCCCAAGGTGCTCGAGCTGATCGGCCAGATCGGTCACGCACTCGTGCACGACCTCGGTGTCGAGAAGGGCGATCGAGTGGCGATCGCCATGCGCAACTACCCGGAATGGATCGCTGCGTTCGCGGCGATCACCTCGGTCGGTGCGGTCGCTGTCCCGATGAACGCGTGGTGGCAGACCGACGAGATGGTGTTCGCACTCGACGACTCGGGAGCCCGGGTGGTCTTCGCCGACGCCGACCGGCTCGCACGCCTCCGCGCTGCCGCTCCGGGTGCGGTGTCGGTGCAGGTCGTCACCGTGCGTGAGTACTCGACAGCCGCGGCCGACGACGTGGTCGCGCTCGAAGATCTCCTCGCCGCCGGCACATCGCTCCCCGACGTCGACATCGATCCCGACGACGACGTCACGATCCTGTACACCTCCGGCACGACCGGGCATCCGAAAGGGGCCGTGTCGACCCACCGAGCAGTGCTCAGCGCACTGATGGCGTTCGCCGCTCGGGGCGCGGTCAACGCACTGCGCGAGCCGGAGGATCCGGATCCCGACCGTCCGCAGACCGCCTTCATGCTGTGCGTCCCGCTGTTCCACGTGACCGGGCTCGTCCCGGTGATGCTCGGATCGTTCGTCGGCGGCTCGAAGCTCGTCATGACCTACAAGTGGGACCCAGAACGCGCGCTCGAACTGATCGAACAGGAGCAGGTGACCAGCTTCGTCGGCGTGCCGACGATGAGCTGGGACCTCCTCGAGAGCCCGTCGTTCGCCGAGCGTGACACGTCGAGCCTCCGCTCGGTCGGCGGTGGCGGCGCGCCGATGCCCCCCGAACTGGTCAAGCGCATCGACGACAACTTCCGGCGCGGTCGCCCGAGTCTCGGGTACGGCATGACCGAGACCAATGCCTATGGCCCGGGCAACAGCGGCGACGACTTCATGGCCCACCCGACCTCGACGGGGCGCCAGGTGCCGGTGATGGATCTGAAGGTGACCGACCCGCTCGGCAACGACCTCCCTCAGGGCGAGACCGGCGAGATCTGGTTCCGCGGCCCGATGCTCATCCGCGGCTACTGGAATCGCCCCGACGCCACCGCGGACACGATCGTCGACGGGTGGCTCCGCTCCGGCGACATCGGGCGAATCGACGACGAGGGCTTCGTGTACGTCAGCGACCGGGCCAAGGACATGATCCTGCGCGGGGGCGAGAACATCTACTGCGCCGAGGTCGAGGCGGCGATCTACGAGCATCCTGCGGTCTACGAGGCGGCGGTGTACGGCATCCCCCACGAACGCCTCGGCGAGGAGTTGGCGTGCCACGTCATGGTGAAGCCCGGCAGCACGTTGGACACCGGCGAACTGCAGCGCTTCGTCGGTGAACGCCTCGCCAACTTCAAGGTGCCGACGACTGTCACGATCGTCACCGAGCAACTGCCCCGCAACGCCTCTGGCAAGATCCTCAAACGCGAACTCCGCGACAGCATCGTCAC
>JAHENF010000011.1:0-4983 GCA_024643255.1 Ilumatobacteraceae bacterium
CACATCCTTCGCGGACCCTGGTGACCCGCCGGGAATCGACTCGACAGGGTGTCGATCGCTACGGTTCCGTGACTGCGCCGGACACCCTGTTCGGCGCACGGTCGACAAGGAGCCATCAATGACTTCGCTCGAAGGACGTGTCGCGATCATCACCGGTGCGGGCCGGGGCATCGGTCGCGAGCACGCACTGTTCTTCGCGAACGAGGGCGCCAAGGTCGTGGTCAACGACCTCGGTGGCGCCAATGACGGCGAAGGAAGCGACCAGACACCCGCTGAGGAAGTCGCCGCCGAGATCCGTGCGCAAGGTGGCGAAGCGATCGCCAACGCCGACAACGTCGCCGACTGGGAGGGTGCGCAGCACCTGGTCAATGCCGCCATCGAGGCGTTCGGCGATCTCGACATCGTCGTGAACAACGCCGGCATCCTGCGCGACCGCGTGATCGTGAACATGACCGAGGCGGAATGGGATGCGGTCATCGCCGTGCATCTCAAGGGCCACTTCGCTCCAACTCGCTGGGCGGCCGCGTACTGGCGGGAGGAGCACAAGGCCGGGCGCGGCAAGCGGCGCAACCTCGTGCACACGTCGAGCACATCGGGTCTGTTCTCGAACCCCGGCCAGGCGAACTACGGCGCCGCCAAGTCGGGCATCGCCACGTTCAGCCAGATCGCCGCCAAGGAACTCTCCCGATACGACGTCGTCAGCAATTGCATCGCGCCGGGCGCCCGCACACGGTTGACGCTCGCAACGCCGGGCCTCGAGGAGATCATGACCCCGAGAGACGGTGCGTTCGACGAGTGGGATCCAGCGAACATCTCGCCGCTGGTCGCGTACCTCAGCACCGTCGGCTGCCAGTTCACCGGCGAGACCTTCTTCGCTCAGGGCGGCGTGGTCAAGCGGGTGAAGTCGTGGGAGATGGCCGACACGGTCGAACAACCCGCGAAATGGACGGTCGACGGACTCGCGGCGGCGCTCGCCCCGATTGCCGACCTTGCCTGACGACGCGTCAGGAGTCTCCAGTCGGCCTGGTCGGCCGTCGATGATCAGTCGGCGGTGATCGCTTTGATCTCGTCGGCGATCGTGTCGGTGAACTCGTTCGACGGGATGGCGGTCTGCATCGCCATCATCTTCATCATGTCGCCTTGGACCTTGATCTTGCCGGACATGAACGCCTGCATGGCGATCGCCTGATCCTGGTCGACGAACATCGCCTTGGCGGTCGCGTAGTCGGTGGTGACGGTGGCGTCGGCGTCGGCAAGCTCGCCGAGCTCCATCACGAGATGGCCCGACGATGTGTCGAGGTAGCTCCTCACCTCGCCGTCGCCGAACGGTACGTCGACGATCACCTGGTTGATCTTGATGACCGTGGTGACCGGTGGAACCTGATCGGCGTACTTCTCGCGGATGCCGTGCGCGGCCTCCATCCACTCTTCGGACAGGAACGGGTGCGTCATAGGGTGCTGACTGTACCGCGCCGATCGATGGCGAGTCGGCCCGTCGTCACCTCGTCGAGGAACGGGCGATCGAGATCGAAGCCCAGGCCGGCCGTCGTCGGTACGGCGACGTGGCCGTCGGTGATCGTGATCGGATCGGTGACGATGTCGCGGGCGTAGAACCGGGTCGATGCGCTGATGTCGCCGGGCAATGTGAAGCCCGGAAGCGCAGCGAGGGCCGCGTTCGCTGCCCGTCCGATGCCCGTCTCCAACATCCCACCGCACCACACCGGGATCTTCCTGGCGACGCACAGGTCATGGATCCGGACCGCCTCCAGGTAGCCGCCGACGCGCCCGGGTTTGATGTTCGCGATCTCACAGGCGCCGAGCTCGATCGCGTCTGCCGTGCCCGCCGCCGAGACGAGCGACTCGTCGAGACAGATCGGTGTGTCGACCTCCGCAGCGAGTCGGGCGTGCCCGATGATGTCGTCCTCGGGAAGGGGTTGTTCGATCAGGAGCAGGTCGAACTCGTCGAGTCGGCTCAGGTGGGCGCCGTCGGTGCGTCGGTACGCGGTGTTGGCGTCGACCTGGAAGGGGGTGTCCGGCCCGATGAGGTCGCGGACCGCCGCGACCTGCTCGATGTCTGAGCCCGGTTCGATCTTGAGTTTGATGCGGACGTAGCCGTCGTCGACGTAGCCCTGCACGGCCGCGAGGAGTTCGTCGGTGCTGTCGTGGATGCCGACGCTGACGCCACTCGGGATCGTGGTCCGCTCGGCGCCGAGGAACGCAGCGAACGATTGGTCGGTGGCGCGGAGCTGAGCGTCGAGCACCGCCATCTCGAGCGCGGCCTTGGCCATCGGGTGGCCGTGCAGTTTCGCGAGCAGCGGGGCCACGTCCGCGGCCTCGAGCGGTCCCGCGCTGAACAGCCGGGGCAGCAGGTGGTGGATCATGACGTGCTGGGCCCCGTCGACGTACTCCGGCGAATAGCTGGGTTCGGACAGCGCAACACACTCGCCCCACCCTTCGACGGCGTCGCCTCGGTCGCCGTCGGACAGCTCGACGCGCACGAGCAGGATGTCGCGCTCGGTCTGGCTCCCGAAGCTCGTGCGGAACGGGGCGACGAGCGGCATGGCGATCCGGCGCAGTTCGACGTGTTCGATCGTCCATCGCGGTGCGTTCATGGTGCCGATCCGATCACGTAGTCACCCTCGCGCGTGAATCCGATGATCACCCGTCCAGCATCGAGTGCCGTCGTCAATGCCTCGCGGGTCCGCACGCGCCATGCCAGTGCCGCGTCCGGGTCGGTCCGCCTGAGCGCGACGACGTCCTCGGGGGTGCCGACGAGTTCGACGTCTCTTGCGCCGGTCGTGCCGTCGACGGCGAGGGGGCGAAGCTCGGTACCGACGTCCCACGCGGCGAGCAGCCTGTCCGACTCGTCGCCGGCATTGATCGCGTCGTTCATCGTTCCGTAGAACGACGGCAGGTACTCGTCGATCGTGGCGCCCAGCACCGCGATGTTGAACCAAGCGTTGCGCCGGACGAGCGGATCGAACGTCCAGGTGATCCACCGGAGATCGTGGTCGATCGCCCACGCTCGCTGGTGCAGCTTGATCGCCCGCCCCAGGCCCGTGCCCCGCATCTCCGCGGCCAACCCGGTGACGTGGCTGTGCAGCGCGGCGGCTCCGCGGTGGCGCGCGAGCATGCCGACCGAGGCACCCACCATCGTGTCGTCGACGAACGCGCCGCTGACGTAGCCGCCGGTGTGGGCGATCGCGATCAGGAACTCGAGCGGAGCGAGCGGGACGGGCGTTCCCCAGACCTCCTGGAGGACACCGTTGACCCCGGTCAGCTCGTCAGGGGTCGACAGGATCCGGATCTCGACGTCGCCGGGCAGCCCGGCTGCGATGGTCATGGCCCCGAACGTATCCGGCCGGGCTGAACGGTTCGTCAAACCTCGTGGAACTCCCACCTCGGACCAGATAGGTATGAGGTCCATGGCTCGCATCCTGGTCACCGAAGAGATCGCCGAAGGGGGCCTCGACCGGCTCCGTGCCCTCGGCCACGACGTCGACGTGCAGCTCGGCCTGTCCGCCGACGAACTGCTGACGGTGGTTCCGGGGGCACACGCATTGATCATCCGGTCGGCCACCGAGGTGACCGATGCTGTGCTCGCTGCCGGTTCCGATCTCATGGTGGTCGGGCGCGCGGGCATCGGCCTCGACAACGTCGACGTCGATTCCGCTACCAAGCGTGGTGTGATGGTGGTCAACGCGCCGCAGAGCAACATCGTCTCCGCGGCCGAACACACGATGGCGCTGTTGATGGCGTCGGCGCGCAACGTGCCCCAGGCCCACGCCGCGCTGGTGCAAGGGCGTTGGGAGCGCAGCCGCTGGGAGGGCGTCGAGCTCTGCGACAAGACGCTCGGGATCGTCGGCCTCGGCCGGATCGGCAAGCTGGTCGCCGATCGTGCCAAGGGTTTCGGCATGCGCCTGGTGGCCTACGACCCGTTCGTGTCGGAGGACCGGGCGAAGAAGATGGGCGTCGAGTTGATGGCGCTCGATCAGGTCGTTGCCGAGTCGGACTTCCTCACCGTGCACCTGCCGAAGACGCCCGAGACGATCGGGTTGATCAACCGTGATCTGTTGATGAAGGCGAAGCCGAGCCTGCGAGTGGTGAACGTCGCTCGTGGCGGCATCGTCCACGAGGCCGACCTCGCCGAGTGCCTGCGCGATGGCGTGATCGCCGGCGCCGCGCTCGACGTGTTCTCGACCGAGCCGATGACCGAGTCGCCGTTGTTCGAGATCGACTCGGTGATCGTCACGCCGCACCTCGGTGCCAGCACTCGCGAGGCCCAGGACAAGGCCGGCGACACGATCGCGTCGATGGTCGAGCTGGCACTCGCCGGCGAGTTCGTGCCGTTCGCCGTCAACGTGAACGCGGCCGAGGCGAGCGAGACGATCCGGCCCTACCTGCCACTCGCCGAGCGACTCGGGGGTCTTTTCGTGTCGCTCGTCGGCGGTGTGCCGGGCGAACTCGAGATCTGCACCGAAGGCGAGATTGCCGGCTACGACACCCGGATCCTCGAACTCGCGGTGCTCAAGGGATTCTTCGCCACGATCTCCGACGAGCAGGTGACGTACGTCAACGCCCCGCAGCTCGCGCAACAGCACGGCGTCGCCGTGCGCGATGTCAGCTCGTCGAGTTCGGCCGACTTCGTCAACCTGCTGACGTTGCGCGGTGGTGGTCACTCGATCAGCGGAACGCTCGCCGGCGCCAAGGGTGCGCAGCGCATCGTCAACATCGACGACACGCCGTTCGACGTGCCGCCGGTCGACAACATGGTCGTCATCCAGAACGACGACCGTCCCGGCGTCATCGGCACGGTCGGCACGCTGCTCGGCAATGCCGGCGTGAACATCTCCGACATGGACGTGAGCCGCGTCAACGGCTCCGACACCGCCGTGATGCTGATCGCTCCGAGCGCTCCGGTGCCCGCCGAGGTCCTCGACGCCCTCCGCGCCGCCCCCGGCATCCTCGCGGTCACCAGCCTCA
>JAHENF010000011.1:5083-83435 GCA_024643255.1 Ilumatobacteraceae bacterium
TTGGCGGGTTCGCGCGGCATGGATGCGTGCCACCTGGCGGGCTCCGGCCATCGGGTCGTCGCGGAACGACTCGTCGAATCTCACGATGTGCCACCCCTGTTCGCTGCAGGCCCGGTCACGAGCTTGTTCCTGGCGCTGGCGGAGGGCTCCGGAGTGCCATCGGGAGTGCCCGGGCTCGACAGCGAGACGGATCTCGGGCCACGCGATGTCGAGGTGGATCGTCTCACCGTTCGGAAGGTTGACCCGATGTTGGCGAACCGGTGCCGGGAGTCCGACGTGTTCGAGGCACTCGATGACCAGTTGTTCGAATCCGCTCTGCGCCGGCCGCGATTGATCGGTCACGCCGTCGAGCCACTGTTCGAGCACTGCAACGCCGTTCTTGCCTCGACATCGGTGTTGCTCGAGGTAGTCGGCAGCTTCATGCGGAGTGATCAGCCCAAGATTCCATGCGTCCTCTGCGGCACGGGCGAACCGATGAGGGTGCAATGTGGCCGCGAGTCCGAAGAGCATCCGCAGTGGTGTGGCGACCACGAGCCCGTCCGGTCGTCGATCTCGGTCGCATTCATCGAACCACGACGATCGGGAGACGGCCGCCCAGGGCGGGACACGGCGTCGTAGGCCCTCGGGCACCGTTGCCCGGATCGGTGCTTCAGGCATCGACCGCAACCCATACAGACGCCCAGCTGTCATCTCGCCGAGGAATCCGTGGCCATCGAGGTGGATCTGCAGCGCCATGCATCGGAGTTGGAACGTCTCGGTCGACGAAGCAAGGCGCAGAACGTTCGGCGTCATCTCCACGAACATCCCGGCCCGGCGGGCTCTCGACAGCCTCGACGACGACCACCCGTACTCGCGCTGCAACTGTGACCGTCCGACCACGCCGTGCTGGCGCTCGATGGTCTGCAGGAGTCGAACCTCGATCATGCCCAGACGGTGGGCGTTGGGGCCAGCGAAAGGGAACCCTCCACCCGAAATTCGGAGCGATCGTCCCGCTCAGCGCCACATCCGCTCCGAATTTGGGGTTTGGGGTTTGGGATGAGGGGTTGGGATGAGGGGTTAGTGGCGGGGGAGGAGGTGAGGATGTGGGGTGGGTCAGGAGGGAAGGCGGAGCGAGGCGGCGGTGCGTCCGGCTTCGGCGCGGGCGGCATCGGCAAAGTCGTTGCCGGAACTCGCGTAGAGGATCGCTCGCGAGGAGTTCACGATGAGACCGCGGCCGTTCGCGGCTGCGCCGTGTTCGACGACCGTCGCCGCGTCGCCGCCCTGGGTCCCGACGCCGGGAACGAGGATCGGCAGGTCCGGCGCAATCGCGCGTACGTCGGCCAACTCCTGCGGATAGGTCGCGCCGACCACGAGTCCGCAGTCGCCGCGGGTCGACCAGTCGCGCGCCACCATCTCGGCAACGTGGGCGTACACCGGCTTGCCGTCGGCGACGAGCGACTGGATGTCGTCGCCACCCGGATTGCTCGTGCGGCAGAGTGCGATCACGCCACCGCCGTGCTCGAAGAACGGTGCCACCGAGTCGGTCCCGAGATATGGGTTGACCGTCACCGCATGAGCGCCATACCGGCCGAATGCCTCGCGGGCATAGTGCTCGGCGGTCGAGCCGATGTCACCACGCTTCGCATCGAGGATCAGCGTCACGTCGGGATAGGTCTCGCGTACGTAGCGACAGATGGATTCGAGCGCCTGTTCCTCACCCTGGCTCGCGAAATACGCGATCTGCGGTTTGAAGGCGCAGACGAGATCGGCCGTGGCGTCGATGATCGCGCGGCAGAACGCCTCGGTGGCGCCGTGGGCTCCGTCGAGCGGGAACGGCATGCGCGCCGGGTCGGGATCGAGACCCACACAGAGCATCGACGCCGACGACGTCCACGCTCGATCGAGTTGCGAGTGGAACGTCACCCCGTCAGTCTTCGACGGTGATCGCCGCGGTCGGACACAGGTCGGCCGCCTCCTGGACCTTGGTGGCCAGTTCTGGCCCCGGGTTCTCCTGGAGGATGTACAGGTAGCCGTCGCTGCGCACCTCGAACACCTCGGGGCACACCTGCATGCAGGCTCCCGTCGATGCGCACACGTCGAAATCGACGCTCACCTTCATGTCGTTCCCCTTGTCGTCGTGGTTGTTGTCGCAGTCAGTTCTTCGACTGACGGTAGCCGTCGGCCTCTGCTGCTTTGGCAGTCGCATACCAACGGTCGGCGTTGGTGCGCTCGTAGAAGCGGCCTCCCGGCACGTGGAAGATGCCGGAGGACATCTTGAGCTTGACCGGGAAGCCTGCAGGTGCGACCTCAGCGGTGGATCCGTCCACCCATGGAGGCATCGCAGCGCCGGAGTCGGAAACACGGGACACGGGAGTCGCGAACTCGGGCCACTGCGGCGGCCCGGCGGGAACCGCCATCGCGTCGCGCTGCTTCCTCCACGCGACCGCGGCGCCGACAATCACGGCGATCAACGTCAGGAACATCGTTCTGCGCAAGGCCGTCGCCGTCGCGGACATGGGCCAACTGTAGTGCGCAGCCGGACAACAGGGGTCAGACCCCTGTCGCCCGACGGTCAGCGCTGGTGGCGTTCGAAGGCGCTGAGGACGGCGCGCAGTGAGGCAGTGGTGATGTTCGGGTCGGTGCCGAGACCCCACTTGACGGTGTTGTCCGCGCTCACGGTTTCGACGTACGCGGCGGCCTGGGCGTTGGAGCCCTTGCCGATCGCGTGCTCGGCGTAGTCGAGCACGTCGAACGAACCGCCGATCCGGTCGCCGAACTCGTCCACGAGGGCCGCGACGAACGCCTCCACCGGCCCGTCGCCCTGGCCCCGAATCGAGTGCGCGGCCCCATCGACATCGAGCTGGGCCTGAATCGTCGTCAGACCACCGTCGTCGCCGGTGTGCGTGTGGAGTTCATGGCTGCGCAGCCGGAACCGAGGTTGGGTCGGGATGTACTCGGCTTGAAACGCGTCCCACATCACGCCGGGGCTGATCTCGGTGCCCGAGTCCTCGGTGATGTGCTGGATCGTGCGCGAGAACTCGATCTGGAGCCGGCGCGGCAGGTCGAATCCGTGTTCGGTCTTCATCACGTACGCCACGCCGCCCTTGCCCGACTGGCTGTTGACGCGGATGACCGCCTCGTACGACCGACCGACGTGCGCCGGATCGATGGGCAGATACGGGACACCCCACTGCGGGTACTCGCCGGTCTCGTCGCGCTTGGCGTCGAGTGCGTCGAAGCCCTTCTTGATCGCGTCCTGGTGGCTTCCGGAGAACGCGGTGTACACGAGGTCGCCGGCGTACGGGTGCCGAGGATGCACGGGCAGGCGGTTGCAGTACTCGGCGGTGCGGCGCAGCTTGTCGATGTCGGTGATGTCGAGTTCGGGGTCGACGCCGTTCATGAAGAGGTTCATCGCCAAGGTGACGATGTCGACGTTGCCGGTTCGCTCCCCGTTGCCGAACAGCGTGCCTTCGACACGATCGGCGCCCGCCATCACGCCGAACTCCGCGGCTGCCACTGCGCATCCGCGATCGTTGTGCGGGTGCAGTGAGACGACCACGCAGTCGCGGTTCTTGATGGTGCGCCCGAACCACTCGATGACGTCGCCGTAGATGTTGGGGGAGTAGCACTCGACCGTTGCGGGCAGGTTGAGCACGATCGGATTGTCAGGCGTCGGCTCGACGACGTCCATGACCGCTTCGCACACCTCGATCGCGAACTCGGGCTCGGTCAGCGTGAAGCTCTCGGGCGAGTACTCGTAGCGGATCTGGGTGGCGCCCGCGGCGTGCTCGAGCTTGCGGCACAGCTTCGCGCCGTTCACTGCGACGTCGACGATCCCCTCCTTGTCGAGCCCGAACACCACCTCGCGCTGGAGCGGGTTGGTCGAGTTGTAGAAGTGGACGATCGCCCGAGGTGCACCCTGCAGGCACTCGTAGGTGCGCTCGATCAATTCCTGGCGGCACTGGACGAGCACCTGGATGGTGACGTCGTCGGGAATGCGGTCCTCTTCGATCAGCTGGCGCACGAAATCGAAGTCGGGCTGGCTCGCCGAGGGGAATCCGACTTCGATCTCCTTGAAGCCCATCGCGACGAGTTCCTCGAACATGCGCATCTTGCGCGTGGGATCCATGGGGTCGATGAGCGCCTGGTTCCCGTCGCGCAGATCGACCGAACACCATTGCGGTGCCTTGGCGATCGTGACGTTGGGCCACGTGCGGTCGGTGAGGACCACCGGCACGAACGGGGTGTACTTCTCGAAGGGCATCTTCTTCGGTGTGACGTTCTGGGGAGGCATTCGATTCTCCTGACGATCGGAGGTGGACGGGTGTTCGGAGAGGTCGAGGGGACTGGCCGGAAAAAGCAAGAACCCCCCGGCCGGTCGGGCGGGGGGTACGGGCGAACGCGGATATGTGGCGCTCGCCCTACAGAAGCAGAAGGAGGTCGCTGCGCAACATCAGATGCAACGCTAGCACGCCTGCGAGCAACTCGCGCTCGTCGGGGCGTCGACGGTACGCTGGCGGGCAACATGACTGAATCAACAACGCGACGGGGAGCGCCTCGTCGCCGGCGATCGCGTCCATCGGACCAGCCGTACGACGGTGGCCACGTCAACACATCGAATCTCACTTCCTTCAACACCCTGCCTCCGGTGGAAGCTCCGACCGGCTTCTTCGAGCTCGGCGTCCCCGCCCGCATCGACGACGGTCTCGCAGCATGCGGATTCGCCCAGCCGTTCAGCATCCAGACCGAGGCGATCCCTGTCGCCATCACCGGCAAGGACGTGTGCGGACGGGCGAAGACCGGGTCGGGCAAGACGCTCGCATTCGGCGTGCCGATGCTGTCTCGGATCACCGACAAGGCCGAGCCGTCGCGTCCACTCGGGCTGGTGCTCGTGCCCACCCGCGAACTCGCGGTGCAGGTCGCCGAGGTGCTCGAACCGGTTGCGCACCATGCCGGCATGCGGGTGCTTCCCGTGTACGGCGGAGCATCTCGTCACCACCAGGTCGACGAACTGGCCAAGGGCGTCGAGATCGTCATCGCGACCCCGCTGCGTCTGATCGACCTGATCAAGTCGAACGAGGTGTCGCTCGACGACATGCAGATCGTGACGCTCGACGAGGCCGACCGCATGGCCGACGACGGGTTCACCCCTCAGGTCGAGTGGATTCTTCGCCACTGTGGCAGCCGCAACCAGACGATGTTGTTCTCCGCGACCCTCGACGGCGACGTCGGCCACCTGATCCGCCATTACCAGACCGATCCGGTCACCGTGGCCATCGACGAAGCCACCGACACCGTCGGCACGATGCACCATCTGTTCCTCGCCGTGCACCACATGGACAAGGACAAGGTGATCGGGTCGATCGCCAAGTCGTTCCCCAAGGTGCTCGTGTTCTGCCAGACCAAGCGCAACTGCGACCGGGTGGCGCGCAACCTCGAGGAACTCGGGGTCGACGCCGGCCCGCTGCACGGTGACATGCAGCAGAGTGCCCGTGAGCGGATCCTGCGCAAGTTCGCCGAGGGCAAGCTCTCGGTGCTCGTCGCCACCGACGTCGCCGCCCGCGGCATCGACATCGACGACATCGGTGCGGTGATCCATTACGAGCCCGCCAAGGACGTCAAGGACTACCTGCACCGCTCGGGACGAACGGCCCGCGCCGGGCGCGACGGCTGGGCCGTCACGATGGTCGAGTACAACCAGCACACCCAGATGCGGATCCTGCAGCGCGGGATGCGGCTGCCGACGGAGAAGCCGATCGAGGTCTTCTCCAACGACACGCGCCTGCTGCACCTCCCCGAGTTCGAGACGGACTGAGTGACGTGGCGGCGCAGAACATGCCCGCCGCCGACGTCGACGTCACCGAGGAACTCGTCCGACGACTCCTCGTCGACCAACATCCCGATCTGGCCGATCTGCCGCTCGCGCTCGTCGCGAACGGTTGGGACAACGTGATCTTCCGGCTCGGCAGCGACTTGGTGGTGCGGATGCCCCGCCGCCGGATGGCCGCCGGCCTCGTGGTGAACGAGCAGCGCTGGCTTCCCGTGCTCGCTGCTCGACTCCCCCTCGCCGTGCCGACGCCACTGCGAGTCGGCAGGCCTGACGACGTCTATCCGTGGAACTGGAGCATCTGCCCGTGGTTCGACGGCAGCGTGGCCGCCGATGTCGCGCTCGCCGATCCTCGTCGCGAAGCATCGGCGCTCGGCGAGTTCGTCGCCGCGCTCCACCGCGAGGCCCCTGTCGATGCTCCGCTCAACGAGTTCCGCGGTCAGCCGGTTCGAGATCTGCGGGTGCGAGTGATCGCGAACCTTGCCGGGCTCGGCCAGCGCGTCGATCCCGTCGCGGTACTCGCACGATTCGACGAGGTCGCCGCCGTCGACGAATGGTCTGGGCCGCCGCAGTGGTTGCACGGCGACCTCCACTCGGCGAACGTGCTCGTCGCCGACGGTGCGATCAGCGCGGTCATCGACTTCGGCGACATCACCTCGGGTGATCCGGCGGTCGATCTTGCGATCGGTTGGATGCTCTTCGACGGGGTCGATCGTGACGTGTTCCGCCGCGCCGCCGGCGACGTCGACGATGCCACGTGGAGCCGTGCGATCGCGTGGGCCGTGCACTTCGCCGTGATGTACCTGCTCCATTCGGCCGACAGTGCCCGATTCGAACGAATGGGATGGTCACTGCTCAGCCGGGTCCTCGCTGACCGCTGAGTGATCCCCGGGCCGAAACCCTCGTCTCGCTACCGTGTTCGGTGACGGCCTTCCCGGGCCGAGAAGGAGTCAGCCGATGATCACATCCGATTCCCGAGCGCTGAGCGAACGAAAGGCGATCGTCTGGGTCGTCCGTGCCCTCAGCTATCTCGTCTACTTCTACTTGATCGTTGTCGAGATCGTACTCTTCATCGGGTTCTTCCTGTTGCTGTTCGGCGCCAATCCGAGCGCCGGGTTCACCCAGTGGGCGTACCGCAACCTCGATCGGGTGATGGCGCCGTTCAGGGGCATCTTCACCCCGATCCAGCTCGGCACCACCACGGCCGACGTGCAGGCCACGTTCGACACTTCGGTGCTGTTCGCGATGATCATCTACGGGATCGTCGCCTTGGTCCTCAGTGCCTTCATCGGCTGGCTCTCCGGCCGGCTCGGACAGATCTATTCCGCGGAGGACGAGCTCACGCGCCAAGCCGAAGTCGCGGCGCAGCAGGCAGCCGCACAGCAGACTGCCGCACAGCAGGGAGCGGCAGCCCCGGCGGACCAGGTCTCCTCGACGCCGCCTCCTGCGCCGCCTGCATGAGCGAGCACTAGCGTCGGTGGGGTGACCATCCCCGACGCGACGATTGCCGAGCACTGCACCGAGGTGTGGGATGCGGTCGTGCCCATCCTGCACGACTACATCGCGATCCCGAACGTGTCGCCCGTGTTCGATCCGGACTGGCGGGCGAACGGTCACATGGCCGCCGCGGTCGACGTGATCGCGTCGTGGTGCGCCGGCAGGTCGATTCCCGGGCTGACGCTCGAGGTCGTCGAACTCGCCGGGCGTACGCCGGTGATCCTGATCGAGGTACCCGCGGCCGGGTCTGGTTCGGACGCCGACACAGTGCTGCTCTACGGACACCTCGACAAGCAGCCCGAGATGGAGGGCTGGCGCGAGGGCCTGGGCCCGTGGACGCCGGTGCTCGAAGGTGATCGTCTCTACGGTCGCGGAGGCGCCGACGACGGGTATGCCGCCTTCGCAGCCTTGACCGCGATCGAGGCCGTACACGCCGCGGGAGGCTCGCACGCCCGCTGTGTGGTGTTGATCGAGGCGAGCGAGGAATCCGGTTCGCCGGATCTCCCGGCGTACGTCGAGGCGCTCGCGGACCGCCTCGGCTCGCCCAGTCTGGTGATCTGTCTCGATTCGGGTTGTGTCGACTACGACCGGCTGTGGGTGACGACATCGTTGCGCGGCCTCGTGTCGGCGACGCTCACCGTCGACATCGTCACCGACGGCCTCCACTCCGGCGACGTCGGCGGTCTGGTCCCCTCGACGTTCCGGATCGCCCGGATGCTCCTCGACCGTGTGGAGGATGCATCGAGTGGCGACATTCTCGTCGCCGAGTTGAACGTGACGATCCCGTCGGATCGGGTCGACGAGGCGACGAAGACGGCCGCCGAGATCGGACGCATCGGTGATCGCTATCCGTTCGTCGACGGGGCCCGGCCGACGACCGACGATCCGGTCGAGCAGCTGCTCGCGAGGACGTGGCGACCGAGTCTCAGCATTGTCGGCGTAGACGGCCTGCCGCCCCTGGCGCGGGCCGGCAATGTCCTGCGTCCGCGCACGTCGCTCAAGCTCTCCTTCCGGATTCCGCCGACCTGCGACCCTGCGAACGCTGCAGCGGCGCTGAAGACGGCTCTCGAAGCCGATCCGCCGTACGGCGCCCAGGTGTCGTTCGGCCCGGTCGAGTTCGGGCCGGGCTGGAACGCGCCGGCGACGGCGGCGTGGCTCGCGGACGCGCTCGACCACGCCTCCACGCGAGCGTTCGGCGAGCCGGCGAGGACATTCGGTGAGGGTGGTTCGATTCCGTTCATGGGCATGCTCGGCGAGAAGTTCCCCGAGGCCCAGTTCGTCATCACGGGCGTGCTCGGCCCCGACGCGAATGCGCACGGTCCGAACGAGTACCTGCATCTGCCGACGGCTCGCCGTGTCTCGATCGCGACGGCCCACCTCCTCGACGCCCACGCCACCCGCTGAAGCGTCACACGGTGCCGGGTCAAACGTGACGTTTCAGGCGCGGGTGGCGACGAACACCGGGATGATCCGCTCGGTACGGATCTGATACTCGGCGTAGGTGGGGAACACCGCGATGGCCCGGTCCCACCACGTCTGACGATCGTCGCCATCTGCGATGCGGGTGACGAAGTCATGCGGCTCCGGGCCGTCCTGGATCATCACGAGCGGTTGGGCGACGAGGTTGTGGTACCAGCCCGGATTCTCGGGCGCGCCGCCCATCGATGCCACGAGTGCGTACTCGCCCTCGTGTTCGACCCGCATGAGCGCGAACTTGCGGAGCTTGCCCGACGCCGAGCCGAGCGACGTGACGATGATCACCGGGATGCCGGTGTCGCGCAGCGTGTTGGCCTCGCGTCCGCCGGTCGCCTCGTAGGCGGCGACCTGGTCGCGGACCCACTCCAACGTGCTCGGTTCGTAGTCTCCGGTCAGTGGCATGCGACGAATGCTAGGCCGCTGCCGAGCCGAGGCTGTTCAGGACGTGGCGTTGGCCTTCGAGTCGATCCAGGCACGCACCTGCGGCAGCAGTGTGACGAGGCCGACCATGCCCGCGATCGTCACCGAGACACCGACCACGCGGAGGCGCTCGAACATCACCGCGACGACGATCCCGCCGACGATCATTCCGATGCCGGAGGCCGCGAGCGCGGCGCGGCCCTTGTTGTTGTCGGTGAGCTTGCTGGCGGCCCCGGCAGCCGTGCTCGTCGTGCGGTCGAGCATGCGCTCGGCCCAGGCAAATTCGGTGGCCAGGATCACGAGCCCGAGAATGATCACCACGAGGCCGGGGCCGGGTAGTGCGAGCATCGCGAGGCCGGCGAGCAGCACGGCGACTCCGGCGATGAACACCATCAGTCGCTTGGCATTGCGGGCGATCACACGGAGCCAGGCGGCGGGGGAATGCAGTTGCATGGGGAGAAGTATCGGGCGTCAGCGATCGTCGCGTCCGTCGAATCGACGATCGATCCTGCGAGGCGACTCGTTACGGTCTGGACGATGGACCGTGTGGACCCCCCATTTCGTGGTGCCGAGCGTGAATCGCTGCTCGCCTGGCTCGACTATCACCGCGCCACGCTGGGGTCGAAGTGTGATGGCCTGACGCCCGAGCAACTCTGCGAACGATCCGTGGCGCCGACGACGATGACGCTGATCGGGCTGGTCCGGCACATGGCCGAGGTCGAGCGGGGATGGTTCAGCCGCTGCGTGGGAGGTGTGGCCGAGGTCGATGCTCCCCCGATCTTCTACGACGCCGAAACCAACGTCGACGGCGACTTCGACGACATCGACCCGGCGACTGCCGAGGCCGACATCGCGACGTGGCAGGCCGAGATCGCATGCTCCGACGGGTTCCTCGCGTCAGCGGATCTCGACGATGTTCGGCACCACGACCGCTGGGACGAGGATCTCGATGTCCGCTGGGTCGTGATCCACATGATCGAGGAGTACGCCCGTCACAACGGCCACGCCGACCTCCTGCGTGAGGCGATCGACGGCGCCACCGGCGAATGACTCGCATTGGCGTCGCGATTGGGGTCTGACCCCGATCGCGATTTTCAGGGGAGCCAGGCTGGGCGGGCAGCCTCGTAGGTGTCGATCGCGTCGGCGTGCGTCAGCGTGATACCGACGTCGTCCAGGCCGTTGAGGAAGCGGTGCTGTGTCTGCGGGTCCATCGGGAACGACTCGTCGATTCCCGCGGCCGGCACTTCGACCTTCAGCTGCTCCATGTCGACGACGATCTGTGTGTCGGCGTCGGCTTCGATCGCGGCCCAGATCGCCTCGACCGTCGCCTCCGGCACGATCACGGGCACGAGGCCGTTCTTGGTGCAGTTGTTGCGGAAGATGTCGGAGAAGCTGGGAGCGATGACGGCGTCGAAGCCGTACTGCTGAATCGCCCATACCGCGTGTTCACGTGACGATCCGACACCGAACGCGGGTCCTGCCACGAGGATGTTGGCCTGCGCGTAGCGCTCGTCGTTGAGGACGAAGTCGCGGTCGTCGCGCCAGGTGGAGAACAGGCCTTTCTCGAAGCCCGTGCGTTCGACTCGTTTCAACCAGTCCGCGGGGATGATCTGGTCGGTGTCGACATCGGAACGCTTGAGTGGCACCCCGGTTCCCGTGATGACGTGCACGGCCTTCATGACGGTGCTCCTTCCAGGTCGGCAGGTGTACAGAACGTTCCTTTGACCGCGGTGGCCGCAGCGACTTCGGGGGAGACGAGATGGGTGCGCCCACCTCGGCCCTGACGCCCTTCGAAGTTCCGATTGCTCGTGCTGGCCGCTCGCTCGCCGGGGGCGAGCTTGTCGGGGTTCATCGCAAGGCACATCGAACAGCCCGGCTCGCGCCAGTCGGCGCCGGCGGCGATGAACACCTGGTCGAGTCCCTCGGCGATTGCCTGCGCCTTCACCGCATGGCTTCCGGGCACCACCATCACGCGCTTGACCGTGACGGTTCGACCCTCCATCACTGCGGCCGCTGCACGGAGATCCTCGATGCGGCTGTTGGTGCACGACCCGATGAACACCGTGTCGACCGCGACATCGCGCAACGGCGTGCCCGGCTCGAGGCCCATGTACTCCAGAGCCCGCGCAACGGTCTCCTTGGTGGTCGGGTTGTCGTAGTCGCCGGGGGAGGGTACGACGGAATCGATCGGAGCGACCTGGCCGGGGTTCGTGCCCCAGGTGACGTGGGGGCGGATCGCGGCGGCGTCGAGCACGACCTCTTTGTCCCACACGGCGTCGTCGTCGGAGTGCAGCGTCGACCAGTCGGCGACGGCGGCATCCCAGGCCTCACCGCTGGGTGCTTTGGCGCGACCCTGCAGGTAGTCGAACGTGGTGTCGTCGGGGGCGATCATCCCGGCCTTCGCGCCGGCCTCGATCGACATGTTGCAGACGGTCATCCGACCTTCCATCGACAACGCCCGGATTGCGGATCCGCGGTACTCGATGACGTGGCCGATGCCGCCGCCGGTGCCGATCTCGCCGAGGATCGCCAGGATCACGTCCTTGGCCGTCACACCCGCCTGGAGGTCGCCCTCGACCGTGACCGACATCCACTTCGGTCGCTGCTGGGGGAGTGTCTGGGTGGCGAGCACGTGCTCGACCTCGCTGGTGCCGATGCCGAACGCCAACGCGCCGAACGCGCCGTGCGTAGCCGTGTGGGAGTCGCCGCACACGATCGTCATGCCCGGCAACGTCCGTCCCTGCTCGGGGCCGATCACGTGCACGATCCCCTGATTGGGGTCGCCCATCGGGAAGTTCGTGATGCCGAACTCGGCGGTGTTGGCACGCAACGTGTCGATCTGCTTGGCCGAGACCGGGTCGGCGATCGGCTGGTCGATGTTCTCGGTCGGAACGTTGTGGTCTTCCGTGGCGATCGTCAGCTCTGGCCGACGAACCGTGCGACCGGTGAGCCGAAGGCCATCGAACGCCTGCGGGCTGGTGACCTCGTGGACGAGGTGCAGGTCGATGTACAGCAGGTCGGGTTCGTCGGGTGCGGAATGCACCAGGTGGCGTTCCCACACCTTCTCCGGCAGTGTCTTGCCCACGTGATCACTCCTCGTTGGTTTGTGGATCCCAACATATGGGATACACTTCTTGCGATATGGACAGCGTAACGGGCGTCGGCGTCCTCGACAAGGCGATGAGCGTGATGCGCTCGGTTGCTGCGGGCCCGCGCACACTGACGGAACTGCAGGAGTCCACAGGCCTCCCCCGTGCGACTGCCCACCGTTTGGCAGCAGCGTTGGAGCAGCACGCCATGTTGCGACGCGACGCCGATGGGCGATTCGAGCTCGGACTCGGACTCGTTCCGCTCGGACAGACTGCAGCGGAACGCTTTCCACTGATCGAGCACGCGCGTCCCGTGCTCGACGACCTGCGCGACGAGACGGGTGAGAGCGTGCAACTCTTCGTTCGAGAGGGCGCGCAACGACGGTGCGTGCTGTCGTTCGAGTCCACACACGGCCTGCGGTGGATCGTGCCGCAGGGAGCGCTCCTGCCACTCGACGTCGGGTCGGCCGGACGCGTCCTGTCGGGAGAGCGCTCACGGACCGGATGGATCCAGAGCATCGGCGAGCGCGAAGCGGGCGTCGCGTCCGTCAGCGCTCCGGTCGTCGCCGCGGACGGCTCGACGATCGCGGCGGTCTCGGTGAGCGGTCCGATCGAACGCCTCAGCCGTCAGCCGGGCAGACGATTCGGCGCCGCCGTGATCGCCGCGACCGGTCGCATCTCCACTTGAGAGCCGACCACCACCGAGACGACCGGTCGGTGCACGCGACGCCTGGCGATCAGCCGGCGCGCGCCTCGCGCCACAGCCACCAGGCGACCGGAATCTGCATCGGAAGGCGGACCCAGTTCTGGGGGCCTGTCGCGGTTCCGACGCTGCGGGTGAGCTTCCCGTCGACCGGCTTCACCTCGACCCGGTTCACGGCCATGTCGATGTTGGCGGGGAACACGACGACGAGCAGTCCGATGAGGCCGATCGCTGCCACGCGCCTCGTGCGCGGCGACAGCATCCCGAGCCCGAGGACGATCTCTGCCGCACCGCTGATCCTGTTGGCCAACCGGGCGTCAGGGAACCAGTCGGGCACGATCGACTCGAAGAAGTCCGGCCTCGCGAAGTGGGCCACGCCGGCCGACGTGAAGAGCGCAGCGGCCAGGAGCGTGGATCGACGGGTCATCACCCCATTCAAGCGGGCGCTGGTCAGCGGGTGCGGGTCAGGGTGACCCGAGAGCGCTCGACGACGTCGTCGCCGGGTGCGCCCCACGCCCACGCGTACTGAAAAACGTCACCCTCGATGGCCAACTCGATCTGCAGCTGGAAACTGTCGACGCCACGGCCGTTGCTGAATGTGGTCTCGCCGACCTGGAGCAGTTCGCCCAGCCCCTCGAGCTCGGCGCAAAGGACGTACAACGTGGGCTCGCCCGACCACATGTCGAGAGCGAGCACGGTGTGCTCCTCGTGCAGGAGCGTGCCGTCGGGTGCGGTCGCCGTGTATGTCAATTCGGCGCCTCGCCCTTCGAGCAGCGCGCGGATGTCGACGACGCCACTGAACGGGCCGCTCTCGGCGCCGTCGCCACGGCCCTCGTAGTGCCCCGCGGCATGCACGACCTGGTCGATGATCGTCTCCATGCCACCACGGTAGAACGCCGGACGTCCACGACACCGACGCTGACTCGATTCGCTCGTCGGTTGCCCGACGATGTCACCTACGCTTGCGTCGTGACCGAGAGCACTGTCAACGTCGATGTCCTGCCAGGTGATTGGCGTGAGCAGGTGTTGGCGCTCGCGGCGGAGCGCGACGCCGTCATCCTCGCCCACAACTACCAGGTGCCCGAGATCCAGGACATCGCCCATCATGTCGGCGACTCCCTCGGGCTCTCGCGGATCGCCGCACAGGTCGAGGCCTCGACGATCGTGTTCTGCGGCGTGCACTTCATGGCCGAGTCGGCCAAGATCCTCGCCTACGACAAGACCGTCCTGATCCCCGATGCCGCCGCCGGCTGCAGCCTCGCGGAGACGATCAACGGCGACCAGCTGCGGGCCTGGAAGGCCGAGCATCCCGGCGCGGTCGTCGTCAGCTACGTGAACACCACGGCCGAGGTGAAGGCCGAAACCGACATCTGCTGTACGTCGTCGAACGCGGTCGAAGTCGTCGAGTCGATCCCTCGCGATCAGGAGGTCCTGTTCCTTCCCGACCAGTTCCTCGGCGCTCACGTGCAGCGGCTCACCGGTCGCGACAACATGCACATCTGGATGGGCGAGTGTCACGTGCACGCCGGCATCAACGGCGCCGATCTGCGGGCCCAGGTCGAGGCCGAACCCGACGCCGAGTTGTTCGTGCATCCTGAGTGCGGGTGCGCCACCAGTGCGCTGTACCTCGTCTCGTCCGGGGTCGTGCCGGCCGAACGCACGAAGGTGCTGTCGACCGGCGGGATGGTCGACGCTGCCCGCGCGACGACGGCGGCGAAGGTGCTCGTCGCCACCGAAACCGGGATGATTCATCAACTGGAGAAGGTGAACTCCACGACCGAGTTCGTGCCCGTCAACCGGGCGGCGGTGTGCAAGTACATGAAGATGATCACCCCGGCGAAGCTGCTGCGGTCGTTGCGGGAGGGCACCGACGAGGTGTTCGTCGATCGCGACATCGCCGACCGGGCCCGCCGCTCGGTCGAGCGGATGATCGCCATTGGCACACCGTCGGCAACGGCCGAGTGACGTGAGCCTGCCGAGACGTCTGGCGGCGCCGCCAGCGACCTGGGAGCGTGACGTCGACGTGGTCGTGCTCGGCTCGGGCGCGGCCGGACTGTCGGCCGCGCTCGCGGTGCGCCCGGTGCGCAGCGTGCTGGTGGTCACCAAGGACATCCTGTCCGCCGGCTCGACCCAGTGGGCGCAGGGCGGGCTCGCAGGGGTGCTCGATCCGAGCGACACCATCGAGAACCACGTTCGCGACACCCTCGAAGCGGGCGCCGGTCTGTGCGACGAGGACGTCGTCAGGGAACTGGTGACCGAGGCGCCGAAGTCGATCCGCTATCTCATGCGGCTCGGCGCCGCGTTCGATCCCGAACAGGGCGGTACCGACATCGCGCTGACCCGCGAGGGCGGCCACAGCCACAATCGCATCGTGCACTCGGGCGGCGACCGATCCGGTGCCGAGGTGCAACGAACGCTCGACGAATCCGCGATCGGCGCGGGCGTCGACGTGCTCGGCCATGCGTTCGCGCTCGATCTCCTGCTCGGCACGGGGGCTGACGGCGAGCGTCAGGCCGTCGGGGTGCGGATCGGCAAGACGGACGAACACGGCGTGCTCGTCTCGGTGGGTGTCGTGACCGCGCGGGCTGTCGTGATCGCTTCCGGCGGGTACGGGCAGGTGTTCGCGTCCACGTCGAATCCGCCGGCGGTCACCGGCGACGGCGTGGCGATGGCGCTGCGCGCCGGTCTACCGGTCACCGATGTCGAATTCGTCCAGTTCCACCCAACGGTGATGTGGCGCGGCCCCGACGCCGTCGGCCAGCAGGCGCTCGTGTCGGAGGCCGTGCGCGGTGAAGGAGCGATCCTGTACGACGGTGCCGGCGACCGAGTGATGCTCGGAGTCCATCCGCTCGAGGATCTCGCCCCGCGCGACGTGGTGGCGGCGGCGATCAGCCGACGGATGGCCGAGGCGCCGGGTGGTGTCGACGACCACGTGTACCTCGATGCGACGCACATGGGAGAGCGGTTCCACGAGCGATTCCCGTCGATCACGGAAGCCTGTCGCGAGATCGGACTCGATCCGGCGATCGATCGGATCCCCGTCGCGCCGGCAGCGCACTATGCCTGCGGCGGTATCCGGGCAGGCCTCGACGGGAGCACCTCGCTGCGGGGTTTGTATGCCGTCGGTGAGGTGTCGGCAACCGGAGTGCACGGCGCCAACCGCCTGGCGTCGAACAGCCTCACCGAGTCGGTGGTGGCTGGAACCCGGGTCGGCCGCGACCTGGCGTGGGAGCTGCCGGACCGGGTGCCGATCGACATCGAGATCGACGATCCGATGGATCATCGTCTGCTCGACCCTGCCCGCCTGCGCGAGGTCCGCGCGGTCATGTCGCGACACGTCGGCGTGCTGCGCGACGAGATGTCGCTCTCGTCAGCGGCGGGGGCGCTCGGCTCGATCGCTCATGGCATGGGGTCGGCCAAGCGGACCGGGGCGATCGACGACGAAGTGCGCGTCGAGCCGTCGCGTCGCACATGGGAGGGAACGAACATCCTGACGGTCGCGTCCGCGGTCGTTGCTGCGGCCCGTACCCGTCACGAGAGCCGAGGGTGTCACCGCCGTTCCGACTTCCCCGAACCACGTGCGGAGTGGCTCCGACATCTCGACGTCACGCTCGCCGCGGACGGCGCGCTCGATGTCAGCGACCGCCCGCACACCTGAGCGACGGCCACCTACCATTCGGCGTGTGACAGCCACGACGATCTGTGACGTGTGCGGGTTCGACGCCGCACGATGGAGCGACGAGGACCTGGAGCGCACGTTGGCGCACTCCGACGATCTGATCGGCCATGTGGTCAGCGGCGCGCCCGACGGGGTCGGCCCGGCCTCGCTGACGGTCGCGTCGCCCGACGACCCGGTGTCGGCGACGCATTCGCTGATGCACCATCTGGATCACCTCGCGGCAGTCCGGCGCCGCGCGGAGAACTTCGCGACGATGGTCGGGACGGTTGAGTCGCTGCAGACGTCGGGCGGCGGCGTCCCCAAGTCGCCCGTGACCGATGCGGTCGTCGACATCGGTGGCGTGACTGGTGACCGCCAGGGCAATCGACACCATCACGGGCGGCCGTGGCAGGCGGTCTGTCTGTACAGCGCCGACCTCATCTCGGCACTGGCGAGCGAGGGCCACCCGATCGTCGCCGGTGGCGCAGGCGAGAACGTCACGATCGCAGGCGTCGACTGGACGCGGATGCGCGGTGGCCTGACGATCTCGATCGGTGATCTCCGGCTCCGAACGAGCAGCCCGGCGGCGCCGTGCAGCACGATCGGTGGCTGCTTCGCCGACGGGGACTGGACGCGTATCGACCATGCTCGGCGACCGGGGTGGAGTCGCTGGTACGCGTCGGTCGTCGAGGGCGCCACCATCCGCCCCGGCGACCGGGTCACCATCGCCGCCTGAGATGTTTCGACGGGCCGGGCCCGTGGCGCGACGCGCTCGTACACTCGGCGCATGTTCGTGTTCCACCCGTTGTCGGAAGCGACTCGTCGTGAGCTCATCGCGGGCGGCCTCGACCCCGACGCTGTCGCCGGCATCGTCCGCGCGGCGATCGCCGAGGACCTGATGGGCGGCGTCGACGTCACCTCGGTCGCCACGATCGATGCCGACCAGCGCAGCACGGCGACCTTCGGAGCGCGTGAGGAAGGTGTGATCGCCGGTCTCTGCGTCGTGGCGGCCGTGATCGAGACCGTCTGCGGCGATCAGGCCAGCGACTTCCATGCCCTGGTGGCGGACGGCACGACGGTCCTGCCGGGTACGAAGGTCGCCGAGGTCGTCGCCCCGACGCGGCTGTTGTTGACCGCGGAACGGACCGCGCTCAATCTGCTCTGTCATCTTTCGGGTGTGGCCTCGTCGACACGTCGATGGGCCGACGCGCTCGCCGGCACCTCAGCGGTCGTCCGGGACACCCGCAAGACCACGCCGGGCCTGCGGGCGCTGGAGAAGTACGCCGTGCGCTGCGGTGGTGGGGTCAATCACCGGATGGGCCTGTCCGACATGGCGCTCGTGAAGGACAACCATGTCGCCGCGGCCGGCGGGATCACACAGGCCTACCGTCGGGTCCGCGATCTCGAATCGACGATCCCCGTCGAGATCGAGGTCGATTCGCTCGACGGTCTGCGAGAAGCGATCACCGCAGGCGCCGACGAGGTGTTGATCGACAACTTCACGCCCGAGCAGATGCGCGAGGCGGTCGAGATCCGCAATGCGATGAACCCGTCCGTCCGGCTCGAGGCGAGCGGCGGGCTCACGCTGGAGTCGGCGCGTTCGGTTGCGGCGACCGGTGTCGATCTGATCGCCGTCGGCGAACTCACGCACTCTGCGCGGGTGCTCGACCTCGGTCTCGATCTCGAACCCGCCTGACCGGTGACGCCGGTGCCGGGCACCGGCGTCACCAAGGGCTCAGCCGGTGGGCTTGCCGTAGATGCCGAGGAGGTCGACGACCACGATCATGTCGGTGTTCGCCGGCAGTCCGAGCTGCGGATTGCCGTCGGGACCGAACGAGTCGGCGGGCGGGATGATGATCGCACGGCGTCCGCCGACCTTCATGCCGGGCAGACCCTTGACGAAGCCGGGGAAGCCTGTGGCGGCTGCCGTGCCGATCTGCACCGGTTCGGCCGCCCAGCTGCTCTCGAGTTGCACGAGGTTGTCGCCGCGGAAGACGACGTAGTTGACGACGCCGGTCTGGCCGGCCTGCATCGCCGGGCCGGTGCCTTCGACCAGATCGACGGTGGTCGTGTCCTTGGCGCCAGTCGATGCGGGAACACCTGCGTCCGTCGGGGCATTGGCGGGATCCGGGGGAGAGATCACGGCGCGGACCTCGACGACGAACGACAACGCTTCGTTCGCGCCGATGATGTCGCCGCGTGCCTCGGCGCCGTAGGCCAGGTCACTCGGGATGTCGAGCTGGACCTTGCTGCCGGCCTTGACGCCGGTGAGGCCCTCGTCCCAGCCCTTGATCACGCTGCCCTGGCCGAGGACGACGGGGAACGGCTCGAACCGGTCGTAGCTGTTGTCGAATTCGACGCCGTCGCTGCTGCGCACGCCGACGTAGTCGACGATCACGGTGTCGCCGGCTTTGGCCTCGGGTCCGGTGCCCTCGTTGAGGACGGTGATCTCGAGTTTGGTCGGGATCGCGGCAGGGATCTCGACCGTCGGCTTGTCGGGGTTGGTGGCCGGTGTGGTCGACGCGGTCGAGTCGGTGGGTACCGACGGGTCGGTCGAACCGGCACTGTCGGTGGTCGCCACGGAGTCGACGGTCGAGCCATCGCTGGTCGAATCACCGCTGCTGCTGCACGCGGCGAACAGCAACGTTGCGGTGAGGAGTACGGGAAGTGTCCGGCGCATCGGACCGACGCTACTTGCGTTGATCGTCGCCTCAACGTCAGGTCGCCAACCCTTGCCGAACTTCGAAAATTGTCGGGCGGTCTGCGCTCAGCGCAGCCCTTCAAACACTCTGCGTGGCTCCGATCGGGTCGGGATGCGGATGCGTCGCCAGCCAGGCTGCCTCCGCTCTCCCGAGATCGGTGGAGGGCTGGGCATCGACGAACGGCCACAGCTCGGCTGCGATCCGCCGGTAGTTGCCGCGAGCGCCGAGTTCGCCGAGCAGGGCGTACAGCCCGAGGTTGATCCGTTGGATGAAGACGAACGCCCGCGGCACGGTTGCGTACTGGCTGATCGCACTGGTCCGGTCGAACGTGTGCCGCACGATCGAGTTCGCGTACTCCCGGGTCCAGGTCATCTCGGCGTCGGTGCGAACGGCGTCGTAGAAGTGCGAGAAGTAGTCGCCGACCTCCTCGGTCGTCACCGGCGCACCGGGCTGCAGCATGCCCGCGCGCTCGAGGATCGAGCGGAACTCGGCATGATCGTGGTCGACCGCGGCAGCTTTGACCATCGATCCGAAGGTGGACATCTCGTCGGCGGTGAAGTGTTTGACGAGGCCGAAGTCGAGGAAGGTGATGGTGCCGTCGTCGTGGAACAGGTAGTTGCCAGGGTGCGGGTCCCCGTTGAACGCTCCCATCCGGTAGAGGCTGCGGAACACGAACCGGAAGATGATCTCGCCGGCCCGATCACGCTCGGGTTGGCCGCGCTTCATCAGCTCGGACCAACCGAACCCTTCGACCAGGTCGGTCGTCAACACACAACGTGTCGACAACTCGGGCACCACGTCGGGAATCCGGATGAACGGATGGTCGCTGTAGTACTCGGCGAAGAGCTGCTGGTTGCGGGCCTCGAGCTCGTAGTCGGTCTCTTCGGCGATGCGCAGCTTGATCTCGTCGACCATCTCCGCCGGATCGAGCCCGCCGAAGCCCTGCCGGAGGACGGCACCGAGGAGATCGGCGTTGCGGAGATCGGCGACGATGGCGTCGGCGACCCCTGGATATTGGACCTTGACGGCGACCGCTCGTTCGCTGCCGTCGGCGTTGCGGATCAGCGCACGGTGGACCTGACCGATCGACGCGGCCGCGATCGGGTCGGGATCGAACTCGACGAACACCTCGTCGATGGGACGACCGAGCTCGCGTTCGATCGTCGCGATCGACAGCTCGATCGACATCGGAGGCGCGTTCGACTGCAGCTGTGAGAGCGCCAGACGCAACGGTTCGGGAAGCCCGTCGTCGAGATAGCTGGCCATCTGGCCGAGCTTCATCAGGGCACCCTTCATGTGCCCGAGTTCGTCGGCGACCTGCTGTGCAGACCGCATCTCGCGGTGGCGGTCGAGCTCCTCGCGGCGCTCGGTCGACGCGAACGTCTTGCGAGCGGCCGTGGTGGCATACGTGGTGCCCACGCGCGCTCCCAGTCGGGCCAGGCGCGTGTTGCGGCCGAGTCGTGAACGGTGCACGGCGTGGCCTTGCGACCGGCGTCCGTTGGCGATCGCGAGCGCGGCCATGGCCGTGATCGCGGTCGCTCCCAGGAGCATCCACCGGCTCCGGCGATCGAACGAGATCCTCACGAGCGTCGCTCGACCGACTCGATCGACCTGATCAACGTGGGCACGAAACGGTCGGCGCTGGCCACGGCCGCATCGTGGAGACCGTCGACGCGGAAGGCCTCCGTATCGCGGATCAGTTCGAAGAGCTTGACCTGCCGGCGAAGCGGTACCACCTGGTCGCGCATCGTCAGAACGTTCGACACGGGAACGTCGATCTGATCCAACCAGTCCGTCGACGAGAAGTTGCCCAGCGCCCGCCCGGCCTCGAGCACCATGCGCCAATCGTGGGTGGCCGCCTGCTGCAACGCCCAGGGCTCCCACTGCATCGTCTTGCGTTGCAGATAGAGCTGCTCGGTCAACCACACCTTGGC
Source organism: Ilumatobacteraceae bacterium (assembly GCA_024643255.1). Classification (GTDB taxonomy): domain Bacteria; phylum Actinomycetota; class Acidimicrobiia; order Acidimicrobiales; family Ilumatobacteraceae; genus Sva-07. Next base: position 26,369 of record JAHENF010000011.1, read on the forward strand.
GCTCTCGGGAGCCATGCGTGCGACGGTGGCCAGCCCGGCCAGCCCGAGGACCATCCGCCGCTCGTTTCGTCTGCCGGCGAAGTACGGCGCGGTGGCGCACAGCACGAGGCCGGACACCCGCTCGGGATGTCGCTTCCACACGAGCTGCGCGATCGGGCCGCCCATCGAGTAGCCGACCGGGATGAACGTGTCGACACCGAGGGCTGCGGTCACGTCGGCGACGTCGTCGGCACAGTCCTCCAGGCGGAACGGCAGCTTGGAACGCAGTCCGGTGCCATGACCGCGATGGTCGAAGGCGATCACCCTGAAGTGTTCGCCGAGTGCCTCGTAGCTCTTGAACCAGTTGAGGTCGGCGGTCGCGGTCCAACCGTGGAGCAGGACGATCACGGGCGCTCCGGGGCGACCGCCGAAGTCACGCACCATGATCGTGCCGCGATCGGCGAGTTCGACGAACTGCGCGGTCGGCAGCTTGGGTGTCAGGATCACCTGACCGGGCAGAACGATGGCGTCAGGCTTGCTCGACACGAAGCACCGTCACGGTGAGCGCTCCGTTCGGCGCCTCGTAGGTGATGGTCGCGCCCGCTTCGGCTCCGTCGAGGACCGTGCCGAGCGGTGACGACGCGCTGATCACGTCGGCCCCTTCGACCTGCTCCTCCATGTTGCCGATGAGGTAGCGCTCGGCATCGTCTTCCGAATCGCCCTCGTACACGACGGTGTAGATGAAGGCACCTTCGACGATCTCGGCATTCTCCAGCAGGTGTTCGAGCTGACGGATCCGGCCTTCCATGTGGCCCTGTTCGTCCTTGGCGGCGTGGTAGCCGGCGTTCTCCTTGAGGTCGCCCTCTTCCCGGGCGCGCTCGATCTTGTTGGCGACGTCGATCCGACCGCGGGTGGTCAGGTCGTCGAACTCGGCCTTCAGACGTTCGTAGGCCGCTGGGGACAACTGCACTGCTGCCATGGTCATCGCAGGATACCGGCCGGCTCGGGTGCCTGCCCGGACTCGCCCTGTGAACGGAACCCGCTGCCTGCGTAGGCTCGCCGCCCATGACGCACAACATCGCAGTGATCGGCGGAGACGGGATCGGGCCGGAGGTGACCGCGGAAGCCATCAAGGTGGTCAGGGCGGCGGGTGTCGACATCGCGACCACCGACTTCGATCTGGGCGGCGCGCGGTACCTGCGCGACGGCGAGATCCTGTCCGATGAGGTGCTGGCAGAACTGCGGGCGTTCGACTGCATTCTGCTCGGCGCGGTGGGAACGCCCGAGGTGCCGCCCGGTCTCATCGAGCGTGGCCTCCTGCTCAAGATGCGGTTCGAGCTCGATCTCTACATCAATCAGCGGCCGTTCGTGGGGACCGCGCCGGGTGGCGACACGCCGCACGACTTCGTGGTGATCCGCGAAAACACCGAGGGGCCGTACGTCGGTGAGGGTGGCGTGCTGCGCCGGGGAACGCCACTCGAAGTGGCGACGCAGGGCTCGGTCAACACCCGCCACGGTGTCGAACGGTGCATCCGGTACGCGTTCGACTTGGCGTCGTCGCGTCCTCGCAAGCACCTCACGCTCGTCCACAAGACGAATGTGCTCGCGTTCTCCGGCAACCTCTGGGAGCGCACCTTCAACGAGGTCGCCGCCGACTACGCCGACGTCGCCACCGCGTACAACCACGTCGACGCGGCCTGCATCTACTTCGTGCAGGACCCGCACCGCTACGACGTCATCGTGACCGACAACCTGTTCGGCGACATCCTCACCGATCTCGGTGGTGCGGTGTCGGGCGGGATCGGTCTCGCCTCGTCGGCCAATCTCAACCCGGCGCGCACCGGTCCGTCGATGTTCGAGCCGGTCCACGGTTCGGCACCCGACATCGTCGGTACCGGCAAGGCCAATCCGACAGCGGCGATTCTCAGCGCGGCGCTGATGCTCGACTTCCTCGAGGAAGGCAGCGCCGCCGACCGGATTCGAGTGGCGTGTGCCGATCCTGTCACCGGCAGCACCACCGACGTCGGTGACGCCATCGCTGCCCGCGTGGGAAACTGATCTCATGCCCATCACACCGACCCCGAAGATCTGGATGAACGGCGAGCTCGTCGACTGGGAGAAGGCCCAGGTCCACGTGCTCACCCACACGCTGCACTACGGGACCGGCGTGTTCGAGGGCATCCGCGCCTACGAGACCGACGAGGGTCCCGCCGTGTTCCGCCTGACCGAGCACATCGAGCGGCTGTTCAGCTCGGCGCAGATCATGGGCATGGAGATCCCCTACACCGTCGATGAGCTGATCACCGCGACCAAGGAGACGGTCGCATCGACGGGTCTCGAATCCTGCTACATCCGACCCATCGCGTACTTCGGGTACGGCGAGATGGGGCTGAACACGTTGCCGTGCTCGGTCGACGTGTCGATCGCCTGCTGGCCGTGGGGCGCGTATCTCGGCGACGACGCCGTCGAGAAGGGTGTGCGGATGAAGATCTCGTCGTGGACCCGCCACGATCACAACACGATGCCTCCGGCCTCGAAGACGACGGGCAACTACGTCAACTCCTCGCTCGCCAAGGTCGAGGCGCTCAAGGCGGGTTACGACGAGGCGATCATGCTGGCGCCGAACGGTCTCGTCGCCGAGTGCACCGGCGAGAACATCTTCGTGGCGCGTCACGGCAAGTTGCTCACGCCGCCGCTGTCGGCCGGCGCGCTCGAAGGCATCACCCAGAACTCGGTGTCGACCATCGCGGCGGACCTCGGCTTCGAGGTCGTCGTCGACAACATCGCCCGCAGCGATCTGTACATCGCCGAGGAGGCATTCGTGTGCGGCACCGCCGCCGAGGTCAGCTCGATCAATTCCGTCGACGACCGCAACATTCCGTGCCCGGGCCCGATGACCTCGGCCATCGCCGAGGTGTATCACCAGGCGATCCGCGGCCAGGACGCCCGCTACAAGGATTGGTGCGAACTCGTCCGCTGACGAGTCTCAGCTCGACCACCCCACGAACCCCGCCCAAACGGGCCTCCCAACCCCGAAATTCGGAGCGGATGTTGCGCTGAGCGACAACCCCGCTCCGAATTTCGGGGTTGGTTCGGGGTTGGGGCGGGGTTCGTCGGGGTTGGGGCGGGGTGGGTTACGGTCGGCGGGTGGGGCTGAACGTGGGGATGTGCTTCGACCGGAGTCTTCCTGCGCCGTTCGTGGTCGAGGTGGCCGAGGCGCTCGAGGCGTCGAGTGTCGATCAGCTGTGGGTGATCGAGGACTGCTTCTACACCGCCGGTGTCAGCCTTGCGGCGACGGCGCTGGCTCGGACGTCGTCGCTCACCGTGGGCATCGGGATCTTGCCCGCCGTTGCCCGCAACCCGGCGGTGACTGCGATGGAGCTGGCGACGCTCGCCAACCTGGCGCCGGGTCGTCTGCTCGCCGGGATCGGTCACGGGATCCAGGAGTGGATGGAACAGATGGGCGCGCGCACGTCGTCGCCGCTCACGACGCTCGACGAGGCGATCACGATCGTGCGTCGGCTGCTGCACGGTGAGACCGTGACTGTCGAGGGGGCAGAGTTCTCGATGCGCGAGGTGGCGCTCGATGCGCCTCCGACGTCGGTGCCGCCAGTGCTCGCCGGTGTGCGCGGCCCGAGGTCGCTGGCGTTGGCGGGCCGGGTGGCCGATGGCATCGTCCTCGCCGAGGGCGCGGGGCCGACGTACGTTGCTCAGTCGATCGCTCGTGCCGGGAACCCGGACTCCTTCCGGGTGTCGGTGTTCACGGCGCTCGCGGTCGGCGACGATGCCAAGGAGATGCGTCGCATCATGGCACCGTTCGTTGCCGGGATCATCGACGGCACGAACCCGGCACCGAACGCTCACCCGCACATCGAGGAGATCCGGGAGCGCCACGCTGCACGAGGCATCGACGGCATTGCCGACATGCCGGCGGATTGGTGGACGGAACTCGGCGCCATCGGCACGTTCGCCGACGCCGTGCGCCACGCCGAGGCGCTCGCCGATGCAGGTGTCGACGACGTGGCGTTCTTCCCGGGCCCGACCGTCGAGCTCGCCCGCGAGGACCTCGCACACGTGACCCGCCTCGCCGCCGCTGTCCGGTGACCGGCGGTTCGATCGAGCCGACCCGCCGAACGGTGCGCCGGAATGTCCACGTCCGTGGAGGGCTTCCTGCAGCTCGCTGATGACGGCGCTCAACACTGCACGTCCGGATCGATCGGAGACGTGCCGGTCAGGAGTTCGAAGCCGCCCGTGAGGGAGGCGCACGATGCATCGCGCAGGTTCACGAATGCCGGGCGCTCGTCGAGCAACCCGATCGCGACGATCTCGGCGGCCTGTTCGGTGCCTCGATCGAACCAGTCCTGTTCGCGATCGTTCCAGTTGTCGGCGCCACGGAGGTTCATGAACGCCGCGGCAGTGGCCTCGGAGACGTTGACGTCGATCCACATGTGGGCCATCTCGTGGACGACGACATGACGCCGATGGAGCAGCTCCAGGGCTGGGTCGGGATTGTTCTGGCAGATGCGGATCCGGTGTCCCTCGCTGGGGGTGCACCTCCCCTTGTTCCCTCCGCACGACTCGGATGAATCGTGGAACGTGATCACCATGTCGTCCGGCAGCACGAGGCCTGCAGCGGCGTACCTCGCCGCTGCCCAGTCGACGACCGTGGACGCGGCCGCTGACGGGGCGGTTGCGGGTGCCTCGGCCGGGGTGCTCACATCAGGAGTCAGCGCGGAAGCGGGAACGACCGAGGTGGCGACCATGACGATGGTGACGAACGAGCGGTGCATGCAAGCACCGTCCGCCTCGTCGGCCAAGGATCGCTGACGACTTGCCTGCGATCGGGCAGTGCCCGGGTCAGCCGCCCGCAACCGTTTCTCTACCGCGGGCCCGGGGAGGCGAAAGAGGGCGGAAAAACGAAAGCGCCCCGTCGGGTGACCGGCTTGCGCCGGCGCACCCTTCGGGGCTGCTCGTGGACAGGTCCACCACTGGTCGAACGTCGGGCGTTAGCCTTCGACTCGACCTGTTCACATCGCCCGTCTCGCCTTGCGGCGTGGCGGGCGATGCCGCGTTTCGGACTCGGCACCAGTTTCCTGGCCCCGACCCCGTTGGCACCGTTTCACGCTGACCCGGTTGCCCGTGCCCTCGGTCCTGGTGCCAATCGGAACCGACTTCGCTGAGTCCAGTTGGGGTGGCCCCAGTTCCTTCGGCTCCTCAACCACAGCTCCGTTGCCCACCGGCCGTCCGAAGACGCCCCGTGAACCCGATCGCCTCGCCGCACCGCCCGTCGGCCACGGGTTGCCCCGTACCCTCCGAACGCTCCAGCAGGTCCCCGTTTCCGTCGCCCACCCGAAGGTGAACGTCGGCCCGGTCTGACCCGACTCCTGCTCCGGTCTCCCGGGGCAGTCGCCGACTCGTCGTTGCCGCCGACCTCCCGAAGGAGTCCGACAGCCCGGTCCGAGGTGGCCGTGAACACTGTCCGTGCTCCGAATCCGCTTTCGCCTCGTGGGCGGTGTGGGCTGGGCCGAAGCCCCCTCCTCACCGCCCCGGTCGGCATGCGCTCTCCGGAACGAGCATCAGTAAAGACGGCGGAAAACCCCTGGTCAAGAGGTATTTCGAAAAACACAGGGTTATCCACGAAACTTCTTCGTTACCCCCAGGATTCCCGCCGTCGTCCACCCGTTGCCCACCGTTCATGCACAGCGACATGCACAGGACCGGCACCTTTCTGGGCCGCGCGGTTGAATCCTCGGCCCGCGGCGGCTTCAATGGTGGGCGATGTCGAACCAACACTGCGCCGCCATCATCATCATTCTGTAGAACACGTGGACCCCCACGTGTTCGTCGAGCCGCCCTCCGGGCGGCTCTTTCAGTTCTCGGGAGCAATTCATGCGACACGTCGAAGTCTTCGACACGACACTGCGAGACGGCCTCCAAGTGGAGGGGGTGTCGGCGACCGTCGACGACAAGCTGCGCATCGCCGAGCAGCTCGATCTGCTCGGGGTGCACTTCATCGAGGGCGGCTGGCCCGGTGCCAACCCGAAGGACATCGAGTTCTTCGCCCGCGCCCAGAACGAACTGCACCTCACCACGTCGACGCTCGTCGCGTTCGGCTCGACCCGTCGCCCGCGCGGCAAGGTCGACGACGACGCCACCCTGCGCAATCTGATCGAGGCGAACACGTCGGCGGTGTGCATCGTGGCGAAGAGCTCCGAGTACCAGGTGGTCGAGGCGCTCCAGACGACGCTCGACGAGGGCGCCGCGATGATCGCCGATTCGGTGAAGTACCTCCACGGTGAAGGCCGCATGGTGCTCGTCGATCTCGAGCACTTCTTCGACGGTTACAAGGACAACGCCGAGTTCTCGCTCCGGGCGATCGAGGCCGCGGTGGTCAACGGCGCCTCGCACCTCGTGCTCTGCGACACCAACGGTGGCACCCTGCCGAGCGAGGTCTACCGCATCGTCGCCGATGTGAAGGCGCATGTCGGTGACGACGCGATCATCGGCATCCACTGTCACGACGACACCGGGTGCGCGGTCGCCAACTCGATGGCTGCCGTCGAGGCCGGCGCCGGACACGTCCAGGGCACGCTCAACGGTCTGGGAGAGCGCACCGGCAACACCAACCTCACCACGGTGATCCCGAACCTGCAGCTCAAGCTCGGGTACCAGTGCCTGCCCGAGGGCCGCATCGAGCGGCTCACCTCGGTCAGCCATCACGTCGCAGAGACGCTCAACCGCGCCGTCAACCCGCAAGCCCCGTACGTCGGCTCGTCGGCGTTCGCCCACAAGGCCGGCCTCCACGTGTCGGCCATCGTCCGTGCCAAGGACGCCTACGAGCACGTCAACCCCGAGCTGGTCGGCAACGGCACGCGTTTCGTGGTGTCGGAGATGGCCGGTCGGGCCACGATCCAGATGAAGGCCGACGAGATCGGCATCGAACTCGACGGCGCACAGATCAACGAGGTCGTCGACGACCTGAAGCGTCTCGAACACGAGGGCTACCACTTCGAGGCGGCGGATGCCTCGCTCGAACTGCTGATGCGCCGCGCCGCCGGCCAGGTTCCCGAGTTCTTCCGGGTGGAATCGATGCGGGTGATCACCGACGAACTGCCGGGCGGCGACTTCTCGACCGAGGCGACCGTCAAAGTGTGGGTCGGCAGCGGCGACGACGCCGAACGGCGCGTCTGGGTCGCGGAGGGCAACGGCCCGGTCAACGCGATCGACACCGCACTCCGCAAGGCCGTCGGGACGATGTTGCCCCAGCTCGCCGACATCCACCTCACCGACTACAAGGTGCGGATTCTCGACGGTGCCAGCGCGACCGGGTCGACCACTCGAGTGCTGTTGTCGGCCACCGACGGCACCCGTGACTGGACCACGATCGGAGTCAGCCCGAACATCATCGAGGCGTCGTGGCGGGCGCTCGAGGACAGCCTCGTCTACGGCTTGCTCCATCGGTCGCTGCGCAACGAGGACTGAACCGACCTCACCACGATGGTCTCCTGCTAGAAAGACATCGATGGCCGCCCCCAGATTCAGCCCGGTTTCCCCGACCGATCGGACTCGCTACTACGAGTCGCCGGAGCATGTGCCCGAGGCCTGGACGCCCGACCGTCCGGGCGAGATCGACGGATTCCAGCCGGAAGGTCGCCAGCTCGGCGCCCAGGGCCCCGACCAGGGCTTCGCGCTGCTGATCGCCGGTCGGCTGCGTCCGAAGTTGCAGCTGCAGCCCGGCGAGCACGCCGACGACGTGATCCACGGGTGTCTCGGTGTGGCGTTGCGACGTGCGTCGTTGTACTCGCGGGCGCCGGTCGTGCACGACCTCACGATCGCATTCACGATCTGGGGCTACTACGACGCCGCCGCGCCGGCCGAACTCGTCGAACGCCGCGCGCCGCTCTTCGAGGGCCTGCGCCTCGTCGCACACCACTACACCGAAGCGCGCGTCGTCGCCGACATGGTGCCCGAGTCGACGCTGCGGATGACGCCGGCACAGGTCGCGGCAGCGTATCCGGCCGACTGGCGCGAGCTCGTCGGCGCCTGACGGCACGCATCGACGAACCGTGACCTCTCGTCGCACACTCGCGACGGACGGGATCGACCTGCGCGCCACGATGCGGACCATCGGGACGTACTCGCGCGATCCGACGACTCGGTGGGCGCCGAATGGATTCGCCAAGGCGGTGCTCACCCCCGACGGTCCGGGCACGATGCAGCTCACGTGGGACCGCTCGGGCCAGGTCTCGGCCGAGGCCTGGGGGAGTGGTGCCGCGTGGCTCATCGAGCGAGCGCCTCACTGGGTCGGCCTGCGCGACGACCTGACGGGCTTCGATCCGTCGCTCCATGCCGTGATCGCGGAGTGGTGGCGTCGTCACCCCGGACTCCGGCTGGCCGCCGTCGGGGTGATCTGGCAGGAGCTGTTGCTCGTGCTCCTCGGCCAACGGGTCACGACCGAAGAGGCGCTGAAGAGCTGGGTGCGGATCGTGTACGAGTGGGGCGAGCCGGCCCCCGGACCGTGTGAGCTGCGCCTCCCGCCGGCCCCCGACATCGTGGCCGAGAAGTCGTATGTCGACCTCCATCGCTTCAACGTCGAGCGCCGACGCGCGGACGCGATCCTGCTCGCGGCGCGGCGCGCCAACCGTCTGGAGGAGGCAGCCAGGATGGCGACGCCCGATGCACTCGTGCGGCTCACCGCGCTGCCCGGGCTGGGCGCGTGGACGGCGACGTCGGTCGTCACAGCGAGCCACGGCGACCCCGACACGGTCGTGCTCGGCGACTACGGACTGCCGACGATGGTGAACTACGCCTTCACCGGTGACGCGCGGCGCGTGCCGGCCGAGGAGGGTGGCGACGAGCTGATGTGTCGGCATCTCGCTCCCTGGGCGGGGCATCGTCAGCGGATCATCCGTCTGATGTTCACCGTCGGTGTCACCGTGCCCCGACGGGCACCACGCTCGTTCAACCCCGACATCCGACGCATGTGACATGGATCGCAGGATCGGCGTCGGGTGACCGTGGAACAATTGTCACATGTCGAGCCACCGCAAGGTGGGCATGGTCGGGATGATCATCGCCGCATCCATGACGGTCATCGCGTCCGGAGGGCTGTCGCCGATACGCGCCGCAGTCAGCCCACTCGCCGCCTCGGTGTGCCTGACGCAGTTCTCGCCAGACGAGCTCGACGACCTGTTCTCCACCGAACCGGGCGGCGTGATCGGTGCCGACTACCAGCGAGCGACGCCACTCGCGAATGGTGACGTGCTCTGGACGTTCCAGGACGCCGAGGTCCGCCTGCCGAACGGGTCGTCGACGCTGGTCCACAACATCGGGATGCTGCAGCGGGAGAACTGCTTCACCGTCCTGATGAGTGGCACCGCTGCAGATCCGCAGCCGTGGTTGCTGGCGTCCGACACGACGAAGTTCTCGCACTGGTACTGGCCGCTCGGCGCAGAAATGGCCGTCGATGGCCGCGTCTACGTGTTCCTCGCGGAGATGTTCGAGACCGGACCGGGGTACCTCACGCACGTCGAGCCGATCGCCACTCGTGTCGTCGGGGTCGACATCGAGACGATGGAGGTCGAGTTCGTCGGGTTGCCTCCGGACGCAAGCGCCGCGTTGTACGGCTGGTCGATCGAATCCGATCGCACATGGACCTACCTGTACGCGCAGTGCCACCGTCAGTTCGGCTACGACCCGTACATCTGGGTGTACGCCCACGACTTCGGGTGCGCCAACCGCGTCACGGTGGCGCGGGTGCCGAGGGGTCAGCTCTTCGCGCGGCCCTCGTACTGGTCCGGTGCGCGCTGGCAGTCCGACCCCGGTCGTGCCGCTCCGGTGATCGACACCGTGGGCCGGCTCGTGAACGCGAGCCAGATCGTGTGGTCGAACAACAACTGGATGTCGATCACCAAGGTCGGTGACTGGTGGGGGGATCGGATCCTGATCGAGCGATCCGATCGACCGACCGGTCCCTTCGTGGTCGTGGCCGACATCGCGGCGGTGCCGAAGTGCGCGGTCGACTGCAACACGTACTTCGCGAGTTGGGTTCCGTCGCCCGACCCGGACCAGCTGATCTTCGGGCTGTCACACAACCGTTGGGACGGCATCGCGACGGAGGTCTATCGACCGACGTTCTCGGCCGTGCCCGCGCCTGCGTACACGATGTCGCCCGCCGATCGCTGCTCGATCGGACAGTGCAGCTGACGCGGACGGCGCATGACGACCGGTCGCCGCGGTCCCTGGAGCCGTGCCGAAGTAGTGTCACGCGGCAATGAGTGCCACCGGCAAGCTTCCTCGCGCGACCTACGAGACCGAACTCGAGCGTCTGCAGCTCGAACTCGTGAGGATGCTCGAATGGATCCGCTACAGCGGCCACCGCCTCGTCGTGATCTTCGAAGGGCGTGACGCCGCCGGCAAGGGCAGCACGATCAGCCGTTTGACCGGTCCACTGAATCCTCGGGCATGTCGGGTCGTGGCGTTGCCGAAGCCGAGCGAGCGCGAGACCACCGCGTGGTACTTCCAGCGTTATGTCGCGCACCTCCCGTCGGCAGGCGAGATGGTGGTCTTCGACCGCTCCTGGTACAACCGCGCCGGGGTGGAACACGTGCTCGGCTTCTGCAGCGACACCGAATACTGGGAGTTCATGCGGTCGGTTCCCGAGTTCGAACGCATGTTGGTGCGCTCGGGCATCCAGATCGTGAAGTACTGGTTCTCGGTGTCCGACGACGTGCAGACCAAGCGTTTCGAGGACCGGTTGAGCGATCCGGCGAAGCGCTGGAAGTTCTCCGACATCGATGCCCGGTCGCAGGCGAAGTGGAACGAGTATTCGCGGGCCAAGGACATCATGGTCGAGCACACGTCGATCCCCGAGGCGCTCTGGTGGGAGGTCGACGGCGACGACAAGCGTCGTGCCCGGCTCAACACGATCAGTCACCTGTTGTCGTTGGTGCCGTACGAATCCGTCTCCTATCCGAAGGTGAAGCTGCCGCCGGTGCGTCCCGACGAGGGGTACGCCCGTCCGCCGCTGGAGCAGCTCAACTACATCCCCCAGGTGTTCTGAGGGGCGCGTCCCTCAGCGCCGCCGCGTTTCCGGTTGGGTGCATTCCATGTGTCAGATGTCACCGGATAGCATCCCCGCGTGACCCTGGCCGCGCCGCGACTCCAGCCGGCCGTTCCGCTGGAGGTCGACGCGGAGTGGACGCACGTCCCGTCGCTCGACGGGTTGCGCGCGGCGGCTGTGATCGCGGTGCTCGTGTTCCACGCGGGGTACCTCCAGGGCGGGTTTCTCGGTGTCGACCTGTTCTTCGCGCTCTCGGGATTCCTGATCACGTCGCTGCTGATCCGTGACTCCGCCGGAAGCGGCATCCATCTCATGACGTTCTGGGGGCGCCGGTTCCGGCGCCTGCTGCCGGCGGTCTTCACGATGATCGCCGTGATCGCCATCTGGTCATGGCTGTTCGGCACCCCCGCCGAACTCGATGGCGTCAAGAACGATGGCCCCTGGGCCGTGCTGTACATGGCGAACTGGCACTTCATTGCCGAGTCGGGCGGCTACTGGGCGTCGTTCACACAGCCGGCGATGTTCGATCATCTGTGGAGCCTGGCGATCGAGGAACAGTTCTACGTGCTGTGGCCGGTGGTCCTCCTCGCGATCTGGACCTGGTCACGACGCCCGCAGCGGACCCTGATGGTCGTCGCGGCCGTCGGTGTGACCGTGTCGTTCGCAACGATGCTGTTCCTGTTCGCCGGCGGTGACCCGACCCGCGTGTACATGGGCACCGACACTCGTGCCGCGTCGCTGTTGGTCGGGGCGCTCGCGGCGACGGGTCCGGTGCGTCGTTTCGTTCGGCGGGTCTTCATGCGTGTGGGCGCGCGGCTCGAGATCGTGATCCTGCTGCTCGGTGCAGGGGTGCTCTGGTCGTGGTTCGCGGTCGACGGCACCAGTGCCAGCGCACTGTTCCGCGGTGGTCTCCTGCTGCACTCGCTGGCGTGCGCGTCGATCGTCGTGCTGCTCGCCTCGGCGCATCGGGGACCCAGCTCGAGGGCGCTCGGGTGGGCGCCGCTCGCCTGGATCGGAACACTCTCGTACGGCCTCTACCTCTGGCACTGGCCGCTCTACGTCATCATGTCGCCCGAGCGGATGGGTTTCGACGGCGTCGGTCTGGCCGTGGTCCGCATCGCCGCCTCGTTCGTCGTCGCGTACATCTCGTTCCGGATCATCGAAGACCCGTTGCGACGTCGCGTTCCCTGGGTTCGCGGCCGGCGCGGCGTGATCGTGCTCGTCGTGTCGGTCGTTGGTCTGCTCGGTCTACTGCTGGTGCTCCCGGAGCCGGACACCGAGATCGCGGCATTCGACCCGAGCGTCGTGAGTGTGCTCCCCACACCGACGTCGGTCGCGGCGAACTCGACGGTCGCCGACGAGCCGGTTGTCGCACCCGACGTGTCGACGGCTCCGGCCGTGACCGAGGTTCCGTCAACGACGATCGAGCTGCCGCGGCGGACGATCTCCACGGCGATCTGGGCGGGTGACTCGGTCGCCTACGACCTCGCACCGGCCGTCGATGTGGCGTTGGCGGCTGCTGGTGTCACGATCGGCGCTGACGGTTCGTACCCGGGGATTCGTCTCCTCGGGTCCGATTCGACGTTGCGGTTGACCTCGCAGCTCGGCGAGCGGCTCAGCTCGAGCGGCGCGGACACGGTCATGATGGTGGTCTCGACGTGGGACGAGGCCGAGACCGATGGGGACTATGCCGCGGGGCTGCGCGAACTCGCCGACCTCCTCCCGCCCACCGGACAGTTGATCGTCGTCAGCTCACCGCCGACGGGCGACGACGGCGTCAACGAACAGCTGGACCGCCTCGCGGCTGTCGCGAAGGAGGTCGCCGCCGCGTCCGACGGGCACATCGCGTATGTCGACGCGAGCAGCGTCTGGAGCGATCCGGTGGTGCTCGATGCCAACGGTGACGGTGCCCCGGAACGCAAGCGCGATCTCATTCACGTGTGTCCGTCGGGCGCCGCGAACTTCGCGGCCTGGCTGGCGGTCGAGTTGAACTCGAGATTCGACGGCCTGACCCCTGTCGATCCCGCGACCTGGGCCGGTGGGGACTGGGTCGTCGATCCGCGCTACGACCAGCCGGTCGGCGCCTGCGCTCCGGTCGGCTGACTCGACATTCCAGTTGGCTGGAATGTTCGCTAGCCTGAATGCATGCGCATCGGAGCGCTCGCCGAGCGAGCAGGGGTGACCACCAAGACGATCCGGTACTACGAGTCGATCGCGCTGTTGGCCGACCCGGTCCGAACGCCGACCGGGTATCGGGAGTACGGCGACGACGCCGTCGAGCGGCTGCGCTTCATCCGTGATGCGCAATCGTCGGGGCTGTCGTTGTCGGAGATCCAGTCGGTGCTCGAGCTGAAGGATTCCGGTGCCCGCAGCTGCGACCACACGAGGGCGCTGCTCGACCGACATCTCGCGGAGATCGACGAACAGATCGCCCGACTCGAAGTGGCGCGGTCCGAGCTGCTCGAACTCGCCGCGCGCGCCCGTGGGCTCGATCCGGCAGCCTGTACCGACCCCCACCGCTGCCAGGTCATCGCGGGGTCCGGCCAATGATCGATACACCCCTTGACCTTCCAGTTGAATGGAAGGTTTATGATGGCCTCCATGGGTGACACCTCGACCCGCTCGGACATCGCCGTCGAAGGCATGACCTGTGCGGCCTGCGCGAATCGGATCCAGCGCACGCTGACCAAGCTCGATGGTGTCACCATCGCCACGGTCAACTTCGCCAACGGCCGCGCCACGGTCATGCACGATGCGAGCGTCGAGGACGATCAGCTCCGTGAGGCCATCGTGCGCCTCGGCTACGAGGCGCCCGTGACGAGCGATCACGACCAGGCCGAACAGCGTCGGGAGGCCGACCTGCGCCGCCGATGGATCGTCGCCGTGGTGCTCGGCATCCCGGTGGTCGCTATCTCGATGGTGCCACCGCTGATGTTCGACGGGTGGGAGTGGGTCGTGGCCGTGTTGGCCACGCCCGTGGTGTTCTGGTGCGGCTGGGGATTCCACCGCGCCGCCTGGATGAACCTCCGCCATGGCACGACGACGATGGACACACTCGTGTCGATGGGAACACTGTCGGCGTGGACGTGGTCGACCGTGGTGCTGATCGGTGGGATCGGTGGCGATTCCACGATGGCCGGCTCGGCGATGAGCGGTGACACCGCGCACGTCTACTACGAGACGGCGACCGTCATCGTCGCGCTGATCCTGATCGGCAAATGGCTCGAGATCCGCGCCAAGCGACGGTCGGGTGATGCCTTGCGCGCACTTGCCGACCTCGGCGTGCGCAGCGCTCTTCTGGTCGACGGCACCGAGGTGGACATCGAGGCGTTGACGCCCGGCATGCGGTTCGTCGTGCGTCCCGGCGAGAAGATCGCGACCGACGGGGTCATCGTCGATGGGCACTCGGCCGTCGACGCCTCGATGGTGACCGGGGAACCGGTGCCTGTGGAGGTCGGCCCGGGCGACGAGGTGATCGGTGCGACCGTCAACGCCAACGGTTCGCTGACCGTCGAGGCGACGAGGGTCGGCGCGGATACGGCGCTTGCGCAGATCGTGCGCCTCGTCGACGAGGCGCAGGGGAGTCGAGCCGAGGTCCAGCGTCTCGCCGATCGCGTCGCGGCCGTGTTCGTCCCGACGGCGATCGGGATCGCGGTCGTGACCCTGCTGGCATGGTTGGCGATCACCGGTGACGTGAACGAGGCCTTCACCGCCGCGGTCGCCGTGCTGATCGTCGCGTGTCCGTGCGCGCTCGGTCTCGCCACGCCGCTCGCGATCATGGTCGGGACCGGACGAGCCGCGCAGCTGGGTGTGATCATCAAGGGCGGGGAGGTCCTCGAGGACACGCGACGAATCGACACGATCGTGCTCGACAAGACCGGAACGGTGACGGAGGGGAAGATGTCGCTGGTCGACGTCCTCGCGCCCGACGGTGACGTCGATCTCCTGCTGCAGCTCGCTGCGGCCGTCGAGGCGAAGTCGGAGCACCCGATCGCGCAGACCATCGCCGCCGCACGTCGTGGCGACGACCCGGTCGTCGACCACTTCGTCAACCGACCGGGAATCGGCGTGACGGCCACCGTCGACGGCGTCGAAGTCCGAGTCGGTCGCCGACAGCTCTTCGACACGGTCCCCACAGCGGTCGCGCAGTCGGCGTCGTCCGCCGAGGCCCAGGGTCGCACCGCTGTCTTCGCCGGGCGCGGGGCCACGGCCGAGGCGGTGCTCGTCGTCGCCGACACCGTCAAGGCCACTTCGGCCGAGGCGATCGCCGCGTTCCACGACCTCGGGCTCACGGTGACGCTGCTCACCGGCGACAACGCCCGTACCGCACGGTCGGTCGGGCGGGCGGTGAACGTCGACCACGTGATCGCGGATGTGCTGCCCGACGCCAAGGCTGCCGAGATCTCGCGCCTGCAGGCCGAGGGGCGCCGCGTGGCGATGGTCGGCGATGGGATCAACGACGCGCCGGCGCTCGCGCAGGCCGACCTCGGGATCGCACTGGGCACCGGCACCGACGTCGCGATCGAGGCGTCCGATCTGACGATCGTGTCCGGTGACCTCCGCGCCGCGGCCGACGCGGTGGCGCTGTCGCGCCGGACGTTGTCGACCATCAAGGGCAATCTGTTCTGGGCGTTCGCCTACAACTCGGCGGCCATCCCGCTCGCGGCGTTCGGCATCCTCAACCCGATGATCGCGGCCGGGGCGATGGGGATGTCGTCGCTGTTCGTGGTCTCCAACAGCCTGCGCCTGCGACGTTTCGACGGGTATCGGGCCAAGGACCGTGCCGTCGCGCCCGCGCCGATCATCGACACACCCACCTCCGAACCGATCCGGGAGACCATCTCATGACCGACAACGCCACCATCCACACCTATTCCGTGCCCGGGATCAGCTGCGACCACTGCAAGCACTCGATCGAGTCGGAGGTGTCGACGGTCGCCGGTGTCGCCGGTGTCGTCGTCGACGTCGACGCGAAGCTCGTCACGGTGACCGGTGGCGACGACACCGCGGTGCGCGCCGCGATCGACGAAGCCGGTTACGACGTCGCCTGACCCGGGACCGTGTGACGATCATCGCGTCACACGGTGCCGGGTCAAACGTGACGTTCGCGTCAGGCGGCAGCATCGAACAGCGCGGAGATCACCCGTGACCGCAGCGCCGCGAAGTCGGCATCGTCGCAAAGACGTACTCGTGCTCGCCGCGCGGCAGACCTGACCGCCCCGGCACTTCGGAGTCCGTAACGCTGCGCAAGTCGTTCGGCCGGCGCTGCTCGGAGTTCGACCGCGATCACGAGTGCCAGCGCCAGCGGTTCGGCGCGTTGGACTCCCAACCCGATCAGGGAGCCCGGATCCACGCGGGTCACCTGATGCACGGCCCGCTCGATGTCCGGGAGATCGGGTGGCGGGCGCAGAGCGCTCCATCGAGCGGGATCCTTGTCGGCCGGATGCGGTCGTTCGACGAACGTGCGCTGTCGGTCAGTGTCGCCCATCAGCGCCTCAACCATGTCACGGTGGAGCCAATCAGGGGCGTCGCGGCGTCCGAGGTAGGCGCCATAGCTCGACCATCGATAGGCAGGAAGAGCCGGGAGCGGCACGAGAGCGAGTGGGTTGCGATGGATGCAGCGAGTAGCGATGATCAGTTGCTCGGCATCGGTGACCGGAACCGAGACGAACCTGTTACGAAATCGCGTTCGTGTTCGTTGTTGTACCAGCGGGCGTACTCGCATCCGAGTAGGTGCATCGCGTCGGAGAGAGTGCCGTTGGGCGAGCGCCCAAGGAGTTGGAAGTGGTTGTCCATGAGTGCGTAGGCGTGAATCTCGAGCAGACCTCGTCGGTCGAGTTCTCCGAGGTGGTGCTCGAAGACGAGCCGATCAGTGTCGGAGCTGACGATGTCCTGGCGGTCGGCGCCCCGGTTCGTCAGATGGTGCCATGCGCCGCTGGCATCCTGTCGTGGTTGTCGTCCCATGGGGGCGAGTGTGGCGAAGGGGTTGTGACGTTCTGAGGGTTCGCGGGGTGCATGATGGGGGCATGCAGACGCAGTTGTTGATCGATGGCGAGTGGCGAGACGGATCGGAGTCGGCCCGTTTCGATGTCGAGAATCCGGCGACCGAGGACGTCATCGCCTCGGTTGCGGCCGGCACCACCGAGGATGCGACCGCCGCCTGTGAGGCTGCGGCGCAGGCCCAGGTCGCCTGGGCGGCCACCGCCCCGCGCGAGCGAGGTGAGATTCTGCGCCGCACGTGGCAATTGATGATCGATCACACCGACGAATTGGCGCGTCTGATCACGCTCGAACACGGCAAGCCGCTCGCCGACGCTCGGGGTGAGATCGCCTACGCCGCCGAGTTCTTCCGCTGGAACTCGGAGGAGGCCGTACGGATCCACGGATCGTTGGGCACGGCGCCATCGGGGGCCAACCGGATCGTGGTGCATCACCCGCCCGTCGGCGTCGTCGTGATCGTCACGCCCTGGAACTTCCCTGCCGCGATGATCACCAGGAAGCTCGCACCGGCCCTGGCCGCAGGCAATGCAGCGGTGATCAAGCCGCCGCGCGAGACGCCACTGACCGCACTGCGCATCGGGGAGCTGTTGCACGAGGCAGGGCTCCCTGCCGGCGTCGTCAACATCGTGCCGACGATGTCGTCCGGCGCGTGGTTCGACGCCGCGGTCGATCACCCGGCCACTCGGATGGTGTCGTTCACGGGATCGACCGAGGTGGGGATCGTCCTGCTGAAGCGTTCGGCCGACCGTGTGCTCAAGACCGTCATGGAACTGGGCGGCAACGCGCCGTTCATCGTGTTCGACGACGCCGACATCGAAGCTGCCGTCCAAGGCGCGATGGTCGCCAAGATGCGTCACTCGGCCGAAACGTGCACGGCCGCGAATCGCTTCTTCGTCCACGCCGCCGTCGCGGACGACTTCACGCGCATGTTCGCGGCGGCGATGTCGGACATACGCATCGGCAACGGCTTCGACGACGGTGTCACGTGTGGGCCCATGATCAATGCGAAGGCCGTCGCGTCGATCAACGAGCTGGTCACGGCCGCCGCCGACCACGGAGCGACCATCGCCACCGGTGGCGGAGCCGTCGACGGACCGGGCCACTTCTACCCGCCAACGGTTCTCGGCAACGTCCGGTCCGGCGACGACATCACCCGCCACGAGATCTTCGGTCCCGTCGCGCCGGTGATCACCTTCGAGGACACCGACCAGGTGATCGCTGATGCCAACGACACCGAGATGGGCCTCACCGGCTACGTCTTCACGCGGGACCTCCGTCGTGGACTCGCCGTGAGCGAGCGCATCCAGGCGGGCATGATCGGGCTCAACCGCGGTGCGGTGTCGGATCCCGCCGCGCCCTTCGGCGGGATGAAGCAGTCGGGACTCGGCCGCGAAGGTGCCGGCGAGGGGATCTACGAGTTCTGCGAGACGCAGTACATCGCCACCGACTGGTAGGTCACGCCGAACGTCACGTTTGACCCGGCACCGTGTGACGGCGGGCTGATCGGACGGCGTCAGTAGTCGCCGGCGAGGTCGCGTTTGCCCTGCTCGCTGGCGATTGCGGCATGACGCAACAGGTTGCGGGCCATCGACGACGTGTGCTGCTCGGAGTGTGCCCGGTAGGCGGCGGCGCGCACGGTCCAGACATCGGCGTTGTCCGGCGCCGCGAGCGCCGCGTGCTCCACGAGATGGCAGGCGAGGCGGGCATCGCCGTCGGCGAGCAGCTGTTGCGCCCGGGCGAGGACGTTGTCCACGCCTCCCGCCAGCTCGACCCATTCGGTGGCCTGCTGGGCTCGTGGAGCCGGCAACAGATTGTCCGGCTCGCCGTCGTACCAGCCGCCATAGCGCCGCCAGACGTTGCGGATCAGGAACTGGGGATGGTCGTACACCGGCTGGAGGTACGGCTTGTCGAGCAGGTGCGCGGGGATCGCGACCTCGTGCAGGCAGGCGTCGAGGTTCTTGCCCTGGTTCATGATCGCCAGGGTCTGCGACTCGACCGAGTCGAGCAGTTCCGCGGTGTCGGTCAGGGCCGCCACGATCCGGTCGGCGCCGAAGATCGGCAGGCCGTGCCCCGACAGCATGGTTTCGGGTCGGAGTGCGGCCATCTCGCGAAGCGCCGTCGCCCAGTCCGAGAGGTAGCGCTGGACCTTCTGCGGGTTGCCGGCGTTCGGCACCGCCCAGATGAACAGGTCGCCAGGGTGCAACACCTTGCGCTCCGGCACGTAGGTCCACGTGGCGTCGTCGGTTTCGCCCCGAGCGTGGTGCAGTTCGAAGGTGAGGTCGCCGCGGGTGAACGTGAGCTGCTTGGCGTAGGTCACGTCGGGATCGCGGTACTCGCTGGGCCAGGAGAACTGGGGCACGTCGATCGCGAACTGGCGCCGATTGATGGCCGTGTTCCAGCCGCCCGTCTTCTCGTAGCGACGGAAGTGCGCCGGAACCTCCTCGTGCGCGTAGACGACCGGTCGCTCCCAGCCCTTGTCGGCCGCCTCGGCATCGAACAACGCGGTGCCGAGGACGTGGTCGATGTGGTGGTGCGAATAGATCGCGGCTGCGAGCGGCGCGTCGGGGCGCCACGCACGCACCACATCGTGCACGGTTCGGCGATCGAATGCGCCGCCCGTGTCGAGCATGACCAGGCCGTCGCCGGTGTCCACTGCGTTGACCGAGGCGATCGACTTGAGTGTGAGCAGCCCGTCCTCGATCTCTTCGCTTGCCGTCGAGATCGTGCCGTCGTCGTGGTGGTGATGGATCGGCTGCACCGGGTGGTGGGTGTGGACGAGTTCGCCACGTCCCTGCCAGTGCTCCTCGGCGAGTTCCCTGATCGTTGCCATGAACCGACCATAGTCACGGCGCTTCGAGCGCTCGTACGGGTCGGTTCGGCGGCGGCGGCGGGTACCCACCAGACTGCCCTCATGAACGTGACCGAAGCTGTGCTCGCCCGCAAGTCGGTTCGGGCCTTCCTGCCCGATCCGGTCGACGACGAGACGATCGCCCGGTTGTTGACGACGGCGTCTCGGGCCCCGTCGGGTGGCAACGTCCAGCCGTGGAGGATCTACGTCGTCAACGGTGACTCGATGGATCGTTTTCGTGCGTTTCTCGCCGATCGGCCGGTCGAGTCGCCTGCCTACGACATCTATCCGTCGCCACTCCACGAGCCGTACCGCTCCTCGCGCTTCAAGATCGGCGAGGACATGTACGCCACCCTCGGCATCGAACGTGAGGACAAGGCCGGCCGGCTCGGTCAGTTCGCGAAGAACCTCGACTTCTTCGGCGCGCCGGCGGCCATCTTCTGCTTCATCGACCGGATCATGGGTCCGCCGCAGTGGTCGGATCTCGGCATGTTCCTGCAGACGTTCATGTTGCTCGCTCAGGAGGCCGGCGTCGACACGTGTCCCCAGGAGGCCTGGGCCGTGTACGAGCAGGCCGTGTCGGAGTTCGTCTCAGCACCACCAGAGCTGCGCATCTTCTGCGGTGTCGCGATCGGACATGCCGACCCCGAAGCTCCGATCAACTCGCTGACCACCGACCGCGAACCCCTCGAGGTCTTCGCCACCTTCGTCTGACCGAACGGACCCAGTGAGGCGTCAGAATGTCGCGATGAGTACTCCGTGGTGGCGTGACGCAGTCGTCTACCAGATCTATCCGCGGTCGTTCGCCGACTCGAACGGCGACGGCATCGGCGATCTGGCGGGCATCACGAGCCGGCTCGACTACCTGGCCGACCTGGGCGTCGACGCACTCTGGCTCTCGCCGATCTTCACGTCGCCGATGCGTGACTTCGGCTACGACGTGGCCGACTACTGCGCGATCGACCCCGTGTTCGGCAGCGACGCCGACTTCGACGACCTCGTCGCAGGCTGCCACGAGCGGGGCCTGCGGCTGTTGCTCGACTGGGTGCCGAACCACACGTCCGACCGACACCCGTGGTTCCTCGAATCGAGGTCGTCGCGCGACGACCCCAAGCGCGATTGGTACGTGTGGAAGGACGCTCGCAGCGACGGATCGCCGCCGAACAACTGGAACGCGATGTTCAAGCAGGTTCCGGCGTGGACGCACGACGAGGCGACCGATCAGTCGTACCTCCACCTCTTCCTCGCCGAGCAGCCCGACCTCAACTGGGCGAACCCGGCCGTCGAGGAGGCGATGCACGCCACGCTGCGCTACTGGCTCGATCGCGGGGTCGACGGGTTCCGTGCCGACGTCGTGAACCTGATCGGCAAGGGCACCGACGTCGACGACCTCCCCGATCCGTTCTGGCGATTCCCGCTGCTGGCGACCGACCGCCCGTTCGGCCACGAGCTCCTGCGGCGCATCCGAGCACTGCTCGACAGCTACGACCACGAGCCGATGATGGTCGGCGAGGTCTATCTGCTCCGCGATGGCGAGAGCGCGTCGTACCTCGGCGACCTGGACCGGCCCGAGTTGCACCTGTCGTTCGACTTCCGGCCATTGCACTCCGCGTGGGAGATCGAGCCGATGCATGCCGCGCTGTCGAAGATGGAGTCCGACTTCGCCGAGCCTCGATGGCCGACGTTCGTGCTCTCGAACCACGATCGGCCCCGCCACCGCACGCGCTACGGCACCGATGCTCGCGCTCGCGCGGCCGCCGCGCTCGCGTTGACCGCTCGGGGCACGCCGTTCCTGTACGCCGGAGAGGAACTCGGCCTGGAGGATGCCGTCGTGCCCGACGAGCGCATCGTCGATCCCGATGGACGCGACGGCTGTCGCGCGCCGATCCCCTGGACCGCCGCCGGCGACGACGAGACCGGACACGGCTGGCCGAGTCGGCCCTGGTTGCCGTTCCCGGCGAACGCTGCGACCCATGGTGCCGACGTCCAGCTCGACGACCCGGCCTCGATGCACACGCTGTACCGGGCATTGCTCGCGCTGCGCCGTGACCACGCCGTCCTTCGACGCGGCAGCATCGAGTTCACCGACCCGGCCGGCGCGCTCTTGCGTTTCGATCGTCGTCTCGACGAGGAAGCCGTCGTCGTGCTCGCCAACTTCTCCGACGAACCGATCCCGTGGCCGACGGATCTGCGAGCTGCGGACATGCTGCTCTCGACGATCCCCGGCGAACGGACGGTGGGCGCGGCACTCCAGCCGAGCGAAGCCGTCGTGCTGCGTCAGATGCGTTCGAAGTAGCGGCGACGTTCCCAGTCGGTGACCGAGCCCTGGAACGCGGCCACCTCGACACGGAAGAACTTCGTGAAGTGGTCGGTCACCGCGTCGCCGAGTGTCTCGCGCACCAACGAGCTGTCGGCGAACCGCTCCGTCGCGTGTTCCAACGTCCGCGGCACCCGCGGGAGGTCAGCGGCGGCATAGACGTCGCCGTCGAACCTCGCCGGCGGTTCGATCCGGTGCTCGATTCCACGCAACCCGCTCGCGAGCGCGGCCGTGTATGCGAGATACGGATTGCAGTCGGCGCCGGGGATCCGACACTCGATCCGCAGGCTCGGCCCGTCGCCGACCACGCGGAAACCGGCGGTGCGATTGTCCTGTGACCAGGCGATGCGAGTCGGCGCCCATGATCCGTCGACGTATCGCTTGTACGAGTTGATGGTGGGGGCGTAGAACGCCATGAAGTCCGCCGCGCCCGCCATCCATCCACCGAGGAACCAGCGGAACATGTCGCTGCGTTCACCGCCGACGTCGAACACGTTGGCATCGCCCTGGGCGTCCCACAGGCTGAGGTGGAGATGGCTGCTGCTGCCTGCCTCGTCGGTCGTCGGTTTGGCCATGAACGTGACGCTCAGGCCCTGGGCCTCGGCCAGTTCCTTCATGGCGTGCTTCATCACGGTGTGTCGGTCGGCCATCGTCAGGACGTCGGCGTAACGGATGTTGAGCTCGTGCTGGCCGCGACCCCATTCGCCCTTGGAACTCTCGACGGGGATCTCGGAGCCGACGAGCGCGCGCCGCGCGGCGCCGACGTATCCCTCCACTCGGGCTCCCTGGAGCAGGTGGTAGTCCTCGATGTACCAGCCGGCGGGCTCCAGCGCTGCGTAGTCCCTGCGGCTGGCCTCGCGGTAGGTCTCCTCGAACAGGAAGAACTCGAGTTCCGATGCGGCCTTGACCGAGAAGCCGAGCGCGTCGGCGCGTTCGAGCTGCACCTCCAGCATCGAGCGCGGCGCGACGGCGACGGGTTCGTGGGTGTGCACGTCGACGACATCGCACAGCACGATCGCCGACGAGTCGGTCCAGCCGGCGCGGGCGAGCGTCGTCAGGTCGGCCACGAGATGGAAGTCGCCGTATCCGAGTTCCCAGCTCGCGTAGTCGTAGCCCGGAACGGGCTCCATCTCCATGTCGACGGTCAGCAGGTAGTCGCAGGCGTGGGTGCCGGTGTCGAGTGTCTCGTCGAGGAAGAACCGGGCGTCGAGGCGCTTGCCCAGCAGCCGTCCGTAGTTGTCGGTGAAGGCGACCAGCACGGTGTCGATCTCGCCGGCGGTGACCAGGATGTCGAGGTCGTCGGGTGTCACGGTGTCTCGACAGTAGTCGTCGCCGGGAACCGCTCCGCTCTGGCATGCTCGGACCGTGAGGAGCGCATCATGACCATCTCGTTCGTCCGCACGCCCGACCACCGTTTCGGTGACATCGCCGACTTTCCCTACGAGCCGAAGTACGTGGACGTCGAAGGTCTGCGCATGGCCTCCGTCGAGGAGGGAACCGGCGAGGCCGGCACGTTCCTGCTGCTGCACGGCGAGCCGACGTGGAGCTATCTGTACCGACGCATGATCCCACCACTGGTCGAGGCCGGTTATCGGATCGTGGCGCCTGATCTGATCGGATTCGGTCGATCCGACAAGCCGACCGAGCGAAGCGACTACACCTACGAGAACCATGTGCGTTGGTTGACCACGTTCGTCGGTGGACTCGACCGGCCGGTCGACGGGTTCTCGGTCTTCGTCCAGGACTGGGGCGGGTTGCTCGGTCTGCGCATGATCGCCGAGCATCCCGACTGGTTCGACCGCGTGGTGATCGGTAACACGGCGCTGCCCGCCGGCGAGCCGATGGGCGACGGCTTCATGATGTGGCAGCAGGTCTCGCAGGCGATGGATCCCATGGACTGTGGAGCATTGCTCCAGCGGGCGTGCCTGGCTCGTGAACTCAACGACCTCGAGGCCGACGCCTACCGAGCGCCGTTCCCCGACGAGTCGTTCATGGCCGGTGCTCGTCAGTTCCCGTTGCTCGTTCCCACCGGGCCCGACGACCCGGCCGTTCCCGCGAATCAGGCGGCCTGGCGGGTCTGGGAGCAGTGGACGAAGCCCGTGTTGACGTTGTGGACACCCGGCGACATGGTGCTCGGCCACTTCCAGAGCACGTTCGTCGAGCGCATCCCGGGTGCCGCCGGCCAACCCCACCAGACGTTCGAACCCGGCGGCCACTTCCTCCAGGATGACCGCGGTGAAGATGTCGTCGCCGCCCTGCTCGCCTGGATGTCCTAGCGTCGCGTCTGGGGTCAGACCCCAATCGCGATCAGCGCGCGAAGGTCAGCCTTCGGCGGCGATCGTGAGGATGGCGTCCGCGTGGGTGGCGGCCTCCTCGGGCGACAGCGTGACGCCGAGTTCGACGATGAATGCGACGCCGTCGGCCGGCCGGAACTCGTTGCGCGCCCAGGTTGCCGCGATGCCGGTGTAGGTGCCGCCGGTGATCTGGCCCATCGGGAGGCCGGTGAGCTCGGCGTATCGGGCCCGGATGCGCCCGTCGCGGCCCTGGGCCGGGTTCACCACGAACAGATCCTGGTGGTACCAGGTCGTGATGTCCGGCTGCAGCTGCTGCATGAAGTTGACCATCGCCTGGGTCTCGGGCTCGCTGGCCGGTCCGGACCCGGCGTACTGGCCATCTCCCGGTTGGCCGATCGGGCCCCACTTGTACGGGAAGTTCCGGTTCAGGTCGACGCCATTGCCGTTCTGGCGCACTTGGTTCGCGACGCCGTCGGGGTTCATCGATTCGACGAGCCACAACTCCACGCCCTCGGGAACCGGTCGACGTCGTAGTTCGTCGACGATGGCGATCCCGGCGTCCTCGTCGCCGTGGATGACACCGATGACGAGCACCCGGCGGCCTCCGGGCGTGCCGTACCGTTCGGCGAAGATCGGGCGCCCTTCGACCGAGAAGCCGAGGCCGACGATGTCCTGGGTGAGATCGAGCGGTCCCGGCGGTGGGGGGATGGTCGTCGTCGTCGACGTGGTTGTGGTGGTGGACGTCGTCGTGCTCGTGGTGGTGGAGGTCGTCGTGCTCGTGGAACTCGTCGTCGAATCGACGGCGGTCGTGGAGCTCTCGGCCGGCGTGCCGGCATCGACCGCCGGCGTCGAGTCGGCGGCGCACGAGGCCACGGCCAGCGACATCAGTCCGATCACGAGCACCGATGCGTACCGCACGTGGCGACGGTAGCTCACGGTTTCGGAGCCGAACGCTCACAGGCTCGCCTGTCGCGGATGATGGCGTGTCGCTCACGCAATCCCTCGCGGGCCGGAATACTGGAGTGATGAATGTTCGGCGAATGGCGACCGGCCGCGTGGGTCGATGGACGACCGGCGCATTGCTGTGCACAACGCTCGCGATGGCCGCGACCGCCTGCGGCGTCGACGCCAACGACGATGCGATCGGTGGTCGGGGCGCAGCGATCTACGGCGCGAACTGTGCGTCGTGTCACGGCGCGGCGTTGGAGGGCACCGATCGAGGCCCATCGCTGTTGGACTCGGAGTACAGGTCCAACCGGCTCAGCGACGCCGACATCGTGAGTGCCGTGCGCAATGGTGTCCCCCAGACCCGGTGGGAATTCGGCCCGATGCCCGCACAGGGAGGTCTCGGCGACGGGCAGCTCGCCGAGATCATCACGTACATCCGCGCCGCTCAGGGTTCGACGACGATCGCTCCCTGATCGCCGCCGTCGCGGAGCGTCAGCCGACCGCGTGGGCCTGGAGGTCGGCGAGGTCGATGTATTCGAGCGTCGACATGTGTGTCGACTCGAGGACGACGCCGCAGGCCCGGCCGACGTCGAGCGCCTCTTTCCAGCGGTCGGCGCACACGCACCATTGGTCCCCCGGCTTCAGCCCGGCGAATCCATGTTGCGGCATCGGGGTGCTCAGGTCGTTGCCCTGCTCGCGTGAGAAGGCCAGGAAGTCGGCGGTCACGCGACAACACACGGTATGCATCCCCGGATCGTCGCCGCGGTTCTCGCAGCACCCGGTGCGGTAGTAGCCGGTCATCGGGTCGTACGAGCACGGCTGGAGATCGGTTCCCAGAACGTTCAACTGCATGGTGAGGCTCCCGACTCAGACGTTGACCCCGACCAGCTCGCCGATGCTGTAGGTGACGGCGCACGCCACCAACACGATCGCGATCTGGCGGAAGACCGACTTGGGCATGGACCGCTCGGCGAAACGGGCGATCGCTGCGCCGACGAACCCGGCGGCGACGACACCGATGGCGACCGAGACCGCGGCGGGTGCGAAACCGGTTGCACCCGTGAACCACGGAATCACCGGCAGCAGTGCGCCGAACATGAAACACACGAACGAGATGGCCGCTGCCTGGAATGGCGACGGAAGGTCGTGCGGGTCGATGCCCATCTCCTCGCGGGTGTGCACCCGTAACGCGACCTCGGGCGAGAGCATCACGTCTTCGGCGGCGGCGCGTGCGGTGTCGGGTGCGATCCCGTGCGACTCGTACATCGACGCCAGCTCCGCGGTCTCGGCGGCCGCGTTGCCGGCGAGTTCACGCCGTTCGACGGCCACCTCGCGCTCGACCAGTTCGTTCTGCGCCGAGATACTGATCCACTCGCCGGCCGCCATCGAGATGCCGCCGGCGATCGCCCCGGCAAGACCGGCGAGACGAACGATCGATGCGTCGGCGCCCGAGCCGGCGAATCCGAGGATGAGCGACACGTTCGACACGAGCCCGTCGTTGATCCCGAAGACCGCTGCTCGTGCCAATCCGCCCGCCACTTGGCGATGGCCCCCGTGCAGCTCCTCGCGTGTCATCTCCTCGCACGTTAGCGCTGCAGTCGCGGACGGCGACCAGCCGTTCCTCACGCTCTGGCGAACGTGCAGCTACGTTGGTGTGCGCAACGGTGACTCCGACTCGAGTCTGGAAACCTCATGAGTGCTCACAACGACGTGGCCGACATCATCGACCGCCTACAGGCGCTGGCGCACGAGCGACGACCGGACGACACGCTGCTCGCGTCGTTCATCGCCGAATACTTCGAGGATGTTCCCGACGACGATGCCGGAGGGCGACGTCTCGAGCTCGCCTATGCCGCAGCGGTCGCGCATCTGCACCTCGGACGCGTCCGTCAGCGCGGCGAGACGCTCGTGCAGCTGCTGTCGCCCGATCTCGAGCGGGACGGTTGGGAGTCCGAGCGGTCGGTGCTGATGTTCGTCACCGACGACGCGCCGTTCCTCGTCGATTCGGTGCGCATGGTGTTGGATCGGCACGAGGCCGGCATCCACCTGCTCGTCCACCCGATGCTGCACGTTCGGCGCGACGATCGCCGGGTACTCGTCGATGCCGCAGCACCGGAGGGTCCTGTCGAGGCCTGGACGCTGATCGAGATCGATCGGTGTCGCGACGAACTGCGCCTCGCGCTCGAGGAGGAGGTTCGAGACGCGATCGCCAACGTGCAGCAGGCGGTGAACGACTTCGGCCCGATGCAGCAACGGCTGCGCGATGTGGCCGGCGGCGACCCACTGCTGCTGTGGCTGGCCGACGAGAACTTCGTGTTCCTGGGTGCCGCGGCGTACCAGCGCACCGAGGGCGGCCTGGTCGTCGAGCCCGGCAGCCTGCTCGGCGAGTACCGCTCCGGTCGACTCGATCCCGATCTCATCGATCCACCCCCCTTCGAGGGAAACGCCCCCTTCGCGATCGCTCGGACCGACGCGGTGGCCGACATTCATCGCCCGGCGCGCATGACCGCCGTCGCCGTCAGGCCTGCCGGAACCAGCGAGGAATTGCGCTTCGTCGGATTGTTGGGAAGTACGGCGTACCGCCACAGCGCGTTCACCCTCCCGGTGATCGGCCAACGCGCCGACGAGGTGGTGACTCGGGTCGGAGGCTCGGTGGGCAACCACACCGGCCGCGCCGTGCGCAACGTGATCGAGACGCTCCCGCGCGACGTGTTGTTCGAACTCGGCGTCGACGAGTTGGTCGAGTTGGTCGACGCGATCGTCGGGTTGCAGGAGCGCCGCATCGTCCGGGTCTTCGACGTGACCGAACCCGTCGGGCCGTGGACGACCGTGCTGGTCTATGTACCTCGGTCGCGTTTCACGGCCTCGCTGCCCGAGCTGGTCGCCGCGCTCGTCGGCGAGCACTACGGCGGAGACACGCGCGATCTCGAGACGTTCGTCGGGACGAGCTCGCTCGCCAGAATCTCGATGACCGTGCGTGCGGCACCGACAGCGGACCCGTCGCGTCTGGCCGAGATCATCGACGAGGCGTCGAGGACGTGGGGGGAACGTGCCCGCGAAGCGCTCGTCGACGTGCTCGGCGAGATCGAGGGGCACCGGGTGTGGTCGGTGGTCGGCCCGTCGGTTCCCGTGGACTACGAAGCGCGTGTGCGACCGTCGTCGGCGGTCGGCGATCTCGTGCATGTCGAGGCGATGTTGTCGGGGCGCGACGAGGTGGCCACGTCATTCGGCCGCTCGATCGATGCGACCGACGACTACTGGCGATTTCGGGTGTTCCTGCGCGACCGGCCCGCCACGATCGCCGAGCTGGTGCCGATCCTCGAGCATCTCGGTCTCCCGCCGGTCGACGAGCACCCGTATGTGTTCGTCGGGGAATCGGCGACCATCCACCTCGATGACATCGGCGTCGAGGTCGACGTGCCGTCCTTGGCGGACGAACGCCGTCTCGAGGTGCAACGCGCGTTCATCGGTCTGATGAACGGTGCGATCGAGCCGGATTCGCTCAACCGGCTCATCTTGGCCGGTGGTCTCGATCGTCGCCAGATCGCCGTGCTGCGCACGTACAACCGGTATCTCCGCCAGGCGGCATTTCCGTTCAGCGCGGTCTATGTGGCGGCGGCGATCGTTCGCCATCCCGAGATCGCTCGAGGCCTTGCCGAGGTGTTCGACGCCAAGTTCGATCCCCACCTCGACGCTCACGATCGGGGACCGCGCGTCCTGGACGCTCGTGCGACGGTTCTCGAACTGCTCGACGCGGTGCCGTCGCTCGATGACGACCGCATCTGCCGAGCGTTCCTGACGTTGATCGATGCGACCGATCGCACGAACGCGTTCCTCGGTCGTGACGAGATGTCGGTCAAGCTGCGGCCTCACACGATCCCGTTTCTTCCGCTGCCGCGGCCCGAGTTCGAGATCTTCGTCTGCTCGCCGAAGGTCGAAGGAGTGCATCTTCGTGGCGGGCGAATCGCCCGGGGCGGGATTCGCTGGAGCGACCGTCCCGAGGACTTCCGGACCGAGGTGCTGGGCCTGGTCAAGGCCCAGATGGTGAAGAACGCCGTCATCGTGCCCACCGGCGCCAAGGGTGGGTTCGTGATCAAGGGGTCGACGATCGACCCGGCGGATCGCGACGCGGTTCGTGCCGAGGGGATCGACCGCTACCGCCGCTTCGTTCGGGCTCTGCTCGACCTGACGGACAACGTCGTCGGTGACGCGATCGTGCATCCGCCCGATGTCGTGATCTATGACCAGAACGATCCGTACCTGGTGGTCGCGGCCGACAAGGGCACCGCGACGTTCAGCGACATCGCCAACGACATCGCCGCCGACCACGACTTCTGGCTCGGCGACGCGTTCGCGTCCGGTGGGAGCCACGGTTACGACCACAAGGCGATGGGCATCACGGCGCGCGGCGCGTGGGAGAGCGTGCGCCGCCACGCACGCGTGATCGGCAAGGACGCCGACACCGACGAACTCACGGTGGTCGGCATCGGCGACATGTCCGGCGACGTCTTCGGCAACGGGATGCTGTTGTCGTCACACCTCAGGCTGGTCGCGGCGTTCGACCATCGCCACATCTTCATCGATCCCGATCCTGATCCGGCGGTGTCTCATGGCGAACGCCGGCGGCTGTTCGAACTGCCTCGCTCGAGCTGGGCCGACTACGACGGCACGTTGATCTCCGCCGGAGGCGGGGTCTACTCGCGTCAGCTCAAGTCGATCGTGATCGGCGACGCTCTGCGCGAGCTCGCGGATCTGCCCGACGACGTCACCTCGTTGCGTCCGGACGAGCTGATCTCCGCGTTGCTGTGCGCGCCGGTCGACCTGTTGTGGAACGGCGGAATCGGCACCTACGTGAAGGCGGCGTCGGAAACCCATGCCGACGTGGGCGACCGGGCCAACGACTCGGTGCGCGTCAACGGTGAGGATCTCCGCGCCCGCGTCGTCGGCGAGGGCGGCAACCTCGGCCTGACGCAGTTGGGACGCGTGGAATACGCGCTCCATGGCGGATTGATCTACACCGACGCGATCGACAACTCGGCCGGGGTCGACTGCAGCGATCACGAGGTGAACCTCAAGGTGCTCCTCGATCAACTGGTCCGTGACGGCGAACTCACGGTGAAGCAGCGCAATGAACTGCTGGTCGAGATGACCGACGAGGTCGGCCAACTCGTGCTCGACGACAATCGGGCCCAGACCCTGGCGTTGATGATCGCCCGCACCCAGTCCCTGTCGATGGTGAACGTGCATGCCCGTTACCTCGACACGCTGGAGGCCGAGGGGTATCTCGACCGGCAGTTGGAGTTCCTGCCGACCGACAAGCAGGTGGCCGAGCGGCAGAGCCTGGGCAGCGGACTGCGCGCTCCGGAGTTCGCCGTGATGATCGCCTACACGAAGAATGCGGATGTCGTGGAGGTGCTCGAGTCCGACCTGCCCGACGACCCGGCGCTCGAACCCGACCTGATGGCGTACTTCCCGGCGTTGATCCGTGAGCGGTTTCCCGAGGCGATCCGTGCGCACCGGCTGCGACGCGAGATCGTCACGACGAGCATCGTCAACAACATGGTCAACCTGGCCGGGATCTCGTTCGATCATCGCATGACCGAGGACTCCGGTGCCTCGGTGTCGGACGTGACGAGGGCGTTCCTGGCGTCTCGCGACATCTTCGGGTTCGCCGACGTCTGGCGCGAGATCGACGAACTCGGGAGTTCGATCAGCCTCGACACCCAGATCGCGCTGTTCCTCGATGCCCGCCGTCTGACGGAGCGGGGCACCGTGTGGTTGCTGCGCCATCGGCGCCCGCCACTCGACATCGCCGATGCCGTCGACACGTTCTCGGCGGGCCTCGCCTTTCTCTGCGATTCGCTCGAGGACGTCGTCAGTGGCCGTGTGCTCGACGAGGTCGACCGCCTCCGCGAAGCGCGGGTCGCCGCTGGGGTGCCGGTCGGCCTCGCGGCGCGCTCCGCACGCTGGCCGTGGCTGCACACCGGGTTCGACATCGTCGAGATCGCACACACCGAGGCCTGCAACGTGGCCGACGCGGCGACGGCGTACTGGGCGGCGTTCGACGCGTTCGACCTCGACTGGCTGTGGGACGGCATCGGCGGGCTGGCCCGCTCCGACCGGTGGCAGCAACAGGCTCGTTCTGCACTGCGCGACGACTTCATGACGGTGCTGGCCGATCTGACCCGCAATGTGATGCGGTCCGGCGACGGGTCGCCGTCGGCGTGGATCGCGGCGAACGAACGGGCGGTGTCGCGGGCGCTGTCGATGCACACAGAGATCCGGCGGGCCGAGAGCTTCGACCTGACCACACTGTCGGTCGCGCTCCGCCAGTTGCGCAACCTCACGCTGACCGCCGTCGCCCGGCCATCGGCCTGAAACCGTTGACGAAACCTTGTTGAGGTCTTGGCGCCCGCCTGACCGAGACCGACGGGTTCCTGAACCGACGGGCAGATAGCGTCGCAGATGTCATGACCAACGGCCCCCGATTTCGCTTCGCGCCGTCACCGACCGGCTCGTTCCACGTCGGTGGGGCGCGCACGGCGTTGCACAACTGGGCCCTGGCGCGGCGTCTCGGTGGCACGTTCGTCCTGCGCATCGAGGACACCGACGAGGCGCGCAACCGTCCTGAGTGGACCCAGGGCATCATCGATGCGCTTGCCTGGATCGGCATCTCGGCCGACGATCCGCACTTCGAGGGCCCGCACTTCCAGAGCGAGTACGCGGCTGCCCACGTGGCGGCTGCCCACCGTCTGTTCGAGCAGGGCGATGCGTACTACTGCGATCTCAGTGGTGAGCAGATCCAGGAACGGGCGAAAGAGCTGGGGCTGTCGGGCTACGACGGCCACTCGCGTGACCGTGGTCTCGGACCCGGCCCCGGGCGCGTGCTGCGGTTCCGTGTCCCCGACGGCATCACCGTCGTCAACGACCTGGTCCGTGGTGAGGTCTCCTTCGAGAACTCGACCATCGAGGACTTCGTGTTGCTGCGCGGCAACGGCACGCCGGTGTTCCTGATCGCCAACGT
The DNA here is from genome assembly GCA_024643255.1 of Ilumatobacteraceae bacterium. GTDB lineage: Bacteria > Actinomycetota > Acidimicrobiia > Acidimicrobiales > Ilumatobacteraceae > Sva-07. Next base: position 58,841 of record JAHENF010000011.1, read on the forward strand.
CGTCGATGACATCGAGATGGGGATCACGCACGTGGTGCGTGCCGAGGAACACCTTCCGAACACACCGAAACAGCAGATGCTGTGGCAGGCGCTCGGGCACGAGCCGCCCCAGTGGGCTCACGTGCCGGTGCTGGTCAACGAGCAGCGCAAGAAGCTCTCCAAGCGGCGTGACAAGGTGGCTCTCGAGCAGTACCGCGACGAGGGATTCCTCGCCGACGCGATGGTCAACTACCTGATGACGCTCGGCTGGACGCCGCCGGGCGCGGAGGAGTCGGGCTCGGAGATCGCTTCGTGGCCGGAGATCGAGGCGGCATTCCGGCTCGAGGACGTCACGCATTCACCGGCGTTCTTCGACGTGAAGAAGCTGGCCGCATTCAACGGCGACTACATCCGCATGATGCCGCTCGACGAGTTCATCGAGCGGGCAGGAGCCGAGCTGCCGATCGAATGGGATCGAGCTCGTTTCACCGCGATCGCCCCGCACATCCAGGAGCGTCTGACCACGTTGACCGAGGTTCCGGACAAGGTCGATTTCCTGTTCTGGCCCGACGACTCACCGATCGAGTACGACGAAGCCTCGTGGGACAAGGCGTTCGCGGCCGACTGGGCGCGCCCGCTGCTCGACGACGTGCTCGAGGCGTATGGAGCGATCGCCGAGTGGAACGCCGATGCGTTGAAGGTTGCGCTCGAAGACGTGATGGCGCGCTACGAGTTGAAGCTCGGCAAGGCACAGGCGCCCGTGAGGGTGGCGGTGACCGGACGTTCCGTCGGGCCGCCGCTGTTCGAGTCGTTGGAAGTGCTGGGGCGGTACGAGACACTGCGTCGCCTGTCGGACGCGAACGAACGCGCGGCTGCACGAGCCGGGTGACGACATGGCGGATCGCGAGCTCCAACTCCCCTCTGACGAGCAGCGGCTCCGCGACCGAGAACTCATCGAAGCGCTCGACGAACACCAACCGGTGGGGGTGCGCTATGCGCGCTCTGGAGCGGTCGCGCCCTCGACCGACCGCGAGCCGACGATGCGTCCCGATCCGGAGGCCGCCGTCGTCCGAGATCCGACACCGGTGCAGTCGCTGCTCCAACCACGGCGCCGGATCGGCCGTCGGCTCGCCCAGGTCGCCGGCGTGCTCGTCGTGCTCGGTGCGCTCTACCTCGGTGTCTCGTTCTGGCAGGTGTGGTCGACGGGTCGTTCCGACGAAGCGCGGTCGGTCGACGCGATCGTGGTGATGGGCGCCGCGCAGTACGACGGGCGTCCGTCGCCCCAACTCGCCGCCCGACTCGATCACGCGATTGCACTGTGGCCGCAGGGGTTCGCCGAGCGGATCATCGTGACGGGAGGCAACCAGCCGGGGGATCGTTTCACCGAGGCCGATGCCTCCGCGAGGTATCTCATCGATCGGGGCGTTCCGGCTGACGCGATCATCCTGGAGGGCGAAGGGTCGACGACGTACGAGTCGATGAGCAACGTGGCGGCGCAGGTCGGCGGGATCGTCGAGTCGGTCCTCATCGTCACCGATCCGTATCACGCACTGCGGACCCGGCTGATCGCGGAGGGTCTCGGTTTCGAGGCGTACGTGTCGCCGACTCCCACGTCGGTGGTGTCGGGGTCGACGGAGATCCGACGCGAGGTCGGCGAGGCGGCCGGTGTGGCCATCGGGCGGATCATCGGCTTCGACCGCCTGAGTCGGCTGACCGATTGAGTGGCCCGGCCGTTTCACGCCGATACAATCCCGTGCCGCACCGGTCGTGAGACCGTCACACCATGGGGTGTGGTGTAATTGGTAACACAGCAGTTTCTGGTACTGTCATTCGGGGTTCGAGTCCCTGCACCCCAGCTCTGATCGATCGCCGACCCGCTCGCAACTGCGAGCATCACGGGTCGGTGTTCGTCGTTTTCGGCCCGGTTCACTCGTGCGGACGGGTGGGATCGCGGGCCCGGCTGATATCGTTGCCGATCGCTACTTGGCCCGTTCGTCTAGTGGCCTAGGACACCACCCTCTCAAGGTGGCGGCACGGGTTCGAATCCCGTACGGGCTGCCAAGCAACTGTAACAACTCCAGGTCAGAGGCCCTCTCCGGAGGGTCTCTTGCCGTTCTTGGCCTCCGGTATCACGTCCCAACCTTGCGATGAGTCTCAGCGCGACCTGTGCGCGCCCAGACTCATCGGTGACGTCTCATTCGTCGCTGTGATGAGTTTCAGCGCGACCTGTGCGCGCCCAGACTCATCGGTGACGTTTCATTCGTCGCTGTGATGAGGTTGGCCGCGACCTGAGGCGGCTGTGCCAACATCGCCGCATGGGATGGAGGCAACTCGTTGCCGTGCGGTCGGCGGCCGTTGTGCTGGTGCTCTCGGGATGTGGGGCTGGGAGTTCGGCAGTCTGCGTGACCAACGATGTCGGCAGGGTATGTGCCGACGTGTCCAACGGGGTGATCGAGTTCAGCGGACGGGGACTCGAACCGGGCTCGGATGTCCGGTTCGTCAGCCACGACGCCAACACCGACCCCCGGCCGATCGTCATGCGGGTCGGCACGGACGGATCCTTCGAGCCGGACGGCAGGGGTGTCATCTCGATGTTCGCCGACACGGAGTTCACGTTTGCCGTCTCGGCGATCGACGCCAAGGGCGAATCGATCGAGGGCGACATCGTCATCACGAATTGATCGACACGTCGACGGTCTGCTCGCGGCAGTGTTGGACGATCATCTCGAATTCCGGCGTCAACGAGGTGATGTCGATCGGGATCGAGAACGGCCCGGAACCGTCGACCGAGATCTCGAATTCGGTGCCGAAGCGTTTGGTGACCTCGGCCATCGCATGCGGATCGCAGCGGTTCACGACGAACTCGAGCGGGATCTCGATCGTCTGGTCGCTGCTCGCCATCTCGTCGACAGTGACGTCGTCGACTCTTCGCGTGCCGATCAGTACGGTGCCGCGGATCGTGCCCAGGGAGATGTCGGGCGTTCCTTCGGTCCGGGTGATCACGAGCGTCGTCCTCACGGTCTGGTCGTCGACGGTCGTGCCGACGAAGGTGGCGTCGGTGGCTTCGTCGAAGGCGCTGGCCGTGCACTGCTTGCCGCGGATTGCGTCGAGGATGTCCGTGCCCTCGAGGTCGAGCCGCGCCACCGACACCGGCGTCGTCTCCGAATCGTTCGACGCCGTGACGACGAGCGCGGCCTCCACGGTCATCGGGTCGTCGCAGTCATCGGTGCTGCCGTACGGCACCTGCACCGCGATCTGTCGACCTGCTCCGATCAGCGTGTTGCGAGGGGCTGCCGGCGCCGTGTCGAAGAACGTGGACACCAGTTGTCGATCGGTGATCAACAGATCGCGGTTCGAGTCGTTGTGCACCAACACGTTGATCAACCCGCGATCGAGGAGGTCACGCTGGCGGGTGATGATCAACTCCGCGCTGACGCCGTCGAGATCGACCGTCCCGGCAGTGATCGTGGTCGTGTCCGCTTCGGAGATCCTCGACGAGGTCTGGGGTGACGCGGCGCTGCAGGCGCCGAGGACGGCGATCGTCGCGATGAGTGCGAGTGGCCGTGCGAGGGCCTGACCTGGGTGCGCGGACAACGGCATCGTCCTCATCATGGTCCCGACGGCGCACCACAGGTCGTGTTCGGGCCGATGGTCCCTGGCGCCGAGCCTCACAATCGACAAGTCTCGTACTGTGCGACTGGAGATCACGCAACGTGCCGACTTGGCGGTCCGCGCCCTCGTCCTGCTCGATTGCGCGTCGAACCGGTTGAAGAGCGCCGACCTGGCGGAGGAACTCAGTACGACGCCCGGCTTCGTCCCCCAGGTGATGGGGCCGCTCGTGCGCGCCGGCTGGGTCCGGTCGGTGCCGGGCCCGACGGGAGGGTACGAGTCGGTCGTCAGGCTCGGCGATCTCAGCGTGCTCGACGTGGTGGAGGAGGTCGACGGCCCGACCGACAATGGGCGCTGTGTCGTCGCGGATCGGCAATGCGTCGCCGACGAACCATGCGTGCTGCACGTCGCCTGGGCACGCGCCCGAGTGGAGCTTCGTTCGTCGCTGGGGGGCCTCACGCTCGCGGCGCTCGCCGGGGAGTGCTGAGTCCGTGAATTCCGATGGGGCCGACGGTCCCGTCCGGGCCGGCTGGCGTGGCGTCGCCGTTCCGACCGAACACGGCGGGTGGGGCCTCACCGCCGAACCGGTGGTGCTCGGGCTCCTCGTCGCCTTCTCGTGGTCGGGACTGCTGATCGGGTCGGCGGCGCTGCTCGCCTTCCTCGCGCGGACACCCGTGAAGCTGATCGCCGTCGACCACCGTCGTGGTCGTTGGCTCGAGCGGGATCGTCAGGCCCGACCGGTTGCCGTCGCCGAGGTGACGCTGCTGGTGGCGTTCGGGGTCGTTGCGCTCGTCGTTGCGGGCCCCGGCTGGCTCGTGCCCGTGGCGCTGGCCGTGCCGCTGGTCGCCGTCGAGTTCTGGTACGACGTGCGCAGCCGGAGCCGTCGTCTGGTTCCCGAGTTGTGCGGCGGAGCCGGTGTCTCGGCAACCGTGGCGGCGATCATCGTCGCCGGCGACGGTTCGGTCGCCCTCGCGGCGGCGGCGTGGCTGGTGCTGTCCGGCCGCGTGCTCGCGTCGATCCCGTTCGTGCGGACCCAGATCCAGCGCCTTCGCCACGGCGACGTCTCTCGTCGGTCCGCCGATCGGATGCAGGTCGCCGGTGGGGTGGTCGCGGCGATGGCAGTCGCCATCGATCGATCGGTTGTGCTCGGTGCCGGTGCGGTCGCGGCGTTGGCGGTTGCCCAGACGGGTTGGATGCGTCGGACGCCGGTCCCGCCGGCGACGACGATCGGGATCCGTCAGATGGTCGTCGGTTTCGCGGTGGTCGCGGCGACGGCCGTCGGCGTGCTCGCGTCGTCGTGAGTGTGGCCTTGCTCGGCCTCGGGGACCTTCGACCCTGGATATCCATGAGTCTCATAGTCATGAATTAATGGAAAGGTCCGATCGCGAGGTGATCGGAGGACACAGGAGGTCATGATGAAGACTCGATCGCTCATTCGCGGGGCGCTCGCCGCCATGCTCGTGGTCGCTGCTGCCGCATGCGGCACCGACGCGCCGGATGGAGCCGGTGCTGGCGGTGCTGCGGGCGCTGGAGCCTCGGCCGGCGGTGCACAGTCGGCGAGTCCGGCCACGCTCAGCGCCGGCGATTCGGTCGAGTTCATCGCGACCGAGTTCTCGTTCACGCCGACGCAGCTGGTCGCCGAGCCCGGGTCGTACAGCGGCACGCTCGTCAACCAGGGGACGATCGAACACGACATCACGTTCGACAACGGGGAGAAGATCGTGGCCGCCGCGGGCGAGTCCGTCGACTTCCAGTTCGAGGTTCCGGCCGAGGGTGTGCGCTTCTTCTGCTCGATTCCGGGTCACGAAGACGCAGGGATGTCGGGCATGATCACCACCTCGGCCACGCCGGCCGCCGCGCCGGCTGATGCTCATGCGACGGCCGCCACGGAGATGGCCGTGGAGGCCGATCCCAACGCGCCTCCCTACGAATATCGCGATCCGCGGGCACCCGCACGCGGTGAGGGCGAAGGGTTCACCCTGACCGCAGGTGGAGCTCCCGATGGCGGCGACCTGATCGACGTCGAGATGGTCATCGAGGAGAAGCAGGCCACCGTGGCTGAAGGCTTCGTGCAGCAGATCTGGACGTTCAACGGCACGATGCCCGGTCCGGTGATCCGCACCCAGGTCGGTGACACCGTGCGAGTTCACCTCGTCAATCCGCCGGAGGCGACCGTGTCGCACTCGGTCGACTTCCATGCCTCACAGGTCGCCTGGAACGACGAGATGAGGTCGATCGCGCCCGGTGAAGAGCTCGTCTACGAATTCACCACCGAGTACGCCGGTGTCTGGATGTACCACTGCGGCACCGACCCTGTGCTCCACCACATCGCGAACGGGATGTTCGGCATGGTGATCGTCGAGCCCGCGGGTGGGCTGCCGCCGATGGAGAACGAGTTCTTCATCGTGCAACACGAGTGGTACCTGGGTCCCCAGGGTGAGGTGTCGTCGTTCGCGAAGGCCAATCAGGCAGCGCCGGCCCCCGACTTCGTGATGTTCAACGGGGCCGCGTTCCAGTACAAGGACCATCCGATCGAGATCCCGACAGGCGAAGAGGTCCGGCTGTTCGTCCTCGATGTCGGCCCGTCGATCGACTCGTCGTTCCACATCGTCGGCACCATCTTCGACAACGTGATCAAGGAAGGCATCCACCTGCAGCGGGGCAACGAGGGCAACTGGGGCTCCCAGGCCGTCGACCTGTCGCCGGCGCAGGGTGCCGTGATCGAGTTGAAGGCCGCCGAAGACGGCCTGTATCCGATGGTGACACACGCCTTCAACTTCCCCGGCCGTGGCGCCGTCGGTCTCCTGCAGGCGGGTGATGGCCAACCCTGAGTGGTCGTCAGTCGGGCACGGGGACGACGACGACCGGGCACGGGGCGTGGGTGATCACCCGGTGCAGCCAGCGGGGGACGTCGTGGTCGGTGGCCGACTCGTGATCGTTCTCGTGGAGGCCGATCACGAGGAGTGAGGCGCCGACGCTGGTGTCGGCGAGGACGGATCCGGGCGAGCCACTCGGTGCCGACCAGGAGATCGTCAGGTCGTCGTCGGTCGATTGCTCGATCGCATCGGCGGCGGCCTCGAGATCCTCGAGCGCCCAGCCGGTCGCCATGTCACGGTCGATGTACCAGGCCATCACGTCGAGGAGTCCGTCGCTGCGGAACAGCGGCCGATCGGGGACTGCACGGATCAGCTTCAGGCCCGTCTGATGATCGACCGCGTACGTGGTGGCCCACCGGAGTGCTGCGCGAGTGGCCGTGCCGTGTCCGACCCCCGCGACGACGGTGTTCGTCGCGGGGGTCGCGACGTCGTCACCGACGATCGCGATCGGGGCTCGGGTGTGTCTGAGGAGCTGGCGGGCCACGTGCCCGAGCCGCTGCGGCAAGGGGTCGGACTGGCCGTGGGAGCCGACCGCGACGAGGTCCGCCCCGAGGTCGTCGGCCGCCTCGAGGAGTCGTTCGGCCGGATCGCCGACGAGCACGACCGGGCGGATCGTGGCGTCGCCGGTCGACGATGCCGCCACCCACCGGTCGAGGTCGGCCCGAGCGGACGCATCATCGGGTCGGACGTGGATCGCATGCACGATGTCGTCGCGTTCGAGGCCATCGCACGCCCATTCGAGTGCTGCTCGGGCCGCGGCCGACCCGTCCATGCCAACCACCGCGGAACGAACGACCGACTCCGACCTCACGGTTCAACCCTACGTCCGCCACACAATCGAGAATCGTTCGAGGCGGTGCCGGGGTCGTCGTCCATACTGTGGAGCAGCCATGCCACGACCCGACGAACTCCCCACGGCAACCAACTTCGTTCGCGAACTGGTGATCGCCGACAACGAATCCGGAACCTTCGGTGGCCGGGTGCAGACCCGCTTCCCGCCCGAGCCGAACGGGTACCTGCACATCGGCCACGCCAAGGCGATCACGGTCGACTTCGGGATCGCCGCGGAGTTCGACGGCGTGTGCAACCTGCGCTTCGACGACACGAACCCCGACACGGAGGACACGAGCTACGTCGACGGCATCATCGCCGACCTCGCCTGGCTCGGCTTCCCGATCGAGGGTGAGCCCCTCTATGCCAGCGACTACTTCGAGCAGCTCTACGACTGGGCCGAGCTGCTGATCACCAAGGGGTTGGCCTACGTCGACGAGCAGGACGGCGAGACGATCTCGGCGCAGCGAGGCGGGTACGGCAACGCCGGGATCGAGAGCCCCCACCGCAGCCGGCCGGTCGACGAGAACCTCGACCTGTTCCGAAAGATGCGTGCCGGCGAGTTCGGCGAAGGCAGCGCGGTGCTGCGGGCGAAGATCGACATGCAGCACGAGAACATGCAGCTGCGCGACCCGGTCATGTACCGGATCCGCGGTGTCCACCATCATCGAACCGGCGCCCTCTGGAACATCTATCCCACCTACGACTGGGCCCATGGACAGAGCGACGCGATCGAAGGGGTCACGCATTCGCTGTGCACGCTCGAGTTCGACAGCCACCGCGCGCTCTACGACTGGTACCTCGCCCAGCTGCCGCTGCCGTTCGAGGCGCCCCGCCAGACCGAGTTCGCGCGCCTCGAACTCACCCACACGGTCACCTCGAAGCGCCGCCTGGCCAAGCTGGTCGAGGACGGCACCGTCGACGGGTGGGACGACCCGCGCATGCCGACATTGCGCGGGCTGCGCCGTCGGGGATATCCGGCGTCGGCGATCCGCGAGTTCTGCAACTTCATCGGGGTGTCGCGCACGAACAGCCGCCACCAGATCGAACTCTTGGAGTCGTTCGTCCGCACCGAGTTGAATCGCACCGCCCTGCGTCGCATGGCCGTGCTGCGACCGTTGAAGGTCGTCGTCACCGACTGGCCGACCGACGCTGCCGGTGAGCCGGTCGTCGAAATGGTCGAGCTCGCGAACAATCCGGAGAACCCCGACGACGGGACTCGGATGGTGCCGTTCAGCGGTGTGTTCCACATCGAGCAGGACGACTTCATGGCGGAGCCGCCACCGAAGTACTTCCGGCTGTCACCCGGCAGGGAGGTGCGCCTGCGCGGGGCCTACTTCGTCACCGCCACCGGGTTCGACACCGACGGCGACGGCAATGTGGTCGAGGTTCAGGTCGTGCACGATCCGGAGACCCGCGGGGGGAACGCTCCCGACGGTCGCAAGGTCAAGTCGACCATGCACTGGGTGTCGGCCGCGCATGCGGTCGATGCCACCGTGGCGCTCTACGACCGGCTCTTCAGCGCCGAGATCCCCGGGGAGGCGACCGGCGAGGCCTTCGACGATCTGAATGCGGACTCGCGTGAGGTGCTCACCGGCGCCAAGCTCGAGCCGGCGCTGGCCGACGCGCGTCCCGGACAGGTCGTCCAGTTCGAACGCCTCGGCTACTTCGCCGTCGACACCGACGGCCCGGCGCTGTTCCACCGGACCGTCGGTCTGCGTGACGAGTGGGCCAACATCCAGAAACGCTCCTGATCAGCCCTCGCCGTACCAGTAGCAGCCGTACTGCTGCGGATCGCCCCAGCTCACCGAGTCGCGAGGCGCCAGGGTCTGGCGGTCGGAGAACTTCATCTGGTCGACACCGATGGTGACCAGCTCGTCGCCGATGACGATCGAGCGTTGCAGCGGGTTCCAGCAACCGGTCGAACGAGGATCTTCGTGGCTGATCGTGCCGCGGGCCTTGAGCTCGCGCCCATCGAGTTCGGCGACCACGGCGCCGCCGGTCGTGCCGCCGACTCCCTTGGCGAGGCAGTCGACCGCGGGGCCACAGTTGCCCCAGCCAGGCGACACCGGGATCACGATCGTGCCGTCGGGCTGCCAGTAGAGGAACGCCTTGTGGTCCCACTCGACGTCGCTCTGTCCGCCGATCGCCAGCGTGCTGATGCGTTGCGGATTCGCTGGGTCGCTGACATCGAACAGGCTGAGCTGGGTGCCCGTCGTGCGGCCCTCGTCGGTGGCATCCTGCCCGACGCCGAGCAGCAGCCCGTCGCCGACCGGGTGGAGGTAGGCGGAGTAGCCCGGGATCTTCAGCTCGCCGGCGAGCACCGGGCTGGCCGGATCGGAGAGATCGATCACGTACAGCGGGTCGGTCTGGCGGAACGTGACGACATACCCGATGTCGTCGATGAAACGAACCGCCTGGATCTGCTCGCCCTTGCCGAGGCCCGAGATCGACGAGATCTGTTCGAGATCGGTGCCCTTCGGACGCAGCACGTACACCGTCGACTCACTCTGGTCGCCGAAGCTGCCCCAGTTGTCGGTGGTGGTCGCGACGCGCAGGTCGCCGTTGTACTCGCTCATCGCGAACTGGTTCAACAGGCGACCCTGCACCTCACCGGAGGCGACGTAGGTCGCGTCGGTGCCTGCACCGAGCTGGAACTGATGGATCAGGGTGGGCGGCGGACCGTCGACGACGTCGGTGGGAACCGTCGTCGGTGCGACCTCGGTGGTCTCGGGCGATTCCGACGTCGTGGTGACCTCGGTCGTCTCGGGTGGCTGCGACGTCGGCGACACCTCGGTGGTGTCGGGAACGACGGTCGTGTCGGGCACGGTCGAGGGATCGGATCCGGGTGTGGCCAGTTCGGGTGCGCCGAGTGCGGGTGCGCCGACCGCTCCGGTGGTCGATTCGGCGACGGCGACGTCACCTCCGAGCGGCACGGGGACCGGCCCGCCCCACTGCCAGTCCCAGTTCTGCGTGGCGATGTACAGGTTGTCGGTCGAGGCGTAGACGGTGTCGCCCGTCGACACGATGCCGGCTGACCCGACCGGGGTTGCGTCGCCCTGGACATCGATCGATGCGATCCAGGTCAAGCCGAGCCCGGCGAAGTCGCCCGGTGCAGCGACGTTCTCGCAGGGGAGCACCGTCGACATCGGTCCGAAGTCGCCGTTTCCGGTCTCGTCGAACTCGCGTGGGAGCCAGTCGTCGATCGTCGAGTCGGCGATGATCTGCTTGTTCCGTGCGAGTGCGGTCTGCTCGTCGAGGCCGAACTGGTTCGGCTGCACGAACGGCAGGCGCTGGTCGAACGAGGTGCTGATCACGAGACGGGCAACGCCGTCGACGGATCGGGTGGCCACGACGTTGCCCTCGAGGTGGGTGCGCCGAAGGAGCGACGGGTTCGTCGGATCGGAGACGTCGTACATCGACATGATCGTGTCGGGAGACCCGGTCCAACTCGAGGTGACGGCGATGAGCCGTGTGCCGTCGAGGAGGAGTTGGTGGGTGCCGTCGGGGAGTTTCATCGTGGCGACCACGTCGGCGCCGGCGACCGAGACGATGCGGAGTCCGTCGGAGTTCGCGACGTACACATAGGTGCCGTCGGTCTCGACGATGTCGCCCTCGTCGACGCCGACCTCCTGGGTGTTCGTGCCCGAGTAGTCCACGCCGGCCGTCGGCGCGGCCGGTGCGACGTCGGGGGTTGCAGTGCTCGTGGCGGTGTCGGCCTCAGCGAGAGGTCGTACTCCTCCGCCGGCACTGTCCCAGCCGTACCCGTACCCGCCGAGGCCCCAGGCGGTGACGCGCTGGGTGGCCTCGGTCTGCATGTAGTCGAGCAACGCGGGGCAGTCGCCGAAGAACTCGAGGCGTGACGCGAAGCCGATCGGCCGCGTCGTCGATCCGGGCACCGAGGTCGAACTGCCGGGTTGGGTCGATGGAGTCGCCGTCGTCGAGCGTGTGGAGGTCGTCGAGCCGTCGCTGCTGCACGCAGTCAGACCGATGATGACGCTTGCCGCGAGCGCCAGTGGGATGAGCCGTTCACGTTGCATGTGTGTTGGACGTCACAGATCGCACGTTGGTTCCCTGGACCGGTCGGCAGATTCGCGTTCCGGTCACTGGCACCTCGCAGCGCAATGGACTGGGCGCAACAGCTCGCCCGAAGCCGAGCCCCAAGTCGCAGCGATGAGTCTGGGCGCGTACATGTCGCGCCGAAACTCATCGCACCGGCGTGTGGTCCGTCACCGATGAGTCTGGGCGCGCACAGGTCGCGCTGAAACTCATCGCAGGCTCCGAGCCGCCCGCCACGGAGAGTGGCCCAGCAATGGAGCGGTTCCGGCCTTCGGCGTGCTCAGTCCGTGTCGCGTCGGTAGAAGAGGGTCGTTCCGATCGCGAGGAGGGCGAACGCGTAGCCACCGAAGAGCACCGCATTCTGGAACGGGGTCAGGGCAGCAGCGATTGACTCGGGTGTGTCGGTTGCCGAACTCATGCCGAGGATTCCGGTGGCCGCGCTGAAGGGCAGATACCGGGCGGAGCTCACCGGAATGAGGGCGCGGGCGATGTTCTCCAGCACGAACGCCCAGACGAGCAGGATCGAGACCGCAGCGGCACTGTGACGCAGGATCATGCCGACACCGAGGCCGAGTACGGGAGCGAGCGCTGTGAGCAGGAGCCCCCACAGCGCGGTCGATGCCATCCCCGACGTGTCGCCCTTCGCGAGTCCTCCCAGGATGGCTCCACTGAGACCGCCGATCATCCCGAGGATCCCCATCGCCAGTCCGAAGCTCGCCGCGACGGTCGTCTTGGACGCGACCGTCACCCATCGAGCGGGTTGCGCCGCAACTGCAGCCGCCATGGTCCCGTGCTGAACCTCGGAGGTGAACATCAGCGTGCCCATGATCGCCGCGAGGACGGTGGTGAGCCATGTCGAGAAGATGAAGGTCTCACCGACATTGAACGGGAGATCCGTGTCCGGATCGATCTTGACGAACGTGGCCAGGATCCACGACAGCGCGACGCCGATGACAGGGGTCAATGCGAGGATCGCCACGTTCGAGCGAAGCGATGACACCTTGATCCATTCGCTGTGCAGCGCGGTCGGGATCGAGCCGATGGCGTCACGACGAGATCGCTGGAGGACTCGGACGGCGGGCGATGCTTGCGCGCCCGAGGCCGATGCTGTGGGGTGGGTGGTGATGGTCATGGGTTCCTTCGTCGTGGCAGTGACATGGTCGCGGCGGATGGATGCGATGGGTGAGATGCGCTCGGCGGTTCAGACCGAGGCGAACTCGGTGACGGGACTCGTCATCTCGAGCAGGATCTCTTCGAGGGAGCGCGAGGTCTCGGTGATCTCGACGACCCGAATCTGATGATCGAAGGCGAGCTGGGACACCGTCGCCGCGGTCGCGCCGTGAACCGACAGTCGGTCGTGGGAGATGCTGAACTCGATGTCCCCGCGATGCAGGAGGCCGCCGAGCTCGGCCGCCTGGGGTGTCCGGACGACGACGGTCGAACGTCCACGGGCGAGCGTGCTGGAAACGGATTCAGCGGCGAGGAGCTTTCCCGCGCCGACGACGATCAGGTCGTCGGCGAACATCTCGAGTTCACCGATCAGGTGACTCGACACGAAGACCGTGCCGCCCCGTGCCGCGAAAGCACTCAGGGAGTTCCGCAACCAGCGAATGCCATCGGGGTCGAGGCCGTTGGACGGTTCGTCGAGCAACAGCACCTCCGGCTCTCCCAGCAGCGCGCCGGCGAGGGCGAGGCGTTGGCGCATCCCGAGCGAGAAGCTGCCGGCGCGTTGGTCCGCCGCGCTCTCGAGTCCGACCTCGCGGAGGACCTCGTCGATTCGATCCGCGGGAATCGCGCTGAGCGCTGCGGTCGCCCGGAGATGGTTCCTGGCAGTCCGGCCGGGGTGCATGCAGCGTGTATCGAGCACCGAGCCGACGATGCGTGCGGGCCGCAGAAGTCGCGTGTACGGAACGCCGTGATAGCGGACGTCGCCGTGGTCGGGACGCGTGAGCCCGACCATCATCCGCATCGTCGTCGACTTGCCGGCGCCGTTCGGGCCGACGAATCCGGTGACCCGTCCGGCAGCGACATCGAAACTCATCTCGTGGACGGCGATGCGGTCGCCGTAGTGCTTCGTGAGTCCTGAGACGGTGATCATGATCTGAATGTCCATTCCTGTTCGTTGTCGAGGGTGAGATCGCCATCATTACACTACGTATAGTAGCGTAACGTTCTTCGCACGATATCCACATGAGAATGTGTATGCAAGCAGTGTGCGCTACGATAGTGAGCGATATGACTCGACCACGTAGTGAAGCCGCGCACAGGCGCCTCCTCGATGCTGCGCTGGAGATCGTCGCAACCGACGGCGTCGCGGCCGTCACCACGGATGCGGTCGCTCGACGCTCCGGGGTGGCGAAGACGACGCTGTATCGACACTTCGGGAGTACCGACGGTTTGGTGTTCGCAGCGGTCGCGGACAGCGTCACTGCGCAGGTGCCGCCCGACACGGGAACGTTGCGAGGCGATCTCGAATCGATCCACCGTCGATATCTGGATGTGGCTGCGTCGCGGCAGAGCAGGGAACTGTTTGCGTGGATGGTCGCCAAGTCGATCGAGAGTGCCGAGAACCGTGAATTGTTCCGACGTGCCCGCGTTCAGCCTCGCGGGCCCACCACGGTGGCACTCCAGCGGGCGATCGCCCGCGGCGAGATCTCCGCCGACCTCGATGTCGGCATGGCGATGCACATCATTCAGGGCCCGCTCATCTCACTGCGCATCGTCGACAACAGCGATGTCTCCGAGAGCGACCTGACGCGCATGCTCGACATGACGCTTCGCGCTCTCGGTGCCGCCGACATCGGCCACGACCAGTGACAGGTGAGAACCCCGGTGTCGGAGTACCGAGGCGCAATTTCGGACGGGGGTCCTGACACTCGTGTCGTTGGGTGCGTCTCAGTTCGATTCGAGGGGCAGCAGCACCTCGGCGGCTTCGGTGAGATGCTCGACCCAGCCGTCGGCCCCGCCCGGTTCGACGAGCGGGAGCACGACGAACTTGGAGGTCCCGACGTCGACGAATCGTTTCACGAGTGCCGTCAGGCCGTCCCACGACGTCGGCACCAGTTCGCCTGGATCGTCGAGGTCGGGGCGGCGCTTGGCGAGCAGCCGTTGCAGCCGCTCGGGGATCGGACCGAACGAGTACGGGATGAGGGCGCCGAAGTGATCGTCCTCGATCTCGCGGTCGTGCTCGGCGCAGACGGCCTCGATGACGGTGCGGCCGGCCTCGGCGTCGGCGGCGGTGACGAACGACGGCAGCCAACCGTCGGCGAGGCGGCCGATGCGACGAAGCTCGGAGGGAGCGATGCCACCGAGCCACACGTCCATGCGTTTCGGTGCGGGGAGCACGGTGACGTCGTCGTAGTCGTAGCGCTCACCGTGGTGGGTGAACGGTTGTCCCGTCCAACAGTGCCGCATGACGTCGAGCATCTCGTCGAACAGCTTGGCCCGCTCCGATCGTTCGACCCCGAACGCCTGCTGCTCGACCGGATCGACGGCGCCGAGCCCGAACGCGGGGAGGAGCCGACCGCCGGACATCGTGGCGAGCGTGGCGAGTTCCTTGGCGAGCACGACGGGGTTTCGCCCCGGGAGCACCATCACCGACGTGCCGAACTTGAGGTTCGTCGTACGACCGGCACCGAATGCCATGGCGACGAGCGGGTCAGGCGCAGGCCCGCTGATGCGTTCGGACAACCAGAGCGAATCGAACCCGAGCGCTTCGAGCGTGTCGACGACCACGGCGTACGACGGCCCGTGGAGGTCGGTCGACGTTCCCAGGCCGTAGCCGATGCGTACCTTCATCCTGTGATCGTGGCACAGGCGGGATCGGTGCGATCAGCCGTGGCGGTGGTGATGCAGACGCAACGGCACCTGCTCGCGACGAACGCGCCCCGTCTGGATCCAGCTGGCCGTGAAGGCCACGACGATCACCGGGATGACGATCGCCGCTTGCGGAATCGTGCCTGCTGCCGATGCGACGATGGCGAGCAGGGCGGCCATGACCGAGATGATCACAGCGAGCTTGACGGCGGCGTTCCAGGTGCGTCGGCTGAGTTCCACGTCGTTCTTCCTAGTTCGTGATTCGCGGGAAATCTCTCGTGACAGGACCTCGACAACGACTTGTCATCCGACTGCCATGATCGACACCGAATCGCGCGGGCGGAGATGACCGGGACGTGACGTCGAGATGACGATGAGGTGTCGGCGGGGGAGCACCTATCGTCTCGCCCATGTCATCGACGACGACCTCCTCGGTCACTCCTCTCGACCGCTTCCGACTCGACGACCACGTGGTCCTCGTCACCGGTGCGTCCTCGGGGCTCGGCGAGCACTTTGCCCGCGTGCTCCACGCGGCCGGGGCGCAGGTGGTCGTCACGGCACGCCGCGCTGACCGGCTCGAACAGTTGGTCGGCGATCTCCCGGGTGCGGTGGCGGTCACGGCCGACCTGTCGTCGGAGTCCGACCGGGAGCGGTTGGTCGCCACGGTCCTCGACCGGTTCGGGCGGATCGACGTGCTCGTCAACAACGCCGGCGTCGGTGAGAAGATGGCGGTGGAGAACGAGAGCGTCGATTGGTTCCGCACGGCGATGGAGGTCAACGTGACCGCGCCATGGCATCTTGCGAAGCTGTCGGCTCCGTCGATGATCGAGCATGGGGGCGGCTCGATCGTCAACGTGGCCTCGATGCTCGGCCACGTCGGATCGACGCCGGTGAAGCAGGCGCACTACTGCGCGAGCAAGGGAGGGATGGTCAATCTGACCAGGGAACTCGCCCTGCAGTGGGCTCGCAAGGGAATCCGGGTCAACGCGCTGTGTCCCGGATGGTTCCCGTCGGAGATGACCGAGGGCATGGACACCGACGAGGCGAGTCAGGC
The DNA here is from genome assembly GCA_024643255.1 of Ilumatobacteraceae bacterium. Classification (GTDB taxonomy): domain Bacteria; phylum Actinomycetota; class Acidimicrobiia; order Acidimicrobiales; family Ilumatobacteraceae; genus Sva-07. Next base: position 75,065 of record JAHENF010000011.1, read on the forward strand.
GTTCATCGCGAGCAACTCGCCGATCCCGCGGATGGGTGAACTCCACGAACTCGACGGCGCGCTGCTGCTGCTTGCCTCGCCGGCGAGCACCTTCCTCACCGGCCAGAGCCTGATCGTCGACGGTGGATGGACGGCGCGTTGAGCGGCACGGGTTCAGCCGAGGAGGCGGCCGGCCTTCGCGAGTGAGCGGACGCGGTGCGCTGTGCGCATCGACTGGTCGCCCGCGAGTTGGCCGGTGATCGTCGAGTACGTCGGGTAGACGTGCATCACCTCGGAGAGCCCGGACAGTTTGAGGCGCGCCCGCGTGGCCAGTGCCAGTTCGTGGATCAGCTCGCCGGCGTGCGGGCAGATTGCGTGCGCACCGACGATCCGACCGGCGGCGGTGACGATGACGATCTCGCCTTCGGCGACGCCATCGGTTCGGCCGCGGTCTGACGCGGCGACGGCGCGACGGTGCAACCGGACCTTGCGTCGACCATGTCGTTCGATCGCCTGGGCCTCTGTCGATCCGACGTGAGCCACCTCGGGATCGGTGAACGTGCACCAGGGAACGAGCGCCGGCGGGGTGCCGTGACCCGGAAGGAACATGTCGCGAACGGCGAGGGCCGCGTCGTAGGCGGCTGCGTGGGTGAACAGCGCCCGCCCGGTGACGTCGCCGACGGCGTAGATCGTCGGCACCGTCGTTCGGTTGTGTTCGTCGACCGTGATGCCGCGTCCGGTGATCTCGATGCCGAGCTGGTCGAGGCCGAGCGTGTGGGCATTGGGCGTGCGGCCGGCCGCGATCAGCAGCCCGGCGGCGGTGACCTTGTCGCCCGATTCGGTCCACACCTCGACGCCGTCGCCACCACGGCGAACCTTCACCGCCGGTGATCCGAGGCGGACGTCGACACCTTCGCGTCGCAGGATCGTCGCGAGCAGATCGCCGTGGTCCGGGAGGTCGCGCGGCAGCAGGTGCGTGCCGCGGTGGACGATCTTGGTCGAGACGTCGAGTCGCTGGAGCGCCTGGGCCATCTCGCACGCCATCGGTCCGCCGCCGATCACGATCAGCGAGGCCGGCGGTCTGGCGACATCGAACAGGTTCTCGCTGGTGAGCGCCTCGATGTCGGCGATTCCGTCGATCGCGGGAATGAAGGGGTGGCTGCCGGTGCACACGAGCGTGTACCGCGTCTGCAGCACGCGATCGCCCACCGTCACCTCCCGGGCGCCCGTGACGACGGCTTCGCCCTCGATGATCTCGACGCCGAGGTCGCGGAAGCGATCGGGATCGTCGTCGGTGGCAGCGATCTCGGCGCGGACTGCGGCGATTCGACGCCACACGGCATCGAGGTCGATCGTCGGATCGCCGGCGTGGACGCCGAAACGCGCCGACTCGCGAACCGTGTGGGCCACACGGGCACTCGCGATGAGCGTCTTCGACGGGACACAACCGGTCCACAGGCAGTCACCACCGACGCGGGCTCGATCGATCGCCGCGACGCGCAGGCCCAGGTCGCGTGCTGCCATCTCGGCGGCGAACACGCCCGCCGACCCCATTCCGATCACGACGAGGTCGAACGCATCGCCCGTTCGACGGAGCGGAACCTTCATGAAACGGGCACCGATCGACACGTGCCGAACCTACTGCGTTGTCCGAGGTGTGACCGGCGACGCACTACGGTCGATCGCGTGTGATGGGCCCATCACACGCGATCGAAGGGGAACGTCGTCATGAAGAGCTGGATCCAGGAGTTCAAGGATTTCGTCAATCGAGGGAACCTGGTCGAACTCGCCATCGCCTTCGTCCTCGCTGCGGCGTTCGGGCTCGTCATCAAGGCGATCGTCGAAGGCGTGATCATGCCGATCATCGCGGCGATCTTCGGCCAGCCGAACTTCGACGGCATCACGATCGACATCGGTGACAGCAAGATCCTGATCGGCGTTGCAATCACCGCCATCGTCAACTTCCTGATCATCGCGGCCGTCTGCTTCCTGATCATCAAGGCGTACAACGCGATGAAGGGCCCGGTCGCCGAGGACGACGGTCCGACCGAAATCGATCTCCTGATGGAGATCCGCGACGAACTCCGGTCGCGCACCTCCTGAGCGGCCGAAATCCGGCCCCGACGCCCACCCGGCGGCGCGACCCGCTTCAATGGAGCTGATGTCCCGCCAGCCGTTCGTTGCGCTCGTTGCGCTGTCGCTCGTGGTCGCCGCCTGCGGTTCGGGCGGCGGCGGAGCCGACAGCAGCGCTGCCGCGGACGCGACACCGGTCTCGACCATTGCGGGAGTCGGCGTGCTGCCCGACACCGTCCCCGCGAATCGCGAGCCATTGGTGATGGTGCCGCCGCCGGTCAACGGAGACGGGACCGCCGCCGACCTGCTCGGACAGATCACGACGGGCAACCGGGTCCTGATCATCGGCGACTCGATCATGGCGTCGACCTCGTCGCGCTACGGCGGCCAGATGTGCGACGCGCTCGTGCCGCTCGGTTGGGAGGTCGAACTCGAGGCGGAACCGAGCCGGTTCATCGAGTTCGGCAACAAGGTCCTCGACAAGGTGCTCGTCGAGAACGCGTCACCCAGCGAGGAGTGGAACGCCGCGGTTGTCTTCCTCGGGAGCAACTACCGGGGCGATCAGGACGCATACGAAAAGGAATTGCGCGAGATCCTCGACCGACTCGAGCCTCGTCCGACGCTGCTGTTCACCGTGACCGAGTACCGGCCGGACTATGCCGAGGTCAACGAGGTGGTCCACAAGCTCGCCGCCGAGTACGACAACGTGACGCTGCTCGACTGGCAGGCGATCGCCGAGACGCCAGGCGTGCTCAGCGGCGACAAGCTCCACCCGACCGAGACGGGACGCGAGGTGCTGGCCCAAGCGGTGGCCGGCGCGCTCGGGCCGGTGTCGATCGGTGACGGAAAATGCCTCTCCTCGGCGTTCGAGGACGACTCGGCGATCAACGGTGGCACCGGTGGCGGCTCGAGCGTCGGGAACTCGTCGAACTCCCAGCGTCCGACCGTGACCACGCCGCGCCCGCCGTCGACCACCACCCCGAGCGGTGGTGGCGGCACCGAGACGCCGACGACCACGGTGCCCGACAGCGGTGGCGGCACTCCGACGACCACGCCGCCGCCCGTCGTCACGACTTCGCCCGCGACGACGACGGCACCGACCACGACTGCAGCCACGACCCCGGCCGTTCCGCTGGATCCACCACCCGGACCCTGATCCGGCGGTCGACCTCTAGCCTGGACGGGTGCTCCAGGCTCAGGCGATCTCGGTGGAAGTGGGTGGACGACTCCTCGTCGACGCCGCCAGCTTCACCGTCATGGCCCGCGACAAGGTGGGCATCGTCGGACGCAACGGAGCCGGCAAGACCAGCCTCTTCAAGGTCCTTGGCGGCGCCAACGAACCGAAGTCGGGCAAGGTCGTGCGCAAGGGCGGCTTCGGTTACCTCCCGCAGGACCCGAAGATCGACTCGGCGCTCGACGGGCGTTCGTGCGTCACCCACGTGCTCTCCGGCCGGGGGATCGACGACGAGATCACCCGCATCGAGAAGCTCCGCATCGCCATGGAGGAGAATCCCGACGAACGCAACGTCGGGCGCTACTCCGAAGCGGAAGAGGCGTTCCGCACAACCGGCGGCTACGCCTCCGAGAGCGAAGCTCGTGCGATGGCGGCGGGGCTCGGCATCCCCGACTCGCGGCTCGACCAGCCGATCAGCACGCTGTCGGGCGGTGAGCGTCGGCGCGTCGAGCTCGCTCGCATCCTGTTCGCCGGCTCCGACGTGCTGTGCCTGGACGAGCCGACCAACCACCTCGACGTCGACGCGAAGAGCTGGCTGCTCGGGTTCCTGCGCCAGTACAAGGGCGCCCTGCTGGTGATCAGCCACGACCTCGAATTGCTCGACGAGTCGATCACCCGAGTGCTGCACCTCGACCGGGCGACCGAAACCGACGTCGGCGAGATCGTCGAATACCGCGGCACGTACAGCCAGTACCAGCGGGCGCGTGCCGACGACGAGGCCCGCCTCGCGAAGAAGGCGCTCCTGCAGTCCAAGGAGATCGACCGCCTGCAGACCGTCGTCGACCGCTTCGGGGCGAAGGCCACCAAGGCGGCGATGGCCCACAGCGTCGAGAAGCGCATCGCACGACTCGAAGACCAGCGCGTGCGCGGTCCGCAGTCGACCAAGACGATGGCGGTCCGGTTCCCCGATCCTCCCAAGTGCGGCGAGACCGTGATCCGGGCGTCGGGCCTGTGCAAGGCGTACGGCGGCCCGACGATCTTCGAGGACATCGATTTCGACCTCGGCCGCGGCGAGCGCCTGCTGGTGCTCGGCCTCAACGGTGCCGGCAAGACCAGCCTGCTGCGCATCCTCGCCGGCGAGACCGAGGCCGACCTCGGCGATTTCAAGTTCGGCTATCAGGTGCATGCTGGGTACTACGCCCAGGAACACGACAACCTGCGCACGAACGAATCGCTGCTGACCAACATCCGCGACGCCGTTCCGGAGGGCATCAACCTGGGCGAGACCCAGCTGCGCGGACTTCTCGGCATGTTCGGTCTGTCCGGCGACAAGGTGTTCCAGGAATCGGGAACGCTCTCGGGTGGCGAGAAGACCAAGCTGGCGCTCGCGATGCTGATGGTCGGCCGCAACAACCTGCTACTGCTCGACGAGCCGACCAACAACCTCGACCCGCCGTCACGGCAGGCGGTCGCCGACGCCCTCGTCGACTGGCCGGGCGCGATCATCCTGGTGAGCCACGACGAGGACTTCGTCCGCGAACTCCAGCCGACCAAGGTGTTGCTGATGCCCGACGGCGACGTCGACTACTTCTCCGAGGACTGGCTCGACCTCGTCTCCATGTCCTGACCGGTTACGCCGGTGCCAGGCACCGGCGTAACCGAGTCACTCGCCGTAGGGGGTGACGTCGGTGGCGTAGCGCTCGCGGAAGAGACGCAGCACCTCGCCGGGCTCGGCATGGCGTCCGGTGGCGTGCTTCGAGTAGAGGAGCTCACCGTCGACCTCGACGTCGAAGACGCCCTTCGAACCGGTGTCGAGCGTCAGCGTGTCGATGACGTGCTGGTAGTTCGACAGGAGATCACTCGCTGCGCTCACGGCGCGGCTCGAATAATCTCAAGGGACGCAGTAGGCGATGCGGATCACGTGGTCGCTCATGTTGTGAGGGTATCCCCACCCGATGACCGGCCGGCTGCGAGGCGGTCCGAACGCTGTCGCTACGGTCGTTGCATGCGAATCGGACACTCCGGTGCGGCGCCGCCGGCCGCAATGCCATGAACACAGTTCGTGTCGAGACCGACGAGCGGGGCGTGGCGACGTTGACCGTCGACCATCCGCCGATCAACCTGATCACGTTCGAGGTGTTCTTCGAACTCGGCGCCGCGATCGAGGAGATGGCGCGCGACGAGTCGATCCGGGCGGTCGTGATCCGGTCCGCGAACCCGGAGTGGTTCCTCGCTCACTTCGACGTCGAGGCCATCCAACAGTTCCCACGCGTGCAACCGGAGCCGACAGAGATCGGTCCGTATGACGTGATGTGCGAGACGCTGCGGACGATGGCGAAGCCGACGATCGCCGTGATCGCAGGGCGTGTCGGCGGGGGCGGGAGCGAGCTGGCGCTGGCGTGTGACATGCGCTTCGCCACCCCGGAGGCGATCTTCAATCAGCCCGAGGTGGCGGTCGGGATCCTTCCGGGCGCGGGTGGCACGGTGCGCCTGCCACGTCTGATCGGACGGAGCCGAGCCCTCGAGGTGGTCCTCGGCTGCGACGACATCGATGCCACGACCGCGGAGCAGTGGGGCTGGGTCAACCGGGTCCTGCCGACCGACGAGATCAACACGTTCGTCGACCGGCTCGCCGGACGCATCGCCGGGTTCGCACCGCATGCGGTGGCGGCAGCGAAGGCGAGTGTCGTGCGCGCGGAGGCAGGTGTGGAGTCCGATCTGCTGGCCGAAACCGTCGCGTTCAACGACACGCTCGCCAGCGACGACACGCAGGACCGCATGCAGCGCTTCATGGACGCAGGCGGCCAGACACCCGAGGGCGAACGACGTCTCGGCGAACTCGCCGGCGAGCTGTAGCCCGCCGCTACGAGATCTCGACCAGGCTGCGGAACCGGCCGGTGAACGCTGCGGTCGCCACTGCGACCACCGAGACCGCGAGCACGGCGATCTCGACGCCTTGGGCGTCGCTCGATGTCGCGCGGTCGCCGATCGAGACGACCATCGCGACGGCCGCGGCGATCCACGCGACCGCCGCGATCCGCAGCGAGACCCGTTCGATGAAGGTGAGTTCCGGATCGTCGGCGACCGCGGTCGACGGAGCGCCCTCGTCACGCATCGCCTTCTCGATCCAGCGGACGGGTGACGTCACCGCGAGCACGACGAGCGGAGCCCAGACCAGCACCACGGCGGCGAGCCAGGCGTCCTGTGTCACGGTGAGCCCGTCGCCGGTGTCGAATCCCTCGACCACGGCGTCGCCGACGTAGACCGCGACCGCCGTCGTCAACAGCGCGAGCAACGCCTTCACGTAGCGGAGCACGAGGCCGCGCAGGCGAAGCACGTGGCGTGCCATGCCGTGTTCGACCTTCGCCACCTCCTCCAGCAGAGGCCGGCTCCTCGACGCCGCGAGTTCGAAGAGACCCGCAGCGCGGGCGGCGTCGTCGTGTCCCGACGCCAGGCCGCCGTACACGTCGAGCTGTCGATCGACGCGCTTGCGTGATTCGTCGTTCGCCGGGACGAGGAGCTCGACGACTCGCGGATCCTCGCGGGTGCGCACGAGCTCGGCGGTCGCCGCAGGACCGAGTTCGTCGGAGGGCAGCTGCAACGACGTGAGCGTGAAGCGCGGGGTGAACACCTCGCCGCCGTCGCTTCCGATGTGGTTGGCATAGAAGTAGAAGCGGGTCAGGTCGGCGAACAGCAGCCAGAGCGCGACGGCCGGCACGGCGAGCATGGCTCCGATTGCGACGATGAGCGCAATCTCGACGACCCCGATGTCACCGGAGAACAACGAGCGGGCGATGCCGGTGATCGAATCGCGCGCCACGACCGGCAGCACGACGAGCAGTCCTGCACCGGACAACATGCCCACCGCGATGCGGTGGAACGTCGAGAGGCGTACCTCGCATCGTGCAACGAACGCACGAGCGGCGGCGCGTTCGTCGTTGGTCAGGACGGGCGAACCGGTCGCATCGGTCATCAGCGAATCGTGACGGGCATCGAGTGCTCGGCGCGGACCTGGGCGTAGAAATCGTTGCCCTTGTCGTCGACGACGATGAACGCGGGGAAGTCCTCGACCTCGATCTTCCACACGGCTTCCATGCCGAGTTCGGCGTACTCGAGCACGTCGACCTTGCGGATGTTGTCGAGCGCCAGCCGAGCGGCAGGCCCGCCGATCGAGCCGAGGTAGAAGCCGCCGTGCGCCTGACACGACGCGGTGACCTGCGGTGAGCGGTTGCCCTTCGCGAGCATGATCATCGAGCCGCCCGCGGCCTGGAACTGTTCGACGTAGCTGTCCATCCGGCCGGCGGTCGTGGGCCCGAACGATCCGGACGCGTAGCCCTCGGGGGTCTTGGCAGGCCCGGCGTAGTAGACGGCGTGATCCTTCAGGTACTGCGGCACCGGCTCACCTGCGTCGAGGCGCTCCTTGATCTTGGCGTGGGCAATGTCACGCGCGACGACCATCGTGCCGGTCAGCATCACGCGGGTGGTCACCGGGTACTGCGACAGCTCGGCGAGGACGTCGGCCATCGGTCGGTTGAGATCGATGTGCACCGTCTCGGCGTCGCCGAGGTGCTCCTCGCCGACCTCGGGGAGGAAGCGGGCCGGATCCTGCTCGAGCTGCTCGAGGAACACCCCGTCCTTGGTGATCTTGCCGAGTGCCTGGCGGTCGGCCGAGCACGACACGGCGATCGCGACCGGGCACGATGCTCCGTGGCGGGGCAGTCGGATGATGCGCACGTCGTGGCAGAAGTACTTCCCGCCGAACTGCGCGCCGATACCGGTCGTCTGCGACAGCTTCAACACCTGCTGCTCGAGGTCGAGGTCGCGGAACGCATGGCCGTCGGGTGAACCCGCTGTCGGCAGCGAGTCGAGGTAGCGGGTCGACGCGAGCTTGGCGGTCTCGACGGCGAACTCCGCCGACGTACCGCCGATGACCACGGCGAGGTGATATGGCGGGCAGGCGGACGTACCGAGTGACTGCATCTTCTCGAAGATCCATGGGAGCAGCGTCGCCTCGTTCAACAGCGCCTTGGTCTCCTGGTACAGGTAGCTCTTGTTGGCGGAGCCACCGCCCTTGGCCATGAAGAGGAACTTGTAGGCGTCGCCGTCGATCGCCGAGATCTTGATCTCCGCCGGCAGGTTCGTGCC
>JAHENF010000011.1:83535-84914 GCA_024643255.1 Ilumatobacteraceae bacterium
GGGACTACTTCGACATGAAGACGACGTCGTCGGGGATCGCGGTCGTCGCCGCGTCGATCATCGGTGTGCCGCGGAAGATCGAATCGAGAAAGGTGATCGCGAAGGTGTTCGTCAGATCCTCGGCCCGCCTGATGTCCATGATTCCGTCGCCGCAGCCCTCCTTCGCCTGCACACGAAGGAACGGCCCGGCCAGCGCCTGGAGTTCTTCGGGCCACGTGGGGATGAGGGCGAGATAGCGGCACGCATTCGTGAAGCTCTGGTGCTGTCCTGCAACGAGTTCGACCCGGTAGAGCGGCTCGCTGTTGCTCAGCTCCCACGCTCGAGTGACGTTGGGCTCGACGGGCGTCGTGGTGTCGTCCTGGCCGACGATCGCGGGTGCCCCGGAGACGTCGACCGCCCCCCTGTTGTGATGAGGTTCGTGGTCACCCCTTGGGTCGGAACCTCATCGCGCGACCCGCCCACCCTGATGCGATGAGGTTCGTGGCCACCTCTTGGGCCGGAACCTCATCGCACCGGGACCCGGCAGCGTCAGAACGTCTCGACGACGAGGGCGAGCGCGGCGATCGTGCAGATCACGAGGACGGTGGGCCGGACGATGGTCGGGTTCAGGCGGTCCTTGACGAGACGAGCGGTGATCACCCCGAGGATCACGCCAGGGAGCAACAGCGCACTGAGCTGCCACTGTCGCACTCCGATCTCACCGGCCATCGCGAGCGCGGCGAGCGACATCACCGCACCGAACGAGAAGAACGCCGAGATCGTCGAACGCATCGTGGCCGGATCGCTGTTCTGATACGTGAGCGCCATCGGCGGGCCGCCGACGCCGGTGGTCGTCGCGGCGAAGCCCGACGCCATACCTGCCACCATCAGCGAACGATCGGTCGGACGGAAGAGCCGCCCCGTCATCGAGGCGACGACGGCGATCAGTACGGACACGGCGATCATCACGGCGAGCACCTGATCGGAGAGCGCCGCCACGACCAGCGCCCCGGCGATCACACCAGGCAGACGGCCGAGCAGGGCAAAGCCGACCTGCCGCTTCTCGATGTGGGTCCGATCGATCCACGCAATCGTCACGGTCAGTGGGACGACCACGAGAATGATCGCGACCGGGATGAAGGCCGGGTCGGCCATCGCCAGGACCGGAGACGCGATCATCCCGAGACCGATCCCGATCGAGGCCTGAACCGTGGCGCCGACGTACACGACGAGCACGCAGGTCACCGCCATGCCGATCGACAGCCCGAACATCAGCGGTCCTTCATCCGTTTCGGGTCGGCCGTCGCCGGATCGACCGGCCACTGATGCTTCGGATAGCGGCCGGCCATGTCCTTGCGGACCTCGCTCCACGATCCGGCCCAGAACCCGGGGAGGTCGGC
>JAHENF010000012.1 GCA_024643255.1 Ilumatobacteraceae bacterium
GCGCTCGGCCTCCACCTGCACGCCAACGAGGCCATCGACCTCCACGACACCGCCCTGGTCACCGGCCCCTGAGCCTGGTGACGCCGGTGCCAGGCACCGGCGTCACCACCGCCGCATCCGCGAGGATGGCTCAGGTGGCTTGCGAGCGACGCTTGGCTTCTCGGGCCCGGTTGGTGGGATCGAGATCGGCCTTGCGGAGCCGGATGTTGATCGGGGTCACCTCGACGCACTCGTCGTCGGCGATGAACTCGAGCGCGCCTTCCAGCGACAGCACCCGGTGCGGCGTGAGCTTGACGGTCTCGTCGGCCGAGGCCGCACGCACGTTGGTCATCTTCTTCTCACGACAGATGTTGACGTCCATGTCACCTGCACGGGAGTTCTCGCCGACGATCATGCCGCAGTACACCTCGGTGCCCGGGCCGACCATCATCGCTGCGCGGTCCTGCAGGTTCATCATGGCGTAGGTGGTCGCAGGGCCGATGCGGTCGGCGACGAGCACCCCGGACTGGCGCGATCGAATCTCGCCTGCCCACGGCTCGTAGCCCTCGAACGTGTGGCTGATGACGCCGGTGCCCCGGGTCTCGGTGAGGAACTCCGTGCGGAAGCCGATCAGTCCACGTGCCGGGACGAGGTAGTCGAGGCGGACCCAACCGGTGCCGCCCATGTTCTGCATGCGACCCTTGCGCGTCGCGAGGAGCTGTGTGACCGCTCCGAGGTGCTCGTTCGGGACGTCGATCGTGACGCGTTCGACCGGCTCGTGCACCTTGCCGTCGATCTCGTGGGTGAGCACGACCGGCTTGCCGACGTTGAGCTCGAATCCCTCGCGGCGCATCTGCTCGACGAGGATCGCCAGCTGCAACTCGCCGCGGGCCTGCACCTCCCAGGCATCGGGGCGCTCGGTGGGAAGCACGCGGATGCTCACGTTGCCGACGAGTTCGGCGTCGAGGCGGTTCTTGACGAGGCGGGCCGTCAGCTTCTTGCCCTCGCGACCGGCCAACGGTGACGTGTTGATCCCGATCGTCATCGAGAGCGCCGGCTCGTCGACGGTGATCACCGGCAGCGGACGGGGATCTTCGGGGTCGGCGAGCGTCTCACCGATGAAGATGTCCTCGATCCCGGCAACCGCGACGAGGTCGCCCTGGCGGGCGGAGTCGACCGGCACGCGGGTGAGGAGTTCGGTCAGGAAGAGTTCGGCGATCTTGGCGCGGGTGATCGTGCCATCACGCTTGCACCAGGCGACCGACTGGCCCTTCTTGATCTCGCCTTCCATGATTCGCAGCAGGGCGAGACGGCCGAGGTAGGGCGATGCGTCGAGGTTGGTGACCCACGCCTGCAGCGGCAGGCCCTCGTGGTACGTCGGCGACGGGATGTGATCGAGCAGGACCTCGACGAGCTCGGCGAGGTTCTTGTCACCCTTGCCGTCGACGATCAGCCGTTCGGCCTCGTCGATGTCGAGCGTGGCCCAGCCGTCGCGGCCCGAGCAGTACACGATCGGGAACTCGACCTGATGCTCCTTCGCGTCGAGATCGAAGAACAGCTCGTAGACCTCGTCGATGACCTCGGCGGTGCGGGCGTCGGGCCGATCGACCTTGTTGATCACGAGGATCACGGGCAGGTTGCGCGCCAGCGCCTTGCGCAGGACGAACCGCGTCTGGGGCAGGGGGCCCTCTGCGGCATCGACAAGCAGGACGATGCCGTCGACCATGGTGAGCGCCCGCTCGACCTCGCCACCGAAGTCGGCGTGGCCGGGGGTGTCGACGATGTTCAGCGTGATGTCGTCGCCGGTGCGCGGGTCGTGCCAGACGAGCGAGGTGTTCTTGGCGAGGATGGTGATGCCCTTCTCGCGTTCGAGGTCGCCGGAGTCCATGACCCGATCGACGACTTCTTCGTTGGCGCGGAAGGCACCCGACTGGCGGAGCATGGCGTCGACGAGCGTGGTCTTGCCGTGGTCGACGTGCGCGACGATCGCCAGGTTGCGGATGTCGGCGCGATGCCGGAGGTTGGCATCGTCGGCGTCAGCCGGTGCCTCGAGGAGGGTCTGGTCGTGGGGGGACACGACGAACCACGCTATCGCCCGTTCACGAACGAACGATCGCACCCGAGCCACCGCCGCCAGCGTGACCACCGCCCAACCCCGAAATTCGGTGCAAACATCCCGCTCAGCGCGAGCCCGGCTCCGAATTTCAGTCCGAGCCGAGCCACCGCCGCCAGCGTGACCACCGCCCAACCCCGAAATTCGGTGCAAACATCCCGCTCAGCGCAACCCCACCTCCGAATTTCGGCGGTGCGAGATACCGGCGGGGGTATATTTGTCGGATGCGAGGTCTGTTGGCGTCACCGTTGGGGTTCCTGATCGGTGTGTCGCTCGGCGCGCTCGGCGGCGGCGGATCGATCCTCGCAGTTCCGGCACTCGTCTACGCGGCCGGACAGGATCCGAAGGCAGCGACGACCACCTCCTTGGTGCTAGTCACGATCACCGCGCTGATCGGGATCATCCCGCACTGGCGCGCTGGCCGCGTGCGCTTCGCCGCCGGCGCCATCTTCGGGCTCGCGGGCATCGGCGGATCGCTCCTCGGTTCGCACTGGAACAAGGCGGCGAACCCCGACGTGTTGCTCCTCGCCTTCTCGGTGCTGATGCTGGTCGCGGCCTACGCCATGTGGCGGCGCGTCCAAGCGGCCGCCCCGCCCGCCCGGTCAGCCGGCGCTGCGGCCAACACCGATGACACGTCGCTCGCTCAAACCGACGTGCGCATCGATGCGAGCACGGTCATCAAGGTGATCCTCGCCGGCTCGTTCGTCGGGCTGCTCACCGGCTTCTTCGGCGTCGGCGGCGGGTTCGTCATCGTTCCCGCACTGGTGTTGGCCCTCGGGTTCACGATGCCGGAGGCTGTCGGCACGTCGCTGCTCGTCATCGCCGTCAACTCGACCGTCGCGCTCGCGACGCGCCTGCCGGGCGGCACCGTCGATTGGGGCATCGTCGTGCCGTTCACGATCGCCAGCCTGATCGGGGTCGTGGTCGGCAGCCATCTGGCGAGCACACGCGATCCGAGTTTCCTGCAGAAGTGGTTCGTGATCCTGCTCGTGGTGGTCGCGTTCTACACGGCGACGCGGTCGATCCTCGCATTGACCTGACCTGCGCTGACCTGAATCGACGGTCGGCGCTCGTCGTCAGTCCGCGAACCAGTTGCCGTGGAATCCGATCGGCACCCGCGCCACCATCTTCACCCGGGCCACAGGTCCCGACGCAATGTCCCGAGCGTCGAGGATCACGAGTTCGGACTGCTCGGTCGCGCGGTCCGTCACGAAACTCATCAACCAACCATCGTCCTCGGCGGTGCCATCGGGGTCGGGAACGAAGACGTGCTCCCCGCTGACCTCGGTGTCGCTGTAGTAGTGGGACTGTGACGTGTCGGTGTCGATGTCGTACTTGACCACGCCGTGGAAGTCGAACTCGAAGTCCCACGTGCGCTGTGGACAGTTGTAGGCGTAGCGCGTGCGCTGGCCGGTGTGCTGCTCGTTCACACGGGGGAACTCGCCCGCGACGTCATCGGTCTGCTCGTCGGTGACCTTGCCGGTGGTGAGGTCGATCACCCAACGCCACGGCATCGGCTCGCGCGCGGCACCCGGATTCTCGAATTGGAAGCCGCCCGGCATGTCCTCCATGCGCGGCGCCCGGATCTCGATCGTGTTCCCCGACTCCCACGCGTTGAAGAAGTGGACGACGTAGCAGTTGGCGGTCTCGAACCAGCGCACGTCCTCGTTCGACCCACCCCGCGGAATGATCCCGAAGCGCGTGCCGTTGCCGGGCAACCAGTTCATCGGATCGCCACCCTCGAGCATGCGGTCCATGTCGAACACGGCCGGCGCATCGAGGACGATCGCGTAGTTCTGCGTGATCACGAAGTCGTGCATCATCACCGGCGCCGGAATGTCGATCTCGGTGCTGTGCACGAGCTTGCCGGCGGCGTTCACCTCGGAATACCGCAGGTAGGGAGCCATCGGGCTGTAGCCGATGAACCGCATCTCGCCGGAGACCGGATCGACCTTCGGGTGCGCCGTCATCGGACCCTGCAGGCGGCCGTCGTAGGTGTACTCGCCGATCGTGGCGAGGTCGTGGTCGAACTCGGTTGGCGGACCGGCCTCGAGCAACGAGAAGTATCGGCCGGCGTGGCGAACGGTCGCCGTGTTGGCGGTGTTCTTCAGCAGGCCACCTTCAAGGAGCACGTCGTCGGCAGGGAACTGGAAGTTGCTCATCCCTCCGTAGCAGGCGTGTCCACGGGCACGCTCGGCGAGGAGCCCCTTCGACTCGATCCAACGATTCCGATAACGAGCCGTGCCCTCCTGCAGGTACACCGCGTGCAACATCCCGTCGCCGTCGAACGGGTGGTAGGCACCGAGTGGGGCGAACTGCTGGTTCGGGCCCGTCCGCACGAACATGCCGCGAAGGTTCGCCGGGATCTTCCCGACGACCTCCAGGTCGGGATCGTCTCGCTCCTCGGTCACGGGGGCCATCAGCCCCTGGAGGAACGGCGTCTGCCAGGTGTCGAGATCGGTCATGTCATCCTCTGTCGTTGTCATCTGTCGTGGTCTTGCGTCATTGTCATCGTCAGCCGACCCTGCGGTCATGACCTTCCCAGTACGGTTCGCGCAAGTCCTTCTTCAGCACCTTGCCGCTCGGGTTGCGCGGCAGCACGTCGGCCCAGTCGACCGACGTCGGACACTTGAACGTGGCCAGGCGCTCCTTGGCGTACGCGATGATCTCGGCCTCGGTCACCTCGGCGTCGGGTGCCTTGACGACGATCGCCTTGGCGGTCTCTCCCCACTTCTCGTGGGGGACACCGATGACCGCCACGTCAGCGATCGCCGGATGTCCCATGAGCACGTTCTCGACTTCGGCGGGATACACGTTCTCGCCGCCGGACACGATCATGTCCTTCACGCGGTCGTGGATGTAGAGGTAGCCGTCGGCGTCGAGGTACCCGGCGTCGCCGGATTTGAACCAGCCGTCGGGCGTCACCGACTTCGTGGTCTCCTCGGGCTGGTTCCAGTATCCGATCATCACCTGCGGCGAACGGATCCAGATCTCGCCGACCTCGCCGACCTCGCACTCGATGTCGTCGTCACCGACGATGCGCAACTCGACACCCGGTCCGGGAAGCCCGCAGGAGCGCAACCGGTGGCGATTCGGCCCACTCGGATCATGATCCTCCGGCGGCAGGTTGACCACGGCACCTGTCGTCTCGGTCAGCCCGTACGCCTGCCAGAACTTGCACGGCGCGAACATCTCGACGCACTTCGCCAGCACGTCCTCACTGATCGGCGACGCTCCGTAGACGAAGACGCGCAGGCTCGAGTAGTCGGCGTCGGCGACGCCGGGAACCATCAGCATGAATTGCAGCACGGCGGGGACGAGAAAGGCGTGCGTGACACGCTCCTGCTCGATCGTGCGGATCAGGGCCGCCGGATCGAGTTCACGGAAGATCACCGACGTGCAGCCCTCGTACATGCCGGCAACCGCCCAGCCACCACCACCGATGTGGAACAGCGGCATTGCGATCAGGTTCACGGCGTCGGGGGTCAGCTCCCAGATGTCCTTGGCGAGCGGCAACAGACTGAAGAAGTTGTCGTTGCTCAGCATGACGCCCTTGGGCCGACCGGTCGTCCCGGACGAGTACAGCTGGAACGCGACGTCGCCGCTGGCGGAGGAGGCGCCGGGGTCGTCGGCCGGAAATGGGGCCACCCAGTCCTCGTAGGACTCGTAACCCTCGTGTCCACCGATCACGAGGATGCGCGTGACCGTGGTCAGGTTCGCAGCGATCGCGTCGAGGATCGGCACGAAGTCGGGGCCGGCAACCAGCACCTTCGCCTGGGCGTCGTTGACGATGTACTCGACTTCGGGTGCGGCCAGACGCCAGTTGACGTCGACGCACACGGCATTGAGCAGGGCCGCGCCGAAGAAGACCTCGAAGTGTTCGATGCCGTTCTTGTCGAGGAATGCAACTCGATCTTGCGCTCCGACGCCGTCGGCGGCGAGGCCCTGCGCGACTTTGCCCGCCCGCTCGTGCAGCTGCGCCCACGTGAGTCGTCGGTCGTCCTGGACCAGGGCCGTGTAATCGGCGCGACCGACTCCGTGGACGCGCAAGATGTCGGCAAGGCTCGTGATGTTCCCCATGGCGCCAAACCGTAGCCAGCGCGACGCGATCAGCCCGCGCGCTGGCGTGACCGGGCCCGAGTGCGTGAACCTGGCTCGATGAGTTTTCCGGCCTGGGAGGTGGCCCGGAGCCTCATCGCAGCAGTGCGCCCCGATCGGGCGATGAGCTTGCGGACCAACAGTTGGCCATGGATCTCATCGCAGCAGTGCGCCGGCCCAGACCGAGCGCGGCATCATCACTCGCCGGTCAGCCCAGATCGCCGAAGCGGGCGGGGTCGATACCGAACGGGACGACAACGCTTGCGACCCGTTCGAGGAGCGACTCGGGACTCATGGACATCGCGGCAACGAGTGCGTCAGCCCAGTCCTCGATGCGCTGAACGGTCTCCGCGTCGACGAAACCGACTCCCGGTTCGATCTTCGTACGCGGCGCGTTGACGCTGAGTGTGCCGACCGTCAGCGCACCCTGCCAGCTCAGCGTCCGCACGAGTTGCTCGATGGCGAACACACCGCCCGTGGTGCCTGCGCTCAGGACCACGACCGGTCGCTGGTAGATCGATGACGAACCGACGAGCCAATCGAGAGCGTTCTTCATGCCCCCGGCGAGCCCGCCGGCGTACTCCGGCGCAGCGAGCAGGACTCCGTCGGCAGCTTCGACGAGCGATCGCATGTGGGCGACCGCCGCGGGCGGGTCATCGGCCCGATCCGGGCTGAACATCGGGACGTGCCCGAGCGGCACGTCGTCGACGCTGGCGGTCCCGCCGGCCTGCAATCGGTCGACTGCCAGATCGAGCGCCAGCCTGTTCGCCGATGTCGATCCGAGACTCCCGCACATCGACACGATCCGCACACACCCAAGGTACAAGCCGGGACTGCTCAGAGCGCTCGAACCTCGGCGAGCCGCTTACCGACAGCCCTACCTCAGGGTGTATCCGAGGCCGAACGACCGCACCGCCCGAGCGAAGATGTTGGCTTCGACGTCGGGCTCGTCGATCACGCGCAGGTCGGTGACCCGTGAACTCATCTGCCCGAACACCGCCGACAGTGCGGCGCGGGCGACGTGCGTGCCGATGCAGAGATGTGTCCCGAAACCGAATGCAATGTGCGGGTTCGGGTCGCGTCGGATGTCGAACCTGAACGGGTCAGCGAACACGGCCTCGTCGCGGTTCGCCGACGGGTACAGCAACACGAGCCGATCACCGGCGGCGATCTCCTGGCCACCGACGACGTCATCCGAGATCGCCCGTCGGAACATGTTGTTGAGCGGCGTCACCCATCGCAAGACCTCCTCGACCGCGACGGGAACGAGGGCCGGATCGGCGGCCATCGCATCCCACTGATCCGGATGGTCGACGAAGGCCCGCAGCCCGTGCGAGATCGCCGTGCGGGTGGTCTCGGCGCCACCGGCGATGAAGAGTCCGACCTCGTGAACGATGTTCTCGGGCGACAGCGGCTGGTCGTCGATCGTCGAATGCACCCACGTGCTGATCAGGTCGTCCGTGGGGTTGGCGTACTTGTCGGCGGCCACCTCACCGAGCACCCCGACGAACTCCATGTTCGCGGCCATGAACTCGGTGAAGATGCGGCCGTCGCGGTCGCGCATGTCGGTGCGCATGAGGCGTTCGGACCACGACTTGAGCTCGGGCCAGTACCGCTCGGGGAACCCGAGCAGGCGGGCGGTCAGACGAGCGGGGAGCTGCCCCGACAGCGCTCCGACGACCTCCATCTCGTCGCCCGCGGCGAACGCGGCATCGAGGAGTTCGGTGGCGAGCGCGGCGATCTCGGCCTGGCGCTCTCCGACCGATTTGCCGGTGAGCATCGGCTGCACGAGCATGCGCTGCTGGCGATGTCGCGGATCGTCCTGAGCGATCATGTTCACCTCGGTCGGCGACCAGAGCGCCCGATAGCCGAGGCCTGACACGAACACGGTCGACCGTCGCTCGACGTCCATCACGTCGGCATGTCGGGTGATCCCCCACAGACCGTTGCGTTCGTCGCGGTACACCGGCTCGTTCGTCCGCATCCACGCCCATGCGTCGTGCGGATCACGCTGGTACAGATCGGGGTCGAGCAGGTCGGCGACGAGACGGTTGGTAGCGGTCACCGGATCATCGTCGCAGACCGGCCCGGCGAGACCCGATCCCGAGTTCGTCGGCACACCTCATGTGCGATGAGGTTCTGGCCCGAAGGGCGGACCGAAACCTCATCGGACAGGCCCTAGCAACAGTTGCGATGAGGTTCTGGCCCGAGGGGTGGACCGAAACCTCATCGGACAGGTCCTACCAACAGTTGCGATGAGGTTCTGGCCCGAAGGGCGGACCGAAACCTCATCGCTGGCGGGTGGTGGGTGGGTGTTCAGTCGCGGCGGCGGTCGCCGAAGGTGTTCCAGTGGGTGACGGCGCTCGCTGGTTTGCGCGGGGCGACGCCGAAGTTGCCTGCGGGTCGACCCATCGGAATACAGGCGGCGATCTCGTAGCGCGGTGAGCCGTCGTCGTTCGCCGGCACGCCGAGGGCCGCGAGCGTCTCGGCGGCGTGGATCCGGATCACCGTCGTGAGCGACGTACCGATCCCCAGCGCGCGAGCGGCTACGCAGAAGTTCTGGACGGCCGGATAGACACTGCCGTCGAGTCGCCCGATGTCCATCGGCCCCTCGTCGTCCGACGGTGTCCAGGCGATGATCGGTTGCAGGAAGAACACGATCGCCGGCGCCTCCTGCACGTGGTCGGCGAGGTGGCGGCTGGCGGCCCTCGTCTTGCGCCACGACTCGGCGGCCGCCTCGTCGCGGAACGCGCTCGAGTCGGGCAACGTCTTCTCGTAGCGGTCGAACGATGCTCGGTACCACGTCGCGATCTCTGCGCGCCGATCGGCGGCGGTCACCACCACGTACTGCTGCGGCTGCACGTTCCCGCCGCTCGGTGCCTGCTGTGCGGCACGCAGGCAGACGGCGATCTCCTCGTCGGTGACAGGCTCGTCGGTGAACCGACGAATCGCCCGGGTGGTCATGATCGCGTCGAGTGCGTCCATCCACCGACCGTACCCCCTCTCCCGTTTGAGGTGCACTTCCATTGGCCCGTCCCAACCGGAGTGCGCCACAAACGTCGTTTTTCCTGGAGGGATCAGAACATGGAGGTGTCGACGTCGACGCCCAGCAGCAGCTTGCCGATGGTCTCGTTCAACTTCGGTGCGGTCTGGATGTGCTGGGTCACGATGTGCGCATCGCGCAGGCAACGCCCGAGGACGCTCGCGTCGTAGACCGCGGTACCGCCCGCCAGCGTGAAGGCGGTGTCGGCCACCTCGGCACCCACGGAGGCGGCATGAGTCGCGGCCAGGCGGATGCCCGTGCGTACCGCCACCGACACCTCCCGACCGGCGAGCGCCGACTCCCACGCCGAGCCCAGCTCGTCGAACAGGAACGCCCGGGCGGCGCGCAGCTTGCCCTCGGCGCGCGCCAGCTCGACCTGCGTGAAGCCACTCTGCGCCAACGTCTTCGACGAATACTGCGGCTTCTTGCCCTGGGCGAGATCGACCAGTTCGTCGAGCGCACGTCGAGCAACACCCAGCCCGACCGCCGACACCCCGGCCGCGAGCAACGTGAAGTTCGGGAACATCGACAACGGCGTCGTCACGACCGGTCGGGTCACGCCCGGCTGGATCGTGCGCTGCGCGGGCGCGAATGCTCCACTTACGGAGTAGTCGAGCGAGCCGGAACCCCGCATCCCCGTCGTGTACCACGTGTCGTGGAATGTCACCGCCGACTGCGGAAACCAGCACAGTCGAAACGTGCCGTCGTCGCACAGAGCCCCACCGAGGATCCAGCGGCTGTGCTGCGTCCCGCTCCCCCACGCCCACCGCCCGGTGACCGCGAAGCCGTCGACCCCGTCCACCGCGGTCGACACGCCCTTGCCGTTCGGAGCGAACACCCCGCCGGTGATCGACGTCGGGTCGCCGTAGATCTCCCGAGCCGCATCGGCCGGGAGAAACGCCGCCATCGACGACGTCGTCGACGCGATCATCGTGCACCAGCCCGCCCCGCCATCGGCATGGGCGACCGTGGCGATCGCCTCGACCATCGTGGCCGGATCGACTTCGGGCCCGCCGTACACCTGCGGGACGCACATCCGCAGCAGGCCGGCGTCGGCGAGCGCCTTCACGGTCGGCAGCGGAAGGCGACGAAGCCGCTCACCGTCGTCGGCGTGGGCCTCGACCAGTTCTGCGAGGTCGCGTGCAGCTTCGACGATCGATGCGGTCCCCATGTCGCGACTGTAGGTCGAAGCGACCTCACCGGATTCAGGCCGGAGCGGACCGGACGTCCCAGAGATGGTGGACCGGGTCGTGGACCAGGTACCGGGCGAACGACTCGACCGTGAACCGGGCGCCGTCGCTGCGCCGTCCGGGACGCCGCCAGTCGTCGCCGGACACGTCGTCGAACGAGGCGGCCAGGATCGTGGCTGCGTCCACCAGTTCGCCAGCGACGGCCACGGGGTCCTGTTCGTCGTACCGTTCGGCGATCGCCGTTTCGTCCTGATCCCAGTTCGGGTACATCGGGTCGTCGGTGTCGAGCATGAGCCGGAGCCGCCGTTCGTAGAGCCGGTACACGTCTCGGACGTGGGCCCCGTACTCGAGGGTCGACCAGCGGTCCGGTCGGGCACGGACCCGCACCGATGCGTCGCCCCCACCCAGCAGGAGCCGCCACTGCTCCGCGTTGGCACGGATCATCGCCGCGATGTCCGCCGTCTCGATCGATCGCGCATCGAACCCGCATTCCACGCACGTGCGCTCCAGGACCCAGGTCCAGTCCTTGTCGTCCGGAACGATGTCGGTGGCCATCGCCAGATTCTGGTCGAGCAGCACCGCTCGGTGCGCACGGGTTCGCCAGGTGGTCTACGGTCAGTGTTGTGAAGTTCGGCTTCGTGGTCCCCTGGGGCGACGCCGACGATGTCGGTGACCTCGCCGCTGCTGCCGAGGACGCGGGCTGGGACGGCTTGTTCGTGTGGGAGCCGGTGTGGGGCGTCGATGCGTGGATCTCGCTGGGGCTCGCCGCCGTGCGCACTTCGAAGATCCGCCTCGGCACACTGCTCACCCCGCCGTCGCGTCGGCGGCCGTGGGAACTCGCGAGTCAGGTGGCGACGGTGGATCGTCTCTCGAACGGGCGCGTGACGCTGTCGGTCGGCCTGGGCGCCATCGACTCCGGGTTCGAAACGTTCGGCGAGGAATGCGACCGACGGGTGCGCGCCGAGCTGATGGACGAGTGCCTCGACGTCGCGTGCGGGCTGTGGGGTGGCCAACCGTTCACCTACGACGGCACGCACTATCAGGTGGCCGCGACGGAGTTTCCGACGATCGGCAACATCGTGCAGGAGCCGCGGGTCCCGATCTGGTGCGTCGCTGCACTCGGACGCGAGAAGTCGGTCGCGCGGGCACTGCGGTGGGACGGCATGATCCCCCAGGTGCTCGACGACGGGACCGTGCGCCAACCACACCTCGACGAGATCGCCGCCCTGCGAGCCTCCGTTGCCGAAGGCTACGACATCGTCGTCGAGGGCACGACGACGGAACACTCCCCCGCTGCGTATGCGGACGCCGGCGCCACGTGGTGGATCGAGTCGATGTGGGACGCCATGGCCGAGCACTCTCCCGTCACTGCCGCCTACGACCGGCTGATGCAGGGACCACCCGCTGACTCGACCGGCTGAGTCGGTCGACCGATCCGCTCACCGCTACCGTCGACCTCGTGACGACGACCGAGACCGGCTGGAACTTCGCTGACCTGTGGGAGACCGTGGCGACGCGCATCCCCGAGGCACTCGCTCAGCAGCAGGGCCACCGAACCCACACCTGGGCCGACTTCAATCGACGCTCGAACGGTGTCGCCCGTGCGCTCCTGCGGCCCGATTCCGCCGAACAGGACAAGGTCGCGCAGTACCTCTACAACTCACCGGAGTACCTCGAGTCGATCTTCGCCGCGTTCAAGGTCGGCTTCGCCGTCGTCAACACCAACTACCGGTACGCGGCCGACGAGCTGGTGTACCTGTGGGACAACGCCGACGCCACCGCGGTCGTGTTCCACGGCGCGTTCGCCGACCAGTGCGACGCCGTGCGCGATCGCGTCCCCAAGGTCACCTTGTGGCTGTGGGTCGACGATGGTTCTGGTCCGTGCCCCGAATGGGCGATGCCCTACGAGGACGCGGCCGCCGCCGGCACCGACGACGACGTCCGGGCGCCGTGGGGGCGATCCGGCGACCACCTGCTCTTGTTGTACACCGGTGGTACCACCGGCATGCCCAAGGGCGTGATGTGGCGCCAGGACGACCTGTTCGGCGTGCTCGACGCGAACAACAAGAAGCGCATGCCACCGGAACAGGACCTCGACGCGGTCGCCGAGCGGATCGCCAAGCCCGGACCGCGCAACATGCCCGCAGCGCCACTGATGCACGGCACGGGCCTGTTCAACGCACTGAGCAATCTGATGATCGGTGGATCGATCACCACGATGGAGGGCCGCCACTTCAGCGCCGAGGAGTTCCTCGACGACGTGCAACACCACGGGATCAACTCCACCTCGATCGTCGGCGACGCATTCGCCAAGCCGATCCTGCGCGCGCTCGATGCCGAACCCGACCGATGGGACATCTCGACCCTGCGAGTGATCGTGTCGTCCGGCGTGATGTGGTCGAAGGAGACCAAGGAGGGCCTCCTGCGACACAACCCGCGCCTGATCATGGTCGACTCGCTCGGATCCAGCGAGGCGATCGGTATGGCGACGAACACCACGACGTCGGAGTCGAGCGGCGAAACCGCGAAGTTCGAACTCGGCACGTCGACGCGCGTCGTCACCGACGACGGACGAGATGTCGCACCCGGCTCTGGCGAACTCGGCCGCGTCGCCCTGCGGGGCCGCACCCCGATCGGCTACTACAAGGACGAGGCCAAGTCGGCGCAGACGTTCGTCGTCATCGACGGCGAGCGGTACTCGATCCCCGGCGACTACGCCACCGTCGAAGCCGACGGCACGGTCACCCTGCTCGGCCGCGGCAGCCAGTGCATCAACACCGGCGGCGAGAAGGTGTACCCGGAGGAGGTCGAGGAGTGCCTGAAGCTGCACCCCTCGGTCGCTGATGCGGCGGTGGTCGGGGTGCCCGACGAGAAGTGGGGCGAGGCGATCACCGCGCTCGTCGAACCACATGCGGGCGACCAGGTCGACAGCGCCGCACTGATCGCGCACGTCAAGTCACGGCTCGCGGCATACAAGGCGCCGAAACGCATCGTCGCCGTCTCGTCGATCGGGCGCGCAGCAAACGGGAAGCTCGACTACAAGAAGCTGCGGTCCGACGCCATCGCCGACGCCACTGTCTAGTCTTGGCCAGGTGACCGGGGCGGAGTTCGACTGGCGAGTGTTCGAGGGTGTGCTGTTCGACCTCGACGGCGTGATCACACCGACGGCCGTCATCCACGAGCATGCGTGGGGCGACCTGTTCGCCGACTACGACTACACCGACGCCGACTACCTCCGCTACATCGACGGCAAACCCCGGTACGACGGCGTCCGTTCGTTTCTCGCATCGCGCGGCGTCACCCTCCCTGACGGATCGCCCGACGACGCCTCCGGTACCGACACGGTGTGCGCGCTCGGCAACCGCAAGAACAACCTGTTCAACACGATCCTCGAGCGTGACGGGATCGAGCCGTACCCCGGATCGGCCGCGACGCTCGACCTCCTCGAAGGCTGTGGCATCCCAGCGGCGATCGTGTCGTCGTCGAAGAATGCACGCACCGTCCTCGATGCCTCCGGCCTCGGGGCGCGATTCGACGTCGTCGTCGACGGGACGGTCGCCGCCGAGCAGCAAATCGCCGGGAAGCCCGGCCCGGACATGTTCACCTTCGCCGCCGAGCAACTCGGCGTGACCCCGGGGCGATCCGTCGTCGTCGAGGATGCGGTCTCAGGTGTCGCCGCCGGCGCGGCCGGAGCGTTCGCCGTCGTGATCGGCGTCGATCGCGGTGCGGGTCACGAAAGCCTGCTCGAGCACGGAGCGACATTCGTCGTCGACGACCTCGCCGAGCTTCTTCCCGCCGGAGCGCGCTGGTGAACCGGCACCAGCTCCCCACCGGACTCCCCGAATACCGCTTCCCGGTCGACCCGTGGCGGCTCGTCGAACGCGTCTATTCGAACGACGACCTCGGACTCACCGAGACGTTGTTCGCGCTCGGCAACGGCTACATCGGCATGCGCGCCAACCCCGAGGAGGGACGCGAAGCGCACAGCCACGGGACCTACCTCAACGGCTTCCACGAGACGTGGCCGATCATGCACGCCGAGGACGCCTTCGGCTTCGCCAAGACCGGCCAGACCATCGTCAACGTGCCCGACGCCAAGCTGATGAAGCTCTACATCGACGACGAGCCACTGCTGCTCGCCTCCGCCGATCTCGACAGCTACGAGCGCTCGGTCGACTTCCGCAACGGTGTTCTCACCCGCGACATGATCTGGCGCACCCCCGCCGGTAAACGGGTCCGCGTGTCGTCACAACGGATGGTCAGCTTCCAGCACCGCCACCTCGCCGTCATGACGCTCGAGGTGACGCTGCTCGATGCCGCGGCACCAGTGGTGATCTCGTCGCAGCTGCTCAACCGTCAGGACGGCGAGGACGAATACCACGTCCGCTCGGCCGCACTGGGCGAGGGCAAGGATCCGCGCCGGGCACGAAAGTTCGACCATCGAGTGTTACAGCCGCGCCTGCAACACGAACGCGACAACGAAATCGTCCTCGGTTACCGCTGCGCGAATAGCGAGATGACCCTGGCGTGCGGCACCCGTCACCGCATCGAGACGTCGTGTCACGCCGAGATCGTCACCGACGTGGGCGTCGATCTCGCCAAGACGGTGTTCACGGTGCGCGCCACACCAGGCGACCCGATCAAGATCACCAAGCTCGTCTCCTACCACTCGTCGAACGGTGTACCGGTCCAGGAACTCGCCGATCGATGCACCCGCACCCTCCAACGCGCGGAGACCGAAGGCAACGACCAGTTGCTGCTCGAACAGCGCGAATGGCTCGACGAGTTCTGGACGAACGCCGACATCGAACTCCGAGGCGACCACCAGGCCCAACAGGCGCTGCGGTGGAACCTGTTCCAGCTCGCCCAGGCCTCGGCGCGCACGCAGGAGCAGGGCATCGCCGCCAAGGGCGTCACCGGGGGCGGCTACGACGGGCACTACTTCTGGGACACCGAGGTGTACGTCGCCCCGTTCCTCGCGTACACAATGCCCGAGGCCGCCCGCAAGATCGTCCGCTTCCGATGGAAGATGCTCGACGCCGCCCGCCAACGCGCCCGCGAGATGAGCCAGGCCGGAGCGTTGTATCCCTGGCGGACGATCAACGGTGAGGAGGCGTCGGCCTACTACGCCGCGGGCACCGCCCAGTACCACATCAACGCCGCCGTCGTCCTCGCGATGCGCCGGTACCTCGAGGCATCCGGCGATATCGAGTTCATGTCCCACGAAGGCGCGGAGGTCCTCGTGGAAACCGCCCGCCTGTGGGTCGACCTCGGCTTCTACTCGAGCAACGGTTCTCAGACGTTCCACATCCACCGGGTCACCGGCCCCGACGAGTACACGACGGTCGTCAACGACAACTTCTACACGAACGTGATGGCGAGGTTCAATCTGCGCTACGCGGCGCGGACCGTGCGGTTCCTGGCGAGTTGGAACCCCGAGGCGTTCGCTCAGCTCTGCCGGGCGACAGACCTCGACGTCGGCGAACTCGACGACTGGGATGCAGCAGCCGACGCCATGTTCGTCCCCACCGACGAAGAACTCGGCATCAACCCCCAGGACTCGGAGTTCCTCGATCTCGAACCATGGGACTGGGAGACCACACCGCCGGAGCACTACCCGCTCCTCCTGCACTACCACCCACTGGTGATCTATCGCCATCAGGTGCTCAAGCAGGCCGACGTCGTGCTCGCCATGTACTTGCGATCCGAGCGGTTCCCGGTCGAGCAGAAGCGGCGCAACTTCGACTATTACGACCCGATCACCACGGGCGACTCGTCGCTGTCGGCATGCGTCCAGGCGGTCGTGGCAGCCGAGGTCGGCTACGAGGAAGTGGCGCTCGAGTACTTCACCCGTTCGCTGTACCTCGATCTGTGCGACTCGCACGGCAACACCGCCGACGGCGTGCACGTCGCGTCAGCCGGCGGGGTCTGGGCCGGGATCGTGCACGGCTTCGCTGGAATGGTCGAACAGGGGGACCACATCGAGTTCTCCCCCCGTCTTCCCAGCGCGTGGGAGGGCGTGACCTTCCATCTGCTGCGCCACGGCTCACGCATGCGCATCGACCTCGACATCGACGGCCTCACGCTGACGGTGCTGACCGGCTCCGGCGTTCCGCTCAAGCACAACGACGAATCCCTCCTGGTCACGGTCGACGAGCCCTACCGAATCCTTCGGGACTGACACCACGCCGGCTGAGTACCGTCGGCGCGTGGCTCAGAACATCTACGACGACGAGGCATTCTTCAGCGGTTACTCGGCATTGCCACGTTCGGTCACGGGTCTCGACGCCGCGCCCGAGTGGCCGACCCTGCGAGCGATGCTCGGGCCGTTGCACGGTCGTCGAGTCATCGACCTCGGATCCGGGTTCGGCTGGTTCTGCCGCTGGGCGGCCGGCGAAGGAGCGACCGCCGTGCACGGTGTCGACCTCTCCGACCGGATGCTGGCACGGGCCCGCACCGCAACCTCCGACGACCGAATCACCTATGAGCGCGCCGACCTCGACGAGATCGAACTGGCGCCGGCGGCCTACGACGTCGCGTTCAGCTCGCTCACGCTGCACTACGTCGCCGACGTCGAACGCCTGGCGGCTCAGGTCGCACGTTGTCTGGTCGAAGGCGGAACCTTCGTGTTCTCGATCGAGCACCCGATCTTCACAGCCCCCTCCTCGCCACGCTTCGTCGCCGACGAGTACGGGGCGGCCTGGCGACTCGACCGATATCTCGATCAGGGGCCACGGACGACCGACTGGCTCGCTCCGGGGGTGATCAAGCAACACCGAACGATCGCGGCGTACATCATGGCGCTCCGGCACGCCGATCTCGACGTCACCGAACTCGTGGAGTGGGGCCCGAGCCCGGACCAGATCGCAGAACATCCCGACTGGGCGGTCGAGACCGAACGGCCACCGTTCCTGCTCGTCGCGGCCCGGCGCCGAGTGTGACAGCATCTCAGATCATGCCGTCGACGACGCCTCCGCCACTCGCAGGGCGCGTCGCCCTCGTCACCGGGGTCTCGCGGTCGATCGGGATCGCCGCGACGCTCGCCCGACATCTCCACGGCCTGGGAGCGACCGTGGTGGCCACGGGGTGGGTACCCCACGATGCCGAGATGCCGTGGGGCACCGACCCGGTGACCACAGCACCGTTCGTGATCGGCCAGCACGACCTCGAGGACCCGAGCGCTCCGGGCGAGTTGATCGACGAGGTGGTCGACGAGCACGGCCGCCTCGACATCGTCGTGGCGACACACGCTCGATCGTCGCATCAGCCGATGACCGAGGTGACCGCGGCGGAACTCGACCGCTGCTGGGCGGCGAACGTGCGCAGCATCGTGTTGCTCGCACAACGCTTCGCCGAGCGTCACGAGCCGGCCCCCGCCGATCAAGCTCCGACCGGACGGATGGTCTGGTTCACGAGCGGACAAGACGTCGCCCCGATGGACGGTGAGATCGCCTACGCGGTGACCAAGGGCGCGCTGCACCAGATGACGAAGTCCGTCGACCACGCACTGTCCGCTCGCCGCATCGTGGCCAACTGCGTCAACCCCGGACCCGTCGACACCGGGTATGCGCCCCCCGACGTCCACCGCCGGATCGCGTCGATGTTCCCGGACGGTCGATGGGGAACCCCGAGCGACGTCGCGAACCTCGTCGCGTTCCTCGTCAGCGACGAGGGCGCCTGGATCCGCGGTCAGGTGATCGATTCCGAAGGCGGCTTCCAGCGCTGGTGACCCCACAACCTCATCACCACCCCACCGATGAGGTTCCGGCCCACCCCTCGCACCACAACCTCATCACCACCCCACCGATGAGGTTCCGGCCCACCCCTCGCACCACAACCTCATCGCACGAGCGTTTTCCGGAGTCGGGTGGCGCGCCGTTAGCGTTGTCGGCCATGACAGATCTCGGATTCGACGGCAAGGTAGCGATCATCACGGGCGCCGGTGGTGGCCTCGGTAGGCAACACGCACTGATGATGGCGAAGCGCGGCGCGCTCATCGTCGTCAATGACCTCGGAGGCGCCGTCGACGGCACGGGCAGCGACAAGGGCGCTGCACAACTCGTCGTCGACGAGATCCAGGCGGCCGGCGGGGAAGCCGTCGCCAACACCGACTCGGTCGCCACTCCCGAGGGTGGCGCCGCCATCGTGCAGAGCGCCGTCGACGCGTTCGGCAAGGTCGACATCGTCGTCAACAACGCCGGCATCCTGCGCGACAAGTCCTTCCACAACATGGACGCCGACCTGTTCGACCCGGTGATCGCCGTCCACCTGCGCGGCGCATTCAACGTCACTCAACCGGCATGGAAGATCATGCGCGAGCAGGGCTACGGCCGCATCGTGTCGACGTCATCTGCGGCCGGCATCTTCGGCAACTTCGGCCAGGCGAACTACGGCGCCGCCAAGATGGGCCTGGTCGGCTTCACCAACGTGCTCGCGATCGAGGGCGCCAAGTACAACATCAAGGCCAATGCGATCGCTCCGCTCGCGCTGACCCGCATGACCGAGGACATTCTCGGCGGCCTGGGCGACAAGCTCCAGCCCGAACTCATCTCGCCGCTCGTCACCTATCTCGCGCACGAGTCGTGCGAGGCGACCGGCCGGGTCTTCTCGGTCGGCGGTGGCCGCGTCGCCGAGGTCTTCATCGCCGAGACGGTGGGCTACACGAACACCACCGGCCTCTCCCCCGAGGACCTCGCCGCCCACTGGGACAGCGTCACGGCCCAGGACGGTTATGCCGTGCCGGCCACGATCGCCGACGAGACGGCATTGTTCCTCAAGGCGCTCTCCTGACCCGGTGACGCCGGTGCCAGGCACCGGCGTGACCAATGCCATGCTGACTGCGTGATCTCGGTCGAGGAGTTCCAATCGGAGGCAGCTGACTGGCTCGCGGCCAATCGGCAGTTCGCGCCGAGGGACTACGGCGCCATCTGCCCGCCCGACCTCGTGGATGCGGGGCTCGAGTGGCAACGACGCCTGACCGGAGACGGGTGGGCAGGGATCCACTGGCCGACCGAGCACGGGGGACGAGGATTGACGCCCGAGCACAACGGTGTGTGGCTCCTCGAGTGCGCGCGCGCCGGTGTGCCCGCGGTGTTCAACATGGTCGGGTTCGTGCTCGCCGGCGGCGCGGTGATGCGCTACGGCACACCGGATCAGCAGGCCGAACACCTCGGCGCAACGCTGAGCACGGGCCATGTGTGGTGTCAGCTGTTCTCCGAGCCGGGCGCGGGCAGCGACCTCGGGTCGCTGGCGACCAGAGCCGAGCTCGACGGCGATCGTTGGATCGTCAACGGGCAGAAGGTGTGGTGTTCGGGTGGCCGCTACTCCAACTGGGGCATCCTCATGGCACGCACCCGTCCGTTGGACCCCACCGGCGAACACGGCGCACCGAAGCACGAGGGCATCTCGTTCTTCCTGTGCCCGATGGATCTGCCGGGCATCGAGGTGCGGCCGCTGAAGCAGATGACGGGTGAGTCGGAATTCGACGAGGTGTTCTTCACCGATGTCGAACTGCCGGCCGGGCAGCTGCTCGGACCGCTCCACGGCGGCTGGGGCGTCGGCATGGCGGTGCTCACCAGCGAGCGTGGCCACATCGGCACATCGGTGATCGGCCTCGAGCGACGGCTCGACCAGATGGCACGACTGGCCGAGGGCCGGGAACTCACCGGCCTCGAACGCGACGACCTCGCATCGCTGCTGTCGCGCGGCATGGCCTTCACTGCGATGGCCCAGCGGCAGGGACCGATCGCGTCGACGGCCGCATCGCTGATGAAGCTCGGCATCACCGAGATGATGTTCGACGTCGCCATGCTCCGTGGCGACCTGGGAGGCGCCGACGCGATGCTCCAGGGCGCCGACTCGACCGGGATGCTCGCCGCGCCGGGCGGCCGGATCGCGGGCGGCACGAGCCAGGTCCAGCGCAACATCATCGGAGAACGCCTCCTCGGCCTCCCCCGCGAACCCAAGCCGACATGAATCTGGTTACGGAGGTGCCGGGCACCTCCGTAACCAGATTCGCCGGAGTTCGACCGGCACCAGCATGATGGGCGGGTGCGAGTCATGTCGTCGGACCAGGTCAGCGTTGCGATCCACGAGTTCGGCGGCACCGGGCGACCCTTGCTGCTCTCGCACGCCACCGGGTTCCACGGCTACTGCTACCTCCCGATCGCCGACCGGCTCGCCGACCGATTCACCTCGTATGCCGTCGACTACCGGGGCCATGGCGACACCGCTCGCCCGGACGACTGGCATGTCGAGTGGGAGCGGTACGGCGACGACGCGCTCGCCGCCGCCCGCGCAGTGGCGCCCGACGGTGGCCTGATCGGATTCGGACACTCGATGGGCGGCGCCTGCCTGCTGATGGCCGCCCATCGCGATCCAGGTCTGTTCGACCTGATCGTGACGTTCGAGCCGATCGTCTTCCCTCCCCGCGAGATCGACCCTCACGACGGCCACGAGAACGACGGCCCCTCCCTGTCGATCGGGGCACGCAAGCGCCGAGCGACATTCGACTCGTTCGATCGGGCGATCGAGAACTACTCGTCGAAGCCCCCGATGATGGCGTTCGACCCCGACGTACTGCGGCTGTACGTCGCCCATGGCTTCCGTCCGTCGCCCGAAGGGGTGCGGCTGAAGTGCGACCCCGAACACGAAGCCCGCACGTTCGACACCGGCGGCTCGCACACCACCTGGGCCCACCTGCCGGCGATCCAGACGCCGGTGATCGTCGCAGCCGGCGACGTGAGCGAATTCGGCCCGTCGGCGATCGCCGGAGAGATCGCCGAGGCGCTCCCCCACGCCACCTACGTGCAGCGCGACGAATGGAACCACTTCACGCCGTTCATCGACCCTGTGGCGATGGCCACGCTGATCACCGACGCCGTCGGCTGAACCGGGCGCACGGCCGCCCCACTCTGTGACACCCCCGCCCTACGATGCCTGTCATGACTGACACCGCCGCTGCCGCACCCACGTTTCCGGTGCCGACGTCGTTGTCGCCGTCTCGGGTGTCGTCGTTCACGTCGTGCCCCATGCAGTTCCGGTTCTCCAGCATCGAGAAGCTGCCCGAGGCTCCAGGGCCGGCCACCACGCGCGGGAGCATCGTGCACCGTGCGCTCGAACTGCTCTTCGTCCGCCCGACGACCGACCGGACCCCCGAGGCGCTGGCCGCCGACATGACCACTGCGCTCGCCGAGTACGCCACCGATCCCGACTATCTGGGCCTGCGCCTCGATGCCGACGGGGCCGCGAAGTTCGAGCGTGAGTGCCACGCGCTCATCGACAAGTACTTCGCGATGGAGGATCCGACCACGGTGCGTGAGATCGGGCTCGAACTGTGGATGGAGGCCGAAGTCGGAGCGCTCACGCTGCGCGGCATCATCGACCGACTCGAACTGGACGACGACGGTGAGTTGGTCGTCACCGACTACAAGACCGGTCGTGCCCCGTCGGGCAACTACGAACAGAAGAGCCTGGCAGGGGTGCACTTCTACTCGTTCCTGTGCGAGGCCGTGTTCGGCAAGCGGCCTGCCAAGATCCGACTGATGTACCTGAGTTCGGGCGAGACCATCGAAACGGTGCCGTCAGCGCAGTCGGTGAAGTTCATCACCACGCGGACCACTGCCGTCTGGTCAGCGGTCGAGCGAGCGTGCACCACAGGCGACTTCCGCCCCCGACAGAGCAAACTGTGCGACTACTGCTCGTTCCAGCAGTGGTGCCCTGCATTCGGCGGCGATCCGTCGCGCGCTGCGACCGAAGCGGTCGCCGCACACGAGGCACTGCTCGCACAGCCCACGGGTGCGCCATGAGCGACCAAGCGGCGCCGATCGATCCCGAGACCTCGAGGTTCGTGCCCGGCGAGGGGCACCTCGGCCCGCAGGTCGACGCGTTCGATCGCCGCGTCGACGAACTGCTCGAACACCTCCGCGGCCACCCCTTGGCCGACTTCGTCTTCACCAACACCACCCATGTCGCCGACTTCAGCATGATCTGGCACGGCATCGGGATCGTGCGCGGCATCACGAAGGGCCGGCCCGACCAAGTGGTCGTGCTCGCGGCACTGCTGGGCGCCGAGAGCGTCATCGTGAACCAGGGAGTCAAGCGGCTGTTCCGACGCGAACGTCCGACGACGAGCGGAGACGACCGACTCCAGGTGAGACGCCCGTCGACCTCGTCGTTTCCGTCCGGCCATGCCAGCTCGGCGGTGTTCGCGGCGATGGTCCTGGCGGCATGGGACGGCCCCTGGCTGACGACGCTGTGGTTCAAGATCGCCGTCGTGGTCGGGATCAGCCGGGCCTACGTCCGGATCCACCACGGCTCCGACGTCGTCGGCGGAGCGATCGTCGGAGCCCTGCTCGGGTTGATCGGCCAGCGCATCGCCAGGCGCCTCGCACCGGCCTGACCGGCGATCTGCTGTCGCCCATCGTGGCGTCGACCGGCGCGTCAACGATCAGTGGTCACCGTCGGCGTTCAGAGCGCGTCGGTGGTGACCGGCTCGACCGTTTCGATCAGGCGGGTCGGCTCGGCCGTGAGCAACGTGCGCACGTCGAGCAGTAGATCGGCAACCTCACCCGTCGACACGAGTTCGCGTTGCATCATTCGGGCGAGGGCGCCGTCGATGACGCTCAGTGCCTCGGTGATCACGGCCTCGTTGCTGGAGTCGATGCGCTCATCAGTCATTAGCTGACACGGTACCCGTGTCTCGCCCGTCGCGCGCGCACCTACGGATCGATTGCGCAACCTGTCACACAATGTTGACACTGCCGCAGCATGCGACGGGTCCGATGCGACCTCGACGGATCAACCTACGATGCACCCATGGAGTTCGCTGGTCGAAACGTCGTGGTCACCGGAGCCGGCCGAGGCATCGGCGAAGCGCTCGCCCGGGAGTTCCATGCGCGCGGTGCGACCGTGGTCGTCGCCGACCTGGTCGGGGCAGACGACGTGGCTGCCTCGCTCGAGCGGGCCACGGCGATCACCGCCGACGTCAGTACCGAAGCCGGGAACAAGGCGCTCGTCGAGGCGGCCCGCGACAGCCTCGGATCGATCGACCTCTTCTTCTGCAACGCCGGTGTGGGCACGGGTCGAGGCGTCGTCGAGACCCCGGAGGCCGACTGGGACCTGGCGTTCGCGGTCAACGTCCACGCCCACCGATGGGCGGCGAAGTACCTCCTCCCCGACTGGCTCGACCGTGGGGAGGGCTACTTCTGCTCGACCGCCTCTGCGGCCGGGTTGCTCCTGCAGATCGGCTCGGGTCCGTACACGCTGACCAAGCGGGCCGCGGTCGCATTCGCGGAGTACATGGCCGTGACCTACGGCGACGCAGGCATCAAGGTGACGTGCCTGTGCCCGCAGGGCGTCAACACCCAGATGCTGCACGCCGGCGACGACGCACTGTCGGGCAGCAACGTGGTCAAGGCGGCCGGCGTGGTGCTGGAGCCGGCCGACGTCGCGCGTGAGGTCGCCGACGCGATCGAGGCCGAGCGGTTCTTCGTCCTTCCGCACCCCGAGGTCGCCGACTACATGGCGCTCAAGGCGACCGATCCGGAGCGATGGCTCGGCGGGATGCGCAAGCTCCAGCGACGGACCATCGGCTCCTGATCGGACCGGGAGCCGTCATGCACCGCTCGCCCGCGTCGCTCGCCCGCCTCGGGCTGCGGATGGGGGAACCGATCCGCTTCCGGCGCCACGACAAGGGACGGTGGATCGTCGGCCGGGTCGCCGGCATCGAGCGCGACGGCAGCATCACGTTGCGCGATCCCGACGGATCGGCGCGCTCGTTGCGCGCCGAGCGGGTCGAGATCCGCCGGCCGGGGTCCCGCGGCCGGCTTCGCTGGTGTGTCGTCAGCGACGTGGCAGTCACGTGGGAGCAGCTGGAGATGTTCGCCGACTGATGTCGTCGACGACGAGCGCGTCCTCGGATGGACGCT
Source organism: Ilumatobacteraceae bacterium (assembly GCA_024643255.1). Classification (GTDB taxonomy): domain Bacteria; phylum Actinomycetota; class Acidimicrobiia; order Acidimicrobiales; family Ilumatobacteraceae; genus Sva-07. The sequence continues at coordinate 24,352 of JAHENF010000012.1, forward strand.
CGCCGAGTCGGCTCAGGCAGGCCGGGCGGTGAGGCGGAGGCCACGTTCGGTGCGCTCGACCTCCATCGCGAACCCGAAGGCATCGACCACGGCCGCGAGTTCGATGTCGGCCGGATCGCAGTGCTGCGGTCCGAGCGCGAGGGTCTTTGCCGCTTCGTCCGTCGCGAGCAGGGCTGCAGCGGTTGACTCGGCCTCCAACGGTTCGCCCGACCGGGCACGCTCGATCAGGCGTGCCGTCATCTCGTCGTCGTCGCCACCGACGCCGGGTCGATCCTCGAATCGCCCGGTGATCACGTAGGTCGGCTCACCCAGCCCGGCGGCGGCGACGGCTCGGGCCGTCGCTGACGCGCACGCCAGACTCGCCGCCCACAGACGCCCCGCATCCTGTGCGGCGACGACTCCTCTGGTACCAGCCGAGGTCCGCTGGACGAGTGTGCGGCCGTCGAGGTCCGCCGCACGCACCATCGCAGGCGAGTTCGGAAAATCGAACCCGTCCGGTCGAAGACCCCGATTCTCGCCGAGTGCCAGCGTCCCGGGGTGAGCGAGCTTGAAGGCGAGCGCCTCGTCGACGTCGCCGACGAGGTAGATCTCTCTCGCACCGGCTCCGAACGCGTACGCCGCTGTGGTGAAGGCCCGGATCACGTCGACCACCACGACTGCTCCGCCGACGCCGTCGAGTTCCCATCGGGCGAGGTGCCGAGCCATCAGCGTCCACCGGCACAGTCGACGACCGTCGCGGTGATGTAGGACGCATCGTCGGATGCCAGCCACAGAATCGTGCGTGCGACCTCGAGCGGGTCGCCGCCGCGCCGCATCGGCACCGAGGGCGCCAGCCGCTCGACACGGCCGGGTTCGCCACCGCTGGCGTGGATGTCCGTGTGGATCACCCCTGGTCGGACGGCATTGACCCGGATGCCTTCGCTCGCGACCTCCTTTCCGAGCCCGATGGTCAGCGTGTCGATCGCCGCCTTGCTCGCCGCGTAATCGACGTACTCGCCGGGGCTACCGAGGTAGCTCGCCGCCGACGACACGTTGACGATCGCACCACCCGACCCGCCATGGCGGGTCGACATGCGCCTCACCGCCTCGCGAGCACACAGGAACGCGCCGATCACGTTCACGTCGAGCAGTTCGCGCCAACGATCGACCCTCATCTCGTCGAAGCGCATCTGCCGGTGGAGGATGCCGGCGTTGTTGACGAGCACATCCACAGCCCCCAGCTCATCGGTCACCGTGTCGAACAGCGCGAGCACCGCGGCTTCATCGGCCACGTCGGCGCACACGGCGACGGCCCGCACTCCGAGCACGCGGCACGCGGCGACGACCGCCTGCGCGGCATCGGTGTCACGTGTGTAGTTGATCGCGACGTCGTCGCCTCGCTCCGCCGCCAGCCGGGCGGTCGCGGCACCGATCCCCCGGCTCGCGCCGGTGATCAGCACGACCCTCCCCATCGGTCAGAACGACGGGCGGACGCCGATGATGCTGGCTCGCTCCATCACGCGGATGTCAGGCCAGTAGTCGCTCGACGCATAGTGCTGGACCGCCAGGTTGTCCCACATCGCGATCGAGTTCGGATGCCAGTGCAGCCGGCAGTGGTACTCGAGCGTGTTGGCCTGGGCGAACAGGGTGACCAGGAGTGCGTCGGACTCGGCGGGGTCGAGCCCGACGATTCGGGTCGTGAAGAACCGGTTGACGTACAGCAGCGGTCGGCCCGAGACCGGGTGGTGGATCACCACCGGATGCTCGACCACCGGATACTTCTCCCGCATCGCGTCGGCATCGGCGCCCGCGATCGTGTGGCCGAACGCCTGCATGTAGTCGTGCTCGGCCACGAGGCCCTCGATGCGATCCTTCATCTCGTCGGACAGGCCCTCGTACGCGGCGTTCATGTCGCAGAACAGCGTGTCACCACCGGTCTCGGGCACCTCGATCGCGCGGAGGATCGCACCCTTCGACGGCACCTCACGCCACGTGACGTCATGATGCCAACCGTTCTCGTAACCGCCGGTGTCGGCATCCTTGGCGAAGCGGACGAGCTCGGGGCGGTCGTCGTTGTTGCGCAGGAACGGATGCACTTCGAGTTCGCCGAAGCGCCGGGCGAAGTCGATGTGCTGCTCGGGGGTGAGTTCCTGGTCGCGGAAGAACAACACCTTGTAGTCGACCCACGCGCGTCGCAGTTCGTCGAGCACCTCGTCGGCGAGCGGCTTCGACAGGTCGACTCCCTTGACGATTCCGCCGAGTGTGGCGCCGACCTGACGCACTTCGAAGTGCTCCCACTCCAGCGCGGTCAGCCGGATGCGCTCGGCTGCGAGGTGGGCGACCGGACCGATGACCGCCTTGTCGGGGCCGAAGGTCAGCTTGCGAGCGTTGAACTCACCGATGTCACCCGACGGCTCGATCCCCTCCAGCTTGGCGATCGCCGAGTTCGTGGACTCCAGGTCGTCGTCGGTGATGGTCATCTCGTCCTCTCCAGTGCGACGCCGGTCGCCGCTGTTCTCAACGTACTGCCCGCGGACGCGGCGAGCAGCGGCCGACCGCGCAGCCACGCGACAGACCGTCACCCACGACCGGCCCTCCGACACGTCGACACATGACCACGCCTCGTACCGTCGTTGCGATGGGTGTACGTCTCGACGAGTCCGACGAATACATGCACGAGCTCGGCCCCGAGCCGAACTTCAACGAGAGCATGTACATCAATTGCTTCGATCCGGTGCAGGGCGTCGGCGGGTGGTTCCGGATGGGTAACCGCGCCAACGAGGGCACCGCCGAGATGACCGTGTGCCTCTATCTTCCACCCGAGGTCGAAGGCGGCAACCGTCAGGTCGGCTTCATGTTCAAGCGGCCGGCCATCGACAACAACGATGCCTTCGACGCTGCCGGGCTCACCTGGACCATGGTGAAGCCCTTCGAGGAGCTCCGCATCGACTACGTCGGCAAGGTCGTCGTGCTCGACGAGCCCGAGCAGATGGCCGACCCGAAGCAGGCCTTCACCGACAACCCGTATGCGGAGGCCGAGATCCACCTCACCTTCACGGGCCAGGGCCGCCCGAGCATGTTCGGTGGCGAACCCGATGAACCCCACGAGACGCCCGGCGAGGAGTTCGCCAAGGGCCATTACGAACAGCTCGTCGTGGCGACGGGCACGATGCGCGTCGGTGAGCGCGAGTGGCAGGTCGACGGTTTCGGTCTCCGCGACCACTCATGGGGCCCTCGGTACTGGCAGGCCCCCTGGTACTACCGGTGGTTGACGGTCAACGTCGACGAGAACTTCGGGTTCATGGCGAGTCGCGTCGCCAAGCGTGACGCCGACGGGACGCGAGGGGGATTCGTCTGGGAGAACGGTCGGATGCACCTGTGCGACGACGTGGAGATCAGCACCGAGACGCGGGGCACGGAGAGCTACCACGATCGCATCGAGGGTGTCATCCGGTCGAGCCGATCCGAGCGGGAATGGCGGTTCACCGGTGAAGCGCTGAGCTTGATCCCCCTGCGCAACCGTCGCCAGGCACCGGACGGTGACTGGTTGCAGACCCGCATCTCCGAGGCGTACACGAAGTGGACGATCCACTCGGGCGACTTCGCCGGCCGTGTCGGTTACGGGATGTCGGAATATCTCGACCAGATCATCGGCGACCAGCCCGTCGGTCTCGCGGAGTAGCGCGAACGCTCGAGCGACCTCGAGCCGATCGGGACGTCGAAGGTGCGACGGCGAGCTACCGTCGGGCGCCATGACCGACCTGCCTCCTCCGCCTCCGGCCCCCGCGCCGGGCACGTCGACCAGCTCCTCGGACGGCCCAAAGGGCCATCGCGCGATCGTCGAGCGGTTGATCGACCGACGCAACGCCGTGGGAGCCGTGGCCGTCAGCCCACACGGCACTCACGTGGCCTTCGTCGTCGCGACCATCGACCTGTCGAAGAACACGACTCGCACCCGGATCTGGCTCGATGACGCCCCGGTGACCGCCGGCGACCATGACGGCAACCCCACCTGGTCGCCCGACGGCCGCTTCGTGGCCTTCACGTCTCGGCGAGGTGAGAAGCGGGGGGACTCGACGCTCCACATCCTGCCGATCGACGCTCCGGGCGAACTGCGCACCGTGTGCACGATGCCCGACGGGCTCGACGACGTCGCCTGGTCGCCCGACGGACGGTGGCTCGCCTTCACCAGCAGAACCCGCCACGAGCGCTACGAGGCTGACGACGTGTCGTGGCAGGCGCCGCGCAAGATCGAGCGGTTCTTCAGCCGCCTCAACGGCGAGGACTGGGTCTTCGACCGTCCGAACCACGTCTACGTCGTCGCCACCGACGGCACCGGCACCCCCCGGAACCTGACGCCCGGCGAGTTCCAGCACAGCGGCGTGAGTTGGCTGCACGACTCGACCGGCGTCGTCACGTCCGCGCAGCGGCACGACACCTGGGACCGCGACCACGCGGTCGACCTGTACGCCGTCGCACTGTCGCCGGCCGACGACGACGGCATCCGTTGCCTGACCGACCACGACGGCCACTACCGGTCGCCGTCGGTGTCGCCGGACGGAACGCGCGTTGCGTTCATCGGTTTCGGCGACCCGTCGACGTATCCCCAGAACGCCAAGGTCGGCATCCTCGACATCGACAGCGTCAACGCCCCGGAATCGGAGATCCGATGGATCTCGGCTGGTCTCGACCGAACGTTCGAGACGACGGCCGGATCACCGGCGCCGGTCTGGGAATCGGACACCCATGTGCTCGCCGCCGCCGACGACCGTGGTGCATGCCACCTCTATCGCATTCCGGCCGACGGCTCGTTCGTCCCGGCGCCGTTGACCACCGGTGCCCTCACCGTCACCTCGTTCGACGCCAACGGCGACATCGTCGCAACCGTCCGGTCGGTCGTCGATCGGACCGCCGAGCTCTTCGTCGGCGATGAGCAACGCACCCACGTCGGCGACGAACTGTCGACCCAACTGCTCGGTTGGGAGCACTTCACCGCCCGCACCACCGACGGCACCGACGAGGTCGACGCATGGATCATGCGTCCGATCGACTTCGACGAGACGAAGCGGTATCCGGTGCTGCTCAATGTCCACGGCGGACCACACACGCAGTACGGCGAACGATTCTTCGACGAGTTCCAGATGCAGGCGGCCGCAGGGTTCGTGGTCGTGCTCGGCAATCCTCGTGGGGGCAGCGGCCGACACACCGGATGGGGCCAGGCAATTCTCGGGCCGCGACATCCCGTGGCGCCAGGACCAGGATGGGGCAGTGTCGACGTCGACGATGTCCTCGCGATCATCGACACCGCGCTCGACCGCTACGACTTCTGCGACAGCGACCGCGTCGGCATGCTCGGCGGCTCCTACGGCGGATTCATGGCGACGTGGCTCGCCGCACATCACGGCGATCGCTTCCGCGCCTTCTGCTCGGAGCGTTCGGTCAACAACCTCATGTCGGAGGAATGGTCGTCGGACATCGCCACGGAGTTCATCACCGAGCACGGGGTCTCCCACATCGACGCGCCGGAGGAGTACGAGCGGCTGTCGCCGGTACGCGCCGTCCGCAACATCGACAAGCCGTTGCTGATCATCCACTCCGAGAACGACTGGCGCTGCCCGATCGCCCAGGCCGAGGAGCTCTGGGTGGCGATGAGACTGCTCGACAAGGACGTCGACTTCTACCGGTTCCCCGGCGAGGACCACGAGCTGTCGCGCGCCGGCTCCCCGATCCATCGTGTCCAACGTGGCGAGATCATCCTCGACTGGTTCTCCGAGAAACTCGCCTGATGGTGTGGCCGGTGCCTGGTGACGCCGGTGCCTGGCAACGGCGTCACCATCAGCGGCGGTGGAACGCCTTGACCGTCTCGATCGCGGCGAGCACACCGACGCCGAGGCCGGCACAGATCGCGAGATCCGCGGCGCTCAGCGGATCGAGGTCGAGGAAGGACTGCAACGGGGTGTAGAGCACGAGGATCTGCAGTGCGACGACCAGGCCGGCAATGCCCAGCATGACCCGATTGGTCGACCACCCGATCGTGCGCAGCGACTCGGTCGACGACCGCGTTGCGAACGCCTGACCGACCTGCATGAACGCGAGCGCGGTGAACATCATCGTCTGCCACTGGTCGAGGTCGTTGGCGTAGTAGGTGAATCCGAGCGCGAGCGTCGCGACACCGATGAGGACGCCGACCCAACCCGTGCGTCGACCGAGTCCTCCTGCCCACAACCCGTCGGAGGGAAGGTGCGGCGGACGTTGCATCACTCGCCGCTCCGCCGGCTCCATCCCCATCGACAGTCCGAGCAGGCCGTCGGTCATCAGGTTCAGCCAGAGCAACTGCAGCGGGAGGAACGCGATGACGGTGCTGACGTCGGATCCCGACAACAGGAACGGAATCGGCCAGCCGAGCATCACGATGATCTTGCCGAGGTTGCCGGCGACGGCGAAGCTCACGAAGCGACGCAGATTGTCGTAGATCACCCGGCCTTCTTCGACCGCCGCGACGATCGTGGCGAAGTTGTCGTCGCGCAGCACCATGTCGGCGGCCTCCTTGGAGACGTCGGTGCCCGTGAGGCCCATTGCGACGCCGATGTCGGCCCGCTTGAGTGCGGGCGCGTCGTTGACTCCGTCTCCGGTCATCGCGACCACCTGGTGCTGCTGCTGGAGCGCCTCGACGATGCGGAGCTTGTGCTCCGGCGACACCCGGGCGAACACCGAGACCTCGCTCACCGCTGCCGCGAAACCGGAGTCGTCGAGTCCGTCGAGTTCGGCGCCGACCAGCACCCGATCGTCGCTGGTGATGCCGAGATCAGCGGCGATGGCGACAGCCGTCAGCGGATGATCGCCCGTGATCATGACCGGGCGGATGCCTGCCCGGCGACAGGTCGCCACCGCGTCGCGTACCTCGGACCGGGGCGGGTCGATGATCCCGACCAGGCCGAGGAACGTGAGGGCCGACTCCGGATCGTCGTCGGGAGATTCCATCGTTCGAAATGCAACGCCGAGCACCCGCATCCCCGCAGCCGCGAGCGAGTTGTTCGCTCCCTCGATCCGCGCCCGCCACGTTGCGTCCACCGGCACGATCCCGTCGGCGTCCCAAACCGAGATCGTCCGATGGAGCAGACCGTCGACGGCCCCCTTGACGAACGCCACACGGTGACCCTGCGGCAGCTCCGCGAGTTCCGCGGTGGCGCCGTCGAGTGGCGGGTGCACGGTGCTCATTCTCTTGCGGGTCGAGTCGAACGGCGCCTCACCAACCCGCGGCACCCGATCTCGCAGCGCCCGTACATCGAGGCCGGCATCGTGAGCAACCTGCAACAGCGCCGTCTCCGTTGGGTCGCCCACGAGCGCGAGCGTGCCCTCTGCGTCGATGTGGAGGTCGCCGTCGTTGCACAACAGCGCGCCCACCAGCACGAGCCGCGCCGCCGATGAACCATCGATCGAGGCGACCTCGTCACCGTCGAAACGGAGCTGGTGCCCGGCGACGTCGAGCACCGTGACCGTCATCCTGTTCTGTGTGAGCGTGCCGGTCTTGTCCGAGCAGATCACGGTGACCGACCCGAGCGTCTCGACCGCAGGCAGCTTTCGGATGAGGGCGTGACGGCGCAACATGCGCTGCGCGCCGATGGCCAGGGTGAACGTGACCACCGCCGGCAGCCCTTCGGGGATCACCGCGACGGCAACGCTGATCGCAGTCAGCACCAGGTCGGCTGCCGGCTCTCCCGCCACCGCCCCCATCGCCACCACGGCGAGGGCCACGGCGACGCCGATCAATGCGAGTTGCTTGCCGACCCGATCGAGGCGGACCTGCAGCGGCGTCGGCTCGGCCTCGACCCCTTGGAGCAGGCTGGCGATGCGACCCAGTTCCGTGCGCATGCCTGTCGCCACCACGACTCCGCGCCCGCGCCCGGCGCTGACCTGCGTGCCGGAGTACGCCATGCAGCGCCGGTCCCCGAGCGCCAGATCGTCGGCGTCGATCTCCTCGACCTGCTTGTCGACCGGCTCGGACTCACCGGTGAGTGTCGCCTCCTCGATCCGCAGCCCTGCCACATGGACGAGCCGGAGGTCCGCCGGCACCACGGAGCCCGACTCCAGGTGCACCACGTCGCCGGGCACGAGTTCGCCCACGGGGATCGACGTGACGCGGCCGTCTCGCGACACGCGAGCCGATGGCACCGCCAGCTGTCGAAGCGCGGCGATCGCCTGCTCGGCGCGGTACTCCTGGATGAAACCGAGCGCGGCGAACAACACGACGATCGCGCCGATCGCACCGGCCTCGAGATACTTGCCGAGCAGCAGCGACAGCACGGCGGCGCCGATCAGGATCAGCACCATCACCGAGGAGATCTGCTGCCAGAGCAACACGATCGGCTTGGTGCCGCGCGACTCGATCAGTTCGTTCGGGCCGAACTCCTCGTGCCGCGGCATCACCTCATCGGTCGACAGACCGTGCGCTGAGGAGTCGAGCGCGACGAGAACGTCATCGAACCCCTGCCGATGCCAGTCGGGCGAGGTGGACGTCGGCGCTGCGTCGGTGGCGCCGATTCGAGATGTGGTCATGGAGGGTCACTTTCAGCAAACGATGGTTCGCTGAAGGTCTCCCCGCCCGCTGAACGGACTGGCCCCGCCGACTCCGCCCCTGACGGGTTGGAATGTGTTGACGACGGACCTCGAGGGGTACTCCCCTTCAGTTGTCTGTGAACGAGAATCTACCGCTCCTCCGCCCCGACCGTCACACGGTGCCGGGCCTGATGTGACGTGTCGTTCACGCCACCCGCTGGAGGCGTGCACTCAGGTGATGCTGCAGCGGTTGGCCGACCGCCGCCATGCGGAAGGTGTACTGCATCTCGTCGCCCGACACCGAGAAGGTGCGCTCGGTGATCGTGACCTCCTTGGCGCTCGTCGTGGCACCGATCGACGTCGATCGCACGTCGACCACCATCGTCGGACCGTCGAGGACCATGGCCCCTTCGTAGATCTCGGCAAGCCCGGTCGGTTGCGCCATCACGATCTCGATGGCGCCCGGACCGGGAATCCGCCAGTAGCCCATCTCGGCGTGCATCGGCAGGCCGGTCTCGGGGTGGCGCGTGCGTTGGGCATACGTGACGAACGGCTTGCCGACGTGGCCGAAGGTGATCGACTCGAGATACGAGAAGCCGTCGATCGTGGGGTACTCGCCAGTTCCCGTTCCCTCCCACGTCCCGATGAGCGCGGCGAGCCAGGACACGTCGGGGTGCAGTGCAACGTCCATGGGCCCACCGTACGGGAGGCGCCGTGGCACGCGTGCTACGCATGGATCCGATGGATCAAGCGACACCGCACCCGAACTCGTCCGACCTGTACGCCGCACTCAACGTGGAGCCCGCCGATCACGCCGGGGGCCACCGCTACATCCATGTGATCGGCACGTCGGTGTTCGTCGACACCGAACTCGCCGACGAGTCGTGGGAGCGCCACGTCGTCGGCATCGTCGAAGGTGACGCGTGGTGGGCGGTCGACGTACCGGCTGATGCGGAGGATCCCTCCTACGGTTCGGCCCTCGACCTGTTCAGCTATTTCGGACGTGCGGCACAGAGCGAGTGGATGGCGGCGGGCCGCGCGGTGCAGATCGTGGAATGGGCACGCACGCACCGGTTCTGCGGACGTTGCGCCACCCCGACGGAGCCATCGCCGGGCGAACGGGGGCTGAAATGCTCCAACTGTGGGCTCGTCGCCTATCCACGTCTTGCTCCGGCGATGATCGTGCTGGTCACCAGAGGCGAGCCCGGCCCCGACCAGGAGGCGCTGCTCGCCCGCGGTGTCAACTTCCCGATGCCGATGTATTCGTGCCTTGCCGGATTCGTCGAAGCCGGTGAAGACCTCGAGGGCGCCGTCGTGCGTGAGGTCGCCGAGGAGGTGGGTGTCCGAGTTGGCAACGTCACCTATCGGGCGAGCCAGCCGTGGCCGTTCCCGCACAGCCTGATGATCGGCTTTCGAGCCGAGTACCTCAGCGGTGACCTCGTACTCGACGAAACCGAGATCGCCGATGCGAATTGGTATCGCCGCGACGCGCTCCCGACGATTCCGCCAGGGATCTCGGTCGCCCGCCGGCTGATCGACCAATGGCTCGCGGAGGCCTGACGCAACTGCGACGCCCGTTTCGTCACGTTTGACCCGCACCGTGTGACGCCGAGTGACTCCGTGTCACGGGGCGTCGGGCTGAGCCTGGCGGGGCGGAGCGAACTACCGTCGTCGACATGTCTGATGTCGTGATCGTCGATGCCGTCCGTACCCCCATCGGGAAGCGCAACGGTGGCCTGTCCACCATGCACCCCGCTGAGGTGCTCGCCAAGGTCCAACGCGCGATCATCGATCGCAACGGCATCGACCCGACCGAGGTCGGCCAGGTCGTGACCGGCTGCGTCAGCCAGGTCGGCGAGCAGGCGTTCAACATCGGACGAACGGCCTGGCTCTCGGCGGGCCTCCCGCTCGGCGTCGCGAACACCACCGTCGACACCCAGTGCGGATCGAGCCAGCAGGCCACGAACCTCGCGTCGTCACTGGTCGGTTCGGGCGCGGTCGACATGGCGCTGGCCTGCGGCGTCGAGGCCATGAGCCGGGTGCCGATCGGTGCCTCGGGCAACAAAGCGCTCGGCCTCGGCGTTCCGATGCCCAAGACGTACTTCGAGCAGTACGAGATGACCTCGCAATTCGAGGGCGCCGAGCGAATCGCCGACAAGTGGGGCGTCACCCGCGACGACACCGACGCCTTCGGTCTCGCCTCGCAGCAACGCGCCGCTCAGGCGTGGGCCGAGGACCGGTTCGCGGGCCAGTACATCACCGTCGAGGCACCGGACCTCGACGAGGAGGGCAAGCCGACCGGGACCACCCATACGGTCGCGCGCGACGAGGGTCTGCGCGAGACCACGCTCGAGAAGCTCGCCACGCTGAAGCCCGTCGCCCGCGAGAACGGTGTGCACACGGCCGGCAATTCATCGCAGATCTCCGACGGCGCCGCGGCCGTCATGTTGGCCACCGAGGCCAAAGCCAGTGCGCTGGGACTCACGCCCAAGGCGCGCATCGTCGACACCTGCCTCGTCGGGACCGACCCGGTGCTCATGCTCACCGGCCCGATGGATGCCACACGCCATCTGCTGAAGCGCACGGGCTTGACGATCGACGACATCGACGTGTTCGAGATCAACGAGGCGTTCGCCTCGGTGGTCCTCGCGTGGGCCAAGGAGGTCGGAGCCGACCTCGACAAGACCAACCCGAACGGTGGAGCGATCGCGCTCGGCCATCCGCTCGGCGCCACGGGTGCGTTCCTGCTGACCAAGGCACTCTATGAACTCGAGCGCACCGGTGGCCGCTACGCCCTGATCTCGATGTGCTGTGGTGGTGGCCTCGGCACCGGCACGATCATCGAACGCCTCTGACCGCACCAAACCGCTGAACTCCGTCGTCTGCGGCGCGATTCTGTTGGGCCGGGTCAACAAGATCGCGCCGCAAACGTCGAGGGGGAGTCCGCTGGTGCGGCGGCCGATAGAACGGCGTCGTGCGTGCCGCGATGCTGGCGATCATGTTGCTGACGAACGTCGTCGCCGGCTGCACCGACCGCGCCACCTCCTCGTCGTCCGGTGAGGCCACGATCACCCACGTGGTCGATGGCGACACGATCGACGTGCGGATCGGCGGCCGCGACGAACGGGTCCGGCTGATCGGCATCGACACGCCCGAGACCAAGAAGCCGAACACCCCCATCGAGTGCTACGGCCCCGAGGCCAGCGCGTTCACGGCATCGCTGCTTCCGGTCGGCACCACGGTCCTGATCCGACGTGACGTCGTCGGACGCGACGACTACGGCCGACTGCTGGGCTACGTGTACCTCACCACCGATGGCGACACCGCAACGATGTTCGTCAACATGGAGATCGTCCGACAGGGCTACGCCACACCGCTCTCGATCGAGCCGAACAGCACCTTCGCCTCCGACTTCGTCGATGCCGCCCGCTCCGCCGAGGATGCAGGGCTCGGGTTGTGGTCCGTCTGCTCGCCCTGAGACCCGACTCCGTCGGGTAGCGTCGCCGCGGTGACCGACGAGATCTCCCTCGCCGAACGTCTCGGGCATCGCCCCGACGATCGTCTGGTGATCATCTCCTGTGACGACCTCGGATCGTGCCACGCGGCCAACGTCGGTGTCTTCGAAGCACTCCACGCCGGCGTCGCGACCTGCGCATCGCTGATGGTGCCGGCCCCCTGGGCCGGTCACGCCGCCCGAATGGCGCTGCCCACCGATGACCTCGGCGTGCACCTGACCCTCAACGCCGAACACGAGTGCTACCGCTGGGGCCCGATCACCCATGCGCCGTCGCTCCAGTCCGGCGAAGGCGGCTTCCCACGATCGCTCGAAGACCTCTGGGAACACGCCGATCCGGCCGAGGTGCTGCGCGAGCTGCGGGCACAGATCGAGCGAGCACTCGCCTGGGAGATCGACGTCACGCACCTCGCGCCGCATCTCACCGCGATCACACTGCGACCCGAGTTCTTCGACGTCTATCTCGAACTCGCCGTCGAATTCGCACTGCCGATTCGGCTCCCGTCGACGATCTCCGCCGAGCAGGCCGGCTTCCCGTTCCGTCGTCTCGCCGTCGAGGAGGGTGTGGTCTTCCCCGACCACTTCGATCACGATTGGCGCGCCGGAAGTGCCGAGCGGGTGTTCGGCGCCATCGACCGCCTCGAGCCAGGCATCACCGAGATCCATGTGCAACCGGCCGTCGACACGCCCGAGGTGCGAGCACTCGGCGGCTACACGCAGGGTTGGATCGACGATCTCGAGCTCGTCACCGGAGATGCACTGCGCGATCGCCTCGCGACGAGCGGGGCGACGCTCATCGGCTATCGCGACCTGCGCGACGCCATGCGCTCGACTGGCTGATCGTCGCACGGAACGTCACGTTTGACCCGGCACCGTGTGACCGTGTGACGCGGGTGGTGCTGGGGTCAGGGTTGTGAGACGAGGTCGGCGATCGCCGCTGCTGCGGCGCCGGACTTCAGCTCGTCGAGGACCACTCCGGTGTGCCCCGACGCCTTGAGGACGCCACGCATGTACGCCACCGTCGGATCGAATTCGTCCGCGGCCGCGTCGACGAGCGGCACCGTGAACACGACATCGGCATCATCGGGGCCGTCGACGCGCTCGTCCTTCTTGGCGACCACCACGCGGTACTGGACGCTCACGGCGACACCCGCTCGCGCACGCCGGCGAACAGGTCGCGTTCACCGTCGTCCGCGGGGATCGATCCCACAAGCGACCGAGCGAGGATCCAGTCCTCCCAGCGATAGGCCTCGGTCATCTGGTCGTCGTCGACACCGAACCACCACGGCGCGTTCGGGTCGACCTGCGTCGCATGGGCACGCAACGCCCCCGTGCGCGCGTACATGTACCCGGTGATGTCGATGCGCGTCGTGATGCGGTGGTCCTGGCCGGGCCGATCGAGCCACTCCTGCTCGAACGGCGACTCGCCCTTCAATCGCAGAATCATCTCGTGGATGGCCATCATGCGGGCCTTCGACCACACCGAGTAGTAGAGCTTCGACGGCGCGAACGGTTCACCGAGGTCGGGATACCAATCCGGATCCCCGGCGCGTTCGAATGCGAGCACCGAGATGTCGTGCACACGCAGATGATCGGGGTGCGGATAGCCGGCCTGGTCGTCGCCGTAGGTGATCATCACCTGTGGCCGCTCACGACGCACGATCGCCACGAGACGCCCGGTCGCTTCGTCGATGTCGGCCTGGTGAAAGCAGTCGGGGTTGGCGTTCGGTTCGGTGTCGGCCATGCCCGAGTCCCGATATCCGAGCATCTCGACGACGTCGAAGCCGATGATCTCGGCCGATGCGGCCAGCTCGCTCGACCGCATCGAGGCGACGAGCGCTCGTTCCTCGTCGGGCTCGAGACCGTGGAAGGGCTGGCCGGGTTCGCGCAATGACGGATTCTGCAGATCGCCTTCCTCACCCCCGGTGCAGCACACCAGCACCGTTCGAACCCCCTCGTCGTGGTACATCGCCAACGTCGGCGCACCCTTGGATGCCTCGTCGTCCGGATGGGCGTGAACGGTCAACAACGTCAGGCGTTCGGTCACCCGGGGGAGGTTACCGGCCACCGACGCGACGATGCCCGACCGACCGCGTACGATCCGGCGGGTGACCGGCCACATCACGAAGCGCTCGAAGGTGTTCATCGCTGCCTGCCTGGCAATCGGGCTGCTCGCAGCCGGATGCGACACGGGCGACGGCAAACAGCTGCAGCCCTACGACCCAGCGGACTACCCACCACCGGCGACGACCAGCGATGTGGCGAACAGCACGGTGCTCAACGAGTTCGAGGGCCTCGGCGAGGTCGTCGGCTCGGTGCCGGTGCTGTCGGATGCCGGCAACGCAGAGGCGTTCACGCTGACCGCACCGTGGGTCAGCGGTGGCACGATCGATCCGCAGAACACGTGTGATGGGCTCGACCTCTCGCCGGCACTCAGCTGGGGTGGAGTCCCCGAGGGGACCGTCGAGATCGCGATCGCGATGGTCGACGACTCGGCGGTCAGCGACGGACAGCCGTTCGTGCACTGGGCGATCGCCGGGCTCGACCCCAACGAGATCGCCCTCGCCGAGGGCGATGTGCCCACTGGGGCCGTCCAGGCCCTCAACTACTTCGGCGACACCGGATACGGCGGCCCCTGTCCGCTCCCCGGCGACACCGCCCACCTGTACCGCCTCACCGCATACGCGCTCAACACCTCGCTCCAACTTGCCGATGGAACACTTGCAAACGAGTTCTTGGCGGCCATCGCGAAGGCCACGATCGGGTCGACCGACCTGACCGGGACCTATCAACGCTGACCGACGAGTCTCGACCCCCCACAACAGAAGCGAGCACGTTGTGCCAGTCGGCGACAGCGACAATCGGGCAGACGACCACGCGTCGATTCCCCCTGCGCTCTCACTTCCACTGGCGATACGCGAGCTCCTCGACGCCGACCGCACCGCGGTGATCCTGTTGGGGCTCGATGGCCGGGTGCAGTCGGCGAACGAGACCGCCCTCGAGCTGCTCGGCGCCGAGTCGGTGCGGACGATGACCGTCGGGTCGGCAAGTCACGCGATCCTCCGGTCGATGCTCGACCATGCACCTCGCCACCTGGTCAACGGCACCACCGACGGCGTCTGGCAGGGCGACATCGACCACATCGACGCGATGGGAGAACATCGAATCTTCCGTGCGACCGTTGCCACGCGGCACGATTCGACGCTGCCGAACGGTGGCGTCATCGGTATCGCTGCACACGACGTGACGATCTCACGGCTGAACGCCGCGAGCCTGCGCCATCGCGCGACGCACGACTCGTTGACCGGCCTCGCCAACCGCCGACAGATCCTTGCGACGCTCGCCCACGCGCTGGGCGACCAGCGCGGTCATCCCGGACACGTCGGCGCGATCTTCGTCGACTTCGATCGGCTGAAACACGTCAACGATGCGCTCGGCCATCAGGTCGGTGACCGCCTGCTCATCTCTGCGGCCCAACGCCTGTCCGACTCGATCCGCTCCCACGACCGCGTGGCGCGCATCGGCGGCGACGAGTTCCTCGTGGTGTGCACGGGACTCGCCGACCTCTCGGCGGCGTTCGAACTCGCGGAGCGCGCCCGCCGGGCGCTGACAGGACGTCTGCGGTTGCGACAGCTCGATCTGCCGCTGTCGGTGAGCATCGGCGTCGCGGTGTCCGACGACGAGGTGCTCTCCACCGAGGACGACCTGGCGGCGGCATCGACCCTCATCAGCAATGCCGACACCGCGATGTACGAGGCCAAGAGCAACGGGCGTGGCCGCAGCGTGTTGTTCACCTCGGCGATGCGTTCGGCAGCGCGCGAGCGTGCGGAACTGGCATCGGATCTCGCGCGGGCGATCGCCGATCGGCGCCTGACCATCGACTACCAGCCGTTGTTCTCGACGGTGACCCATCAGGTGATCGGCGCCGAGGCCCTCGTGCGTTGGAACCATCCCCAGCGTGGGCTCATCCCGCCGAACGAGTTCATCGCGATCGCCGAAGAGGCGGGTTCGATCGGCCAGCTCGGCGAGTTCGTCCTCGACCAGGCCCTGCTGGAGACACGCGTGTGGAGCGAGCGCGGTGTGATCGACGACGACTTCGCCGTCCACGTGAACGTCTCGAGCGTGCAGCTGGCGAGCGGCACCTTCGTCAATGCCGTGATGGGGATGTTGCGCACTCACGGCGTGCGTCCGGATCAACTCGTGCTCGAGGCCCGCGAGACCGCACTGCTGGGGCGCAACGCGGACGCCGACCGATCCGTTCGAACATTGCGTCGACTCGGAGTGGGCATCGCGATCGACAACTTCGGAACTGGCGCGAACGCTCTGTCGGTGCTCACCGAGATCGGCGCCGACATCTTGAAGCTCGACGGCGCATTCGGGCTCCCTCATGGTGCTTCCGACACCGACACTCGGCTCGTTCGCGCCGTGGTGCTGCTGGCGCATGCGCTCGGCATGCGAGTGGTGGCCCAACGGGTGAGCGACATCGACCAGCTCCGCCACCTGCGCGCTGCGGGCTGCGATGCCCTGCAGGGAAACCTGCTCGCGCGCGCCGGCGCTGCCGCGGACATGGTGTCCTCAGCACCGTTCTGACCGCTGCGCCCTCCCCATCGACGCACCGGTCGATACCCTGATCCACGTGCCGCTGCCCCCGCCGCCCCCGCCCGGCTCCTCGGGCGCCTCCGGACCCCCGTCGTACGGATCCGGCACCTCCTCCGGCCCGTCGGGTCCGCTGCCGGTGCCACCCCCAGCTGCGGCTTCGGCGACCTGCTATCGCCACCCCAACCGACCCGCCGGCCGTCGCTGCACCCGCTGCGGGAACCCGGCGTGCGAGTCCTGTCTCGTCCAGGCGAGCGTCGGAAGCCACTGTCTCGCCTGCGCAAAGGCCGGGCGGCCCGACGTGAAGACCCGCGCACGGTTCTGGTCGGCGCGCCAACCGATGCTGGTGACGATGACGCTGATCGCCTTCAATGTCGCCATCTTCATCGGCGTGCTGCTGTTCACCCGTGACGCCGGCGCGCTCACGGGCAGCGTCACCGATGCACACCTGCGGTTCGGCCTGAGCCGCGAAGTCCTCGCCCAGCAGATCCGCTGGCAGAGCGCCGACGGCGTAATCGTCACCGAGCCGTACGGCTGGTATCGGCTCGTCACGTCCGGATTCATGCATTTCGGTGTCATCCACGTGGCGTTCAACATGTATTTCCTCTATGTGCTCGGACGCATGTTGGAGCCCGCCATGGGTCGGGTGCAATTCCTGCTGCTGTACATGGCATCGCTGCTCGGCGGTTCCCTCGGCGTCATCGCGATCGGCGGTGTCGGCATCACCGCCGGGGCATCCGGCGCGGTCTTCGGACTGCTGGCGGCGGCGACGATCGGGCTCTGGCGCCGCGGTGTCAACCCGTTCACCACGGGGATCGGCGCCACGCTGATCCTCAACCTCTTCATCACGTTCGCGATCCCGGGAATCTCGATCGGGGGCCATGTCGGAGGAATCATCGCCGGCTCGATCTGCGGTCTCGTGATGCTCGCTCCGTCGTACAAGAGCTTCCCGAAATGGGCGTCGTACGCCACCCCGATCGCCGTCGGGGCCGTCAGCGTCATCGCATCCGTCGTGATCGTGACGTCGTGATCGGGCCGCACTGATGGGCCTGCGCGATCACCACCTCCAACGTCTGCGCCACGAGCACTTCGACACCCTCGTCATCGGTGGCGGCATCAACGGCGCCGTGGCCGCAGCATCGCTGGCGGGCCGTGGCGCATCGGTGGCGCTGATCGACCGCGGTGACTTCGCCAGTTTCACGAGTCAGGCATCGTCCAACCTCGTCTGGGGCGGATTCAAGTATCTCGAGAACTACGAGCTGTGGCTCGTGTTCAAGCTGTGCCGATCGCGCAACCGCCTGATGAAGGCGTACCCGACCAACATCCGCCAGATCGGCTTCTACGCATCGCTGGACGAGTCGGCCCCCTACAAGCCCTGGTTCGCCGGGCTGGGGGCCCTCGGGTACTGGATCATCGGACAGTTCGGGACGAGGTCGCCGAGGCTGCTCTCGGCGGAGAAGATCGAGCGAGAAGAACCCGCGGTCGACACCACGAGCGTTGCGGGTGGCATCGAGTACTTCGACGGCATCCTCGTCGACAACGACGCCCGATTCGTGTTCTCGTTCGTCCGAGCGGCGATCGAGGCCGGGGCGGCTGCGGCCAACTACGTGGAACTCGTCTCGGCTCAGCGGGTCGACGGTCGTTGGATGGCGACAGTGCGCGACGTCGACCGGGGCGAGGAGTTCACGATCACGGCCTCCACGATCGTCAATGCTGCCGGTCCGTTCGTCGACGAACTCAACGAGGCCTGGGGGGTGCTCAGCGACCATCGCATCGTGTATTCGAAGGGCATCCACCTGGTCGTGCCCCGACTGACGACACACGACCACCATCGGGTGCTCGCCTTCTTCGATGACACCCAGCGGCTGTTCTACGTGATTCCGATGGGTCGCCGATCGGTGATCGGCACCACCGACACCCGCGTCGACACGCCGTTCACCGAGGTGACCGACGACGACGTCGACTTCCTCCTGTCGCAGATCAACGCCCGGCTCGATCTCGATACACCGCTGAGCCGCGCCGACATCATCGCCGAGCGCGTCGGTGTGCGCCCGCTGGTGGTGCCGACCGGGCAGCGGCGGCGATCATGGTTCCGGCGCGGCAAGGGCGATGCCGACCACTCGACGGTCGACTGGACCAAATTGAGCCGCAAGCACGCCGTCGAGGCCGATCGCGAGCGCGGCATCGTCACGATCTTCGGCGGCAAGCTGACCGACTGCCTCAACGTCGGCGAGGAGGTGGCCGACGAGATCGAGGCCCTCGGAGTTCCGCTCGAGGCCGACCTGCGCAACTGGTACGGCGAGCCGGCGCAGGCCACACGCGACGAGTTCTATCGACAGGCGCGGCTGATGCACCTCGACGACTACCGCACGAAAGCCGACACCGAGCCGCTCACGGACCGGCTCTGGCGGCGCTACGGCCGGCGGGCGTTCGGCATGCTCGAAGCCATCCGCGAGGATCCGACCATGGCGTACGACGTGATGGGCTCCGCCGACTATCTGCGGGCCGAGTTGTATTCGGCGGCGAGCTCGGAGATGGTGACCCGGCTCGAGGACTTCATGCGTCGCCGCTCGAAGATCGAGCTCGTGGTGCACGACGACGACATCGTGAGCTCAGCCGGTCTGTTCGATGTCGCCGAGATCCTCTTCGGCGACGACGCCGAGCAGCGACTGGCCGAGTACTTCGGCGGCATCGAGAACATTCCGCCCGCTGTCGCCGCGCGCCGTTCGGCATCCGCCGGTGACGCCGAGACGACCTGAACTCCCGCGATGATCGGTTCGATCCGACACTGGCTCACCGGCGAGCGCACCCCCGTCGAGTTCGACGAGGCTTGGCGGCCACTGCTCCAGCGGAACTTCCAACACTGGAACTTGTTGACTCCGAACGAGTTGCAGCGCATGGAGATGCTCGTGGCGGGCTTCTTCCACCGCACGAGATGGGAAGCGGCCAACGGGTTCAGCCTGACCGATGGCATCAAGGTGATGATCGCAGCGCAAGCGTCCATGCTGCTGCTCGGCCTGGATCTCGACGAGTACCCGCAGCTGACGTCGGTGATCGTGCATCCGTCCACCATGCGGTTGCACGGCGAGTACTCCGCCGGCGGGAGCCTGCGGACGTCGGGCACGCAGAGCCTGCTCGGACAGGCCCACTACCAGGGCCCTGTCGTGCTGTCGTGGAACGCGGCCAGACGCGGCGCCCAGTTCCCCGACTTCGGCGAGAACGTCGTGTACCACGAGTTCGCACACCGCCTCGACATGCTCGACGGCGTCAACGACGGCACCCCGCCGCTCGACGACGAGTCGGCGCGGCAGCGTTGGATCGAGGTCTGCACGACCGCCTACGACGTCGTCCGGGCCGAGGGGTCGCCGGTGCTCAGGCCGTACGCCGGGACGAACCCCGCCGAGTTCTTCGCCGTTGCCACCGAGGTGTTCTTCAACCGCCCGGTCGCGCTCGACGAACACGAACCGGCGCTGTACGCCGAGTTGCGCGGGTTCTACCATCAGGACCCTGCGGCGCGACGGCGACTGCTCACACCTCTCGACGCCCGGCAAGACCCCACCTCCTGACGCCGAGCGATGCCCATCCTCCTCGGCGCGCTGGCGTCGGTCCTGATCGGATGCTCCGACTTCCTCGGGCGCTACGGCACGCGCCGATCGAACGCGATCACGGCGACGAGCGGAGCGATGCTCGGAGGTGCCGTGGTCGCCGCCTGTGCACTGCTGGTGATCCCGAGCGTGTTCAGCGCCCGCGACGTCGGGCTCGGCGCTGCCTCGGGTGTGCTCGTCGGCCTGGCACTGGCCTCGCTCTACGAGGCGATGTCGGTCTCCTCGGCAGCGGTCGCCGGCCCGCTGGTTGCGCTGGGAGCTGCAATCATCCCGCTGCTGTGGGATGTGACCAGAGGCAACACCCCGTCCGGCCTCGTGGCGGCCGGCGTCGTCGTGGCGATCGCCAGCCTGCTGCTCGTGATGTACTCGCCGGCGCTGCAGGGCACCCTGCGGCGAGGTGTCGGGTTGTCGCTGATCGCCGCCGTGCTCTTCGGGATCTCGTTCACGATGGTCGGCGAGGCCGGCGAGGACAGCGGGGCCTGGGCGCCCGCCGCGCAGCGCACGGTGGCGCTCGGCGTGATGCTGCTGCTGGCAACGGTGCGTCGGGTGCCGCGCTTGCCGAAGCGGTCACTGATCGGTCCGATGCTGGTGTCGGGGACCTGCGGCTCGCTGGCGATCGTGGCGTTCGCGCTCGGTACCCAACAGGGTTCGCTCGCTGCGGTGGCCGTGTCGGCGTCGATGTTCCCCGCCGTCTCCGCGACACTCGCTGCCGCCTTCGACGAAGACACCCTGCGTTGGTGGCAGATGGTCGGGATCCTCGGAGTCGTCGCAGGGATCGCACTGATGGCCATCGGCTGAGCAGGGACACAACCCGCCTGAGCTGGGGCGATTCGACCTCGACAACTCTGTGACAGCCCCTCGTCATGATGAGGCCATGATCACCAACACCTCCTCACTTCGCCGGGCAATGGCCGAACAGCCCACTGCCGTCGAGCAGCTCACGCTGCTCCCGAACGATTCGGTGACGGCCCGGTTCCGTCTCACCCGCGAGACCCGCGAGCGTGGCCTTCGTCACGTCGCCGAGATCCGCCGGATGCTCGCCGAGCGCTCCGACGCCACCGTCATCGCTCCGGTGGGTTCGCTCCATCCCCGCCACGATCGAGCGGCCTGAGCCGATCGACGTGGTCGATGCCGAGTGTGATCAGCCGGCGTTGGGAGACAGGTCGGTGACCGCCTGCCAGTAGTCGAGCGCCGGGTCGAGCGGAAGGATCGCCAGCGAGCTCGTGGTGACGCCGTTGTCGAAGTACTGCTGGATCTGGGCACGGCACTGTGCCGGCGACCCGTGCACCACGAGGTCATCGACGACCTGATCGGGAATGGCGGCAAGTGCGGCCTTGCGGTCGCCGGCCGCCCACGCATCCCACATCCCCTGGAGCTGATCGCCACGACCGAGCCACTGGTGGAACGCGGCATAGACGGGCACGTTCAGATATGCGGCGATCGCGAACTTCGCGGCGCTGCGCACGATGTCGGCGTTCTCGCTGGGGCAGCAGAAGATGCGTGCGACGATCTCGCGATCCTCACCACCGGCGGCATCGCGAACCACGGGGACCACGGTCGCCACGTCGGTCGCCGACAACCAGTTGATGATCGCACCGTCGGCCTCGCGCCCGGCCAGTCGCAGCATGCCCTCGCGGAGCGCCGCGACCAGGATTGGCGGAGTCTGTTCTGGCCGCACGCCGAGCTTGAAACCGTTCACCTCGAACGTGTCGTATGCGTGCTTGATCTTCTCGCCGCCGAGCGCATCCTTCAGGAAGCGGACGATGTCTCGAACCTTCTTGTAGGGCTCCTCGAACGGCACACCGTTCCAGCGTTCGACGATCACGTTGCTCGACGAGCCGATCCCGATCGCGAAGCGGCCGGGGGCGGCGTCGGCCATCGACGCCACGCTCTGGGCCATGCACGCCGGGGCCCGGGTGTAGGCGGGGACGATCGCGGTTCCGAGACGCAGACGCGGCTCCCATGCCGCGGCCAATGCCAGCGGCGTGAACGCGTCGGCGCCGTCCGACTCCGCCGACCAGATGTCGGTGTAGCCCATGTCGGCCAGTGCGCCGAGCTTCTCACGGTGCGTGTGCAGCGGGCCGGGAAGCGGAACGGTCATGCCTGGTCGTGTCGGGAGCGCCATGCGCCGACACTACGCAGGCGGGGTCGCGACGACGGAACCGGTGACGTTCGCGTCTGTCGGCAACTATTCAGCGAGTTGGTCGTCCGAGCAGGTGGGCGGCGCGGTGATCGGATTGCAGCGCGCGACGACGCGGTTCGGCAATGCCACGACGTAGGGACTGTCGAAGTACTGGCTCGGCTCGTAGTAGTCCGTGCTCAGGAACTGTGCACCCGATGCGAACGCGAGGTCGCGTTCGGTGGTGTCGTTGGCGCGCGCGTCGGCCGTGGGCGAGTCCGTTCGCGTCCGGATCAGGTACCCGGCTCGGACCGCAGCATCGAGGCCTGGCGAGTTGGGATCGTCGAAGCGGACGAACGCGGCGTCGGGATCGCCGGGGGTCGCGCTCGTGAACATCGGCCGGCCCTCGAGGCTGGGGTGACCCGAGGTGTACATCGTTCGGAGATCCCCGGTGTTGTTCAATGTGAACAGCACCTTGCCGCGGCTGTCGTCCACGGTCGGCCAGCCACGCCCGAGCACCGCGGCTTCCAACGTCGCATCGGTACCGCGCACGTCGTCGGGGGTGATCAACTGCTCGGGATCGAACACCGAGGCGATCTCCGCGTCGAGGGCGTCGAAGAGCTCCGGGGTCATCGGCAACGGAACGGTCCACGGCAGGTCGATCGTGAGCTCGAGCCCGTCCGCGGCCGCAGCCTCGGGAACCGACTGCGTCTTGACCTCCAGCATGATCATCACCGGCAGATGGTTCGGGTGTGCGCTCGACCACACCTCGATCTCGCTCAGGCAGGCCACCAGCGTCAGGCACGTGGTCTCGTAGTCGAAGTCCTGCGTGTGGAGCACCTTGTAGCCGGGCAGCTGCAACTCGGGCTCCGGTGCGACCGGATCGATCCCGATCACCGCGTTGGCCGCGCGGTAGGCGTAGAGACCGCCCGCAGGGTCGGCGAACACGTCGAGCTCGAATTGGCGGATGCCGAACATCCCGAGCTGTTCGGTCAGCGGCCGGTGCGTGTAGTCGATGCTCTCCGCAAGTTCCGGCGAGACGGCAGTGATCGCGTCGAACGCGACGGGTTGTGGCTTCACGTGAAAGCTGTTGTGTGAGCCGATGACCTGCATCTGGTCGATCGTCAGCGGTGGTACCGGCTCGGTCGTCGTCGGCGGTGGCGATGTCGTCGGAGCGACCGTCGTCGTTACGCCGGTGCCTGGCACCGCCGTAACGGTCGGCGATGTGTCGCCCCCGCCGGCGCCTGATCCGCCGCCGCCACACGCCGCGAGAATCAGTGCCGATGTGATCAGTGCCCCCACGGTGCGTCGCATGCGGGCAGTGTTACCGGGCCTTCGCCGGCGCGTGCAATCGAGGCGAGAGCGCCTCAGCTCCTCCAGTACCGAACGATCACGGACTGGCTCGCGGTGGCGAGCAGTGTGCCGTCCTGGGCGAACATGTGCACGAGACCGTGGCCGAACCCGCGCTCGACGGCGTGCACCCGGATGTCCATCAGCACCCACTCGGTGGGCACCATCCGACACACCCGCAGCGTGTTGTCGAGGCTGTTGCCACCCGCTCGGGCGCCCAGCGCCTGGCCGATCCCCATCGGGACGAAGTCACCAAGAATCGCCAAGGTGGTCGCATCGACGCCCGTGATCACGTCGGGCAGCCGCGCCCACAGGAGCGTCTGGCCGTCACCCGGCTCGCTGCCGTCGAGACCCTCGAACGAGCGGGCCTTGACCATGCGCTCCTCGAGCCGATCGTTGATCGACGTCGACATCTCCGAGAAGTGGCGCCGCTCCTCGCACTCCTCCGGTGGCGGCACGTCGGCGGGCATCTGCTCCCACTGACCCGATGCCTCGATCTCGCGATCTCCGAGCGCTGCGTTCACGGTGAGGATCTCGCGATCGGCGACGTGGCACACGGCACGCGCCTGGGTGATCTGATGGCCGTCGACGGCAATCGTCACGTCGATGTCCACCACCTCGCCGGGTTTCGCATACGACAGGTACTGCGCCGTGGCCCACACGCACTGACGGCCAGAGGTTCCTTCCATGGCCGAGATCGCGGCAGCGAGGCCTGAGCCGCCGAACAGGAAGTTGCCCGTCGTGGAGATGCCTTCGGTGACGGGCAGCTTCCAACGAAACGGGTTGTGGGTCGGCTCGAGACCGAGAAACGTTCGTGAGTCCATGACGACGCCGATCGTACGCGCCCTCCACACACCCCGAAATTCGGAGCGATCGTTGCGCTGAGCGCAACGATCGCTCCGAATTTTCGAGTGGGGGTCGTGGGATGACGGGGTTCAGGTCTTGGGGTGGTGTCGGCGCGGAATAGGTTGCGAGTCATGAAGGTGGCATTGACCGTCAACGACTTCCTGCGACGGGCCGAGCTCGTCTACCCCGATCGCGTCGCGATCGTCGACGAGCCCGATCAACCGGCCGAGTCGTGGGGCGCGATCACGTACCGGGAGATGGCCGAGCGAGCCCGCGCGATGGCCGCGGGGCTCGACGAGCTCGGCATCGGTGTCGGCGAGCGGGTGGCGATGGTCAGTCACAACTCGGCGCGACTGTTGACCGCACTGTTCGGCGTGTCCGGCTCGGGCCGCGTGCTCGTGCCGATCAACTTCCGACTCGTCGCCGAGGAGGTGAAGTACATCGTCGCCCACAGCGGCGCACGGCTCCTGCTGATCGATCCCGAACTCGCCGACGCCATGATCGATGTCGAATGCGAGCACAAACTGATCATCGGCGCAGAGGCCGATGCGGTGCTGATGAAGTTCGGCGTCGAGACCGAGCCGTGGGCGGGCGACGAGGACGCAACCGCAACGATCAACTACACCTCCGGCACCACCGCGCGCCCCAAGGGCGTCCAGCTGACGCATCGCAACCTGTGGCTGAACGCCTCGATCTTCGGCTGGCACATGGGCGTCAACGACCGCGACGTGTACCTGCACACGCTGCCCCAGTTCCACTGCAACGGCTGGGGGATGCTGTACGCCGTGACCGGCATGGGGGCGGAGCACATCATCATCCGCAAGATCGACGGCCAGGAGATCCTCCGGCGCGTCGAGGAACACGGCGTGACACTCATGTGCGGCGCACCAGCGGTGCTGAACATGGTGCTCGACGCTGCAGCCACGTGGGAGGCCGATACGGGACGCCCGATTCCGGGCCGCGATCGCGTCCGCATCGTCGTGGCCGGCGCGCCCCCGCCGACACGCACGATCGAACGGACCGAGACCGAGCTGGGCTGGGAGTTCGTCCAGATCTACGGGCTCACCGAGACCACGCCACTGATCACGATGAACCGCAGTCGCCCCGAATACGACGAGCTGACACCGCACGATCGTGCGATCAAGCTCAACCGGGCCGGCGCTCCGGTTGTCGGCTGCACAATGGCGGTCGACTCCAACGGCGAGATCCTCGCTCGGGGCAACATGGTGATGGCCGGCTACTGGGAGCAGCCCGACCAGACCGACGCCGCGATCCACGACGGGTTCTTCCACACCGGCGACGGCGGAATCATCGACGACGACAACTACGTCACGATCTCCGACCGCAAGAAGGACGTCATCATCACCGGCGGTGAGAACGTGTCGTCGATCGAGGTGGAGGATGCGATCTTCCAGCATCCCGAGATCACCGAGGTGGCGGTGATCGGCATCCCCGACGAGAAATGGGGTGAGCTCGTGACAGCGCTCGTCGTCACTGCGCCCGGCAGCCAACTGACCGACGCCGACGTGATCGCCTTCACCAAGACGAAGCTCGCCGGCTACAAGTGCCCCAAGCGCGTCGAGTTCCGCAGTGAACTCGCCCGCACGGCGACCGGCAAACTGCAGAAGTTCAAGCTCCGCGAGCCCTTCTGGAACGACGCCACCCGCCAGATCAACTGACGCTCCCTCCGCTCGCCCAGCGATGAGGTTGCGGACCGACAGGTGACCCGGAACCTCATCGCAACAACAGCGATGAGGTTGCGGACCGACAGGTGACCCAGAACCTCATCACAACCCAGGCGGAGTCGCGCCGGTGATGGCCGGCCACGATGTGGTTGATCACGGCGGCGACATCCCAGGACGCGCACGGGGTCTCGAGACCGAGCTGATCCGCCGACACCCCGGCCAGCACATCTCGCGCCACCGACACCGCTTGTTCGAATGGTTGCGTCGTCATGATCGACGCCTCGTTCACCTGGATTGTCCCGGATGCCGAACGTACCACCGTGCCGCCCGGGTCGAGCCAGGGCTCACTCGAGCGTCGCGTAGTTCGTCCTGCGATCGTCGGTGTGGGTTCCGACGACCGTCGCGACACAGTCCGCGAGGTCACCCAGGTAGGTCTCGATCACCCCGGCGTTCGTGTTGCTGATGGTGGAGTGCAGATTGTCGGGCGGCCCCTGTCGATCGTGGAACCAACCCTTGGCGATCAGCGCGTCGCCGAGCGCGAACATGTCGATCTCGGGCTCGAATGACGGATCGGCCGCCATCGCCACGAGGTGGAACCGGCCGTCGCCGAGCACGCGGATCCCCTCGATCGCCGCAACGCCGGAGCGGAACGTGTCGGCGTTCGCGAGCGTCGTGCGAGTCAGTTCGACGTACCCGTCGATGCCGAGATGCGACATCACCGCCCACGCACACGCCATCGGGAGCCCGGATCGAGTCCCTTGCAGGTTCGGCGATGCATAGAACCCTCCCAGCCAGTCGTCGAACACGAACGTCTGGTACGCCCGCGACTCCCTCGTGCGATGGAGGATCACGGACACGCCCTTCGGCGCATACCCCAGCTTGTGGATGTCGGCCGAGATCGTGGTGACACCCTCGACCCGGAAATCCCAGGGCTTCACCTCGCGGCCGAGCATCTCGGCGAACGGCAGGACGAACCCGCCCATACACGCATCGACGTGACAGTTGGCGCCGATCGACGCGGCCAGCGCAGCGATCGCCGGGATGTCGTCCTGGACGCCCTGCGGATACTGCGGGGCCGAGCCCACCACGAGCACGGTGTTGGGTCCGCACACGGCAGCCATCGCCTCCACATCAGCGGTCCAATCGTCCAGTACCGGCGTCTTGTGCAGTGTGATCCCGAAGGTGTGCGCCGCTTTGTGGAACGCCGCGTGGGCCGACTCGGCCACCACCATCTCGGGCTCGGTGATCCCCCGCTCGATGCGACCCCGCTCGCGAGCTGCGAGCACACCGCAGAGAATCGATTCGGTCCCCCCGCTCGTGAGGAATCCGGCCACGTCGTCGTCACCGTGCAGCAGCCCGGCGGTCCAGCTGACCACTTCGGATTGGATCTGCCCCAGCGACGGGAAGGCCTTGGTGTTCAGCGCGTTCTCGTGGAGGTACACGCGCGCCGCCTGCTCGGCCACGTCGTGGACCGACGGTCCGCCGTCGTAGACCATCCCGAAGGTGCGACCGTCGGCCCACTTGACGTCGTTGACGCGCTTGGCGGTCAGATCGTTGATGACGTCCTCGACAGGACGACCGTGTTGTTGCAGCGATGCCATGACCGCCAGTGTCGCGCACGACGCCACATAGCCTGCGGGTGTGCAACTCGCCGATCTCCGCATCTTCACCGAACCCCAGCAGGGCGCCTCGTACGGCGACCTGCTCGCTGTCGCCCAGCGAGCCGAAGCGCTCGGCTACGGAGCGTTCTTCCGCAGCGACCACTTCCTCGCAATGGGCGGAGCCGACGGACTTCCCGGCCCGACCGACGCCTGGATCACCCTGGGCGGAATCGCCCGCGAGACCTCGACGATCCGGCTCGGCACGCTGGTCACGTCCGCGACATTCAGATTGCCGGGACCGCTCGCGATCACCGTCGCCCAGGTCGACGACATGTCGGGCGGGCGGATCGAACTCGGGCTCGGCGCCGGTTGGTACCAGGACGAGCACGAGGCGTACGGCATCGGGTTCCCGCCGCTCGGCGAACGCTTCGACCGCCTCGAGGAGCAGCTCGAGATCATCACGGGACTGTGGTCGACGCCCATCGGCGGGACGTTCGAGTCGCCGGGCGGCCACTACCCGATCTCGTCGTCGCCGGCGCTCCCCAAGCCGATCCAGTCGCCGGTCCCGATCGTCATCGGTGGCGGTGGGCCGCGCAGGACTCCCGCCCTCGCGGCGCGATTCGCGTCCGAGTTCAACACGCCGTTCGTCCCGCTCGACTTCTTCACCGCGCAGCGTGACCGCGTACGGGCCGCATGTGAGACGATCGATCGCGATCCGACGACAATGGCGTTCTCCGCGGCACTGATCGTGTGCTGCGGCGCGGACGAAGCCGAGGTTGACCGACGGGCGGCCGCGATCGGTCGCGACCCCGGCGAGCTGCGCCAGAACGGCGCCGCAGGAACGCCCGACGAGGTCGCCGCCACGCTGCGCGCCTGGACAGCGGCGGGCGCCGAGCGGATCTATCTCCAGGTGATGGACCTCGCCGACCTGGACCACCTCGACCTCGTCGCCACTGCGGTCGCCCCGAACCTCTCCTGACACTCCCCCAACCTCGCACCCCACCCCACCCACCCCGTTTGTGGCGCGAAAAACCTGAACCGGGTCAACCAATCCCTGCCACAAACGCCAGAGCTTGCGCCCCCACCCCGTTTGTGGCGCGAAAAGCCTGAGCCGGGTCAACCGAAGTGCGACGCAAACGTGGTGGGGAGGGGGCGGTACGGTCGGGCGATGAGCGAGATCACCGTCTATCCCGCCCGCACCGTGGTCACGATGGACCCGTCGCAACCCGACGTCGAGGCCGTGGCCGTCCGCGACGGCAGGATCCTGGCCGCCGGATCGTTGGAGGAATGCGAGAGCTGGGGACCTCACGAGGTCGACGATCGCTTCGCCGAGCACGTGATCGTGCCCGGGATGATCGAAGCCCACGCACACTCCCTCGAGGGCGCGTTCTCGCTGATCCCCTACGTCGGTTGGTTCGACCGTCACCGCGTCGATGGCGGCACGTCACCTGGCATCCGCACCTACGACTCACTCCTCGACCGGCTCCGCGCCGTCGACGCGGAGACGCCCGGGTCGTCGGAGCCGATCGTCGTCGGTGGGTTCGATCCCATCTACTTCGCCGGCGAGGAGCGCCTCACGCGCGACCATCTCGACCGGGTGTCGACCGACCGGCCGATCTTCGTGTTCCACGCCAGCGCCCACCTCGCCACAGTGAACACCGCCATGCTCGAACGCCACGAGATCACCCGCGACACCACCACGCCCGGCGTCGCACGTGACGCGAACGGCGAACCGAACGGCGAGTTGCAGGAGATGCCGGCGATGGCCCTCGCGATGTCGGCGCTGCAGGTGATCCTGCGTACGATGAACGACCCCCGGTCGATCCGCGCGCTCGGACAGATCTGCGCGAACCAGGGCATCACGATGCTGTGCGACCTCGCAGCGTCGGGGCTGTCGCGGCCGGACGGCCAGGCGCTGTGGCACGAGGTCGTCGACCAGGCGGACTATCCGGCGCGCATTCTGCAGCGCCATGTCCACGCCCGTCCCGCCGGCAGCACCGATTGGGCCGACGCCGCCGAACTGATGCTGCAACTCGCCGCCGGCGACACCGACAAACTGCGCACCGCTGGTCTCAAGCTCGTGCTCGACGGGTCGATCCAGGGGTTCACGGCCAAGATGGGCTGGCCGGGCTACTACACCGGCACCGACCATGGTCAGTGGATGGTGCCACCCGAGCAGCTCGTCGACATCTGCCGCCCGTTCCACGAGCGCCGCATCAACATCCACGCCCACTGCAACGGTGATCTGACGATCGATGCGTGGATCGACACCGTCGAACAACTCGTCATCGACTACCCGTGGCTGGACCATCGGCACACCGTCCAGCACTGCCAGTTGACCACCGCTGCGCAGTATCGGCGGATGGCGAGGTTGGGGATGTGCGCCAACATCTTCGCCAATCACCTCTGGTATTGGGGCGACCAGCACAGCGACATCACGGTCGGCCCGGAGCGGGCGCGACGCATGGAGGCAGCAGCGACAGCCGAGCGCGAAGGCGTGTCGTTCTCCCTGCACAGCGATGCCAACGTCACGCCGCTCGGCCATCTCCACACGATGTGGTGTGCGGTCAACCGGGTGACGCCGTCGGGACGCGTGCTCGGCGAACACGAACGAATCTCGGCGGCATCGGCGCTCAAGTCGGTGACGCTCGGCTCAGCCCACCAGCTCCACCTCGACGCCGAGTTCGGCACGATCGAGTGCGGCAAGGCAGCCGACTTCACCGTGCTGGAGGACAACCCGCTCACCGTCGATCCGATGACCATTCGGGACATCGGCGTCTGGGGCACCGTCGTGGGGGGCGTTCCCTTCGAGGCCGCCCACCCCTGATCACCGCCACGCCTGATCGCCGCCACGCTCGATCGCCCAACGCGACGGCGGACAGCCCGACTGCGAGTCACGCCAGCTCGTGCTGGCACGATGCAGTCCATGGCGAACACAGGGCTTGCAGGACCACTCGACGGCGTGAAGGTGCTCGACTTCTCGGTGATGATCTCGGGACCGCTCGCGGCGATGATGCTCGCCGATCAGGGTGCTGAGGTCATCAAGGTCGAATCACCCGGGCTGGGCGACATCATGCGATTCCTCGGGACCAACAAGGGCGGGATGACCGGCATCTTCGCGAACAACAACCGTGGCAAGCGTTCGATCGTGGTCGACCTCAAGCAGTCCGCGGGCACCGAGCTGGTGCGTCAGCTCGTCGAGGGCGCCGACGTGCTCATCCAGAACTTCCGTCCCGGGGCGATGGACCGCCTCGGGCTCGGCTACGACGACGTCAAGGCGATCAACCCCGACCTGATCTACACGTCGATCTCGGGCTACGGACAGGACGGGCCGTACAGCACCCGACGGGTGTACGACAACGTCATCCAGGCGGCGTCGGGTCTGGCGAGCGTGCAGGGCGACCCGGCGACCGGCGAGCCGGCGCTGTACCGCACGCTGATCTGCGACAAGACGACCGCATACACCGCCGCGCAGGCGATCACCGCGGCGCTGTTCGCGAGAGCAACCGGCCGCGCCGCCGGACAGCACATCGAGCTCGCGATGCTCGACACGGCGATCGCCTTCATGTGGCCGGACTCGGCGATGGATGCTGCGCTGCTCGACGACGACGTGATGCGAGCGCCGACGATCGCCGCCAACTACGCGATCACGCGACTGGCCGACGGGTTCGCCGCGGCCTCACCGGTCACCGACTCGGAGTTCCGTGGGATGTGCGCCGCGCTCGCGGTTCCCGAGGTCGCCGACGACCCCCGATTCGCCGACGTGATGTCGAGGATGGCGAACGCAGGCGCGATGGTCGAGCTGCTCATCGACGCCGCCTTGGCCTGCACGATCGACGACTTCACGACCCGATCGGTCGAGCACGACGTCCCCGCGTCGAAGATCACCTCGCTCGAGGAGGTCCACGACGATCCGCAGGTGGTCCACAACGCCGTGTTCGTCGAGCGCGACCACCCGCTCGCAGGGCGGGTGAGAGAGCCCCGGCCCGCCGCCCGACTCTCGGCAACACCACAGCGGATGAGCGATCACGCACCCGCGTTCGGCCAGCACAGCGATGACATCGTCGCCGAGATCGGGCTCGATGCCGCGGCCCTCCGCGAGGCCGGTGTGATCTTCTGATTCACCCATTCAACTAGTCATCTAGCAGAATCGCGACGTGATCGAATTTCGCGTCGAGACGACGTCCGGCATCGCTCCGTATCGACAGATCGCCGAGCAGGTCCGACACGGGTTGCGTCTCGGGATCCTCGATGTGGGCGACCAGTTGCCGACCGTGAAGGAGGTCGTGGCGATGGTGGCGATCAATCCGAACACCGTGTCGAAGGCGTATCGCGAGCTGGAACTCGAGGGGCTCGTGGAGGGCCGCGCAGGCATCGGCACCTTCGTGACGCGGACGCTCGCGGGCCCGTCGTTGGCCGCGCATGGCGAGTTGCGCCGCACCCTGCTCGCGTGGCTCGAGTCGGCGCGTCGAGCCGGGCTCGACGATGCCAGCATCGACGCGCTCGTCGAGCACGCGTTCCACGATGCCCGTCAGGACGGCGTGGCGTGACCGATGCGATCGAGGCGACCGGCCTCGGCAAGCGCTACGGGCGACGTTGGGCCCTTCGGAACACCTCGCTTCGGGTGCCGGAGGGCAGGGTCGTCGGACTCGTCGGTTCCAACGGTGCCGGCAAGACCACCTTGCTGCACCTGAGCGTCGGGCTGCTCGACCCATCAGAGGGTCACATCACGGTGCTGGGCGACCGCCCCGGCAGTGGCGCTCGGCAACTGGCCCGTGTCGGGTTCGTCGCTCAAGACGCCCCGCTCTACAACCGCATGAGCGTGAACGAGCACTTCCGGATGGGGGTACGTCTCAACCCGCACTGGGACGCGACCGTCGAGGTCGATCTCCACGACCGCCTGGATCTCGACCCTCGCCAACGAGCCGGCGCGTTGTCCGGTGGACAGCGGGCCCAGCTGGCACTGGCACTCGCGATCGGCAAGCGACCCGAACTGCTCGTGCTCGATGAGCCCGTGGCCAGCCTCGACCCGCTGGCGCGCCGCGAGTTCATGCAGAGCTTGATGAGCCTCGCAGCGGACGGCCTCAGCGTCGTGTTGTCCTCGCACCTCTTGAGCGACATCGAACGGGTCTGCGACTACGTGATCGTGCTCGCCCACGGTGAGGTCCGCCTCGCTGGAGACGTCGACGCCCTGCTCGCCGAGCACCGAGTGCTCACGGGGCCGCGACGCGACCCGCTTCGGCTCCCCGCCGGCCAGACGATCATCCGTGAGCGTCACACCGACCGACAATCCACCGTGGTCGTGCGAACGACCGGGGAGGTGCTGGACCCGTCGTGGACGGTGTCCGAACTCGGGCTCGAAGAGCTGGTGCTCGCCTACATGGAATCCGCGACCACCCCGACGACACGCCTGCGCAGCGTGGGAAGCCCCCCATGACGTGGCTTGCCTGGCGCCAATTCCGCCTCCAGGCACTGATTGCCGCGTCCGCGGCCGTCGGTGTACTGATCGCGCTCGCGGCCAGCCGCAACCACCTCGCCGACATCTATTCGGCGACCGGGACGCACGAACTCACCGGCGTGTACGTCTGGTTGCGACTGCTCGGCACGGTCCTGATCGGCGTGCCCGCCGCCATCGGCGCGTTCTGGGGAGCCCCACTCGTGGCCGCCGAGATCGAGGCGCACACCAACCAGCTCGCGTGGACCCAGAGCGTGACGCGTCGACGATGGCTGGGCACGAAACTTGCGATCACCGCGCTGGTCGCCGCGGTCACCGTCGGGCTGTTCACCGCTGCATTCACGCGTTGGGCCGCACCGATCGACGCTCTCGGCAATCGCGTCGGGACCGCCAACTTCGGACAGCGCGGCATCGTGCCGATCGGCTACGCCCTGTTCGCTCTCGCGCTCGGCGCGTTGCTGGGTCTCGTCATCCGGCGCACACTCCCGTCGATCGCCGCCACTGTCGTCGTCTTCATCGCGGTGCGAATGGCCTTCCAACAACTGGTTCGCCCCCGACTGATCGCCCCCGTGGAGATGTCGACGCCGACCTTCGATCACGGTTCGCTCGGCGGCTGGATCCTGTCGACGCGCACCGTCGATGTCAACGGTCGAATGATCGACGGATTCGAGAACGAGATCGCGACGATCTGCAAGATCACGCGGGCAACGCCCGACTACGAACGCGCCATCGACGCCTGCGCGAGGGGCCTGGGCGTCCACGACATCACCCGCATGCACCCGCCTGATCACTTCTGGACGCTGCAGTACTACGAGTTCGGCATCTTCGTCGCGCTCGCCGCGGCGCTCGCGGCGGCCTCCTTTCACATCATCCGGCGATCCCCGGCCTGAATGGTCCCACCTCCTGCCCACCTCAACCGGCGACGAACCCACCGGCGGCGAGGGCCCGATCGACGATCGCGGCGAGACGCACGGTCTCGCTCGGATTCTCCCCGCTCACCGTGATCGCCCAGGTGACGTTGTCGGCGCGGTCGAACACCATGGCGTGTGTGCTCTCGATGGTCCCCGTGTGGCCCACGGCACCGCCCCCGTAGAGGATCAGCCCCATTCCGTACCCCCGATCGGGAACCGACGGGTCGGTCGCGCTCGTCTTCATCGCCGCGACGGTCGCCGGCTCGAGCGGCTTCCACCCAGGGGTGTCCGCATCGAGCGAGTCGATGATCGTCACGAGATCCGACGGCGTGGCCACCCATGCGCCGGCCGCGCCGAGCACCTCCATGTAGTTGCGCCCGGGGACCGTGCGATGCTCCACTTCGCCCGGGCCTGGGTCGTAGGTCGGCGCCAGTCGCATCCCCGAGATCCCCAGTGGGGTGAGCAGCCGCTCGTAGACGACCTGCTCGTACGGTTCGCCGGTGAGGTGCTCGATCAACAGCCCGAGCACGCAGTAGTTCATGTTGCTGTAGCGGAAGCCGCCCCCGGCCAGCGACCGGCCGAGCCCGACAGCCGCCGCCTCCTCGCACGAACCGACCTGATTGCGGAAGAAGAGGCTCTCGTACTGGGCCAACCCGGATGTGTGCGTCAACAGTCGGCGCAGCGTGATCGCCTGGACCGCGGTGCTCGGCGTGACGATCCCGACGTCGTTTGCGACGAGCGCCCCGACCGGGTCGTCGAGCCCGACGAGCCCTTCCTCGACCAGCTGCAACGCGGTGATCGCGGTGATCGTCTTGGAGATGCTGGCGAGACGGAACGCGTCCGTCGTCGTCACCGCCTCGAGGGTGTCGGGAACGCGGACGCCGAATGCCCCGGTGTGGACAATGTCGCCGTCGATCGCCACCGCGACCGACACCGCATCGGACCCGCCGCCGAGTACCGATCGGATGATCTCCTGGTCGAACGCCGCCCAGCCGGTCGGAGCGGGGACGTCGGCATCGTCCGGCGAATCGACGCCCGGGAGGGGTGCGATCGTCACCCTCGTGACGGCGTATCCCGGGAACGGCAACGGGTCTCGGTCGGCGATGTCGAACAACTCGGTCGTCGAGGTCACGACCGACGACTCGGCAGCGGGCGACGGCGGCGGGGTCGACCCCGCGGGCCCTTCGGACTCTGCGGTCGGCGACGAACAGGCGCTCATCAGCACCAGGCCTGCCATGGCGAGCGGCGCAAGCCGGTGTCGTCGGGTGGAGCCGTGCACATCGCCATGATGACCCGCCGGCCGGCCCTCGTGGCGGCACTCCCCGGTGGACCTCGTCAGGACGCGATGGGGAGGCGCTGCTCGAGGGTGAGCACGGGAGCGAAGAGGTCGCCGAGCTCGCCGACGCGCTCGAGCACATCGGCCGCCTCGAAGCGCAACTCGACAGCGTCGGCAGCGCAGCGTTCGACTTCGTCCCACGACACCGGCGTCGACACCGTCGGATCGTGGCGGGCACGCAACGAGTACGGGGCGATCGTGGTCTTGTGATGGGCGTTCTGGCTCCAGTCGACGAAGATCTTCCCGGGCCGCTCGGCCTTGGCCATGATCGTCGTCACCCGACCGGGCATCTGACGTTCCATGACCTGGCCGACGGCGAGTGCGAAGTCGGCAGTCGCTTCATGGGTGACGCCGGGCGTGTTCAGCGGTACGTAGAGCTGGAGCCCCTTCGAGCCCGACGTCTTGCACCAACCCTCCAGTCCGACCGACTCCAGCACGTCGCGCACACCGATGGCCACCTCGCAGCATT
Source organism: Ilumatobacteraceae bacterium (assembly GCA_024643255.1). GTDB lineage: Bacteria > Actinomycetota > Acidimicrobiia > Acidimicrobiales > Ilumatobacteraceae > Sva-07. Next base: position 60,374 of record JAHENF010000012.1, read on the forward strand.
CGACGATCGACGTCTTCGGACCGGGATCGAAGTCGAACACCAGCGTGCGGGGGTTGTCCAGGTCTGCTGCCAGCGCCATCGGCGCATGCAGTTCGATGGCAGCGAGATTGGCGGCCCACACCATGGCCGCTGGTTCCTCGATCCGGCAGTACTCGATGCCACCGCGCCGGTCGCCCGGCCCGAGAGCGACGTGCACCCACTCGGGACGGTGCGTCGGACACCGCTTCTCGAAGAACCCGTCGTGGTCGGTGCCGTCGGGGTACCGGCGGAACGTGATGCAACGTCCGGCGAGATGCGGGATGATCCACGGTGCGATGCGGGCGTGATACTCGACCACCTCGGCCTTGGTGAACCCCGACGGGTAGAGCACCTTGTCGAGGTTGGTCAGCCGAACGGTGCGGCCGTCGATGTCGACCTCCAGCGGCGCGGCCATCGTCGAGCAGCCGTCAGGCCGACTTCTTCTTCGCCGCGGCCTTCTTCGCCGGATGACGCGTCCGCGCCTCCTTGGCTGCCGCGACGCTCGCTTCGAGCGCCGCCATGATGTCGACGACCTTCGGCTTCTCGGCGGCCAGTTCCGGCACCTCGAACTCCTCGCCATCGGCCTTCATCTGGATGAGCGCCATGACTTCCTCGCGGTATTCGTCGTGGTACTTCTCCGGCGCAAACTCAGCGGCGAGCGAGGCGACCAGGCTCTCGGCCATCGCCACCTCCTTGTCGTTGACCTCGATGGCCTCGAGACCCTGGAGTTCGTCGATGTCGGCCGGATCGATCACCTCGTCGGCGTAGGCGAGGGTCGACATCACGAGCCGCCCCTCCTCCGCTCGGATCGCGGCCGTGTACTGCTTGTTGCGCATCACGAATCGGCCGATGGCGACCTTGCCGCTGGCCTCCATGGCACGAGCGAGCAGGACATAGGGCTTGGGCGGGCCGTCGGGAGCGAGGTGATAGGCGGTGTCGAAGTACACGGGATCGATGTCTGCGAGGTCGACGAACTCCTCGAGGTCGACGGACTTGGTGGCGACCGGCATGAACGGTTCGAGTTCATCGGGATCGACGAGCACGTAGCGACCCTTGGAGATCTCGTAGCCCTTGACGATGTGATCGTCGCCGACCTCCTCGCCGGTCTCGGCATTGACCTTGCGGTAGCGGATGCGCGCCATGTTGCGCTCGTCGAGCTGATTGAACGAGACGCTCTGTCGGCGCACGGCGTGGAAGAGCTTCACCGGGATCGCCACCAACCCGAACGAGATCGTCCCACTCCACACCGGCCGTGCCATGCCCAGAGTCAACCACACCGACCCAGGTGACGAAACCATGCGACGCGGGGTCTGACCCCGCGTCTCGTTCAGGTCACGGGGAGGCGAGGATGGCGCGCGGGACGATGTCCATGCCGAACCCGGTGAGGATCGCCAGGTAGAGCAGGCCGGTCGCCGCCATCACCGCCGAGTAGTAGCGCTCGCGCAACGCGGCCTTGGTGACGAAGATCAGGATGATCGTCGTCAGAGCGCACATCACCCACATCCATCCGAGCATGCCGCCCCAGCCGTCGTCGACCGTCCCGTTGAGCACCGCGATCATGCCGGTCGGCAGCAACATCACGATCACCTCGGCGGGCCACAACCACGCGAGGGCGTCGACCATCTCGTTGAGCAGCACCCGCGGGAGGCCCGGCTGCGTCAGGTACCAGTGGCCGAGCAGCATCCCATCGGACAGCGCCCCGATGAATGCCGCACCCACGAGTGTGCGGGCGATCGCGACGCCGGTGTTGCCGCCGGCGTCGAGGGCCGCGGCGAACAGACCGATCGCCCCGATGAGCGCCGGCACGAGGTCGAGAATCGGCGGGAATTCGGGCCCCATCGGGTCCGCGCCGTCGCTGTCCGCCGACGGCGACTCGACCGTGCGCTCGATGCCGGTCATGGCGGCGACGCGTTCGCTGCGGCGATCGTGTTCGGCCAGCGCTCCGCTGACACCGGCCCCCTTGCGCCGCACGGACACCGTCAGCGCGAACAGGCAGGTGATCATCACTCCGACCGACGCCGCCTCACGGACCGCGACGGTGCCGAATGCCAGCCCAGCCGCGAACGATCCGGCCGCGAAGCAGAAGTAGACCCCGCGTAGCAGCCACCCGTAGCCGAGGCTGGCGATGCGCCGTCGAGTGGTGAACCAGCAGAACAACATGCCACCGGTGGCCCACTGCAGGAGCACGGTGGCGGCGTCGAGGCTGATCACGCTGACCCACGGTAACGCCGTAGCCTGACGGCGCCATGGCCTCTCCTCGCCCGAATGATTCCACCGGTCGGCGACGCCTCGCCGTCGTCGCACTGCTCGTCGGCACGGTGAGTATCTCCGCCTGCGCCACGGGACAGCGGCCGAGCTTCGATGCCGACCAGCCGGCGCTCGCGCCGACCGGCGACCCCGCCGCCGACGCCGTGCTCGACCGCCTCGACGGCATCGACCTCGAACAGTTCACGGCGGACTACTCGATCCTCACCCGCCTCGGCGGCCAGGAGTCGACCGCCACGGTGGTGCAGGCCGACAACAGCCGACGTTCGGTGACCGTGAACGACATCCGGTACCTGAACGGCACGGGCAATGCGGCCACGTGCAACCTCACCACCGGCGAGTGCGAGGCGTCGATCAACGATGCTCGCACGAGCGATCTCCAGGTCACGCACGACTTCTACGGGATCAGCATGGCTCGACGTCTCCGCGTCGACGCCGACCGCCGGATCGACAATTCCCGCGGCTATCTCGACACCATCGCCGGGCAGCAAGCCACGTGTGCGGACGTCCCGGTGTCCGGTGGCACCAAGACCTACTGCGTTCTCGACTCGGGGGTCCTCGCCCGCTATGTCGGTGCCGATCTGCAGATCGAACTGACGAGCATCAGCAACGTCGCCGACGAGACGAAGTTCGAGACGAACTGAGCGTCGCCGCTCAGGCGTCGACGCCGACGAGGCCGTGATCTGAGTTGTTGAGCGCCACGGGTCCGTCGGCGGTGGCCACGACGATGTCCTCGAGCCGCATTCCCCATCGCCCCGGGATGTAGATGCCGGGTTCGACGCTGTAGGCGTGGCCCGCCTCGAGCGGGAGCTGGTTGCCCTCGACGATGTAGGGGTCCTCATGCTCCTCCATCCCGATCCCGTGGCCGGTGCGGTGGATGAAGTACTCGCCGTAGCCGGCGTCATCGATCACCTTGCGGGTCGCTCGATCGATCTCCTCGCACGGCGTGCCGACGGCACCGGCGGCCACGCCGACTCGTTGCGCCTCGTGGAGCACCGCATAGGCCTCCGCGACGTCGGCCGATGGCTCGCCGGTGAACACGCAGCGGGTCGTGTCGGAGCAGTAGCCGGCCATCGTGCCGCCGAAGTCGCACAGGACGATCTCGTTCTCGCGGATCAGGCGAGATCCGGCGTGGTGATGCGGGCTCGCCGCGTTCTCGCCCGCCGCGACGATGGCGAAGTTGACCTTGTCGTGGCCTTCCTCGATGATCCGTCGGCTGAGGTGGGCCGACACGTCGGCCTCGGTGCGACCGACCAAGGGGATCTCTCCACGCTGCAGCTCGGCGGCGATCCGGTCGACGGCGGCACCGGCCGCCGTGAGCGCATCGATCTCGGCCTGATCCTTCGACATCCGCAGCGGGCCGACCACGTCGACCGCCCGGGTGAATTCGGCGCCCGGCAGCTGCGGGAGCAGTTCGACGAGGAAACGGGCCCACATCTGGTCGCCGACGGCGACGCGACCCGAACCGGCCGCAAGACCGGCGACGAGCGCCGTCGGATTCTGCGTCTCACCCCACGCCAGGAGCTCGAACGCTCCGGGCACTTCACGCACGCGGGGCGCCTCGAGTGCGGGGATGATCATCGTGGCGTCGCCGGCGCGCGGGACGACCAGCATCGTGAGACGTTCGAGCGGCATGGCGGTGTAGCCGGTGAGATAGGGCAGATCGTGGCCGACCGACAGCAGCAAGGTGTCGACGTCGTGCTCAGCCATCGCAGCGCGCACCCGCGCGAGTCGTTCGAGGTACACGGACGGGTCGACGCCGGCTGCGCTCATCGCGCCAGTCTGCTCCCCTTCACCCCGTTTGCGGCGCGTCTCCGTTGGGCCATTCCAACCGCAACGCGCCGCAAACGTGGTGGACGGGGTCAGTCGCCGGGCGTGGGAGCGGTCGTGATCACGTCGATCGGTGGCGGAGCCGCATTGCGCTCGCCCTCGAACACGCTCGGGGGCTGGATGTACACCCACCCGCCGCCGCAGTCACCGCCGGCCATCGACAGGTCCTGACACACCGTGTCACGGGTGATCCTCCACGCTCCATCGACCACGACGGCGATGCCGTAGCGGTTCGAGAGCCCGACGCCGTCGGTGTCGACCCGGTACCGGAACCACGCCTCCGTCGGCGTGGTGAACACCAACTCCTCGATGACCGCAGTGGCACTCGACGCCTCCGTCGAATAACCGCCCTCGGCCACCTGGGCCCTGGCCTCCGACACACCCGTCGAATCGTCGAGGTACACCGCATCGCCGTCGAGCAGCACCGTCGAGTCGTACAACGCGGTCATCGCAGCCACGATCTCGGCCTCGGCCGCCGCCGCGTCGGCCGGCTGCTCACCCGGATCGGGGAGCGCCGGCGGCGGCGGCTCGCATGCCGCGCGGAATTCCGGATCGTTCCAGGTCCCGACTCCGTCGGAGCTGACGACGCGGGGGTCGGCGCCACCCTCGAAGGCAACGGTGAACACCGGCGGCGTGTCACTCCAATAGCTGTAGTCACCCTCGACGATCTCGGTCGGCGCGACGCCCGGAGCGGTCAACAGAGCGATGCCGTTGACCGGCGCGGCCGAATCGGTCGCTCCGTCGGCGAATGTCACGGTCACCTTCGTCGTGTCCAGCGGCGCCTGCGCGACGATCACCCACTGCGGCTGCCCATCGGTGGTTCCCAGAGTCAGCCACGAGACGGCGCGCCCCTGGTACGGCTCGCTGTACCAGGGCGCTCCGCCGACGTCGATCACCCCGTTGCCCGAGAGCGCGATGCGCAGCTGTCCCGACTCGAAACACCACGGCGCCGGCTGCCACGAGCCGTCACCGAACTCGGCACCGTTGTCCCAGATCTGCCCGAGGTGTGCGCGCAGCACGAACCCCGTGTCGGTGACTCGCTCGGCGAGCAGCGTCATCGGTTGGCCACCGAACGACGAGTAGCCCACCCCTCCCGAGGCGTACGACCCCGAGCTGCTGTCGGCGGCACTCAACTCGCCGACCAACGGAGCTGATCTCGCCGGAACGTCGTCGACGAGCGGATCGGTCGTCGCGGGCGCCTCGGTGCCCGACGGCGCCGGCTCGGCGGCGGTCACGTCGGGTGACGCCAGACTTCCGCCGCTGTCGTCGACGCTCCGACCGATCCCGTAGCCCACTCCCCCGGCGGCCGCGATCAACATCGCCGCGCCCACGCCTGCGGCCCAGCGCCGTCGAGAACTGCCGCCGCCCTCGCCGCTCGGCTCCACCTCCAAGTCGTCGAACGTGATGCTCATCGCCGAACCCCTTCCCGATCGTGGACTGCCCCTCGAGTGTCAGACGTTCGCCGGGGCGGCCTGGTTCCAACGTACCGGACCCCGAATGGGCGGGGAATAGATCACGGTGTCGTTCGTTGCAACCGACATGCCCGACGACACGCGCGACACCGTCAGCCAGATCGACCTGTACTGGAGACCGGGTTGCGGATTCTGTTCGATGCTGCAGCGCAAGTTGGATCAACTCGGCATCGAACGTGTCGAGCACAACATCTGGGACAACCCCGACGATGCTGCTGTCGTGCGCCTGCACGCGAACGGCAACGAGACGGTCCCCACGGTCGTCATCGGCGATTCCGGGTTCGTCAACCCGTCGGCCGGCGAGCTCGCCAGCTACCTCGCCGAGCATCACCCCGACCTGCTTCCGGAGAATTTCGAGCCCCCACAGCCGAGCGCTGTGAGCCGCCTCGCCAGCAAGGTGTTCGGGTGACCTGTAGCCGCGTCGGCGCGCGACGGGTACTGTCGACCCCATGAGCGATCCTCGTCTCGTCGGGACCGAGATCGTCGACTCGGTCATCGACACCATCGGCAACACACCTCTCGTACGCCTCAAGCGGCTCACCGAACTCGAGGGCATCGAGTGTGTGTTCGCGATGAAGAACGAGAGCACCAACCCGGGCGGCTCTGCCAAGGATCGTCCAGCGTTGGAGATGATCCTCGCGGCCGAACGCGAAGGGCTCCTGAAGCCGGGTGGCACGATCGTCGAGCCGACGAGCGGCAACACCGGCGTCGGACTCGCGATCGTCGCAGCTCAGCGCGGCTACACGTGCGTGTTCGTGATGACCGACAAGGTCGCCCCGGAGAAGGTCTCCCTGCTCAAGGCCTACGGCGCCGAGGTCGTCGTCTGCCCTGTGGCGGTGGAGCCGAGCGACCCCCAGAGCTACTACAGCGTGGCCGAGAGGTTGACCGAGGAACTGGGCGCGTTCCGACCGAACCAGTACGACAACCCGCACAACCCCGAGGCTCATGTCAAGACCACAGGCCCGGAGATCTGGCGCCAGACCGGCGGGCGCATCACCCACTTCGTGGCCGGCGCCGGCACGTGTGGCTCGATCACGGGCGTTGCCCGATACCTCAAGTCGATGAACCCCGACATCAAGATCATCGCCGCCGACCCCGAGGGCTCGGTCTACTCCGGCGGGTCGGGCCGCCCGTACCTCGTCGAGGGCGTCGGCGAGGACTTCTTCCCGGCCGCCTGGGAACCCGAACTGCTCGACGACATCATCGCGATCAGCGACGAGGAGAGCTTCCTGACCGCGCGCTACGTCTCCGAACGCGAAGGCATCCTGATCGGCGGCTCCGGCGGCATGGCGGTCGCCGCCGCCATCAAGGTCGCCAAGTCGGCGAAGCCCGACGACGTCGTCGTGGTCTTCAACCCCGACTCCGGACGCGGCTACCTCTCGCGAGTCTTCGACGACGCGTGGATGGCCAACTTCGGCTTCCTGCGCGAATGCGACCAGTGCGTCGGCGCCGTGCTCGATGCCCGCAATGCCTCGATCGAGAACCTGCTCTACGTCAACCCCGGCCAACTCGTGTCGGAGGCGATCGAGCTCATGCGCTCGACCGGTGTCAGCCAGCTGCCGGTCTGCAAGAACACACCGCCGTTCGCTGCCGCCGAGGTGTCGGGATCGATCGACGAACTCGAACTCATGGAGGCGATCCACCGCGACCCCGGGGTGATGTCCACACCGGTCGAGAAGGTGATGGGCCCGAAGCTGCCGACCATCGGCGTCGGCCAGAAGCTCGAACTCGCCGTCGAGATGTTGGAGTCGGCACCCGCGCTGCTGGTGCTGTCCGGCGGACGGCCGCTCAGCGTGCTCACCCGCACCGACGTGCTCGCCTACTTCAGCGCGGTCGCCGAGGCTGCGATCGGAGGTCCCCAACGTGGGTGACACCGAGGCTTCGAACCGACCATCGTTCTCCACTCGCGCGATCCATGCCGGACAGGACCCCGATCCGGCCACCGGGGCCGTCGTCACGCCGATCTCGCTGTCGACGACGTTCGCCCAAGAGGGCGTCGGCCAACACAAGGGGTTCGAGTACTCCCGCTCCGGCAACCCAACCCGCGCTGCGCTCGAAGGCCAGATGGCATCGCTGGAGGAAGCGGCACACGGGCTGGCGTTCGCGAGCGGCCTCGCCGCCGAGGACAACATCCTGCGGCTGCTGCGCCCCGGCCAACGGATCCTGCTCGGCAACGACGCCTACGGCGGCACGTTCCGGTTGATCTCCAAGGTGTGGAGCCCGCTCGGATTTCCGTGGTCGGCCGTCGACCTGACCGACCTCGACGCGTTGCGCGCCGACTGGCCCGACGACGTCGGCATGGTGTGGCTCGAGACGCCGACCAATCCGCTGCTCACCTGCTTCGACATCGAGGCGATCAGCGAGATCGCCCACAACCGCGGGGCGATCGTCGTGGTCGACAACACCTTCGCCACGCCGTATCTCCAGCAGCCGCTGACGCTCGGCGCCGACATCGTCGTGCACTCGGCCACCAAGTACCTCGGTGGCCACAGCGACGTGGTTGGAGGGTTCGTGGCCGTCAGCGACGACGAACTCGGTGAGCGACTTCGATTCACTCAGAACGCCGCAGGTGCGGTGCCGGCACCTTTCGACTGCTATCTCGTCCTGCGCGGCGTCAAGACGTTGGCCGTGCGAATGGACCGCCACTGTGAGAACGCCCGCGCTGTCGTCGACCTGCTCGTCGGCCATCCGGCCGTCGACCGGGTGCTGTATCCGCAGCTGCCGGATCATCCCGGACACGCGGCAGCGGCGAAACAGATGCGCGACTTCGGCGGGATGGTGTCGTTCACGGTCGCCGCGGGCAGAGACGCCGCGATGGCCGTCGCTGCGTCGACCGAGATCTTCACGCTGGCCGAGTCGCTCGGAGCGGTCGAGAGCCTGATCGAGCATCCCGGCGCGATGACGCACGCGTCGGCAGCCGGCTCACCGCTCGAGGTCCCCGACAATCTCCTTCGACTGTCCGTCGGCATCGAGGATGCCGCCGACCTCGTCGCCGACCTCGAACAGGCACTCGATCGTCTGGGATGAACCGATGAATCCAGCGCCGACCAACCGCCCGATCGTGGTCGCCGCCAATCGGCTGCCCGTGATGCGCACCGAGGACGGATGGGCGCCGAGCCCCGGTGGCCTCGTTCGTGCGCTGCTGCCGATGTTGCGCGACAGCGGTGGGACGTGGGTCGGATGGACCGGCGATCCGGATGACAATGCCGAGCCCTTCACCGTCGAGGGCGTCAACCTGCACCCCGTGCCGATCAGCGCCGAGGAACTCGAGCTCTACTACGAGGGGTTCTCGAACGACGCGTTGTGGCCGCTGTATCACGATGCGCTCCGCGAGTCGACGTACTCCGGCGAGCAGTGGGACGCGTACATGCAGGTCAACCAACGTTTCGCCGTGAGACTCGCGAACATCTCCCCACCGGATGCGATCGTCTGGATCCACGACTACCAGCTGCAGCTCGTCCCCAAGATGTTGCGAGAGCTCCGCAGCGACGTCACCATCGGGTTCTTTCTCCACATCCCGTTCCCGCCGTACGAGTTGTTCTCCCGGCTCCCGTGGCGGACCGAGATCGTCGAAGGGCTCCTCGGCTGCGACCTCCTCGGCTTCCAGCGTCCGATGGGCACCACGAACTTCATCACCGCAGCACAGCAGCTCAAACACGTCGATGCCCATCACGATGTGATCGAGAACCCCGATCACCGCACACGGGTTGGCGCATTCCCGATCTCGATCGATGTCGACGACGTCGAGGCCATGGCCGCCGGCCGCGCCACACGTCAACGCATGAGCCAGATCCGCGCCCGGTTGGGCGACCCCGAGGTGATCCTGCTCGGCGTCGACCGCCTCGACTACACCAAGGGCATCGGGCTGCGGCTACGAGCGTTCGCTGCACTGTTGGAGTCCGGTGAGCTCGACCCTGAACGCCATGTGATGGTGCAGGTCGCGACGCCGACCCGTGAAGCGGTGGAGCACTACCAGGACGAGCGCCACCAGATCGAACGCCTCGTGGGCGAGATCAACGGCCGGTACAGCCGCATCGGGCTCCCGGTGATCCACTACCTGTACCAGTCGTTGCCGTTCGACGAACTGATCGCGCTCTATCGCGCCGGCGACGTGATGCTGGTGACGCCGTTCCGCGACGGCATGAATCTCGTGGCCAAGGAGTACGCCGCCGCGCACATCGATGGTGACGGCGTGCTCGTGCTGTCGGAGTTCGCCGGCGCCGCCGACGAACTGACCGACGCGGTGCTCGTCAATCCTCACGACGATCACGCACTCCAGCGGGCGATCATCACCGCTGTGGACATGCATCGTCACGAGCGTCGCGAGCGGATGGCCGGCCTGCGTGCTCAGATCCGCAAGAGCGACGTGCAGGGCTGGGCCGATCGTTTCCTCGGCGAGATGACTGCATCGGCCGACGCGCGTGACGGCGCCACCGGTTGACGAGGGTGACCATCTACGACGACCCCCACGAGCTCGCCCGGATGGTCGCCGCGGCGCCTCGGCCGCTGATGGTCGGGCTCGATGTCGACGGTGTGCTCTCACCCCTGGTCGATCACGCCGCCGACGCGACCCTCCTCGACGGCGTGGCTGACGCCGTGAGTGCCCTCGCGGAGCTGGATTCGGTCCGTGTCGCTGTCGTCTCCGGACGATCGCTCGACGGCCTCGCACAGTTCGGCTTCGGACCGGATGTCGAGGTGATCGGCAGCCACGGCATGGAGGTCCGGCACCGTCCGATGGATCCACTCGACGCCACCGAATCGCGCCGACTCGCCGAACTCGACGCGCTGGCCGTCGACGGCGCCGAACGCGCCGGTGAGGGCGCCTGGATCGAACGCAAACCGGCCAGCGTCGTGCTGCACGTCCGCCAAGCCGACGCCGTGAGCGGGAGCGCCGCGCTCGACGGCCTGCGCGTGGCCGCCGAGCGCATCGAGGGGGCGACCGCCAAGTCGGGCAGCAACGTGCTCGAGCTCTTCGCCCGGCACGCCGACAAGGGCGCGATGCTGATGCACCTCGCCCGCGAGTTCCGCGCGGCGACCACCGTGTTCGTCGGCGACGACGTGACCGACGAGGATGCCTTCGCCCGCCTCGGGGCCAACGACATCGCCATCAAGGTCGGCGACGCCGACACGATCGCATGGCACCGTCTCCACGACCCGGCAGCCGTCCTCACTTGGCTCCGAGCACTCACCTGAGCCAATTTCCGTTTGCGGCGCACTTTGGTTGACCCATCCCAACCAGAACGCGCCACAAACGGAACTTTGTTGAGGGTCAGAACAGCGAGGACTGACCAGCGGGTGGGGTGCGACGGATCGCGGTCCACGGGACGTAGTGATCCATGAACACCCAGGTGCGGCGGTGGATCGCCGACGGCCCGTAGCCGAGCAGCGCCGCCTTGTGCACCGGACACGGATAACCCTTGTTCGTGTCGAACGACCAGTGCGGATAACTCTCGGCATGCGCGCGCATCTCGCGGTCGCGCACCACCTTGGCCAGGATGCTCGCCGTCGCCACGCTCAGGCAGCGAAGATCGGCCTTCACGGCGAGTTCGACGTGGGGAACCGACGGTGACACGAAGTCCCACTTGCCGTCGGTCACCGCCACATCGGGATCGACGTCGAGACCCTCGATCGCCCGGCGGGCTGCGAGCTTCTGCGCCGCAGACATCCCGAGGTGATCACACTCCTCCTGGCTCACCGAGCCGACCGACCACGCGACGCACCACTCGGTCAGCCGGTCGAACAACGCCTCGCGCTCACGCTCGCTGAGCAGCTTCGAATCACGCACACCGTTGACCCGGGTGTCCCGGGGCAGGATCGCGGCGCCGACCGACAACGGACCGGCCCACGCACCTCGGCCGACCTCGTCGATACCGACGACCACGTCATGGCCGCGCTCCCACATCTCCTTCTCGATGGCTCGCGTCGGCGCCCGCTTCTTCGATTGCTTCGGACGCGTCGCGCTGGAACCCAACGGTCACCCGGTGCCGAGGTCGATGCTCACGCCGATGCGGGTCGGTTGCGGTGGTGCCGACCACAAGGCTTCCCCGGCCGGCTCGACGGTCGACCAGTCCGGATCGATCCCCGGAGCGGTGAGTCGCTGAGGCTCTCCGTGCTGTTCCCAGAGCACAGCAGGGCGTTCACCGTGCCAACGAACCGCGAACGCCACGCTCGAACGCGTCCCGGTCGGGATGCGGTGCACCTCGAAGTTGGCGCCCAGCCAGCGATGCGGAATGCCGGAGGTCAACAGTCGACCGCCATCGGCGATGCGGCGCTCGATCTGGGTGACGAACCGTCCGACCGATGCTCCCCGACGGATGTCGGAGAACGATGCAGGGCGCCCGGCAGCATCGGCGGCGACACGACGGTCACGCACGCGACGGGCGCGAAGCTTGGCGATGTCGCCGACGGCGCGATCGTCACCGGCGGCGAGCGCCAAGCGCTCGCATGCCTCGAGCGCACCGTCGACCTCGGGGTCGCGCGAACGACCGATCGCCGCGACCGGCTCGATGATCTCGGGCAGCCAGGCGTCGACGCCGTCGCCGAGCCGGACGAGTTCGGCGACGTCGAGCAGGAACCCGATCGGGTCGTCGGCGTCCACCGGTCCCTGCAGCAGCAGATCACAGCGCGCCGACGTCAGGGCATCCGCGAGTCCGGCGTCGGGCAACACGACTCGGCTCGCCCTGTGGACAACGGTCAGCCATCCATTCACGACCGCCGACATCGGCGCCAACGTCGGGAGCGCCCACACACCGATGCGCGCCGGATCGTGGGGCACCGCCACGCGGATCGACGATCGATGACCGACCGGCAACACGATCGACCCGGCAGGCAGCTCGAGCCCCTTGATCGGCACATCGGCCGGCGGACGTTCGGTGAGCACTCGCACCCCGGAGAAGGCGACGGCGAACGGGAGCGGGGACTCGTTCTCGATCTCGATGACCGTGAGCCCACCCAGATCCGGGACCGACCAGACCCGCTGCACCGCATCGCCGTCGGGAATCCGCAGGCGCGTCTCGACCACCGCCGTGCCCTCGATGCGCTGCTGGCGTACCGCGGGTTCTTCGGCGGGTACGTGCCAGCGGTCCTCGGCCGCCACATGCCACGACAAGGTCGAGCCCGCCGCGCCGAGCAGCGTGACATCACCCCACGGCGCCACGACCGAACGGCACGGGGTGCCGGTGACACCGACCATCGTTTCGGTTGCCGCGGCGACGGCATCGTGTTCGACGGCGCTCACTCCTCGAATTCGCCTTTGCGGCTGCGCTGCATCAGCGCCGCCAACGCATCGGGGGCCGGGCGGTGCTCGTGACACACGGCGACGATCTGTTCGGTGATCGGCATCTCGACACCGTACCGGCGTGCGAGGTCGAGCACGCTGGGCGACGACTTGACGCCCTCGGCAACCATGTTCGTGCCCGCGAGGATCTCCTCGATCGACTTCCCGGCACCCAGCTGCAGGCCGACGCTGTTGTTGCGGCTCTGCTTCGACGAACAGGTCGCGATCAAGTCACCGATGCCGGCAAGGCCGGCGAACGTGACGGGCTGGCCTCCCATCGCCACGCCGAGTCGGGTCATCTCCGCGAGCCCTCGGGTGATCAGCGTGGCACGGGTGTTGTCACCGAACCCCATGCCTTCGGCCATCCCCGCCGCGATCGCGATCACGTTCTTGACGACGCCGGCGACCTCACACCCGATCACGTCGGAATTGGTGTACACGCGCAGGCTCGGACGGCTGAAGATGCGCTGCAACTCGTGAGCGATCGTGGCGTCGTTGATCGCCACGACGCTCGCGGCGGGCTGGCCCGAAAGGATCTCCTTCGCGAGATTCGGCCCGGTCAGCACCGCCACGGGGTGACCGGGCATCGCATCGGCGGTGACCTCGCTCATCCGCTTGAGCGTCGTGCGTTCGAGACCCTTTGCGAGCGACACGATCGGCACCCAGGGCCGGATCGACGCGGCCGCCTCGACGGCGACGTCGCGGTAGCCGTGGGACGGCACCGCCATCACGACGACGTCGGCATGGGCGATGGCGTCGGCCAACGAATCCGTCGCTCGGAGTTCGTCGGGGAGGACGAAGGACGGCAGGTACTCCGGATTGACCTTGGCGTCGTTGATCTGTTCCGCGAGTTCTCGACGCCGGGCCCACAGGACCGTGGGTGTGTTCTCGGCGGCGAGCGCTGCCACCGTGGTTCCCCACGATCCTGCGCCGATCACCGCCACGTTGATGTCGGTCGCCGTCACGTTCCGCCGCACTCGTTGGTCGCCTCGCCACTCATCTGCTCATCCCCTCGCCCGCCACCCTACTTCGACGCCCTCGACCGTCCTGCGGCAGTCGACTTCGGGCGGCGCTCTCCTACAGTGGATCACCGTGCGTCTCGCCGTGCTGATCCCGGTCAAACGATTCTCGGCGGCCAAAGGCCGCCTTGCCGGGGTGCTCACGAACGCCGAACGCGCCGATCTCGCCCAGTGGATGGCGTCGAGGGTGGTCGAGGTGGTCGCCGAGGTACCCACCTTCGTGGCCTGCGACGACGACGGCGTCGCGCGGTGGGCCGGCGACCTCGGCGCCCGGGTGATCTGGGGAGCGGGCCTCGGCCTGAACGGAGCGGTCGATGACGGGGTCGAACACATCACCGCTGCAGGGTTCGACCACGTTCTGGTCTCCCATGCCGACCTCGCCCGGCCAGGACGACTGCTCGATGTCGTACACCCCGGCCGGATCACACTGGTGCCGGACCGGCGCCATGACGGCACGAACGTGATGTCCTTCCCGGCGCGGACACCGATTGCCGCGTCGTACGGCGGCGGGTCGTTCGCGCGACATCTTGCCCACGCCCTCGAGTTCGACGGCGTCGAGCTCGAAGTGCGCTCGGACACCGATCTGTCACTCGATCTCGACACGTACCGAGATCTCGTCCACCCCCTGATCCGAGAGGTCCTCCCCGAATGGCTGCCAACGAACCCGGCCAACCCGCACCGGTGACGCCGGGCGGATCCCCGTCACACTCGTCGACCGATCTGGCAACGCCGACATCGGCGCTCGCGATCGGGGCCCATCCCGACGACGTCGAATTCGGCTGCGGAGGCCTGCTCGCGAAGTGGGCCGCAGCTGGGTGCACCGTTCATCATCTCGTGTGCACCGACGGATCGAAAGGCACGTGGGACCCCGACGCAGATGTCGTCGCGTTGGCCGCTCGCCGTCAGGACGAGCAACGCGAAGCCGCACGTCGGCTCGCGGGCGACCGCGCCGGAGAGGTGCGATTCCTGGGTCGCGTCGACGGTGAGCTCGACAGCGATCTGGTGACACGCAGCGAGGTGGCCCGGGTGATCCGCGAGCTTCGACCCCAGGTCGTGCTCGGCCATGACCCGTGGAAGCGCTACCGGCTCCACCCTGATCATCGCCACGCCGGGTTGCTGGCATGCGACGGCATCGTGGCTGCGCGTGACCCGCACTTCTTTCGTGATCACGGGCTGGTTCATCACCGACCGGACGCACTCCTGCTGTGGGAGGCCGATCAGCCCGACCATGCCGAGGACGTGACGGCCTTCGTCGGCGTCAAGCTGCACGCGCTCGCCGCGCACGAGAGCCAGTTCGAGTCGACGATGAAGGCATCGGACGATCAACAGATGGCGGCCTTCGAGCAGCGCGTGCGCAACCGCCTCGGCGACCTCGGTCGCCCCTTCGACATGGACTTCGCCGAGGTGTTCAAGCTCATCGCCGACCTCTGACGGCACCCCGAAACGCGAAAGAGGGGGCCCGAGGGCCCCCCATTTCGATGTTCGAGTCGCTGTTCAGCGCTTCGTTGCCGCCTTCTTGGCCGGAGCCTTCTTGGCCGGAGCCTTCTTGGCCGGCGCCTTCTTGGCCGGCGCCTTCTTGGCCGGAGCCTTCTTGGCCGGAGCCTTCTTGGCCGGAGCCTTCTTGGCCGGCGCCTTCTTCGCTGGCGCCTTCTTGGCCGGAGCCTTCTTCGCTGGCGCCTTCTTGGCCGGAGCCTTCTTCGCCGGCGCCTTCTTCGCCGGAGCCTTCTTCGCTGGCGCCTTCTTCGCAGGAGCCTTCTTCGCGGCGGCCATCAGGTCACTTCCCGTTGAGGGCGGACTTGAGCGTCGAGCTGGCGCTGAACTTCATCGCCGTCGATGCCTTGATCTGCACCGGCTCACCCGTCTGCGGGTTGCGGCCCGTGCGGGCGCTGCGCTGCGTGGTGCTGAACGAACCGAAGCCCGGCCATGCAATCTTCTCGCCCTTCTTCGTCGCGGCGACGACGTGATCGAAGAACGCACCGAGGGTGCGCTCAGCGTCAGCCTTGGAAACGCCGGCGGCGTCGGCCACTGCGTCGATCAGTTCTGCTTTGGTTGCCATGGGTCCTCTTTCGGATGGGAGTTTCTTTGCTGTTCACCTCGGTGGTTCACACCGAGACCGACCCCACCGTTTCCGGCGGGATGTGACCATGAGACCGACGTTCGGACCACGCGTTCAAGCACCACACCAATTGCATCTGCAACGACCTCGCCGAATGGCCCTTGCCGGTATTGGATATTTCCGCATCCACCACGGCGCGCGACCGCTGCGCTAGAACGTCAACTTGTTGGGTATGACAGTCGATTCAGAGCAAGTCCACGAGGCTTCCGCCGAGGAGTGATGGTGACCGACCTTCTTCCGTCCGCTGGCACACCGACCCCCGATCAGGTATCGGGCGGTCATGACCGGACGAGAGGAGGCCAACGAACTCGACTGGTGGTCGACACGTCGGTGTTGATCGCCGATCCGACCTGCGTGCTCGAGTTCCACGATGCCGATGTGGTCATCCCGCTGACGGTGGTCGAGGAGCTCGACGGCCTCAAGAGTCGCACCGACGACGTCGGGCGCGCCGCTCGCACGGCCCTGCGAACACTCGAGGAGCTGCGCGTCGCCCACGGCGGTTCGCTGGCCACTCCTGTACCGACCGGCAACGGAACGGCCACGCTGCAGATCGAGATCAACAACATCCGCAAGCATCTGCTCGTCGAGCACGGCCTCGATCCTTCGGTGCCCGACAACCGCATCATCGGCGCCGCGATCGGCCAATCCGACTTCGGACCGACCACGATGATCAGCAACGACGCCGCGTTGCGCATCAAGGCAGCACACCTCGGCGTCGACGCTGCGGAGCACCGGCTCACACGCTCCGACCGCCACCTCGCCGCGGTCGGATGGTCCACCCTGGAGGCGCCGTACGAGGCGATCGACTGCCTCTACGCCGCGGGTGCCATCGCCTTCGACGCCGTCACGACCGACAGCACCGTGGAGTTCACCGAGAACGAGTTCGCGGTCCTGCGGTCGGGTTCGCAGTCCGCGTTGGTGCGCGCGGTCGACGACGAGTTCGTCCTGCTGTCGCAACACACCCCGGAAGCATGGGGCCTGCGGCCGCGCAGCAAGGAACAGCGTTTCGCCCTGGAGTTGCTCCTGGATCCCGACATCGCGGTCATCGCCCTCGATGGCCGCGCCGGCACCGGCAAGACGATCCTCGCGATCGCCGCCGGACTCGAGCAGGTGGTCGAGCACGGTCGCTACGAGCGTCTCGCCGTCTACCGGCCGCTGGTCCCGGTCGGGCGCGCCGACGTGGGATTCCTTCCCGGCGGCCTCGACGAGAAGCTCGACCCCTGGATGGCTGCGATCCACGACGCCGTGGTGGCGTTGACCGATCGCGGCAGCATCAAGGATGCTCGCGACATGGTCGACGAGCTGACCAACCGAGGGCAACTCTCGCTCGAATCCGTGACGTTCCTCCGTGGACGCTCACTTCAGCGGCAGTTCGTCGTGATCGACGAGGCACAGAACCTCGAGCCGACGACATTGCGCACGATCCTCACCCGTGTCGGTGACGGCACGAAGGTGATCTTCACCGGCGACACCAGCCAGATCGATGCGCCGTACCTCGGCGAGTCGAACAACGCGCTCAGCGTCCTGTCCTCGGCCTTCTCCGGCCAGCAGTGCTTCGGCCACATCACGTTGACGGCGTGCGAGCGAAGCAGCGTCGCCAGCCTCGCTGCCGAACTGCTCTGACCCGGGCGAGAGGATCCGCCTCCGGGGCGCCTGCGATCACGATGCCCTGAGGCATTCTCGATGGTTGTGTCATCCAGTTGCACTCTCGGCGCCGAACGTTTAGTGTTAAATGCAGTGGCGGTGAGCCGATCCCCCCGTCGGCCCGCCGCTCCTCAGCAGAAAGGCAACCGTGCATGGCCGTCGCAGAGCTCTACGAGTACGACATGACACCGTTCGTGAGCTGGCAGGACCTTGCCGAATGCAAGGGCCGCACGAAGCTCTTCTTCCCGCCCAAGGCCGAACGGCCTCAGGCCCGCGCCCGCCGTGAGGCCAAGGCCAACAAGTTGTGCGCGAACTGCCCGGTGCACGAGGAGTGCAGAAGCTTCGCCCGCTCCCATCGGGAGTACGGGTACTGGGGCGGAGAATCCGAGGAGGATCGCCACCTCGCCGGGTTCACCGTGTCGGCGCCGATCGGGGTCCGAGCCCGACTCCAACACGAGGCGAGCTGAGCGCGCCGTCGGCGACGCTGTCTGTCACACCCGCTGTCTAGGGTGGCCGTCGTGCCACTTCCCACGTTCGCCGTCGTCGACCTGGAGACCTCCGGGCTGTCGGCGCGTCGCCATCGGGTGTTGCAGATCGGCCTCGTCATCGCGGACGCTGACGGCACGGTGACCGACCAGTGGTCGACGCTGGTCAAGCTGCGATGGCCGTTGCAGCGCGTCGGTCCGACCGAGATCCACGGCATCAACCGACAGCGCCTGAAGGGCGCACCACGACTCGACGACGCGCTCGACGAGCTCGGCGCACGGCTCGAGGGTTCGATCTTCACCGCCCACAACGCCTCGTTCGACGCTGCGTTCCTCTCCCGTGCCGGCCGGCGACGGTCGCCCGACGATGCGCTCCGTCGCAATCTCGATCCCCTGCTGTGCACGCTGCGGATGTCCCGGCGGCTCGATCCTGACCGAGCACAATCCCATCGGCTTGCTGACGTCTGCGCCCGCTACGACGTGGCGCTCGATCGCCCTCACGATGCCCTCGGCGACGCGGTCGCCACCGCCGCGGTCCTGCCCCACCTGCTCGAGGCGCACCACATCACGGATCGGTCGCAGCTGGAACCGTTCTACGTGTCGCTGTAGCGGGCGAGCACCCGACGGGCGAGATCGGCCGCGGCACCGCGAGCGGCGGGATCGACGACGACGACGTCTGGACCCAGCCTGATCAGCAGTTTGGCCAGCCACCGCTCGCTCGAGACGGGCAGCCGAACCTCGATCCACCCGTCGGACAGCTCGGCCACCTCGTCGACCGGATACTGCTCGACCACCCATCGTGCAGCCGGAGCGAGACGCAGCACGGCCCGTGGCACTTCGGCGTCGACGAAGAAGCGATCCGGAACGACGACCAGATCGTCGACACCCACCACCACACCAGTCGGCCGGACAGACTCGACGCGGTCGATCCGAAACGTTCGGCGCTCACCGGAGCGGCCGTCGTCGGCCAGCACGTACCAGTTGCCCGATTCGACGAAGACATGTCGCGGCACGACCACACGATCGGTGAACTCGTCGCGCGACGGCGTGTAGTAGCTGATCGACAGTTCCCGACCGACGGTTGCCGCCTCAGCGAGCTCGTCGGTCATCGCCGGTCGCGCCAGATCGATCACCACACCTGCGGTGTCGTCAGCGCCATCCTCGAGGCCACGCTCGCCGAGCGCCGCAGCGAGCTTGTCGAGGCCTCGTCCGAGCGGTCCTGCGGGGTCGGCGCCTGGCAGCTCCATCGCTGCCCGCCCTGCCGCCAGCAACGTGAAGCCCTCCGGAGCCGTCAGACGCAACGGTCGGGTGAACAGGCGCGGCACGCCGACATAGACCATGCCTTCGTCGACGAACACGTCGACCATCTCGTCGACGAACGGCGGCAGACCGCACATGGCGACCAGTTCGAGGTCCTGCTGCACCTGGGCCTCGGTGAGGTCGTACCGGCGAGCGACGTCGGCGAGAGGCACCTCGCCGACCTCCATCAGCCACGGCAGCATCACGAGCAGGCGCCGCAGCCGATCCTCGGCGTTGCGCGGCCCGCTCACGTCGCCTCCCCGTCGCTGCTCGCCACCTTTGACAGCCAGCCCAACAGGTCATCGCGGACCTCGGCCGGTTCGAGCACGACGGCATGCTCGAGCAGGCCCAGCACCCATGATCGGAGCGCCGGGAGGTTCGATGCGGGAACCGACACCACGATGCCGTCGTCGTCTCGACGCACGACTCGGCCGGCGCCGAGCTCGCGTTCGACCGCCGGCGCACGCAGCCGATCGACGTGGACGAGTGCATCCATTCCGTCGAAGGCGTCATGACCGATCTCCTTCGGATCGGACGGGAATGCCGACCGCGGGTCGAACGACGGCGGTCGCTCGTATGCCCCCGGCGCGCCGACCACGATGCCCTCCGGCGTCGAGTCGAACCGGTCCACCCGGAACGTGCGCTGTTCGTCGCGCCCGTGGTCGTGACCGATGACGTACCAGAATCCACCCCGCAGGAGCAGCCCCCACGGGTCGAGGCGACGCGTGGCCCCACGATAGGAGAACTCGATGGTCGATCGTGTCGAGACCGCGTTGCGGATCACCGGGAGTTCGGGGCGATCGGGCATCACGGCGGAGACCGCCAACCGCTCGTCTCCGAGGGCTCCGCCCAGCTTCCAGATCGCCTCCTGCCCGGCGCCTGATCCCGTCCGCACTGCAGCGACTGCGATCTGGAGTGCGCGCATCTCGTCGGGTGCGAGCTCGAGGTCGGCGAGCTCATAGGCCCGTCGGTCGATGTGGTACACCGTCTGCCCCGCATACGGACCTCCACCGACGATCTCGGTTTCGATGGGCACGCCGATGTCACGGAGTGCCGCCTTGTCGCGCTCGAACGACGCCCGCCGAGCCTGTTCGGTCTCCGGATACTGGCCGGGCAACTCGCCGATGATCTGGATCAGGCTGAGCGGACTGGTGGTCTCGAGCAACAGCGCCAACAGGTTGGTGAGGCGTTCGACCCGATCGACCATGACGTCCGATCGGCGCCTCAGCCCGCGGTGGTGGCCGAGGCCTCGATGGCGTCGCGAACAGCCGCGACCACCTCGTCGGCCGACGCTCCCGGCGTCAGGACTTTGGCGACCCCGGTGGCGAGCAACTCGTCGACATCGTGATTCGGCACGATCCCGCCGACGATCACCGGGATGTCGACGCCGCGCTCACGCAGCTTGTCGACGACGAGCGGTGCCAGCGTCATGTGCGCCCCGGAGAGCATCGACAGTCCGATTGCGTCGACGTCCTCGTCGACGGCCGCGGCAGCGACGGTGTCGGGTGTCTGGAAGAGGCCCGTGTAGATGACCTCGTAGCCGGCGTCACGCAGGATGCGGGCGACGATCTTGACCCCGCGATCGTGCCCGTCGAGACCGACCTTCGCGACGAGAATTCGTTCCCCTGCCATGGCGTGCGACTGTACCCGACCCTCACCCCGAAATTCGGAGCCGGTCGTGCGCTGAGCGCAAGGTTGGGCCCGAATTTCGGGGAGGTGGGGTCAGGATGGGCCGATCAGAGCTGGAGCGACTTCGTCTGGAGGAACTCGTCGATGCCGTAGGGGCCGTTCTCGCGGCCGTAGCCCGACTGCTTGTAGCCGCCGAACGGCGCGGCGATGTTGAACGAGCCACCGTTGACGTCGACCGCACCGGTGCGCATGCGTCGCGCCACGGCGATCGCCCGATCCTGGTCGGCCGACCACACCCCGCCCGACAAGCCGTAGAGGCTGTCGTTCGCGATGCGTACGGCGTCGTCCTCGTCCTCGTAACCGATGATCGAGAGCACCGGGCCGAAGATCTCCTCCTGCGCAACGGTCATGTCGTTGGTGACGTTGGCGAGCACGGTCGGCTTGACGAAGTAGCCGGTCTCGTGGCCCTCGGGCTTGCCGAGTCCGCCGGCGGCGACCACGGCCCCCTCGTCGATGCCCTTCTGGATGTATCCCTGCACGCGGTCCCACTGGGCCTGCGAGATCAGCGGGCCGAGGTGCATGCCCTCCTTGCTGGGATCGTCGACGGGCATGTTCTCCGCCGCGGCCGCCGCGATGGCGACGGCTTCGTCATAACGGCTGTTCGGGACGAGCATGCGGGTGTGCGCGGTGCAGGTCTGGCCGGAGTTGAGGTAGCAGGCGAAGATGCCCTTGGGAATCACCGCAGCGAAGTCGGCATCGTCGAGCACGATGTTGGCGGACTTTCCGCCCAGTTCGAGTGCCACACGCTTGACGCTGCCCGCTGCTGCAGCGGCCACCTGCTTGCCCGCACGGGTCGAGCCGGTGAAGCTCACCATGTCGACGCCCGGATGCTCGGAGATCGCCGCGCCGACGACGGGGCCGGTACCGGTGACCAGGTTGAACACACCGGCGGGGAGGCCGATCTCGTGCACGATCTCGGCGAGGATGAACGCGTTGAGTGGCGCCACCTCGGACGGCTTGAGCACGAAGGTGCAACCGGCGGCGAGCGCGCCGCCGAGCTTGCAGATGATCTGGTGGAGCGGATAGTTCCACGGCGTGATCGCCCCGACGACGCCGACGGGCTCCTTGACGACCAGGCTGTTGCCGATCGTCTCCTCGAACTCGAACGTGTCGAGCAATGTCGCATAGGTCTGCATGTTCCCGGCCGGGAGTCCCGCCTGGATCATCGTCGACCAGGTGATCGGCATCCCGACCTCGCCGGCGATGACTTCCGCGATCTCGGGCGAACGGGCCTGGAGGGCCTCGTTCAAGCGGATCATGTACTTCTGACGCTCCTCGACGGGGGTGGCGGCCCAACCGTCGAACGCTCGGCGAGCAGCGGCAACGGCCTTGTCGACGTCACTGGCAGTGCCCTCGGGGATCGAGCCCATCACCTGCTCGGTGCCGGCGTTGATGACCTCGATTCGGCCGGTGCCGTCAGAGGGAACCCAGGCACCGTCGATGTAGATGTTGGAGTAGTCACGCATGGACCCAGTCTGACGCATCCGGGCGTCGCCGCTCCAACCGGGGGAACGTCAGCTGAGCTTCATGAACAGGCGCTCGAGTTCGTCGGCGTCCATCTCCGGCGTGGCTCCGGCGCTCGCGTCGGCCGTCGCGCAGTGGCGCATCCCGGCGACGACGAGGCGGTAGCCGACGCGATCGAGCGCCGCCTTGCAGGCCGACAACTGCGTGACGATGTCACGACAGTCCTGGCCCTCCTCGACCATTCGCTGCACCCCGCGAACCTGCCCCTCGAGCCGACGCAGGCGCTTCACCACATCATCGTTGACGTCTTCCGGAAACCGCATGCCCCCAGCGTACCCCTCCGGGTATCTCGCCCGGCGTCCAGCACCCGGCCTCCAGCCTGTCGCCTTCGAGGTCGGTCGTCAGCGGCGGTGGCGGTACCAGTCGATGAGGGCGTTCGTCGAGGCATCGTGGGCCGCCGGCGCCGGCTCACCGGTCAGTTCGGGGGTGATCCGGTTGGCGAGTTCTTTGCCGAGCTCAACGCCCCACTGGTCGTAGCTGTTGACGCCCCAGATCGTGCCCTGCACGTGGACGACATGCTCATACAGCGCGATCAACTGGCCGAGCACCGACGGCGTGAGTCGCTCCGCGAGGATCACGGTGTTGGGACGATTGCCGTCGAACTGTCGAGCGGGCTCGTCGGGAGCGGCGTCGCGTCCGAACGCCAGCGCTTCGGACTGTGCGATCAGGTTGGCCATCAGCAGATCGTGATGCTCCTGGAATCCGTGGTGAGCCTTGGCGAACCCGATGAAGTCGGCCGGTACGATCCGGGTGCCCTGATGGAGCAGTTGATAGAACGCGTGCTGGCCGTTCGTGCCGGGCTCGCCCCACACGATCGGTCCGGTGTCGCCGACCACGTGCGACCCGTCGAGGCGCACCGACTTGCCGTTCGACTCCATGTCGAGTTGCTGGAGGTACGCGGGGAACCGCCCGAGCTCCTCCGCATATGGAAGCACCGCCTTGGTCGCTGCCCCGAGCACGTTGGCGTTCCACACCCCGAGCATCGCCATCAGTACCGGAGCGTTGCGCTCGAGCGGCGCGGTGCGGAAGTGGTCGTCGACACGCCGGAATCCGTCGAGGAACTCGCG